>JBMYKD010000013.1:0-53319 GCA_049595035.1 Puniceispirillales bacterium (SeqCode) | reverse complement strand
CCGCTTGGCCCTAAATCAGTATTGAATAGGCCCAAAGACAAAAGCTGATGTCTGCTGTTTATGATTATATCAAAGACCCGGATGCGATTTATGCACAATCTTTTGAACGGGTTCGGGCGGCGGTGCCAGCATTAGCCGACCTGCCTAAATCAGTTGCACCTCTGGTTGAACGGATTATCCATGCTTCAGCTATGCCGGATGTGATAGATGATCTGATCTGGTCAGATGATATTGTTGATCGTGCGATGGGATGCCTCCGTCAGGGTAAACCCATCATATGTGATTGCCAGATGCTGGCATCAGGTATTACGGCCAAGTTTCTGCCAGCAAAAAATCCTGTTATTGTTACCCTTAATCATGCGGATGTAGCAGCAGAAGCAAAGATGCTGGGAACCACAAGGTCTGCGGCGGCGGTTGATCACTGGCATGATGATATCGAAGGCGCGATTGTTGCCTTTGGCAATGCGCCGACAGCATTATTTCATTTGCTGGAACGTCTGGCTTCAGGATGGCCAAAACCAGCCGCCATATTGGGTTTTCCGGTGGGATTTGTAGGTGCAACAGAATCAAAAGATGCCTTGATAGCAGATGCCGGCAAAACCCCATTTATCACGATTAAAGGCAGGCGTGGCGGGTCAGCTATGGCGGCGGCGGCGGTTAATGCATTGGCGATTATGGCAAGCGCCGCGACTGATGGTGAGCAGACATGATCTGGCTTGATATTATCGGGGTAAGTGAAAATGGGCTTGCTGATCTTACATGTGATCAGATGAAACGATTGAAATCAGCGCGGCATATTATTGCACCTGAAAGACTGATCACAGCTATAAATGAACATGATATAACAGCAGAGGTTATCACCTGGCCAAGCCCGTTTTCCAAAATTTATGATGTTTTGGCAGAATGGCGCGGAACGCCAACAGTGATTTTGGCAACAGGTGACCCTCTCTGGTACGGGGCGGGAAGCAGTATCATTACCCGTGTCCCCATAGAAGAAATGCGATGTGAACCGGCGCCATCAGGCTTTCAGCTAGCCGCAAGCCGCATGGGCTGGCCTATGGCAAATCTTCATACCATGACGCTGCATGGCCGTCCGGTTGAACATATCAGGGCGGCTGTTATGCCATCCGCACGGATTCTGTTACTGGCCGATAGTGCCGCTACCCCGCAACAGGTGGCTCAACAGCTGGTGGCAATCGGGGCAGGGACAGCCAAAATGACAGCTCTTGCCCACATGGGCGGCAAAGATGAAGCCAGATATGATGGTGAAGCTGATGACTGGGCAGATCAACCGCCTTCTGTTGCAGATTTTCATGTTCTGGCCATTGCCTGCCCTGATTATATGGAAGCGTTCTATCCCTCTGTTCCGGGGCTTGCTGATAGTGCCTATGAAAGCGACGGCAAGCTGACAAAATCTGATGTAAGAGCAATCACTCTGGCGCGATTAAAACCTGCATCTGGCCATCTGCTCTGGGATCTGGGATGTGGGTCTGGTTCGGTTGGTATTGAATGGATGCGTGCCGCCCCGCATGCGCGTGCTATCGGGGTTGAACAACGCGCTGACCGGCTGGCCGTAGCGGAAAGCAATGCTATCAGGCTGGGTGTGCCAAAATGGGGCGGGGTGCGGGGTGAAAATATAACTCTTGCGGCAGAACTGGAGCCGCCTGATGCGGTGTTCATCGGTGGGGGGTTAAGTCGTGAGCTTGCTGAAATTGTCATGAAACGGCTCAAATCTGGTGGCCGCTTGGTGGTAAATGCCGTGACACTGGAAAGCGAGGCAATTTTGCTGATGTTGCGTCAAGATTTTGGTGGTCAACTGGTGCGTATTGCCATTAGTCATGCGGAACCGGTGGGGCCATATTATGGCTGGCGCAGTGCCATGCCTGTTAGCCAATGGGTATGGGAAAAGGGAATAGAAAAATGAAAACAAGAAAAGGCCGGTTATTCGGAATTGGAACAGGCCCCGGTGATCCGGAATTAGTGACCCGAAAAGCATGGCGCATTGTCAGTGAGGCCAGAGTCATTGCCTATCCGGCGCCAGATAGTGGTGAGAGTTTTTCGCGGCAAATTATGGCAGATGCTATCCATCCTGATGCTATTGAAATACCTATCGTTATTCCCATGGTTTCTGGTCGGGCACCGGCACAGGCCATTTATGATGCGGCGGCAGAAACGCTGCTGGGGCATTTACATGCCGGTCAGGACGTTGTTGTATTATGTGAAGGTGATCCGCTATTCTATGGCTCATTCATGTATTTACTGGCACGACTTCGGGATGAGGTAGAGGTAGAAATGGTTGCCGGTGTTTCGTCGCTTGTTGCCTCTGCTTCAGCCGCGCTTCGCCCTCTGGCAGCAAGGCTGGATGTATTGACGGTGCTTGCAGCCCCCCTAGACAATGATCGTTTGCGCGATGCTATGATGGCATCTGAATCATTGGTGATCATAAAACTTGGTCGTCATCTGGACAGATTGCGGCAACTGATATCCGATCTGGGCCTGATGGATCAGGCTGTCTATATCAGTCATGCCAGCCTACCGCATCAACAGGTAATGCCATTGCATGATGCCCCGACAGATGCCCCGTATTTTTCCATGATCCTGATCTATAAAGGAACTGACCCATGGATAGCTTAACCAGCATCAATATGCCTGTTCCCGTTTTAATCAGCATGACCAGACATGGTGCGAAACTGGCACGTCAACTCACCACGACATGTAATCTGTCTTGGCATGCCAAATCAGGAAGTTTTGATGAAGATCATATCATGCCTGATCATGTTTTTGATAAAACCGTTCCTCATATTCAGGATAGTTTTGCCGCCGGATTCCCCATTATCGGCATTTGCTCGGCAGGGATTCTTATCCGCGCCCTAGCAGGACATCTAATCGATAAATGGACGGAACCGCCGGTGATATCTATCGCTGATGATGGATCAAGTGTTATTCCGTTATTAGGCGGTCATCATGGGGGCAATATGCTATCGCGCATGCTGGCAAACGCCACTGGCGGCAATGCCGCTATTTCTACCGCTGGTGATATACAGCTGGGGGTTAGTCTGGATCAGCCGCCCATACCGTTTATTCTGGCGCATCCCACGGAAGCTGCATCTGTAATGGCACGGCTTAATGATGGGGCGACATTCCGGCTTGTTTCGGATGTGCCAGATCATCTTTCTGACATTGAGGCATCATGGCAGAAATGGCTTGCCCCGATGGAAAAACAGTCGGCAGAAAAGGCTGATATTTCCGTCATATTATCGCTAAGGCCACAATCATATTCCCCTGATCATCTGGTATATCATCCGCGTCTGGCATGCCTTGGGGTAGGTGCTTCCCGTGATTGTCCATCTGATGAAATGGCTGAACTGGTATCCGGTCTGCTCAGTGATCATGAATTATCACCACATATCATTGCCGGTATCTGGAGCGTTGATCTGAAAGCAGATGAGCCGGCTATGCTGGCATTAGCCGACAGATTGGCGGTGCCATTGCGATTTTATCCCGCTGATCATCTAGATAGGGAAACCCCGCGCGTAGCCCAGCCATCGCAGGTTGTCTTTGATGAAATCGGGACCCATAGCGTTGCAGAAGCATCTGCCCTTGCCGCCGCGGGTAAGGGTGGTTACATGCTTGCTGGCAAACGCAAAACAGCACATGCTACCGCCGCAATCGCCATAAGCCCAGATGGTGATCATCTAGGTCAGCATAGCCGACATCGCGGGCAGGTCATGCTGGTCGGGATTGGCCCCGGACAATCAGCATGGCGAACACCGGAAGCCACCCGGATGATCCGGATGGCCGATGAACTGGTAGGATATCATCTCTATATTGATCTGCTTGGCCATATTGCTACTGATAAACCGCGTGCTGATTATGCGCTTGGACAGGAAGAAGACAGATGCCGTTATGCACTTGAAGAAGCCGGAAAAGGCCGGAATATTGCGATCATATGTTCTGGTGATGCGGGGATATATGCCATGGGTGCGCTGGTATTTGAATTGCTGGACAGGGATCAATCCGATGGCGGTGTTTCCGATGCGGCCAGACGGGTTGCGGTTAGCTCTGCCCCCGGTGTGTCGGCCCTTCAAGCTGCTGCTGCCCGATCAGGTGCTTTGCTTGGCCATGATTTCTGTACCATTTCCCTTTCTGATCTGCTGACGCCATGGGAACATATTGAAAAACGGATTATCGCTGCTGCCGAAGGGGATTTTGTCATTGCGTTTTATAATCCGGTGTCACGTCGTCGCCGGGTCGGACTGGCCAAAGCAAGGGATATCTTGCTGGCTCATAGACCAGCTGATACGCCGGTTGTGTTAGCATCCAATCTGGGGCGACCCGAAGAACAGGTGCATTATCGGACACTGGCCACACTGGAAGTGGATGAAGTCGATATGCTAACCGTCGTTATGATTGGTTCATCTGCATCACGTTGCTTTAAGCGCGGAACAGGCAAAGCGGTTTATACGCCGCGCGGCTATGCTAAGCGCATTGACGAAAACAAGCCGGATAATCAGAGGACATAACAATGACTGTATTTTTTATTGGTGCAGGGCCTGGTGATCCAGACCTTATCACTGTCAAGGGACGTGATCTGATCAGGCGATGCCAAACTTGTCTTTATGCCGGATCATTGGTGCCAGAAGCCGTGGTCGCCGAAAGCCAGGCTGAAACCATTATGGATACGGCATCCATGACTCTGGATGATATTATGTCAATCATCATTGATGCCCATGCCAATGGTCATGATGTGGCCAGAGTCCATTCTGGTGACCCTTCTCTGTATGGGGCGATAGCAGAACAGATACGGCGATTAAAAACACATGATATTGATTATAAAATCGTGCCGGGGGTGCCGGCTTATGCGGCGGCGGCGGCAGAAATGGGGATTGAGTTAACGATTCCGGAAGTCACCCAGAGCATTATTCTAACAAGAACAGCAATGAAATCATCGCCTATGCCTGAAGGGGAAGAGCTGGAAAATCTGGCGCGAACCAAAGCAACGCTTGCTATCCATCTTTCGGTAAGGAATTTGCGGGAAATTGAAGCGGTGCTGGCTCCGGTTTACGGGCAAGAATGCCCTGTGGTGATTGCCTATCGGGTAGGCTGGCCAGATCAGCAATTTCTATATGGCACCTTGTCCAATATCCGGAAAAAAGTCATGGAAGCCAAAATTACCCGAACGGCCTTGATATTTGTCGGGCGCGGCTTGAATCATGATAATGCGTTTCGCGATTCTGCGCTTTATGATAAGGATCATGTTCATGTTTTGCGGGTCAAACGTGGTAATAAGGATGAACGCGGCGAATAACCGTTACGATGCCGCAATCAGATGAGCGTATGATCCAAAAACCGTATCCTTAACTAGTCCCATCTTGCCACAATCTTTATCCTGACGATCCTGTGCCCGAAACAGGGGCTGGCCGTATTCTCGAATGGCCGTGGTATAATGAAACTCATGCCCATAGGCCAGTGCCGGTATAGGCATATCCGCTAGCCGTGTCAGTTTACGATAGCCAAGATGAAGTGATCTTTTCGCAAAGCTGGTCGTCAGGTCAAGCAGACCTGTCATGGGAAAGGTTTTACCCTTTTCATCAATAATAGCTTTCCCCAGGATCATATAGCCGCCACATTCTCCATAGATATGAACCTGTTTCTGTGCTGCCTTGATCAGGCTGGTTTTCAGGCGCGTGGCATTTGCCAATACATCAAGTGATAATTCCGGATAGCCGCCGGGCAGATAGATCAGATCAGCGTTGGTATCGGCCGCTTCATCCGCCAGGGGCGAAAAGGGAATAATCTCAGCCCCCTGTCTTTGCCAGCTTTCTATGAGATGGCGATAGGAAAAGGCAAAACCCTTATCCATGGCGATAGCAATGCGCTGGGCTGGTGGTGCCATTGGTTCCATCATTTGACCAGATGCAGATGATAATGGGCGGGCTAATGTAACAAGCTGGTGCAGGTCTAGATGATCGCTTATCGTTTTTGACATCTGTGTCATAACGTCTTCAAGCCTGCCGTCGGCGGATAATTCTGCCGCCTGAACAAGCCCCAGATGACGGGATGGTAGGGTGAGGTGTTCATGATCAGGCAATGCACCTAAAACCGGTATCTTGGCATCTGTCATGGCCTGTTCAATCATGGTCTGGTGGCGGTTGCTCCGGCATCGGTTGAGAATAACGCCAGCCATATGCACGGGCTGATCTGCCTGACTAAGCATATGACGTATCCCGCCTGCAATCATGGCGGCGGTTTCCGCCTGTGCCCTTACATCCATGATGAGGATGAGCGGAAGATTTAGAATAGCGGCCAGATTTGCGGTGCTGGCTACCCCGCCATCAGCTACCCCCATGGCGCCTTCAACTACCAACAGATCACCATCAGCCCTTGCCGCAAGATGCTTTATCAGTTCTGGCCGCATGGCATAGCTATCTAGATTAAATCCGTACTGGCCCGTGGCAGCATCATGAAAAGCCGGATCAATATAGTCGGGGCCAGATTTGGCCGAACAGATCGCATAATCATTTTCACGAAGTGCCCTGAGAAGCCCAAGCGTTATCAGGGTTTTACCGCTACCAGATGCTGTCGCTGTCAGCGCAAATCCGGTTTTTGCCATCAGGCACTATCCTCATGCTGGCGGGTGCCAAGTGGGTCAGTATCACGCGGGGGGTGGCCATTCATCTGGCTAATCCAGTCTAGGCACTGGCGCATGCGCACCACTTCACCAACGGCGATAATAGCAGGTGGGGTAATGTCATGATCAATCACATCTTGTGGCGCATTACCAAGGGTGGTTTCCAGCACTTTCATATGTGGCAGACTGGCATTGCTGACAATAGCCACCGGTTCAGATGATTGGCGGCCTGCGCTGATGAGATTCTCACATATTTCAGGTAAATGCTTTATCGCCATATACATGACGATAACCTGACTGCCATCAGCAATGCCCTGCCAGTTAACCGCTGATGGGGCAAGGCCAGTCCGGTCATGCCCCGTAAGAAAGGTCACCGCCTGATTAACATCACGATGCGTGACAGGAATGCCGGCATAGGCAAGTCCGCCGATACCCGCAGAAATACCGGGTAAAATACGCAAAGGAATATTGGCCTGCACCAGTGTTTGCGCTTCCTCACCTCCGCGACCAAAAACAAAAGGATCACCGCCTTTTAGCCGTAAAACACGCATACCCTGTTGAGCCAGTTCAATCAGCCGGATAGAAATGTCACGCTGTTTTGGTGATGGTTTTCCGCCGCGCTTACCCGCATATTCGATGATTGCTCCGGGGCGAACCCAATCCAGTATTCGCGAATCGATAAGCGCATCATAGACAACAATATCAGCTTGCTGTAATGCGTTAAGAACATGCAAGGTCACTAAACCGGGATCACCGGGGCCAGCTCCGGCCAGCCATACCCAGCCTGATAAAAACTCAGGCCAGTCCTCACCGGGGATGGTGGGCAGAGGTGTTCTGGATAATGGCTGTTGTGATGATGTCATGACAACATAGATTCCTTTTCCATTATGAGGCATGATACGATGTGTAATGTATCATGAATAGTGCCATATTATAATGCAACAGACATTGAAAACAACACTTCGCTTCGGCTGGACAACAGGAACATGTGCAACAGCGTCTGTATATGCCGCTTATACGGCAATGGTGACAGGAACATTTCCTGAAACCGTCACCATTGATACTCCATCCGGCAAAGCGGCAACCCTTGATATTTCCTATACTGCCGCAGATGGGAACAGTTTTTCTGCAGGCGTAATCAAGGATGCTGGTGATGATCCGGATGTCACACATGGTGCAGAAATCCGTGCCACGGTGACTAGGGCAGCTAGCGGGTCAGGGGTGATATTCCATGCAGGGGAAGGGGTTGGCGTAGTGACGCGGCCGGGGCTTCCCATTGCAGTGGGCGAGCCGGCCATCAATCCTGTCCCGCGAAAGATGATCAGCGATATTATCAACAGTCTGGCTGAAAATATCGGTGGGTCACCAGATATTGAAGTGACCATATCAGTCCCTAATGGCAGGGAAATAGCACAGAAAACATGGAACCCCAGATTAGGTATCATTAACGGCATTTCTATTTTAGGAACAACGGGTGTTGTCCGGCCGTTTTCCTGTTCGGCATGGATAGCATCTATTCACCGCGGTATTGATGTGGCTGGCGCTAATGCGCTAGATCATATTGCCGGATCAACAGGTGCAACATCAGAAAAAGCGGTTCAACAGAAATATCATCTGCCTGTCATTGCCCTGATTGATATGGGTGATTTTGTTGGTGGCATGCTCAAATATCTCCGTCGTCATCCGGTGAAACGGCTTACCATCGCGGGCGGCTTTGGCAAAATGATCAAGCTGGCGCAAGGGGCAACCGACCTTCATTCTGCCCGAAGCCAGATTGATTTTGATAATCTGGCCAAAATCGCATATCAGCAGGGGATAGCATCAGATGGTATTGCCAATGCCAATTCAGCCCTTGAAGTGGCCACTATGCTTGATGCTGGTGATCGGGCTAGACTGGCAACGGTAATAGCCAACTCAGCCATGGCAACATGCCGTGATATGATTGGCGGGGCACCAACCATGCTGGGGCTGATGATTGTTGATCGTGAAGGTAATATCTTGTCAGAAGTTAGCGAATCGTGACACCGAATATTCTTATCCTTGGCGGCACGCGTGAGGCGCGGCAACTGGCTAATCATGCTGCTGCTCATGGCTGGCATGCCATGCTATCACTGGCAGGGGTAACGCCAACCCCGATTGCTGTTGATCTGGCTGTGCGCTATGGGGGATTTGGCGGCGCCGACGGACTGGCCGCATATCTGGCCGAACATCATGTAACGCATCTGGTTGATGCCACCCACCCCTATGCTGCCCGCATGACAGCACATGCGGTTAAAGCGGCAGAACTGACCGGGGTCGAACGGCTTACCCTGTGGCGGCCAGCATGGCAGGCAGGGGTTGAGGATCATTGGAAAGAATTCAAGATGCTGGCTGATCTCTATGCGGCTGTACCGGATGATGCACATCTGTTTCTGGCGGCAGGACAAGAAGGCATAGCCGCGCTTCCATCCGGGCATCGGTTCAGGGTGACAGCACGCGCATTAAAAACTCCTGATACACAAGGTAAAATCAATTTTATTGCGGCCTTGCCGCAAGCAGATGTAGCAGATGAAAAGCACCTGTTTCAACAGCTAGGCATTACCCATCTGGCAGTGAAAAATGCGGGGGGGTCTGCGTCTTTTGCAAAGCTTCTGGCGGCGCGAGAATTAGAGCTTCCCGTGTTTATGTTAGCACGACCAGCACCGCCACCACCGCCATATTATGAAACGCTTGCAGATGTCATTGCCGCCCTGTCGAAATAACGGCAATATGATGGATTATGCAGGCTTGAGGCTGGTCATGGCATGCGCTATCCGTTTCATGGCTTCTTCGAGTTCGTCGGTTGAAGACGCATAGGATATGCGGAAATAGCCATTCATGGAAAAAGATGAACCGGGGATGACTACAACATTGGCTTCATTCAGGATAAACTGGCAAAAATCCATATCACTTTGCAGGATATTACCATGAACATCTTTCCAGCCCTGACAGTTCTGCCATGAGGCAAACACATAAAATGCCCCTTTGGGAATCTCTGTCGTTAATCCGTTCATGGCTTTGATGTGCTGACAAACCAGATCACGCCGTTGCCGGAAGATATCTCTTTGTGTTGCAAGAATAGACTGGTCACCGGTTATAGCGGCAAGTGCGGCGGCCTGTGATATTGTTGTAGTGCCGGATGTGCCCTGTGCCTGAACCGCTGTCATGGCGGCAATCAATTCCTTTGAGCCAATGCCATAGCCTAGTCGCCATCCGGTCATGGCATATGATTTTGAAACACCGCTGACAATCAATATACGATCAGCGATATCTGGCAGGGCATCTGCCACAGAAATAAATTTTTCAGAATAGACAATATGTTCATAAATCTCATCACTCAGAAGCATGGCTTGGGGGTGGGCTTTAATCAGATCACCAATCCCCCGCAAGTCATCAGCTGATAGCACCGCACCAGATGGATTGTTTGGTGAATTGATCATGATCCATCGGGTGCGGGGTGTCATGGCCGCGGCTATCTGATCCAGATCAGGTCTAAACTGCCGCGCCCCATCATTAGGGATAATAACGGGAATGCCGCCACATAGCCGGACGATATCAGCATAGGATGTCCAGAACGGGGCAAGCATGATCACTTCATCCCCCGGATTGACGCTGGCAAGCATGGCATTGAGAAGGGTGTATTTTGACCCGCTGGATACCAGAACATGTTCGGGTCGGCGCATGGTTCCACCACGTCCATCATATAAGGCGGCAATGGCTTCGCGTAATTCGGGCTTTCCGGCAATAGGGGGGTAATGGGTATCATGATGATTAATAGCGGCAATAGCGGCATCATTGGCATGATCAGGGGTATCAAAATCCGGTTCACCAATACCCAGATTGATCACGTCATGCCCTTCTGCCCGACGCTGTCTGGCCGCTTCACTCATCACGACAATTTCAGATACCTTGACCTTAGCCAGCCGGTCCGCTTTCACAAAATCAGTCATGCGAATTGTTCCATGATTTGATTTCATCAGCAGAAATACCATAATCAGTCATGGCCGCATTTGCCGTGATATAGCCGCGGCGCAAATCGCGCCTGACTAATGCCCGATCTCTTTCCAGTGGGTTGCCAAAGCCGCCACCACCGGCAAAGGCCAGATGAACGGTACTTCCGGTAGTAACAGACTGCCGACCTTTGCCACGCAGAATGTGACCATCGCTGGTTTTAAGCGTTGTTGCACCGCCGGATTTACCACCTTCGCGCCCTCTTGCAGGGTGATCAACACGGTCAAGCATGGCCGAAAATACCATGTCATAGCCATCACGCGCCGCAACATCCATCACCTGACCTAGCCCGCCGCGATATTTGCCAGCACCGCCGCTATCCGGACGCAATTCTTTGCGCCGGATGATCAGCGGCCCAACATTTTCGGTAGCTTCCACCGGCATGGTCATCACGCCGCTGGGAAAGGCGGTAGCATTTAATCCGTCAAGGCCGGCGCGCGCGCCTGTGCCGCCAGAATTAAAGGATAATACCTCTGCTGATTTGGCGTTAGCTGGCGCATTACCGTCTTTTGCCGGTGACAAACTCACCTGAAAGTTACATAAGGCGCTTGCACCTTCGGCTTGTATGCCGCCTGCCAGCAATTGGTGCAATGCCCCAAAAGCCACGTCTGGCAACATCTGACCTACCACATGGCGCAAAGCTACTGGTGCGGGACGTTCTGCATTGACGATACTGCCAGCAGGCGCATCGATAACAAAAGGCGCAAGTGAGGCGGTATTATTGGGAATATCGGGGGCAATGGCGACTTTCAGCCCATAGCATGTATAGGCTCTGGTATAGACAAGAGGTACATTTATGCCTTTCTTGTCAACGCCGGATGTGCCATTGAAATCGGCACAGATGCGGTCTTTTTCTATGGTAACAGTGATGGCTATGGTGATGATTTGATCAAAGCCGTCAATATCCATTTTTGCGCTGGCTGAACCTTCGGTAAGTCCGGCAATACGTTCAATGGTGGCTTCATGGGAACGGGTCAGAATAAAATCGGAGATCTGATTAAGATCAGCAGCATGATATTCGTCCAGCATAGCCATTAGCTGTTTTGCCCCAACATCATTAGACGTGGCCAGAGCGTAAATATCACCAACAACCTGATCCGCTTCACGGACATTCTGGCGAATAATCGTGATCAGATCATGATTGACATCACCTTTATTGATAAAACGCATAATCGGTATCTGAATACCTTCTTCGTAAAGCGAATTCCCATCAGCACCAAATCCGCGGCCACCTACATCAACCACATGAGCAGTGGATGCAAAAAATCCGATAAGTTTCTGGTGACGGAATACCGGTGTTACTACTGTGATATCATGTAAATGTCCTGTGCCCATCCATGGGTCATTGGTAATATAAACATCACCATCTGCCATATGCGCAATACCAATTTCCCGCATAAAATGGCCAACTGATTCTGCCATGGCATTGACATGACCGGGTGTTCCTGTCACCGCCTGAGCCAGCATGTTTCCCTTTTCATCATAGACACCGGCTGATAAATCACCAGCTTCCCTGACAGAGGTCGAAAAAGCAGTTCGGATCAAGGCCTGCGCCTGTTCTTCAACGACAGCGATAAGGCGGTTCCACATAATCTGCAGTGCAACAGCATCAAGCATGTTTAGCGTCTCCCTTCTGTATCATCATCCAGTTGCCCGTCTAACCGTATATCAATGGTGCCGTCCTCATGCTGGATAGCCAAGCCGCCGCGTGGAATCAGGATAGTCGTTTCTGCTTCGGTAATGACAGCAGGACCTTTGATAACACTACCATGATTAAGGGTATGACGTTCAAACACCGCCGCATCCAGGGGTTCCCCATCAACCAGATCAGCCATTACACGCTTAGCCGTGCTGGTTTCATGGTGATATTTATCAGCAGATTTTGCCTGTCTGGCAGGATCAAGAGGAGTGAAAGCCAGAACCGTCCAGCTGGTAATTTCAATATCAAGGCCATCAACAATGCGGCTGAATAACAGACTATAACGGTCTTCAAACATACGCATGATCATATCTTTATCCGGGCTATCGCACCAATCAGAATCCAGCTCGACCGGGATTTCCCAGCCTTGTCCGACATAACGCATATAGGCCTTTGCTGTGATATGAATATCGGCATCGGGCACCGACGTTTCAACAAACTGTCTGGCCTGAATGGTGAGTGCCTTGAGCATGCTCATAATATCATCCTGCCGCCAGTCTGATAGCCGGATATAGAGCGACTGACTGGCTTCAAAACTGAATGGTGCTTTAAGAAACCCGACCGCTGACCCGACACCGGCTGATGCGGGAATAAGGACACGATTAATATGAAGCTTCTGTGCCAGGCGGATGGCATGCAGAGGACCAGCACCGCCAAAACCAATCATGGCATAGCTGGCTAAATCTTCTCCGCTTTCAACCGCATGAACACGGGCTGCATTTGCCATATTTTCATCTACCACTTCCGCCATGCCAAAAGCGGCGCGAGCACGGGTGAGATCAAGCGGAGTGGCAATGTGTTCGGTCACGGTGCTTTCCGCTTGTGTCACCGATAACTGGATAGACCCGCCCGCAAAATGGTCAGGGTCAAGTTTCCCCATCAATAGATCAGCATCGGTTACCGTTGGCCGCGTGCCGCCGCGCTGATAGCTAGCGGGCCCCGGCTCAGAACCAGCAGATTCAGGGCCAATCCGTATTTGCTGCATCGCATCCAGTGACGCGATAGACCCGCCACCGGCGCCAATTTCCACCATATCAATCACCGGAATGGAAATCGGCATGCCAGACCCTTTTTTAAACCGATAACTTCGGGCGACTTCAAAACTGCGTGAGGTTTTTGGTTTCTGGTCTTTGATCAGGCATATTTTTGCTGTTGTTCCCCCCATATCAAAAGACACAACACGATTTAAGCCAAAACGTGATGCGATATCTGCGGCAAAAATGGCTCCGCCTGCCGGCCCTGATTCCACTAATCTGACCGGAAAGGCGGCCGCGCTTTCCAAATCCATTATACCGCCGCCAGAATGCATCAGAAAGACAGGTGCAGAAATATCATTATCCTTTAGCCGCGATTTTAACCGTTCCAGATAGGATGCCATGATCGGTTTCACATAGGCATTAGCGGCAACGGTATTAAACCGTTCATATTCGCGCATTTGCGGTGATACATCTGATGATAGGGATACTAGCATGTCAGGCACATATTCAGCCAGAATGGCACCAATCTGTTGTTCATGCACGGGATTAGCATAAGAATGCAGAAGCCCGACAGCAATGCTCTGGATAGATTGCGCCTTTAATTCGTCAGTAAGGGCTATGACGTCATCAATATCAAGCGGGGTGTCTATGCTTCCATCAGCCAATAGCCGTTCTTTCACCGTATAGCGGTATTCACGCGGAATCAACGGTTCTGGTAACACCAGATTCAGGTCATATTGTTCGAACCGGCTTTCTGTCCGCATTTCGATAACATCACGAAACCCTTGTGTTGTTATAAGTGCGGTCTTGGCACCGCGGCGTTCAATCAGGGCATTGGTGGCAAGGGTTGTGCCGTGAATGACCATGCCGATATCAGATGGGGAGATATCAGCTTTATGACAGACTGCCAGCAAGCCTTCTATAATAGCGTCCTCAGGTCTGGCATAGGTGGTTAGTACCTTGGTTGATATCTGACCAGATGGCATTTCCAGAACAATGTCAGTAAATGTACCGCCAATATCAACGCCTGCACGAATAGATTTGGATATTAAGGACGACATGGTAAATACGGATTTGGCTATCTTTTTAGTTTGAATAATGTCACGTTATTTGAGATAGCATTTTATGTAAAGACGAATAGGTAAATAACGCTAATGCATTATCTTCATACAATGGTTCGTGTCACCGATATCGATACGTCGCTTCGTTTCTGGTGTGATGGGCTAGGTCTGACAGAAGTCAGCCGTAACGAATACCCGGACGCTAAGTTTACGCTGATTTTTCTTGCTGCACCGGATGATCAGGCCAGTTTCGCCAAAACCCGCGCCCCTGCGCTTGAACTGACCTATAATTGGGATAGTGATGAAGTATATGATGGTGGCCGCAATTTTGGCCATCTGGCCTATGCTGTTGATGATATCTACGCGCTTTGTCAGCATTTGCAGGATATGGGGGTAACCATTAACCGACCGCCGCGTGACGGGCGAATGGCTTTTGTTCGCTCTCCTGATAATATTTCTGTTGAATTGCTTCAGATTGGTGATCCAAAACCTGTTGCCGACCCATGGGCATCAATGCCAAATACCGGAGAATGGTAGTGTCGGCAAATGGGCGAAATATCGCCCTGCTTTCCATATCGCAAGCCGTTTTCATGACAACGGTGAATATGAATATCATTGTTACCAGCCTTGTGGGTGTGAATATTGCGCCCCGGCCATGGCTGGCTACGCTTCCTTTATCCATGTTGTTTATTGCGTCTATGCTCACGACGCTTCCAGCTTCGCTGATTATGGGTCGATTTGGTCGCAAGATCATATTCATCATTGCCGCAGTTATTGGGGTGGTGGCATGTCTGTTGCTTGGGCAGGCAACAATCATCAAATCATTTCCTTTATTCACGGCGGCATCCGTCATGCTTGGGGTCACTCATGGCGTGGCACAATTCTATCGCTATGCCGCTGCTGATAACGCTGATAAAGGTAACAAGGCACGAGCATTATCGCTGGTGCTAGCTGGCGGTATCCTAGCAGCATTTCTAGGGCCTAATCTGACCCGCCTGACATATCTGGCTATACCTGACCATATTTATGCAGGTTGTTTTTTCACTGCGGCCGCGGTACAAGCCTGCGCTCTGTTAACCTTGCCATTTCTGCGGATAAAGCCTTTTGCTTTGACAAATAAAAGTCAAAAATCTGTTCCCATAGGAGCCATTTTCCAGCAACCATTATTTATAGCAGGCCTGATTTCAGCATCGATTGGTTACGGGGTCATGACATTTGTTATGACAGCAACACCATTACAGATCGTCAATACGGAACAATTTAGTAATGATAGCAATGCCATCATCATTCAATGGCATGTGGTGGCTATGCTGTTGCCATCACTGATCACTGGCCATTTGATCCGCCGGTTTGGGGTAATATCCATTTTATGGGCTGGTGTGATTTTTTATCTGGCCATGATGATGGTGACCTTGTCAGGGAACAGTTTCTGGCATTATCTGGTTACCCTGATTTTGCTTGGACTGGGCTGGAACATGCTCTTTGTTGGTGGCTCAAGCATTGTTGCGGAATCCTGTTCACCTGAACAAAGGCCACGGGTACAGGGATTGGCAGACCTGATGATCACATTCATGATGGCTCTATCTTCACTGGCGGCAGCAACCATGCATTATCTTTATGGCTGGCAAGCCATGATCATGTTATCGATAGCGCTTGTCATGATGATATCGATTAGCATTCTTGTTGCCATGATGTGGCCAACGCCAACCTTTCCGGAAAGCTAAAGCTAGGAAAAGCGATAGGCTGGTTTTATTCTCTTTAAAGGTAAGCCGAATGAACGCCAAAAAAAAGTCGCGGGGACTGCCCGCGACCGAGTTAGGGAGGAAATGAACGTCTTTAAGACGTCATGGATGTGATATGTGACCCAAGCGATAAAAAGTCAACATTCATGACCTAAATTTTTTATAAATTATCGCGACATTTTGTCATGGCGTGGATAATTTCATCTCTGGTCATGCCCTGTTGCCGCAAATGATGTATGCCAAGGGCATTATTTCGCTTGGCAAATCGGTCTCCATCATTATCCATAATAAGCTTGTGATGGGCATAGCGCGGGGCGTTAAACCCCAGTAATTCCTGCAAAATACGCTGAACAGGAACAACATGAAGCAAATCATCGCCGCGGGTGATGAGAGTGATGCCGGTGTCGTGATCATCCAGCACTGTGCTAAGCAAATATGAACTGCCAATATCTCGTCTGGCTATGACTTCATCGGCTATGGCATTAAGATCAATATCAATCTGACCATGGATCAGATCATAAGCGGCAAGTGATGGCAGGTGACGGCGAATATGATCCATTCTCAATCGCCAAGCCGGTTCCATAGCGCTGTTTTCCCTGTCTTCTCGTTGTTGCGGGTTGATCAACTGATCGGTATTTGTGGCTTCATGTGGGGCGGATAACAGATCATTAATTTCCCGCCGGCTGAGATAGCAGGGATAGATCAAATCCTGTTCCTGCAAATAGCGAAGGGCATCCCGGCTACTATCCAGATGCTGGCTTTGATAACGCACAGGCTGGGCATAGGGGATATCTAGAAAATCCAGATCTGAAAAAATGGCATCGATAAAATGCGGTTTGCATCTGGTGCTGTCGATATCATCAATGCGTAGCAACATCTTATTGCCGCTTGCGGCTGCAATGTGATGGGTGAACATAGCCGAATAACAATGACCAAGATGCAGATAGCCGGAAGGCGATGGAGCAAAGCGGGTAATGTCACCCGCTTTGACCTGACTTAGCAGTTCTGGGGCAATAGCAATGTTCATTCTGCGTTCAACATGTTCTTTATTGATGTTATCCTTACTTATGTTATCTGCGGCAATTTGCCGTGATCAAGAAAAGATTTCGTTCTTCTCACTCTGTTAGCGTATAGTGGTGGAAAGGAAAGGTTATCATGTCGACTGTTATTCGCCAATCCATTGCTGATCATAGTGTTCTTATACATCAGAATAATGGTGCATCTTCGCCGCAACAACTGATTGTTCTGTTGCATGGCTGGGGTGCTGATGGAAGTGACCTGATTGATCTTGCCCCGCATCTGTCCGCCCGCTTTCCGCATGCTGTGATCTGTGCCCCTGATGGGCCTGAACCATGCACCGCCAATCCTATGGGCAGACAGTGGTTTGATCTTGGTGTTGATGCCACACAAATCGATGAAGGCCCCTCAAGAGCCTTTCCGGGGCTTCAGAAACTGTTGCAAGCATTGATGGAACAATTTCACATTTCCGCTAGCCAGCTTGCTGTTGCCGGATTTTCGCAAGGCGGAATGATGGCACTATATAGCGGGGTTCGGCTGACAGAAGCGCCGGGTGCCATTATCAGTATTGCCGGTGCTTTGCTTGCCCCTAATCAGATGGCGCAGGCGTTAACGGCAAAGCCGCCTGTTCTGCTGGTTCATGGTAAAGATGATCAGGTGGTGCCGTTTCAGGCGATGGATATGGCAAAGATGGTGCTGGAATCAAACGGGATTTCAGTTGAAACCCTTGCTTGTGAAGGTGTTGGTCATGGCATATCTGATGACGGGCTTAATCGCCTGATCACATTTATCGAAGATCATCTGGAAATCAGTTCTGAATAACAAAAAGAAGCATAATTTATCCTTGTGCCTACTATATCTTGTGTTTTTTACATAATTTTGGTTGAATTTATGATAGCGATATGATGTCATAAAGATATGCATAGGTCGCAGTTATCATGTTAGATTGTCATGTCCATCATGGCCCTGATCGGGGACTAGCTCCGGCACTGGCCTTGAATGCCGATTTTCGCCCGCTTAGTTATTTTCCGCTTTCTTTATGGTCATGGCAGGATACGATCAAGGCCGTATTTTTAAAACGGGTTACGATCATTTCCGAATATGACACCTTGATCAGTTCACCAAGCATGAAAATGCGCCTGCCCAGTGTTATTGCGCTCAAGGATTATGTTCAGCAGAGCCGGTTTCCGGCATTTACCCGGTTTAACGTATTTCTGCGTGACCGGTTTACCTGTCAATATTGCCAGAAACCGTTTCCGGCGCAGGAATTGACATTTGATCATGTGATACCGCGTTCACGGGGTGGCCGGACGAAATGGGATAATGTGGTGGCGGCATGCGGGCGGTGCAATTTGCTGAAAGCCAATAAATTACCTCAAGCTTGCGGCATGATCCCCAAGGTGCCACCAAAACAGCCTACCACATGGGTCTTGCAGGAAAATGGTCGCCGGTTTCCGCCAAATTATCTTCACCATAGCTGGATGGATTATCTGTACTGGGATAGTGAGCTTTTGTCAGATCAGGAACAGAAGCACATGCTCGGCAAGGATAAAAATCAACCTTATCATAATCAGCAATGGCCAAGTGACTTCCAGTTGACCGACGATCAGATGGAAAAAGCGTTTAAGCGTTAAACCCGTTCGGCTAATTTGATGGCAGCCCGACACCCGGCCTGAATGATGCGGCGCATAACCGGATAGCCGATAGCTTGTTCACCATCATGGTCTTTCGCAATATCGCGATGTTCCAGTTCTTCATCACGGAACCGTTCCAGTGTTTCAACTAACGCATCTTCATCCTTCAGGGATTTGGCCTGTTTGTCATAATGTGTACCTATGACTTCTTCAACGGCTATGGTGCATGCCATTGCTGCCTTCGGACCCATGGCGGCAGTAACGGCACCCAGCATGAATCCAGCACCGTTCCATAATGGTGATAATAGCGTTGGGCGTACCTGATATTCATTGAGCAAATCTTCGAATGTATCCAGATGCTCCTGTTCCTGATCCCGCATATGGCGAATTTCTGCGGCAACCGGATGATTGCCTAGAACCGCAAGCTGGCCTTCATAAATGCGTCTGGCCCCCAATTCACCAGCATGATCAACACGCAGATATCGGCTAACATCGTCTTGATCGTTATATTTGCGTTTCATTGTGCTGTCCTTATGCGCTGATGGGATTAATGGGTATTTCTATTTTCAGCATAAGCTGTAAGAAAGGCATATGCAGATAAAAAGATACTGATAATCAGATTCCATCCTGCCATGGAAACCCCAAGAAAAGACCATGGCACCTCGTCGCACCTGACTGGCTTTGTGGATAGAAGGGTATCAAGAACGGCACTGGGATTACCGCTAAAATTGATGTTTCCACTACACCCTTGCGGGCCTGTTAATATACCCCATTCAACCCCGGCATGCCAGAACCCTAACCCGGCACTAACCGCCATGATCAATCCGATGATGATCAGATAGAAACGGGCATAGTCATGCCGGTGCAGAAGGGGCCAGAAAGAAATTACACCAAAGCCAATCACCGCCGCATGGGGTATCCGTTGCCAGTAGCACATGGTGCAGGGTTGAAGTCCCCCCAGATATTGAAAGCCATAAGCAGCAGTTAGCATAGCGATACTGATCAGGGTGATGATGCTGATGGCCTGATAGGGGTTAAAGATGGATGATAAAAATGACCGTATCATGTGGATATCTTCCACCAGAAAAATCCGATAAGGATAAGCAATATTCCTACCAATGCGGTTGCCAATGGGCGGTTAGCGCGTGTCCGGATAATGGCCGCCACCAGAAAAAACCGGCTACCCCGTCCGAGTAGTGATGCCAGAATAAGTGGCCATAATCCGACCCCCAGAAAGCCGCCGGAAATAACCGTGACTTTATAAGGCAATGGGGTAAAGGCTCCCATCATGATCAGCATCCAGCCATGTTTGGCAAAAGCAGCGCGAACCACCTCAAACTCATGTGTTTTGCCAAGCCATTCAATAACAGCCAACCCCATTTCATGCCCCAGATACCATCCAGCCACCCCACCTAGCGTGGAAAAGACAGTTGTCACAAAAGCCAGATAAACAAAGCGTGTCGGCCGGGCGGCTACCATTACGGCAAGCATCGGGTCAACAGGTATGGGAAAGAAAATGGATTCAATGAAAGAAAAGAAAGCTAGCCATGCCACCGCGGTTTTGCGCCGTGCCAGATCAAGCATCCATCTGTTCCATGCCAGCATCTGTCGGGATAGGCGAGAGAATAATGTCGGTTTGACCGTCATGGGAGTCCCTATCCTGAACATGGTGCTGGCGATGTTTCTATGCCGGATGACAAGGTTAATATCCCAGACGGTTATCCATTTGGTGCGAGTGGAGAGACTCGAACTCTCAAGGTGTTGCCACCGGTGGATTTTGAGTCCACTGCGTCTACCAGTTCCGCCACACTCGCCTCACCATGCTTTTATGCTGTAAAATGGGTTTCGTCAAGAATATGCCGGCTAAGAATATTTTAGCATCGCCTTATAGATTTCATTAATGTAGTGATCAGTAATATTTAATGCCGCCAGTGCCTTATGGGTTTCGATCAGATAATCCCGGCATGGCCCGGCAAATCCGGATGCCGTTGCAATCATACGCGCCTTGGTATCGATGTCATATTCCTTGATATAGCTGGGATGTTGATGGTTCATAACAAAACTGATCACCGGAATCTGTCTGTTTTTATGACCGGATTGACTGTCCTGATCACTGAAAAATGATACCATGCGCGGCTTATAGGATGAGTTCAGCATTTCCCGTCGCCATAACAGATCCAGTTCTTGCACCGGATTATCCGAGCCAATTTTCAATGCCATTCCGGTACAGGAACCGCCATTATCAAGCCCTAACACTAGCCCCGGATCACCCGGAGAGCCACGCCCCACCTCTGTCTTGAGGCAGAACCGGCGATGATATCCGTAAATCCGTCCCATTTTCTGGATGTCAACTTCAATAACAGGGTTCCACAGCAATGACCCATAGGCAAATACCCAGATATCCCCTTTATAATCATCGGGGATCAATTGTCGCCGTGATGCCAGCAATTCATCATCTGACAACAGGGTGCGATCATCACCCCGTTCACGGACCAGTCGCTGCACAACGTTATTGGCCAGCGTATCACGGGTGATGAATTGTTTTTTTTCTGATGAATATCCGGAAGATGACATAGGGATAAAATACTATTTTTCGTTTTCTGTTGCTGATGATGTTTCAATAAGCCGGATATCACGTTGCGGGTATGGAATACCAATCCCTGCCTGATCAAGTGCTGGTTTAATCCGTCGCATCATATCCCAGTAAAGGGGAAAATAGGTATCCACATTGGCATATAACCGCAAGCGAACAGTGATGGCGCTATCGGCATAGGCCACGACAAGAAATTGTGGTGCCGGTTCAGTAAGAACACGATCATCAGTCACTAAGGCCATGAGCGTTTTTTCAGCGTAATCCAGGTCTGTTTCATAGGCAATGCCAATATCCAGGTCCATGCGGCGGGTATTATATTTTGAATGATTGATGATGATACTGCCCCAGATGGACGAATTGGGAACAGATATATAAATGTTATCAAATGTGTTGATGACGGTCGAAAACAGTCCAATTTCATCTACTGTCCCAGACACTGAACCGGTTTCCATCCAGTCCCCGACCTTGAATGGCCGCAGGAATAATAACATAACACCAGCCGCAACATTGGATAACGTGCCCTGAAGCGCCAGCCCGACCGCCAGACCAGCCGCACCGATAACAGCGATAATGGATGTGGTTTCAATGCCGAAACTGCCCAATCCTGCAACAAAGGTGATCAGCAAAATAATGTAGCGGATAACGCTGGCAATAACCGGTGTTAAGGTAGCATCAACCGATTTTATTTTTGATAAACGGGTTCTTATCATTCTGGATATGCGGCCACTTACCCAGAAACCAATGACAATAATAACAAATCCGGATAACAGATTGCCAGCATAGCCGATCATTTGCTGAATGATAGGAAGCGCCATAAGATCATTGAATGTGGACACATCGGATATATTCATAACCATATTCTATCGTTAATTTTTTGTTCTGGCTAGCATCAGACGTTGATTTACCATAAATCCCAAGTATATTCCGTGCATTATTGATAATTTCATTTGCTACGAAAGCCCGCCCAGTCATGATTCCAGATTTGATCCGTCCATTACAGATAGCCCCGGATTGTCAGGTGATAGACTGGTCCTTGAACCAGCACCCGCAATCCGAACAGGGTAATGGTGATCACGCACCACTGGTGGCGGCTATCGGCAATTTTGATGGTGTGCATCTGGGGCATCGCAAGCTTATCGCCAAAGCCTGTGCCCATGGTGATGGATTGATTCCATCGGTCATCACATTTCACCCGCATCCGCGGCGATATTTTCAACCGGACTTACCCGGATTTGCGCTAGCAGATGATAGGGATAAACTGGCCTTGCTATCCGAAGCAGGGGCAAAGCGGATTATCCGGTTGGAGTTTGATGAAGCCATGCGTCAGACCACAGCGCATGATTTTGTTAGCCGGATTCTGCCCGCACTTGGGGTGCGGGTGCTTTATGCCGGTTCGGATTTCGGCTTTGGCAAACAGCGAAGTGGCAGCATGGATATGATGCGCGAAGAAGGTCGCCAATATGGTATTGATGCCCGAACAGTAGAACTGGAAACAATGGATGATGATGTGATTTCGTCCAGCCGGATCAGAGCGGCCATTGCCCGTGCCGATATGACAGAGGCGGCTAAAGGTCTGGGGCGGCCTTATGTGATCAGTGGTATGGTATCGCATGGGGAAAAACGGGGGCGTAGCATTGGCTTTCCTACGGCCAATATTATGCTAGGTGATTATGTCTTGCCGCCATTTGGTGTCTATGCCATATCTGCATGGTTGCCGGATACACCAGATCACCCTAAAATCTATGGTGTAGCAAATATTGGTATGCGGCCAACGGTGAATGGTCAGACACCTAGGTTAGAGGTTAATCTGTTTGATGTAGACCTTGACCTTTATGATCGCAGGATTAATGTGTGTTTTCTTGATTTCATTAGACCAGAACAGAAATTTGACAATCTTGACCAGTTGCGTCATCACATAGCGCAAGACGTGGAAAGCGCACGCGCATTCCATACTAACCAGAATTGAGTGCCAGCAAATGACAGATGATCTTAAATCCTCGGTATTTCTTCCAAAAACGGATTTTCCCATGCGGGCAGGACTGCCCAAGAATGAACCGCTGATTATTGAGATGTGGAATAAGATGGGGTTTTATGAAAAGCTCCGCGCGCACCGCAAGGGTAGGGAAAAATTCATCCTCCATGATGGGCCGCCTTATGCGAATGGTAATCTGCATATTGGTCATGCGCTCAATAAGATTCTGAAAGACATGATCAATCGCTTTCAATCCGGTCTTGGCAAAGATGCGAATTATGTGCCGGGCTGGGATTGTCATGGTCTGCCTATTGAATGGAAAATCGAAGAAACCTATCGCAAGAAAGGCAAGGATAAGGATCAGGTTCCTATTGTTGAATTTCGCCGTGAATGTCGTGATTTTGCGGCGCATTGGGTGAATATCCAGTCCGAGGAATTTCAGCGTTTGGGGGTAATGGGAAACTGGGCTGACCCGTATCTGACCATGGCATATAAAGCGGAATCCATTATTGCCGCAGAAATCGGCAAGTTTCTGATAAATGGTGGGCTTTATCGCGGCTCAAAGCCTGTCATGTGGTCAGCTGTTGAAAAAACTGCTCTTGCTGAAGCCGAGATTGAATATTTTGACCGCCGTTCAACCACAATCTATGCCCGTTTCCCTGTTCGTCAGACGGATCATGATCTGCTTCGTGATGCGGTCATTATTATCTGGACAACAACGCCATGGACAATGCCGGGTAACCGTGCCACTGCCTATGGTGAGGATATTTCATACGGGCTATATCAGATCACTGCCACAGCAGAAGATTCGCTGGCTAAAACCGGCGAAAAGATTGTGCTGGCTGATGATCTTACCGCATCAGTGGCCGAAGCATGTGGGCTGACCGGGCTTGACCGGATCACGGATATCCCATCAATGATGTTTCGTGATACGATCCTGGCGCATCCTATGGCTGAACATGGTTATGATCATGATGTGCCGATGCTTCCTGCCGATTATGTCACAACAGATCAGGGCACAGGCATTGTCCATATCGCACCGGGGCATGGTGCCGAAGATTATGTGCTAGGGCTTGCGCATGGTGTGCCCGTGCCGGAAACAATCGGTGCTGATGGAAGGGTAATGGCACATCTGCCAATCTTTGCCGGTATGAGTGCCCTGAAAGATAATGAAAAGATAGCTGATATTCTGGCTGAATACGGGGCATTAATTGGCCGTGGCGATGTAACCCATTCCTATCCACATTCATGGCGAAGCCATGCGCCACTGATTTTCCGGAATACCCCGCAATGGTTTATTTCCATGGAAACCAATGACTTGCGTGATACCGCGTTGCAATCGCTTTCAGAAACCCAGTTCTATCCATCATCCGGTCAGACGCGTCTGACCAGTATGATTGCCAACCGGCCGGACTGGTGTATCAGTCGCCAGCGGGCATGGGGTGTGCCTATTCCCGTCTTTTTCAACAAAGCGACAGGTGAACCATTGCGTGATCAGGCTGTTGTTGACCGTATCGCCGCCGCCTTTGAAGCCGAAGGGTCAGATGCCTGGTTTGAAAAGCCGGCAAGCTTTTTTCTGGGCGATGATTACAGTACCGATGATTATGAACAGGTTATGGATATTGTTGATGTCTGGTTTGATTCCGGGTCGACTCATGCGTTTCTGCTGGAAAATAACCCTGAAATGAGCTGGCCTGCCGATATGTATCTGGAAGGCTCGGATCAGCATCGTGGCTGGTTCCATTCTTCACTGTTAGAATCATGTGGAACCCGTGGCAGAGCCCCTTATAATGCTGTTTTGACCCATGGATTTGTTCAGGATGAACAAGGCCGGAAAATGTCAAAATCGTTAGGCAACACCGTTACCCCGCAAGATATCATTGCCCAGAATGGTGCCGATATTTTACGGCTTTGGGTGGCCAATTCCGATTACTATGATGATCTGCGGATTGGCAAAGAAATCATTCAGCGGCAAGTGGATCATTATCGCCGGTTGCGCAACACCTTGCGTTACCTATTGGGCAGTCTGAACGATTTTCATGATGCTGAAAAAGTGGAAATATCCGATATGCCGCAGCTGGAACGCTGGGTATTGATGCGGCTGAAAGAACTGGATATCCAGATCAGAGCCGCCGCCGGTGAACATGATTATCACCATATTTTCACTCTGCTACACCATTTCTGTAACAATGATCTATCGGCATTCTATTTTGATATCAGAAAGGATGTTCTCTATTGCGGTGACGTGAATGCAATGGAAAGGCGGGCATGCCGGACTGTGATGGATATCCTGTTCAATACGCTGGTGGTCTGGTTTGCCCCAATTCTGGCATTTACAGCAGAAGAAGCATGGCAGACACGCTATCCTGACCCGGATTACTCGGTTCATTTTGAAACCTTCCCCGATCTGCCTGATCACTGGCTAGATGATGAACTGGCTACCCGATGGTCGCGTATTCGTGCGGCGCGTCTGGCCGTGACTGGAGCCATTGAAAAGGCGCGGAATAATGGTATTCTCAAATCTTCGTTACAGGCGCATCCTACCTTATACGCGCCAGACGCTGTCATTGCCGCTTTTCATGGATTGGATGCCGCAGATGTATTTATTACATCAGGGGCGACATTGATTGCAGATATACCACCTGCTGACGCCCATATCGACGATGATGACCTGACTACTGGTGTGACGATTGCCCTGGCAGATGGTGATAAATGTGATCGTTGCTGGAAAATTCTACCCGAACTTAACGAAGGTGATCATAAGCTTTGTCAACGCTGTCATGATGTCCTCCATGGCTAGGCTTTATGCGGCCTATCTGTTTGTGGTGATGATTATCTGTGTTGATCAGATCACGAAACTGATCATGCTTGATATGATTTTTGATCCGCCGCGAATTATTGAGGTTCTGCCATTCCTTAATTTTGCACCGGTATATAATACTGGTGTAAGCTTTGGTATGTTTGGGGGGGCTGGTGTCTGGGGATTGGTCATATTAACCGGACTTGCCGTTGCGGTCGGAATACTGCTTCCTTACATAGCACGGAATTGGTTGCGCTTTCAGCGTTGGGGTGCCATCATGATGGCAGGCGGGGCATTAGGTAATGCGATAGACCGTCTGCAATGGGGTAAAGTGGTAGATTTTATTGATGTTCATGTAGCGGGGTGGCATTGGCCAGCCTTTAATATTGCGGATAGTGCTATTGTAATCGGTGTGGGATGTATCTTTATCAGCATGTGGCAACGTGATTATGATACTCCTTCAGATGATGAACAGGCATAGCCAGATACGGACAAAAGATATACAATAAGAGATATGATGATCATGATGAGATACAGATTTCCTGCATTATTAAACTATCATGGGATGGTATTAGCCTTAATCATTGCATTGATGCTGATGCTATCGGCCTGTTCTGGTAATGATAGTTTGCTTGGCGGTAAAAATTCCCCTGACGAGTTTGAAGTCGTGATTCGTCCACCATTAACATTACCACCTAATTTTTCCTTGCGTCCCGGTGATGATGCTGACACGGCAAATGACACGGCCACCCAGACTCTGGCCAATGCACAGGCCAATATTTCTGCCATTGGGCAAAGCCAGAATCTGATAGGAACAAGTGATAGCGCAGATGCATCTTCATTCGAAGAGTTATTCGGCACGGATCAGATTATTCCGGATATTCGCAACATTGTTGATGAAGAAACTTTAGGTATTCAACTCGATAGACGGGTGCCGCTTGAACAAATCTTTGGTGGCCAGCCAGAGGTTGGACCGGACCTTGATGCCGCGGCAGAAGCGTATCGTATCAGGCAGGCGATTAAAGATGGTAAACCGCTAACCGATACGCCTACTTTCGCGAATGATCCGCTGGAAAACATTCCTCTTACCATAGAATAACAGACATGATACGCCTTCTTCCGGATCGCATCATCAATCAAATTGCTGCCGGTGAAGTCATAGAGCGCCCGGCCAGTGCAATCAAAGAACTGGTGGAAAATGCGGTTGATGCCGGTGCTAATCAAATTGATATATCTATTGCTGATGGTGGGCGAACACTGATCGCTGTTGATGATAACGGTACCGGAATGGATGCTGACCATTTGCGGCTATCAGTCGAACGTCATGCGACGTCCAAGTTGAACACAGATGATATCATGGCTATTCATCATCTTGGTTTCAGGGGTGAGGCACTGCCATCCATCGGGTCTGTTAGTAACATGACAATATCAAGCCGTGATCCGGCAGATGACAATGGCTGGACGCTTGCTGTTGATTACGGGCAGGTGGGTAATGTTGAACCGTCATCGCTGCAGAAAGGCACACGGGTTGTTGTCAAACATCTCTTTGCTAATCTGCCGGCACGATTGAAATTTCTGAAAACAGATCGCACAGAAACCGCACAAATCATTGATATGACGCGTCGTATCAGTATGGCGCATCCTGATATCGGATTTACGGTGACAGATAATGGCCGTCAGACTATGGTGCTGGTCGCCAAGCAAAAAGATGACAAAAGAGCGCGTATTCGTGATGCCATGGGCGCAGAGTTCGCTGATGAAGCCTTATCACTGGATGCCAAACGTGATGAGATGACTTTATCTGGCCTTGCTGGTTTGCCGACATTCCATAAACCGACAGCGGCCGGGATTCATATCTATGTTAATGGTCGTGCCATCAGGGATAAAACCCTGATAGGGACAGTCCGCGCCGCTTATGCAGATACGTTGCCGCGTGGTCGTTATCCGGTTGTGGTATTGTTTCTTGATCTGCCATCTGAAGATGTTGATGTTAATGTTCACCCGGCCAAGGCTGAGGTGCGATTTAAAGATGCTGGTCTTATACGTTCCCTTGTTATTAATGCTTTGCGGGCGGCCATAGATAGCGAACTTCGGACATCTGGCCAACTGGGTCAGGCGGCTCTTGGTATGATAGGTGATCAGGGGCGCGGAGGCCATTCTTCCGGCTATTCTGGTTTTGGGGCATCATATCGTGGTGGCAGATCATCCTATTCAGGCGGCGGCACGTCCCGTGGGTCATTCGGCGGGACAGAAGACTGGCAAAACCCGGCTCTTTATAACGGGACTTTACCCATGCCGGATATGCCTCCACAAGCTAGGCTGGCCGATCATCAACAGGATATGCCATCACCAGATCATATCAAAACAGGTCATTCAGATGAACCGGATATAACGTCAGATTATCCGCTTGGGGCGGCCAAAGCACAACTACATAAAACCTATATTGTGGCTGAATCAACAGATGGTGTGGTCATTATTGATCAGCATGCCGCACATGAAAGGCTGGTGCTGGAACGCATGAAAGCACAGCGTGATCATGCGGGGGCTATCGAAAAACAGGCATTGCTTATCCCAGAGGTGGTTGAACCGGGTGCGGCGGCGGTCATGGTGCTGCTTGATCATGCGGATATGCTGGCAGAACTTGGGCTGGTCATTGAAACATTTGGTGATGGTGCCATTCTGGTTCGAGAAATGCCGGCTATTCTGGGACAGACAAATATCCAGCAACTGATCAGTGATATTGCCGAGGAATTGCTAGAACAGGATAGTAGCCAGTCACTGGAAACACGCATAGATCATGTGCTGGCAACAATGTCATGTTATGGGTCTGTGCGTGCCGGCCGGTCACTTAATGCCGCTGAAATGAACGCATTATTGCGTGAAATGGAAGATACGCCCCGGTCAGGGCAATGTAATCACGGTCGCCCGACCTTTGTCACTCTGAGCCTTGCTGATGTGGAAAAGCTGTTTGGCCGCCGTTAACAACCGGCATCAGGCTTAACCCGATCAGACCGGTAGCGAAGAAAACAAACTCCTGCTTTACCAGCTTTGCGTTGATCTACAATATCAAATGCGAAAGGTGGTTGCGGCGGGAAGCGGTGATCATGTTCAATCACTATAAGGGCATCATCTGCAATACCGCCTGCCATTCTTAAATGATCAAGGGCAATCATGCTGGCATCGGGGTCATTGGCGGATTTTTGCCAGGGCGGGTCAAGAAAAATCAATCCGGCTTGGCCAAACGGCCAGCTTAATGCCGATAGCAGATTGCGGGCAACCGCGCCACATTCTTCACCGGCACCAAGTTTGCTGATATTGGCTTTTATCGCTTGAAGCGCAGAAGCATCTTGGTCTATCAGAATGACGCGCTTTGCCCCCCTTGACCATGCTTCCAGTCCCATGGCGCCGCTACCAGCAAATCCATCAATAATCAGATCCACTTCCAGTGGATTGCCATGACGGCCGCCATCAAGGATGTTGAAAATCATTTCCCGTGTCCGGTCAGCGGTGGGTCTGGTTTTCTGGCCGTCAGGTGCGGTTAGGCTGGCGCCGCGTCTTTTGCCGCTGATGACTCGCATGAGGTTTCTGCCTTTTTCTGGCTGGCTGGGAGGAAGTGGTATTTTGATCAGAAGAACCGGTTGATTTAAGCCCGAGCTGATCACGCAAGATGGCTGGTTTGACTTCGGCTATATCACCTTCTTCTAGTTTATTCAGTGTGAAAGGCCCGAATGAAATGCGGATCAATCGGCTCACTTGATAGCCAAAATGTTGCATTAATCGACGAATTTCACGGTTTTTGCCTTCTTTCAGCGCAATATTAATCCACGCGTTGCTGTTTGTCTGGCGGTCAAGGCTGGCAATCACTGGCCGATATCTGATCCCGTCAACGGTGATCCCTTTTCCCATTTCATTCAGATGCTCAGCTTTGACCTGACCATGCACCCGAACACGATATTTTCGTGTCCAGCCTGTGGCTGGTAACTCCAGATATCGTGCTAACAAGCCGTTATTTGTCAATAAAATCAGCCCTTCGGAATCAAGATCAAGCCTGCCAACGCTAATTAATCGGGGAAGTTTATCGCCATGTTCGGTTTTTAAAGTATCAAAAATATTATTGCGATCTTTTTCGTCCTTATGACTGACCACCAGCCCGCGTGGTTTGTAATATCGCCATAGCCGCGGGGTATCAATCACCGGCAGGGGTTTGCCGTCTACTTCAATCCGCTGATCACCAGTTACCGTAATGGCAGGGGTAAGCTGAAGCTGGCCATCAATCTTGACCCGGCCAGCGGTAATCCATGTTTCTGCTTCCCGGCGGGAACATAATCCGGCACCTGCCATGCGTTTTGCCAGTCGTTCAGGTGCACTGGCTTTGTCATTAAAGAGGACGGCCAGATCTGTTTTTTGTGAAGAAGCACTCATGGCGAAACCATAGCCTAATTTATCAATTTATGCGATGATCTTTTCCATGAAGATGACCGCTGGATATAACGGGTTTATGCCCGATGCACTTACGGCCGCCAGACAGGCAGCCGAAGCAGGAGATGTTCCTGTTGGTGCCGTGGTTACTTCCCCCGAAGGGGAGGTGCTGGCAATGGCTGGCAACCGTGTCGAAAGAGATCATGATCCTACGGCTCATGCAGAGATACTGGCAATCAGAGAAGCCACCCGAAAACAGGGGAATCAGCGGCTTCATGGATGTGATTTATGGGTGACGCTAGAACCCTGTGCCATGTGCGCTGGTGCGATTGCTCAGGCACGCATCAGGCGGCTTTACATTGGCGCACTGGATGATAAATCTGGCGGTGTTTTTCATGGCGCAAAGGTATTTGATCATAAACAATGCCATCACCGGCCGGATATCTATGATGGGCTTATGGCGGATGCTTCTGCCGATATGCTGAAACAATTTTTTGCCGGCCGTCGCTAGGCTATGTTAAGTTGCTATATCTGTCCGATAATATACCTTCGGCCAGCTTATCCTATCAACGTGCCGATAGGCATTCTTCCGCGCTTCTGCCTGATTTTTGCCAAGTGCCGTGACAGCCAACACGCGGCCACCTGTGGCAATAATATCATCACCTTTCTGGCTGGTTCCGGCATGAAAGACATAAGACATATGCTCATCATGATCTGTTGATACGGCGTCCAGACCAGTGATGACGCCGCCTGCTTCTATCGGCCCCGGATAACCGCCATTTGCCATGATAACGGTGACGGCGGCACCATCATGAAACCGTAAATCCATATGGCCAAGACCGGATTCGGTTGCCGCAATCAGTGCTGTAAGCAAATCAGATTTCAGTCGCGGCAGGATGACTTCGGCTTCAGGATCACCAAACCGGCAATTAAACTCGATCACCTTGGGGCCATCTGTGGTGATCATCAGACCAGCATAAAGAAAGCCCTGATAAGGCATATTATCATCTTTCATGCCGCTAATGACCTTTTCAACGATATCATGCCATGCGGTTTCCAGAAGTGTCTGGTCAAGAGCAGGGGCAGGTGACACCGCACCCATGCCACCTGTATTGGGGCCGGTATCCCCGTCGCCAGCCCGTTTATAATCCTGTGCCGTGCCAATCATAATGGCATGTTCCCCGTCTGACATGGCAAATAGTGATGCTTCAACACCTGTTATGCGTTCTTCGATCACGATAGATGCACTGGCATGGCCAAATTGCTGATCATCCAGCATGCTGGTAATGGCGGCGATAGCTTCATCTTTTGTATCGGCAACAACAACCCCTTTACCAGCGGCCAGCCCATCCGCTTTAATGACATGACCATCGGCCGGATGGGCGTTAATAAATGCAACAGCATCAGCGCTATTATCAAAACGCTGCCATGCTGGTTGCGGGATATCATGCCGATCACAGAAATCACGAGCAAATGCTTTTGACCCTTCAAGCATGGCGGCTTGCTGGCTAGGGCCAAAGACACTGATACCTTGCTGGCGTAACCTGTCAGCCAGTCCATCCACCAATGGGGCTTCGGGGCCGATAACCACCAGATCAATCGCTGCATGATTGATTAGATCAAAAAGTGCGGCTTCATCAGTGTATGGAACACATGTTGCTATTTGGGCAATTCCCGGATTGCCGGGGCTTACAAATAACTTGTCAAGCAATGGCGATTTGCCAATGGCGTAGGCAAGGGCATGTTCTCTACCGCCGCCGCCGATGATAAGCACATTCATCTTTAATTGATCCTATTCTATTTTGTTCGGGGTTGGCCTAATGCCAATCAATATGCCATAACATGGTATGGAAACCAAAGATCAAAGCCATCTGCAAGCTGATAATCAACCAGTATTTTCGCTTTCCGAGCTGTCACAAGCGATAAAACGGTCGATTGAAAGCTTTGATATGATCAAAGTTCGTGCCGAAATTGCCGAATGCCGGCAATGGTCATCAGGGCATATTTATTTTAAGCTGAAAGATGACAACAATATTCTGGAAGCGGTAATCTGGAAAAATATGGTGCCGCGTATCACCATGAAACCCGAAGACGGGCTTGATGTTGTGGTAACAGGAAAATTGACGACATTTAGCCGTCAGTCACGATATCAGATTGTTGTCCAGTCACTGGAAATGGCAGGTGAGGGCGCATTCCTCAAACAACTGGAAGAACGCCGGAAACGGCTTCTGGCAGAAGGCCTGTTTGATCCGGACCGCAAAAAGCCACTGCCTACCCTGCCGCGGGTGATTGGTGTTGTGACCAGCCCGAAAGGAGCTGTTATCAGAGATATCCTGCATCGGTTGAATGACCGTTTTCCGCTTCATGTTCTTATCTGGCCAGTATTAGTGCAGGGGAAAGAAGCCGCTTTCGAAATTGCTCAGGCCGTGACCGGGTTTAACCGACTGGCACCTGATGGTGATATTCCCAGACCTGATCTGCTGATTGTCGGGCGTGGCGGCGGCAGCCTGGAAGACTTGATGCCATTTAATGAAGAAGACGTGGTTCGTGCCGTGGCCTCATCGGATATCCCCGTGATTTCAGCTGTTGGTCATGAAACAGACCATACCTTATGTGATCTGGCCGCTGATTTGCGCGCGCCAACACCAACCGCGGCGGCTGAAATGGCGACTCCTGTCCGCAATGATCTCTTGCGGCAATGTCAGGAACTGGCTTTGCGAATGGATCGAAAAACAGATCAGATCTTTCAGAATCAGGATGATGGGTTGCGGGGCCTTGGGCGGGCTTTAGGTGATCCGGAACAGATGATAAGCTTTCGCCAGCAACGGCTTGATGCAGCCGAAGACCGGCAAATGCGTGTCATGACAGGTTATCTGAGCACTCTTTTCACCCATATTGCAGCATTGGCAGAACGTCTGCCAACACCGGCCGCGCAAATTGCTGATGTTCAACACCGGGCAGGGCAGATTATGTTAAGGCTGGATCGTGCCCATGATCATATGACCACGCGTCTGGCAGATTCCATGCGCCGGATTGGTGACAGATTAACAGACCCGCAAACGGTTCTATCGCAGAAACAACATCAGATTGATATGATTGATAACCGCATGAAAGGCCGGCATGAACAGATATTTGAACGGGCAAGATCACGTCTTGATCAATTAGGTCGTTTGCTTGATGCTTCATCTTATCAGAAAGTGCTGGGGCGTGGTTTTGCTTTAGTCAGTGATGCGGGTGATGGCCGTATTCTGAAAACCGCCGAAGAAGCCAGATTGGTAAAAGAGGTAAATCTAACTTTTGCGGATGGTAAAATCACGGCACAATTAGGCAGTGATGGCGACAAACAGAACCCCGTAAAACACAAGCCGTCAGCATCACATGCAAAAGATCAAAACAAAGATAACAACAAGCAAGGCAAACTGCTCTAGTTAGTGGCATGATCCGTTATATCATGAGGGGTTTCATTTTTGCTTTCAGGCCACCGTCGATGCGGCCAGAACCACTGCTCCGGGGTTTCTCTGATCCATTGTTCCAGACGGAAATTAATAGCCGTTGCGATAGCCAGCACGGGGTCTTTATCCGGATTCGTAGCAAGGATTGATGCCGTATCAACAGGTTCGAGATAGAGATCAAACTGGCATCCTTTCCGGCGTTTCACTCTGACCATGATGATGGGGACATCATGTTTTAATGCTGCGCGGATATAGGAAACTGGTGTTGTTGCCCCTTTACCAAAAAAGGGAACGATCATGCCTTCACGCAGTTTCTGATCTGCTAGCAGGATCATGATATCTTTTTTCCGTGCTGTTTCAATGATGCCGCGGGCGGATTCCATCCCTTTGATATAGGTTTTTCTGGCAAGGGTTAGCCGTTTATTTAAGGCATGTTTGGCCAGCGGATTATTTAAAGGTCGGTAAATAATTGAAAATGGGATATCCCGCGATATGAATGGCATGGCAGATAATTCCCAATTACCAATATGACCACCAACCATGAACCCACCTGAGGATAACATGTGATCAATGCAAACATGATCATGTTCCATGACATGTTCCCGGCGGGATAGTTGATCAAGATAGGGAAATTCACCCATTGTCCGCCCTAGATTCCACCACATTTTTTTGAGGATACGGGTTTGTTCGGTTTTGCCGAGTTCAGGCATGACCAGCTGGATATTCTTTCTTGCCCGCCTTTGCCATGTTGTCATGGGCGCAATTAATCTAATGATGGCACCCATGAAAAGACTAGCCCAGCTTACCGGAATAATCAGCCGTAACCCCATCACTATATAGACAAAAACGGCACCAACTGGCCAGATTAGCAATCTCTGAATTCCTGTTTTTATCCATCTAATCATGGCGACACTCGTTAAAAATCGTGTTGATCCATGTCTTGTTGATATCAAGCATCAGCGGCAGGGGCGTAACATGCTGACGCTGTTTCGGATCAAGCCGCATATAATCTTTCATTGTGGTGACCAGCCTAGCCTTGTTATGTGATGCTGTTGCAACAATATGTTCCCAATCCGTATCAGTATATTGATGATGATCCGGAAATGCCATGTGCTGAACCATTTTGCCGCCTTGTTGTGTGATCATGGAAAAAAACGCATCCGGATGACCAATACCGGCAAAGGCAACCAGATGGGTTTTTGGCATTGCCTCCCATGCTGTTTGATCAAATCGTTTATGTGCTGAAATAACAGGCATGTCTGGTTTGATTGTTTTTATGACCCGGGTTAACCCCTGGGCATCATCACCAATGATAACCACATGGCTGGCGCGATGGAGTCCATAACGCAATCTTTCACGCATGGGCCCGACCGGGATGATCTGGCCATTACCAATGCCGCGCTTGCCATCAAAAACCAGAATGCCATAATCAGGCCTGATAGCTGGATTCTGAAAGCCGTCATCCATGATGATCACATCAGCGGTCATATGTTCGGTTATCCATCTGGCTCCTGCTTTGCGGCTTTTGGCAATGACAACAGGGCATATACCACTCAGCTCCAGTGGTTCGTCCCCCACCATATCAGACGGGCTTTCAGGGCTTACTATCATGGGGCCTTTTTCTTTGCCGCCATAGCCTTTGCTTAATATGACAGGGTTTAATCCGGATGCAGTTGCTGTCAACGCGAACTGCCGGACTAATGGCGTCTTTCCCGTACCGCCAGCAGTCAGATTGCCAATACAGATCACAGGTAAAGCAAGCTGAACCGGTCTTGTCCATAGGCGGCGATAATAACTGACTAATCGCCATAATATGCTCAATGGCCATAATAGCATCATGATGATATATCCGGTGATGCTACGGTGATACCAGAAAGATGGCGTTGTTATCATGCTGGCTCCTTTGGGGATGCTATCAATCTTAGCACATGATCGGCAACGGCATGGCTTTGTTCTGTAAAAGATTGATAGGCTGATAATGCGCCAGAATTCAGATGCTGTAGTCGGGTTGGTGCGGTCATCAGCGTAAGCATGGCCTGAGTTAAATCATTAGTGTTATCAGCCCATATGACCCCGCCAAAATGATCTAGCCGTTTAAAGATAGATATATTTTTATCGACATGACTGCCACTGATCACGCCTTTCCCCAAGGCCGCTGGTTCCATGGGATTATGACCACCTAGCGGCAAAAAACCACCGCCCATAATGATAATATCGGCGACAGAATAAAAACTGCCCATTTGCCCCATGATATCAGCAACACAGACATGCATATTCTTTTTATCAGCCATGCTATCCGGCCATGTGTTCTGGCTTAAAAGAAAGGCAGGTATATCGCGCCCTAATAACATGGCTTGAATGGCTTTTCCCCGTTCGATATGCCGTGGTGTCAGGATAAGCAGGATAGCTTCGCTTTGCTGAATAGCCTCAACAGCCTCAATGACAATCTCGTCTTCGCCCGGATGACTGGAAGCCAGCAGAATAACAGTCCGGTCATTTGCCATTTTCGACAGCAGATTGACCATGTTATGATCAATTGCGAGTGGCGGTGCGGTGGCTTTTAGTGATCCACTAACACTAATCTCTGTCCAGCCTGGTTCAATGATTTGCCGGAACCGGTCTGCCTGTTCGTTATCAATGGCTTCAATGCGCGTGATAGCGGAAAATATGATCTTTCTTGTTGTTCGGCTGAATCGTTTCCAGCGGCGCAAGGAAGCATGTGAGATTTGTGCAGATGCCATCATGACCGGAATGCCGCGCTGATGGCTTTGATAAATCATCATTGGCCATAGATCGCTTTCCAGAGATAGCAGGATATCTGGTCGCCAGTGATTAAGAAAACGCCGAATGACATGCGGGGCATCCAGTGGTTGCATCTGATGAAATAGCCTTGCGGCATGTGGCGTATTCGCTTTGGCATCTGTAATCATCTGGGCGGATGTTATCGTGCCAGATGTAATCAGAACATGGATATCCGGTTGTTTGTCAAACAACGTTCTGGCTAATGATAACGCGGAAACAGCTTCCCCCACACTAGCGGCATGAAACCATACCAGCTTTCCATCTGGTCGTCTGTCACTGGCTTTGCCATATCGTTCGGGCAGGCGGTCGCGGCGTTCCTTGCCCTTGCTGATGCGCCAGCCAAGCCAGAGCCGAATGAATGGCAAGATTATCACCCATAACCCCGCATATAGTCGGATCATTATCATTATTTTGCTTTTCCATAACGATGGGGGATATGATCGGGTTGGTAGTTGAAAGCGGCATCTACTCTGGCAGTAACGGTATTGATAGCGTCTTCAAGGGCCAGTCTTGCGCTTTCTACTTCAGCCTCACTAGGGTTTGATGTGACATAAATGGGATCACCAAACGCATAGACGCCACGCCCGAACCATTTTGGTATCATTAACCGATCCCAGCTGTTGCTACGCTTTACCGGCGCCGCAGAATAGCTAAATGGGATGATGGGCTTGCCACTAGAAGCGGCAAGATGAATGGCGGATGCTGTTGCCAGACGGGCAGGGCCTCTTGGGCCGTCTGGGGTAATTGTGACAAAAGCATCTGATTTTAACAGTCGCCGCATCTGCATATAGGCCTGAAAACCACCTTTATTTGATGAACCATGAATGATGCGAACCCCATTTAACATGCAATATATGGCAATCATCTGCCCATCGCGGCTTTTAGATACCAGCCCATAGGGACGTAACCGCCAGCCATGAATATAGGGAAAACCAATAAGGCGGCAATGCCATAAGGCAATGATACCACCTGCTGGATCAATCTGTCCGGATAATCCGTGGCCTTCCAGTTTTTGCCAGCGCATTGTCCGGGCCAGCAAAGTAAAATAGATGCCGGAGATTATTCCCAGAGTGGTTATCATAAAATGGCTTTTCAAAACCGATTTGATCATAAGCGATCATCCTGTCCACATAGCAAGGCTGTCATATATTATTTCCGAATGCCTTGTTGTTCATATTTGCCACATTCCGTCCATGATAATCCAGTTATTTTCGCACCAGATCAGGGTCAGATAGGGATGATATTTGGAATATTCAGGATAATATCATCTGCTTTCATGTTGTTCTATGCCACCAGATAGCCTATCAAGGTGTTATGACTAAAACAGAAAATCAATCCGAACAGCATACCACATGGTCATTATTTCGGCGCTTGTGGCGTGATTGGGTGCGTCAGCATATTGGCCGGTTGATACTGATATTCGTTTTCATGATGATGATTTCGGCGCTTTCGGGTGCGTATCCGGTATTGATTGGATATGTATTCAACGGATTAAATGAGGCTAGTCATAATCTGATCTGGCAAATACCGGCCCTGATTATAGGCATTGCGGCCATTCGTTCAGCGGCAATGTATGGTCTGGCAAAGCAACTGGCCGTTCTGTCTCTTCTGGTCACACGCCATATTCAGAAACAGATTGCCAGTCATGTGATCATGGCAGATTTAGGCGATATCATGTCGCAACCATCAGGCACTTTTGTAAGCCGGATGACAAATGACGTGAATATCATTCGTGAAGCATTGGTGCGGCTGATCAATAATCTGATTAAGGATAGTTTGACTATTATTGTTTTAATCGGGGTGCTAATTTCGTTTGACTGGATGCTAACCCTGATTGTGTTGGGCATCTATCCGCTGGCCATGCAACCCATCATCAGGATTGGTCGCCGTCAGCGTCATGGTTCACGCGAATGGCAGGAACATCTGGGGCAGACGACATCAACATTGAATGAAACCATGAAAGGTGGCCGCATGATTCGCGCCTATGGGCTTGAAGACTACGAAAGATCAAGAACAGGCCGCATGTTTGATCTGCTATTCCAGAGCCAGCGTATTCTGGCATTTGGTCGGGCAAAGATTGATCCCATTCTTGAAGTGCTTGGCGGTATTGCCATTGCCGGAATTGTCGGGTTTGCCGGATGGCGCGTATTAAGTGGAAGCCTTGATATCGGTCATGTTGCCGGTTTTATTACCGCACTTCTGATGCTGGCACAGCCTGTTCGGGCTATTGGTACGTTGAACACCATTTTGCAAGAAGCAGGCGCCGCGCTAGCCCGGCTTTACATCCTGCTGGATACGCCAAGTCATGTTTCATCACCAGAACAACCAGAGGTGCTTGACCAGATAAAAGGCCGGATCAGTTTCGAATCGGTCAGTTTCCAATATGCCGAAGACATCACGCTATCTGATATTACTTTTTCGGTGGAACCGGGACAAACACTGGCACTGGTTGGCCCTAGTGGTGGCGGCAAAAGCACCATTATCAATCTGATCCCGCGTCTATATGATCCGACCGAAGGCAACATCACACTGGATGACCATAATTTGCGGCATCTTGATCTATCTGACTTGCGGGCGTCAATGGCACTGGTTAGTCAGGATAGTCTTTTATTCAATGACACGGTAGCAAATAACATTGCCTTTGGCCGGTTAGATGCCAATCAGGAAGATATTCAGAAAGCCGCAAAAGCGGCGGCGGCAGATACATTTATTACAGCATTGCCAGATGGCTATGATACGATGGTTGGTGAAGAAGGTAGCCGTCTGTCTGGTGGTCAAAGGCAACGTATTGCCATTGCCAGAGCCATGTTACGCAATGCCCCCATTCTGTTGCTGGATGAACCAACAAGCGCACTGGATTCAGTGACCGAAGAACAGATTCAGAACGCCATGCAGATACTGGCCAAAGGACGAACAACGGTTATTGTCGCCCACCGTCTGGCAACAGTGCGTCACGCGGATCACATCCTTGTCATTGATGGGGGCAAGATTGTTGAGCAGGGCAATCATGAGCATCTGCTTGCTAAGGGCGGGGTCTATGCAAACCTCTATCAAAGCCAGCATTTTTATTAAAAGAAAACATATCCCTTCAACAGGGCATTATTCCCGGCGTAAAATGGAATCAATGAGCCGGTTTGCCCAGTGTTTTGATTGAAACTTGCTGGTAATTTCCGCCGTATCAAGATGATGATCCACCCAATCCATAAATGAAACACCCTGAGCTTCAAACGGCCGGTATGTTTCCAGAAACGCATCCAGCAGGCCGGTTTTAGCTTGCCGGACATGCAGATATTTAAATGACAGTTGTTTGGCGGCTTCATCCAGACATGCGGATTGCCGAAGCAGAAGATATAGCGCGGCCATGATACCAGCCCGGTCGGCTCCGGATTTGCAGTGCATCAGGATAGGATATTCCACCGTTTCAAATAATTCTCTGGCCTCGTGAATATTCTTGGCATCTGGTACTGCCCTTGACCGGATGGTAAAATCTACTAGTGTCAGGCCGTGTTGCTGACAGGCTTCATGTTCTAACCGCCAGCCACCATCATCCCGCGGCCCGCGCAAATTGATAATTGTTTTGATGCCGTTTCTGGCGGCAGTGGCAACACGCCCGGGTGTAGGTTGATTGCTCCGCCACGCTTCATGTGAAATTTGATACAGATTATGCCAGCATAACCGCAAGATTCCATGATCCTTCAGCATCAGCTCAGTCCAGTTAGATATCTGTTTTCTTTCAGATAGGGTCATAGGTTTAACCACCGGCGACGGTCATTCCATCAATGCGCAAGCTAGGGGTGATATTTGACCGCGTGAAATCCAGATCATCTGCCGGTGTGATAGTCATCAGCATATCCTTGAGATTGCCGGCAATAGTGCCTTCAGTCACCGGATAAGCTATCTTCCCGTTTTCAATCCAGAAACCAGAAGCCCCACGGCTATAATCACCAGTGATCAGACTGACCGACGATCCTATCAATTCTGTCACCAGAAAGCCTTCATTAATATCGGCAATCAATTCATCACGGCTGACGTCGCCCGCTGTCATGATCCAGTTACTAGTTGATGGTGATGGGGGAGAACCGGTTCCACGGCTGGCGTTGCCTGTGGGCTCTAACCCTAATTGTCTTGCGCTAGCCAGATCAAGAAACCAGCCCTTTAAGATGCCATTTTCTATCATGATGCGTTGTCTTCTGGCCAATCCTTCGCCGTCAAATCCGGATGAGCCGGCACCACGGGGGCGCAGGGGATCATCTGTCATTGTGATGGCGGCATTAGTAATCTGTTCCCCCATACGATCTTTGAGGAAGCTGGTGCCACGGGCAATGGATGCTCCATTTATGGCACTGGCAAGATGACCACTAATGCTACTGGATACGCGCTGATCATAAATGACAGGAAAATCACCGGTTTTGACTTTGCGGGCATCAAGACGGGATAACGTGCGGCTAGCCGCGCGCAAGCCTATGTCTTCAGGTGATTTCAGGTCTTCAAAATGGACAGCAGAACTATAATCATAATCGCGTTCCATTTTGCCGTCATGTTCGGCAAGGGCAACGGTTGATATGCCATAGCCGCTGCGTTCATAACTGGCCGAAAACCCGTTAGTGGTGGCTAGCATCATGGCTGAAGTGCCATAAGACGCATTGCCGCCTTCGGAATTGGTAATCCCTTTGACAGATTGCGCTGCATCCTCAACCGCAAAAGCAAGGTCTTTGAGTGTGTCGCTAGATGGTACCGTCCTATCCATCAGATCAAGATCGGGGATATCTGTCGCCAGTAAATGGGCATCTGCACATCCGGCATAGGGGTCTTGCGGGGCAAGGCGGGCCATAGCAACGGCACGGGCGGCTAGCTCATCAATGCTTTCTGCATCAACGCTGGCGGTTGAAATAATGGCGTTACGGCCATCAACAAACACCCGCAAGCCGATATTCCGGTCTTCCGATCGTTCGATGGATTCCAGTTTACCCAGACGGACAGATACTTCTTCGGATACGCCGCCAGCAACAACCGCATCAGCGGTATCAGCGCCATGTGTTCTGGCTTTATCCAGAAGCATGGACATAATATGTTCAAGATCAATACTCATGATCATGTGATTAACCGATAATGACTTGCTCCGCAACTGTTCTGGCAGTATGAAAAACTATGAGTTACAAAATTTTCATAGATGGTGAAGCTGGCACAACCGGATTACAGGTGCGCGACAGGCTCCTGCAGCATCCTGAAACGGAATTAATCCAGCTAGGTGAGGCTGATCGCAAAAACCCGGCCATGCGCCATGATGCTATGGCGGCGGCAGATGCTACCATTCTCTGCCTTCCTGATGATAGCGCGGTTGAAGCGGTGGAAATGGCATCAGGGCTGAATTGCCGCATCATTGATGCCTCAACAGCGCATCGTACGGCTGATGGCTGGGTTTATGGCTTTCCTGAACTGACTGCCGGTCAACGTGACCGTATTGGGGCAGGGCGTCATATTGCCAATGTGGGATGCTATGCTTCAGCCATGATTGCCATGATCAGACCCCTAACAGAACAAAAACTGTTATCGCCAGATGCTGGTTTATCCATATCAGCGGTGAGTGGATATAGTGGCGGGGGTAAAGCTTTGATATCCTATATGGGTGATCATGCGGATGCGGTGGATACGCCGCATCATTTTGCCTATGCTCTTAATCTGAATCATAAGCATTTACCAGAAGTCATGATGCATGGGGGCGTGAATAAGCCACCAATATTCACGCCGATGGTTGGGGATTTCTATGCCGGAATGATGGTCATGTTACCGCTTCATCTTGATCAGATGGGTAAGCAGATCAGCATAACAGATATCTATACAGCGCTTGGCCAGCATTATCGGGATGAACCATTTATAACCATTCATGCCCCTAATGATCAGGCAGCCATGAATGATCGTGGTTTTCTGGGAATGCATGATATGGTTGGGTCAAACCGTATGGATATCCATATTTTTTATCCGGAACAGCGGCCAGATACGACCGCTCTTATGGTGGTGCGGCTGGATAATCTGGGCAAAGGGGCATCCGGGGCAGCGGTTCAGAATTTGAATATTGTTCTTGGTCTGGATGAAACAACTGGCCTGATCTAGAGTAATCTTGGGGCGAATGATCAGTTAAACCATTCCATACGCCATGGCATAATCGATACATGCGCCAGCGGTAAGAATCAGGCCAACATCACGGTTGCGGCGGAATAAATGCCCCGCCATAACCGGATTATTTTCATCAAAGCATCTGATTTGCCAGAAAAAATGTAATGCGGTGATCGCAATCGCCCATGCCATCCCCCAGCCTGCATTAACGACCATGGCAAAACAGATCAGATCGATAACAACAAGCGCATAAACACATCCGACAGAAGCTTTGATACGCGTGCGCAGACTAAGTGCGGATGAACCGATGCCTATCTTTATATCATCTGCCATATCCTGTGTTGCGTATATCGTATCATAGCCAAATGTCCATAATACCATTGCTGAATAAAGCCATATAACGCGCATATCTGGCCAGATATTAAATGCGGTCCAGCCCAGCAACACCCCCCAGGCAAAGGTTAATCCCAGAACGATTTGAGGAAATCCGGTAAACCGCTTAGCTAGGGGGTAGATAACAATAAGGGGTAGAGCCGCACATCCGGTGATGATGGCTTTGGCTGGCAGTTGAATTAATACGGCTAATCCGGCAACGCCAAGCACAGCCAGCATCATCAGGGCGGCGAATACCGTAATACGGCCATCAGCAATAGGACGGGTGCTTGTTCTGGCGACTTTGGGATCAATGTCACGATCCCAGATATCATTGATAATACAGCCTGCCCCGCGCATGATCACCGCCCCGATGAGGAATAATCCCATCAGCCAGATCAGTCTGACCGGAGGAATATCATAAAGCCGGGCAGCAACAGGCATAATGATCCAGCCGGGCAGAAGTAACAGCCACCAGCCAATAGGGCGGTCAATCCGCATCAGGATAAGCATATCACGCGCCCATGATGGCAATATGCGCCAGAGCCCGTGTTCAAAAGGTTTGATATCGCTAGATGATTTATGGTCAGGTGTTTTTGGCATGTTCTGGTTTTATGATATGCCGCGGCAGGTGACAAGCCCTTCGGGATAGAATGGAAATCAGTAATGCTAATACATGACCATGACACCTGCCCATGCTCAGGAAGAAACAGGCACGGGATTTTGATAAGATGATTACAAGGATGATATTTAGGTTGCGTCTGATCATGGTGATGGGTAATCAGTCAATATGACTTCGCGAAAGACCCAACGGCTATATATACCTATTCATTCGGGGCAGCTCCAATCTGGCGGTATCCTTGACCCTGATGAAAACCAGACGCATTATCTCATATCTGTCCTTCGACAGAAAGACGGGGCAGAAGTTAGGGTGTTCAACGAAAAAGATGGTGAATTTCTGGCGCAGATTACATTCATTAGCCGGAAAAAGATCACTCTTACATTACATGACCAGATCAGATCACCACTGGTTGAACCAGAATTAAACCCGGCAGTGACATTAGCATTTGCCCCTATCCGCCGCCAGCGCATGGAAGCCATGATAGAAAAGGCCACCGAATTAGGCGTCACAACCCTGGCCCCCATTCTGACGGCATTTACGCAATCACCGCAGATTAATCAAAAACGATTGAATCTCATCATGACCGAAGCAGCCGAACAATGTGAACGCATGTCGGTGCCTGATCTGATGGAACCATGTAAGCTACATGATTTTTGCAATCGGTATGGCACTCAGGATATAATTTTCTGCAATGAATCTCAGGCCGATGATACGGGTGCCCATATGTTATCTTTTTTAGAATACCGGAAAACAAGCAGGCCTTCTATTATTCTGATTGGCCCTGAAGGTGGATTTTCTGATGAAGAAACGCGTTTCTTGCTGGATCAACCTAATATTCATGGGGTATCTTTAGGTAGTCATATTTTGCGTTCTGATACAGCCGCAATCCTTGCCCTTGGCCTATGGCAGGCTAGTTTAAAATAAAGAATGGAATACACATCATGACAGATCATCCACATAAATTACTGGATCGTGACAGCATGCTTGCATGGTTTGCAGCTGGCGAAAAACCGGCTGACCGATGGGGTATTGGAACAGAGCATGAGAAAATTCTCTTTGACTGCAAAACTCAGGCTCGCCCCGGTTATGAAGGTGAACACGGCATCCAGCATATTCTTGAAAGCATTGCCGAACGCGATGGCTGGAAAGCCGTCATGGAAAAAGGCCATATCATAGCAACGAAACATGATGATGGTTCATCTATCACACTGGAACCGGGTGGCCAGCTTGAACTATCAGGCGCGGTGCTAAAAACCCTTCATCAAACCTGTGCTGAAACCCATGCCCATCTTGATCTGATGACTGAAATTATGTCGGCAGATTGCATCTGGATGCTTGGTATCGGGTTTGATCCGAAATGGCGGCGTCAGGATATCCCCTGGATGCCAAAAGGCCGCTATAAGATCATGCGCGACTATATGCCAAAAGTGGGCACAAAAGGTCTGGATATGATGCTTCGCACCTGTACGATACAGGTTAATCTGGATTTTTCCAGTGAAGCTGACATGGCTAAAAAATTCCGCACCTCGCTTGCTCTGCAACCCTTGGCGACCGCGATTTTTGCAAACTCGCCCTTTATTGAAGGCAAGCCATCTGGCTATCTGTCCAGCCGTGCGGCGGCATGGGTTGATACAGACCCCGACCGTTCGGGTGTACCGGACTGTGTTTTTGATAAGGGTTTTGGTTATGAGCAATGGGTTGATTATCTGCTCGATGTCCCGATGTACTTCATTCATCAGGGTGATGAGTATAAAGACGCAGCCGGATTGTCTTTTCGCGACTTCATGGCTGGAAGCCTGCCCGGATATGAAGGTCAGTATCCCGATATTCATGACTGGGAAGATCATACGACAACAGCCTTTCCTGAAGTGCGGCTAAAGCAATTTTTGGAAATGCGCGGGGCTGATGGTGGTGACTGGAGCATGATTTGTGCCTTGCCGGCATTATGGGTCGGGTTATTATATGATGAAGAGGCACTGGAAGAAGCGGCAGATTTAGCCAAGCATATCACGGCGGCTGATGTTCTGGCCGGACGGATCAGCGCAGCAAAAGACGGGCTGCGAGGTCAAATGGCCGGTCAGGAATTGTCAAGGCTGGCTAAACGTATGGTGACTATTGCCGATCAAGGGTTAAAACGCCGTCAATTCATCAATGATGTTGGCGATAGTGAGGCGGTTTTCCTGAATGTGGTGAAAGGAATTGTTGATAGAAATGAAACCCAGGCCGAACATTTGCTGACACGTTACCATCAAAAATGGGAACAGAATATCGATCATCTTTATGATGAATATCGTCTTAAGAAATAGGAATAGTGAGATCTTTTTCCCATGATGAAGGGTTTATTGATTGTTGTTTTCGTTAATTTCGTAGGGGTAGGGGCTCTTATCCCCGTATTACCCTATGCGGTTATTGACGAAGCGGGATCAAGCGAAACCGTTATGACATTATTGCTAGCATCATTTGCGCTGGCCATGATGATTGGCTCACCTATTCTGGGGCGATTATCAGATTATTTTGGTCGCCGCCGCGTTTTGATATGGTCAATTTTTTTCAGTGTGGTCGGGCATTTCTGGTTCGCCATGACAACAGATATCAGCATGATGTTTGTCGCGCGGATACTGGCTGGATTCGCCTCAGGTAGCATTGGCGTTATTCAGGCAATTATCACTGATACTACTAAAGCCGAAGACAGGGCAAAAGCCATGGGATTACTTGGTGCTTTTGTCGGTTTCGGCTTCGTATCCGGGCCGGCTATTGGCGGGTTATTATCTGGCTATGGTGGGGCTGTCCATACAGCACCATTCATGTTTGCATCAGGATTGGCGTTACTGGGCTTTATCATTGCCATATTCTATGTTCCGGAAAGTAAGGGCGAAGCCCGGCCAAGACAGTTATCATTGATCCGCCGCATTGTTCTTATCCGGATGAGTGGGCTGGCCATGTTCGGGCTTGCCGTCTTTCTGCTCAATCTGGCCTTTGCACAGATTGAGGCTTCTTTTACTCTGGTTCTCAAGGATGTCATGGAATATTCCAGTCGCCAGACAGGTTATGTCTTTACCTGGGTGGGGGTGATTATCATTCTTGTGCAGGGGATATTTATTGGCCCTATCACCAGATTTCTAACAACAATCGGTGCTTCGGCAATGGGGGCATTTCTACTGGTTTTTGGACAGGTGCTTACCGTGTTGATGGTTGGATATTATCTGGATGTGTTTCAACCGTCATTCTGGCCGATGATCATATGCACAACATTGGTATGTACCGGATTTGCACTGGCCAACCCCACGATTACGGCGGCGGCCAGTCAGGTCATTCGCAAGAATGAAGTTGGTGGTGTGATGGGAGTGATACAGGGTCTGGGCTCACTGGGTCAGGTGCTTGGATTGGTTATGTCCGGGCCTTTTTATGAACTGGGTGGGGGCGTGCTGACATTTGGCTTTGGAGCTGTGATCAGCTTTATGCTGTTTATTGTCATAGCCATGATGATATTCAGGCCACGGCGACGGCGGCTGGCACGCGCCTAACAAAAATCATTACCCTTTAGCATAGGTCATCATCCATTAGCCTTGCCAGAATACATATAAAGAATAATATCATATGTTTAGTCTACTATTTTAGTTGTTGTTATGTTGCGTTTACTTGTTTCCTCTATTCTTCGGAGTTGTATTAGATCATCTTTAATTATCATCTGCTTAACATCATCACCCGTATGGTCGGATAGCATCATAGTGACTGGCCAATCATGGCGCGTGGTTGATGGCGATACCATTCATATGGATAACTATAAAATCAGGCTTCTGGGCATTGATGCACCGGAACTCAGACAATTTTGCCAGACAGCCGAAGGCCATAACTGGCCATGTGGTATCATGGCAAAAGATATTCTGAAAGCCATGTTAGAAAGCCAGAATCAGGCATTGGTCTGTCGGCTGGACGGCAAGGATAGATATAAACGTGATCTTGGAAGCTGTTATATTGGGTCAATCCAGACAGGTGTTGATGTGCAAAAGATGCTTATCCGTGCTGGATTGGCGGTTTCCGAATACGGGCCACAATATAAACAGGATGAATATGATGCTAGCAAGGCAAAGCGCGGTATGTGGTCAGGTTATTTCATGCGACCCAAAGACTGGCGCAAATGGCAGAAAAACAACTGATCACTGATCAAAGCAATATGGCAGGATTAACCGATATTTGTGCCACCAATAGTAATGCCGCCCATTTTCAATGTCGGCTGGCCAACACCAACCGGAACACCCTGACCGGCTTTGCCACATGTGCCAACACCATGGTCTAATTCCAGATCATTGCCGATCATGGTAATCTTTCCCATGGCATCTGGGCCATTTCCGATCAGGGTTGCGCCTTTAACTGGTGCGGTGATCTGACCATTTTCGATTAAATAGGCTTCTGATGCGGCAAATACGAACTTGCCGCTTGTGATATCGACCTGCCCGCCACCAAAATTAACAGCATAGAGGCCATTTTTAACTGTGGAAAGGATTTCGGCATTGCTGTATTCGCCATTGGTCATAAAGGTATTAGTCATCCGCGGCATGGGAGAATGGGCAAAAGACTGCCGCCGGCCATTGCCAGTGGGTTCCACGCCCATGAGCCGGGCATTCTGACGATCCTGCATATATCCGACAAGGATACCATCTTCGATGAGGGTATTGCGGCGTGATGCTGTGCCTTCATCATCGATAGTGATAGACCCGCGCCGATCCATCATTGTTCCATCATCGATAACTGTAACGCCTTTTGCGGCCACTTGCTGACCGATTTGACCACTAAATAATGACGTGCCCTTACGGTTGAAATCACCTTCTAGCCCGTGGCCAACTGCTTCATGTAGCATGACCCCCGGCCAGCCGGGGCCAAGCACGACTTCGAGTTCACCAGCTGGGGCAGCAATTGATTCGAGATTAACATGGGCAATGCGAATAGCTTCGTTTACCTGCCCTTGCCAGGCTGCAGGGTCAAGCCACTGATCCAGCATCACGCGGCCACCTGCACCACTGCCGCCGCTTTCCATCCTGCCATTTTTTTCCAGAACAACCGAAACATTAAGCCGAACCAGCGGCCGGATATCAGCCGCCTGAAACCCGTCCGGGCGAATGATGCGGACAGCCCGCCATGTTGTTGATACCGAAACACTGACCTGCTTTACTAACGGGTCTTTCGCGCGAGCATAGGTATCTATATCCTGCAACAACCGGACTTTGGTGTTGAAATCCGTCGCCTCAAGCGGATTTTCATCGGTGTAAAGCGGAGTGTTATGGCCACCTTTTGGCGGGATGGCAAAATGCCCATCATAGCCGTCGCTCACTGTTCTGACTGTTCCCGCGGCGCGTTTTAATGCATGTAATGTCATTTCATCAGAATGTGCATATCCATGGGCTTCACCTGAAATACCCCGCAATCCGAATCCGATAGAACGGTCATAATTGCTGGCTTTCATGCGACCATCATCAAATACTAGTGATTCTGAATGGCTTTCTTCAAGGAATAGCTCTCCGTCATCGCTGGCACTCAGCGCATCACTGATTATGGGCATGATCTGCGCTTCATCAAGTTCCGTTTTATTGAAAAACAGCTCATTGGTTATACTAATCGCATCCATAAATATATTCCCCGGATCATTATCAGATCATTCTCTGATGGTTTGATTGATATCATACTGTTATAGGATGATATGATGCGATGTTGAAGGAATAAAAGGAACATTGACCGTAAAATCGGCATTTGATCCTTCTCATGCGACTACCTGTCGCAAGAAATAGGTAAGATGAACTTGTTTAGAACATGGCATTTCTATTAATATCCGTTTATGTTCGAATTCGGAATTTCCGGTTTCCGGATTCAAGATGAGGGGGAATATCCATGCGGAATAGCAATCTTCTTAAACCATCTGGCCTTTATGCTGGTCTATTTGGTTTTGTGGCCATGATAACAGCATCGGTCACGGCAATGGCAGCAACACCTGAACCATGGCAGATGGGGCTTCAGGCACCAGCAGGATCAATTGCCGAAAAAGCTAATGATTTGCATAATCTGTTATTAGTTATCATCACGGCTATTTCCGTGTTTGTGCTGGCATTGCTCATTTATACCTGTTTGCGGTTTCGCGAATCCAAGAACAAAGTGGCATCCAAAACAACACATAATCCCCTGATAGAAGTATTATGGACAGTGATCCCTGTCATTATTCTGGTGGTGATTGCGGTGCCGTCTTTCCGGCTATTATATTATCAGGATCGCACCGATCTTGCAGATATGGTTGTCAAGGTGACCGGGGCGCAATGGTATTGGAGCTATGAATACCCCGATGAACAGATTGCTTTTGACAGCTACATGATTGATGACGAAGACTTGGTTGAAGGCCAGCAGCGCATGCTTGAGGTTGATAATCCCTTGGTCGTGCCAGAAGGCAAGAAAGTAAAGCTGCTGATTGAAGGCGTTGATGTGATGCATTCTTTCTTTGTGCCATCACTTGCCGTTCAGAAATACACGGTTGTCGGGCGTACCAATGAAACATGGATTGATGTGCCCATGGGTGTGAAAACATATTATGGTCAGTGTAACCAGATTTGTGGCACAAACCATTCTTACATGCCTATCGTTATTAAAGCGGTTTCAGCAGAAGATTATAAAATCTGGCTGGAAGGCGCCAAAGAAGAATTCGCAACAGGCCCGATTGCACCATCCGCGGTGGAATTGGCATCAGTTGAATAGAAATTAGAACGTCTGAGGAGCAATATTATGGCAACAGCAACAGCTGATAATCACGGGCATCATGGCGCGCCAAAGGGATTTGTGCGGCGTTGGCTTTATTCAACTAACCACAAAGATATTGGAACCATGTATCTGATCTTTGCCATTCTTGCGGCATTGATTGGCGGTGGGATTTCTATCTATATGCGCATGGAACTGATGGAACCAGGCGTGCAGTATATGGAAAATGGGCATGTGTGGAACGTATTTACGACGGCACACGGGCTTATCATGGTGTTCTTTGTCGTGATGCCGGGGCTGATAGGCGGCTTTGGTAACTGGTTTGTTCCGATTATGATCGGTGCGCCGGATATGGCATTCCCGCGGATGAATAATATCAGCTTCTGGTTATTGCCACCGGCCTTTATCCTGCTTCTGATGTCAGCGGTTGCTGATGGTGGTGCTGGTGTTGGCTGGACAATTTACCCACCTCTATCTGGTAGTGATGGCACACCGGGCATGTCAATGGATTTTGCCATTCTGTCGCTTCACCTTGCCGGGGTTTCTTCCATTCTTGGTGCGGCCAATTTTATCACCACTATCTTTAATATGCGGACGCCGGGGATGAGCCTGCATCGCATGCCTCTTTTCGCATGGGCAATGCTGGTCACGGCGTTTCTTCTGCTGCTGGCGGTTCCTGTTCTGGCAGGTGCGATTACCATGCTTCTCACTGACCGGAATTTCGGAACAGCTTTCTTTATTCCGGCTGAAGGTGGTGATCCTATCCTGTTCTTGCACCTGTTCTGGTTCTTTGGGCATCCGGAAGTGTATATTATGATTCTTCCCGCTTTTGGTATTGTCAGTCATATTATTTCAACCTTCAGCCGCAAGCCGGTCTTTGGTTATCTGGGCATGGTATATGCTATGGTTGGTATCGGGGCGGTAGGCTTTATCGTATGGGCGCACCATATGTACACTGTCGGGATGAGTGTTGATACACAGGCTTATTTCACCGCCGCAACAATGGTGATTGCGGTACCAACGGGGATCAAGATTTTCTCATGGATTGCAACAATGTGGGGCGGTTCTATCCGTTTCGAAGTTCCGATGCTTTGGGCAGTTGGTTTTATCTTCCTGTTTACTGTTGGTGGTGTGACGGGGGTTGTTCTATCCAATGCCGGGATTGATCAGGTTCTTCATAATACCTATTATGTAATTGCGCATTTCCATTACGTTCTATCACTTGGTGCCGTGTTCGGTCTGTTTGCTGGTTTCTATTACTGGTTCTCCAAAATGACCGGATTTGAATACAGCAAGCGTCTGGCGCAGTTGCATTTCTGGATTACCTTTGTCGGTGTTAACCTGACATTCTTCCCGATGCACTTCCTTGGTCTAGCAGGTATGCCACGGCGTTATATTGATTATCCAGATGCTTTTGCTGGCTGGAATATGGTGGCTTCTATCGGATCATATATTAGTGCATTTGGTGTGCTGGTATTCCTGTTCCTTGTAGCAGAAGCATTCATTTCACGACGCAGAGCTGCTGCTAATCCTTGGGGTGAAGGGGCAACAACGCTTGAATGGAAAGTGGCTTCACCACCGCCTTACCACACATTTGATGAATTGCCGAAAGTCTAACCAGACTCTCGGCTGATCATCAGATATAGATCAGGACTTATTATGGCTCAGGCAATATCAACACAACAGCATATGGCTTCAGCGGGGGATGTATTTGCCCTGATGAAGCCCCGTGTGATGAGTCTGGTGATCTTCACCGCGCTCATCGGGATGCTGGTGTCGCCTATGGATAGTCATCCTGTTCTGATGCTGATTTCGCTATTGGCTATTGCGGCAGGGGCTGGCGCGTCTGGTGCAATTAATCAATGGTATGATCGTGATATTGACGCCAAGATGGAACGGACGGCAAATCGGCCATTGCCGCGTGAACTGGTTCATCCTGATGAAGCATTAAGCCTTGGGTTGATCATTTCGGGTATGTCGGTTCTGGTGCTATATTTTACCGGCGGGGTGAGTGCGGCGGCTATGCTTGCCTTCACCATCTTTTTCTATGGATATGTCTATACGGTCTGGTTAAAGCGAAGCACAACCCAGAATATTGTCATTGGTGGTGCGGCTGGTGCTTTTCCTCCTGTGATTGGCTGGCTTGCGGCTGGTGGTGATTTTGGTCTTGCCCCCGTGATCCTTTTTCTGATCATTTTTGCATGGACGCCTCCGCATTTCTGGGCGCTGGCATTAGTGCGTAATGATGATTATACGCGGGTTGGTGTGCCTATGTTGCCGGTAGTTCATGGCTTTACAGCCACAAAAAATCAGATATTCATCTATGCGCTGATTGTTGCGGTTGCCGGTATGATCCCGACTTTTATCGGTATGGCCAGCTATGCTTACCTAGTGTTATCAGGGGTGCTGGGGTTACGTTTTGTGATGCTATCCTGGACGGTCTGGCGATCTGCCGATGATGATATGCAATCTCCTATGGCATTATTCCGGTTTTCCATTCTCTATCTGTTTCTTATCTTTCTGGGCCTTGGCCTTGATGCGGCGATAGCTCCATTCTGGGCAGGATTTTAAATGACGGCTGGGAAGGAACAAAATATGCCAACTGCCGCCGAACAGGCTTCTGTCATGCGGCGTCGTAATCTGGTGAT
>JBMYKD010000012.1:0-61983 GCA_049595035.1 Puniceispirillales bacterium (SeqCode) | reverse complement strand
GCAATTGATGGTAAACCCAAACGTCCGGATGCTAATTATGTCAAAGACGTGACAGGATATTCAATCGGTGCGGTATCACCTATCGGCCTTGATGAAGATATCACAGTGCTTATTGATAGTGCGTTAGGCCGCTTTGATCGGGTCTGGGCGTCTGCCGGTCATACCCACCTTGTTGTGGGGTTAAGTTTTGAGGAACTGGCACAGCTTGTTCCTGGCCGTATCACGGGGGATTTATCCCGATAAACGTCTAATCATATATCTATATGAAACTCGGCAGAATCAAATCACGGCATTAACTGGATATAACAGGCCCTGCCGCAAGTAACGCCTTTCCAGCCGGTGTATTCGTGAACTTTTCAAAATTGCTGGTAAAGAGTTCAGCCAGTGAATTGGCCTTTTCCTGCCATTGTCCTACGTCATCATAACTGTTACGGGGATCAAGGATAGCGGTGTCTACGCCAGCGATATGTTGCGGCATAGCAAGATTGAAGACTGGCAAAGTCGTGGTGCTTTGTCCATCAAGGTCGCCGTCAAGTACAGCAGAAATGATAGTCCGCGTATCTTTAAGGGAAATCCGTTCCGACTTACCATTCCAGCCCGTATTGATCAGATAAGCCTGAGCGCCGGCATCAATCATCCGTTTATTCAACACTTCGGCATAAACAGTGGGATGTAGGCTGAGGAATGCGGCACCAAAGCATGCCGAAAAGGTGGGAGTTGATTCGGTCAGGCCACGTTCTGTGCCGGCCATTTTTGCAGTGAAACCGGACAGAAAATGATATTGCATCTGTTCATGGTTTAAAATACTAACAGGCGGGAATACGCCAAAGGCATCTGCTGTCAGGAAAATAACCCGCTTGGGGTGCCCGCCTTTAGATACCGGCTTGACCCGATTGTCGATATGTTCAATTGGATAGGATACACGGCCATTGCTGGTTAGTGACGCATCATCAAAATCGATTTTGCCATCTTCACTCACCACGACATTTTCAAGCAGAGCATCGCGCTTCACGGCCGCATAGATATCAGGTTCTTTTTCAGGGTCAAGATTGATAGTTTTGGCATAACAACCACCTTCAAAATTGAAGATACCATTATCATCCCAGCCATGTTCATCATCACCGATAAGCAAGCGATTGGGATCAGCGGAAAGCGTTGTCTTACCGGTTCCGGATAGCCCGAAGAATAAAGCGGTATCCCCGTCATGCCCCATATTGGCTGAACAATGCATAGAGGCAATCCCCCGCCGTGGCAGGAGGTAATTCATTAATGAAAACATGCCCTTTTTCATTTCACCGCCATACCAGCTGCCGCCAATGATCTGCATATGTTCGGTCAGGTTGAAAGCGATAAAGGTTTCGGAATTGAGGCCGTGTTTAGCGTAATCAGCAAATCCTGTTTTAGAGGCATTAACCACAACAAAATCAGGCTTGAAACTGGCCAGTTCCTCTAGGCTTGGCCGAATGAACATATTTTTTACAAAATGAGCCTGCCAGGCAACTTCCATGACAAAACGAACGCTTAGTCTGGTATCTTCGCTGGCCCCGCAAAACGCATCAATGACAAAAAGCCGTTTACCGCAAAGCTGGTTGGTGGCGGTCTGTTTCAGTTCTGCCCACACGTCAGGGGAGATGGGTTTATTGTCATTCTTAATATCACCATTCCACCAGAAGCTATCACGGGTAGTGTCATCCATGGTGATATATTTATCCTTGGGTGACCGGCCAGTATATTCACCGGTCAGTACATTTACGGCGCCCAATTCAGACACGACCCCGCGCTCATACCCGGATAAATCTGAACGGGTTTCTTCGGTGAATAGCGTATCATAGTCAGGATTATGAAGAATGTCGACGACGTCAGTAATCCCAATGGAATTTAAATAATCTGTAATATTACTCATGATGACTTATTCTATGTGAAAGAAGGAAGCATAATATAAAGACGTATTAGTGGGCTTGTAAAGATGTTTAGATATTGCCATGAGCAATTCTTATCTGTACGGTTTTCATAATAAAAATGTGGAGGTAAAAAATGAATAAATCAGAACAAGTTTCATTCATTCGCATGGACGAAGGCACTTACGAAGATTATCAGCTCCTGCATGAACGGGAAGCCGAATATTTTATTGGTACCCCTAAACGTATTTTAGCGCAAATGGCATCGCAAGGCGAAGAATCCCTGTCAGGATACAAAATCTCACGGTTAGAACACGGACTGCAATCAGCAACTAGAGCTGAATATGATGGCGCTGATATTGACTGGATTGTTGCCGCCCTTATTCATGATATTGGTGATGGATTATCACCACAGAATCATGATCGCATGGCGGCGGAAATTATTCGCCCCTTTGTTCGCGAAGAGGTGTCTTGGGTAGTGGAAAAACATGGTATCTTTCAGATGAAATATTATGGCCACCATTATGACTGGAATCCGGATCAAAGGGATGAGTTTAAAGATAATCCATACTGGCAAAGCTGTGCTGATTTTTGTGAAAGATGGGATCAGATGTCTTTTGACCCTGATTATCCCATGAAGCCGCTGGATTATTTTGCCCCCATGGTGAATGAGGTATTTGGCCGAAAAGCATGGGATGATAAGCATCTGAAGCCTGGTGTTGTTGTTGGCCTGCCGACCAATAAACACTAAACAGATCAGGATGAACCCATACGCTATCAGGCAGGTTTTTGTTGAATCATATAGACATAAATACCTCGCGGGTATAAACCTGAAACTTCAGTCTGGGCGGATTAATCTAGAGGTTCCATGCAATTAAAGGATTATATGAATAGTCGGGTCACTGATGGCCTTATCACATCTGATATAGCAGTGATCGTTAGCCATCTAGCTGATGCTGCCATTGCTATTACCGATACTATCCGTTTAAGTGGTATTGAACATGATCTTGGGGCTGAAACCGGGGCTGAAAATACTGATGGAGATGAACAAAAGGCACTGGATGTGCTGGCAGAAGAAATTATTATCACTCATCTAAAGGACACCAGCGCTTCACATATTCTATCCGAAGAACAGGACGCGCCAATTGTCACTGGTGAGGATGGTAATCTGATGGTTGCCATTGATCCGCTTGATGGTTCATCCAATATCGCGGTTAATGTTACGGTTGGGACAATTTTTTCAATCATACCGCGGCAAGATGCCCCTGTTGCCTGTGCTGGCCGCGACCAGCTTGCTGCTGGTTTTTTTACTTATGGGCCACAAACAACCCTGATTCTTGCTTTTGCCAGCGATAAGGCCCCGCAATGCTTTATTCTGGATGAACGCCATCGTCAGTTTGTTGCTATGGGGGCACCGGTCAGCATACCACCTCAAACAAAGGAATATGCGATTAATGCTGCTTATTCCGGCCATTGGTTTCTGCCGGTGCAGGAATGGATGAAACAGGTGCTCGCTGGTGAAGATGGTGAATATGGTAAGGCATACCGGATGCGCTGGGTTGGTTCAATGGTTGCTGATGCGTGGCGTATCTTTCGCCGTGGCGGGGTATTTCTCTATCCGGGTGATATCAGGAAAGGCTACGAAAACGGCCGGCTTCGCCTTGTTTATGAAGCTAATCCCATCAGTTTTCTTGTTGAAAAAGCCGGTGGCATGGCCATCAATGGTACGGACAATATACTGGATATTACCCCGCAAAATCTGCATCAGCGCATTCCTGTAATGTTTGGTGCAAAAGAAGATATTACTCGGTTGCAGGCACTTCATCTCAATAAATAGGGCATTAGGATGTTGAAGCGGCGGCAAGGAGTTGGTAGAAGAAACTCATCATTTGCCCGAAACACAGAGAGCTATTATGCCAAATAACCCTATTTCCCCGACCAGCCATAACCATATGGCAAATGCGATTAGATTTCTTTCCATGGATGCGGTTCAGGCCGCACGTTCCGGACATCCGGGCATGCCCATGGGAATGGCAGATGTGGCTACGGTTCTTTTTTCACGCTTTATCAAAATTAACCCTGCTGATCCGGCATGGCCAGATCGTGACCGTTTTGTGCTTTCAGCAGGTCATGGTTCCATGTTGCATTATGCGGTGAACCACCTGCTTGGTTATGCGGATATGACGATGGATCAGATACGCCAATTCCGTCAGATGGGATCAATTACCGCCGGACATCCGGAATATGGGCTAGCCAGCGGAATTGAAACAACAACGGGCCCGCTAGGGCAGGGGCTGGCAACCTCTGTTGGTATGGCGCTGGCTGAACGTATGATGGCGGCACGTTTTAGCGCGTCCTTGGTTGATCATAGAACATGGGTGATAGCCGGTGATGGTTGTCTACAGGAAGGCATTAGCCATGAAGTGATTGATCTGGCTGGTCATTTGCGGCTAGGCCGGTTAACGGTGTTGTGGGATGATAACAGCATTTCTATTGATGGCAGCACAGAGTTATCAACATCGACTAATCAGCTAAGCCGGTTTCGTGCGGCAGGCTGGCATGTGCAGTCGGTTGATGGGCATGATGCTGAAGCCATTGCGGAGGCAATAACAAAAGCCATGGCCAATGCGCGACCATCTATCATTGCATGCAAAACCACCATTGGATACGGGGCGCCAACATTGGCTGGCACATCCAAAACCCATGGGGCGCCACTTGGTGATGACGAAATTGCCGGCGCCCGTGAATCTCTGGGCTGGCATTATCCCCCATTTGTTATCCCGGATGAGGTTCGTGAGGACTGGAAAAAAGCGGCAGAACGAAGTCTTGGCGCCTATCAGGAATGGCAGGATAGATATAGCAAGTCACGCAAGGCAAGACGTTTTGATGAGGCTGTTAACAAAAGCCACCCCCAGAAATTATGGCGTGAATTAAAAACACTGCGTCAACAATTCAAAGCAGACCAGCCTAAAATGGCTACCCGGCAATCATCACAGAAAACACTTGATGTTATAAATGCAGCCACCAGCCTGACCGTTGGCGGCTCGGCTGACCTGACAGGATCAAACCTGACCAAAACCGCTGATACAAATCCCGTTTCTGCCAGACAGTTCAAGGGGCGGTACGTTTATTATGGTGTTCGTGAACATGGCATGGCAGCAGCCATGAATGGGATGGCACTGCATGGGGGCATGGTACCATATGGCGGCACTTTTCTTGTCTTTTCCGATTATGCGCGTGGTGCTATGCGGTTATCGGCATTAATGCGGCAACAGGTGATTTATGTCATGACGCATGATTCTATCGGGCTTGGGGAAGACGGGCCAACCCATCAACCGGTTGAACATCTGGCCATGTTGCGGGCGACACCTAATCTCTATGTATTTCGTCCTGCTGATGCAGTAGAAGTGGCCGAATCATGGGAAGCAGCAATGACGATTACAGATGCGCCCTCGGTGCTTTCGCTGTCACGGCAGGGGACACCAACCTTGCGGCATGAAAGCAGTTCATTAAACAAAACCCTGATGGGCGGTTATGTTTTACATGAACCGGATGGCAAACGGGATATGACGTTGCTGGCAACCGGAACAGAAGTCGCGTTAGCGGTTGAAGCAGCCGGACAGTTAGCTGAACAGGGTATGAAAGTGGCTGTCGTGTCCCTGCCATGCTGGGAGTTATTCGAACAGCAGGATCTGGCCTATCGGCGGAAAGTTCTGGGGCGTGCGCCCAGACTGGGGATTGAGGCCGCAAGCGGTTTTGGCTGGGATAGATATACCTCTGATGTTGATGCATTTATCGGGATGAAAAGCTTTGGCGAATCTGCTCCTGCACCCGACCTTTACCACCATTTCGGAATCACCGTAGAAAACATTATCGCAATGGTAAAAGAGCTAACCATTTAATTCAGAAAAATGATCTTTTAAAGGATGGGAATATGACAATTCGTTTGGGCATTAATGGATTTGGCCGGATAGGGCGCAATGTTATGCGCGCCGTGATAGAAGAAAACCGCACTGATATAGAAGTCGTTGCTATCAACATTTCCGGTAGTATTGAAACCAATGCTCATCTGTTGCGATATGACAGTGTTCATGGTCGTTTCCAGCATCCGGTTACTATTACAGATCAGACAATGGATGTTGGTAAAGGCCCCATGCGCATCACCAGCACCAGAAACATAGCCGAACTAGACTGGGCAGAGGTAGGAGTTGATATTGTACTTGAATGTACCGGTGCTTTCAACAGCCGTGATAAAGCCATAGAACATACTGCTGTTGGCGCGAAAAAGGTTCTTGTTTCCGCACCTGCTAAAGAGGCCGATCTTACGGTTGTATATGGCGTCAACCATGACCAGCTGACGGCTGATCATGTTGTTGTATCAAATGCATCCTGTACAACAAACTGCCTTGCCCCTGTTGCCGCGGTGCTACATTCCGCGATGGGCATTGAACAGGGATTCATGACAACTATTCATAGTTACACAAGCGATCAGAGGATACTGGATAACAACCATAAAGACCCGTATCGTGGTCGTGCCGCGGCCGAAAGTATGGTGCCAACAACAACAGGCGCGGCGAAAGCGGTGGGGCTTGTTATGCCTGAATTAAGCGGCAAGCTTGATGGTGTTGCCATGCGGGTTCCGACGCCAAATGTATCAGCGGTTGATCTGACATTCATGGCCGGACGTGATACAAGTGTTGATGATATCAATGCCAGTTTCGCCGAAGCCGCCAATGGCAGGTTAAAAGGCATATTGGGCACAACTGATGAGCCATTGGTATCCATTGATCTCAACCATGATAGCCGGTCGTCAATTGTAGCGCTGGATCAGACAAAAGTTATGAATTCGCGGTTTTGTCGTGTTCTGGCTTGGTATGATAATGAATGGGGGTTTTCGGTCAGGATGCTGGATACTGCCGCCGCTATGGGGGCATTGATATAGCCCGTTCAGTTTATCCCTTTAGCATCTGGAATAGTCAATAGATCATATGCTGGCATACCCATAATGCCAGTAAACCCGTGGCAATAGTCAGAACAATATGGCGGAATAGCAGGGCGATAATGCCGGCAATAAGGAATGCCGGGATTTGTGGGTTTTCTATTATGGTAAAATGATCATCAATGATCAGCACTTCTGATGCGACAATCGCTGTTAATACCGCTGTTGTCACATAGCTAAGCATAGCCTGAAGTGATGATGGAAGCTGTTTGCCAGAAAGCCCGCCAATAAAAGCAAAGCGTGTTAAAAAAGTAAACAGGCCGGATATGATGATAGTAAACCAGATCATGTTATGCCCCTGTTTTTGCCCATATATTCGGTCATGTATCCGGCAAACATGCCTGCAATGGCCGCGATGATGAGATTAAGCTTCCACGGGAGATCATAGAACAGGACAGCGATGCTTCCCGATACCAGAATAGCAACAAGATGTGGCCATCTGGACAGGTAGGGGACGATAATTGTCATAAAAGTCAGAGGAATAGCGAAGCCGAGGCCTAATGATGATGGTATGGCGGCTCCTAGCACAATGCCCAGAAAGGTTGTGATTTGCCAGCTTACCCATAGACATAGTCCGGTTCCCAGCAGGTGATAATGGATCACCGGATTATGTGGCTGGGTTTCATATCGCCTTATGGTCATGGCATAAGCTTCATCCGTCAGTAGATAGGATAGAAGCATTTTCCAGCCAAGGGTCAGGTGATTGAAATAGCGTGCAATCCTTGCCGAATAAAGCGCATGGCGCAAATTGACGACACCAACGGTTGAGCTAATGAGATATGGGCTTGCTCCTGATGCAAATAATTCCAGAAAAATAATCTGGCTTGCCCCACCAAAAATGATGACAGACATTGTCATGACCTGAAAAGGGGTCAGGCCGGATTCTATGCCGAGGACGCCAAAAATCAGCCCGAAAGGCATCACGCCGACCAGTAATGGTGCCTCATCCTTGAGACCGCGGATAAATTCCGCACTTCTACGGATATCTGAAGCTGATTGTGTCATATGTAACGGCTGTCATCTGGATCAAAGCGGTTGCGGTAAATGCCAAGAGGTAAGCAGATATCGATATCACGATCTGGAAACAGAACTTGGACAATTATGCGACGCATGCTATGGGAAAAGCAGACATGTCGCAACGGCTTATTCATATATCAGGCCGCTATTATATTGAGGGTATTATGTCACAGCTTCCGTTAACTTTAAAGCCAGATACCATGCGCGGGAAAACCGTCTTGTTCAGAGCTGATCTGAATGTTCCGATGCAGGATGGAAAGGTCACGGATACCACACGGATTGAACGGATCACCGACAGCATTACGGCTCTGGCAGATCATGGTGCAAAGGTTATTGTGTTATCGCATTATGGCCGCCCGAAAGGGAAGATTGTTCCAGAAATGTCTCTTGCTCCCGTTGCTGAAGCCCTATCGGTAGCATTGCGTCGACCTGTCCGTTTCATAGCAGATGTCATTGGCGTAGAAGCCAGTAAAGCAAAAGCGGAATTGAATGATGGTGATATTATCATGCTTGAAAACTTGCGGTTTGAAGCAGGTGAAGAAGCCAATGATCCCGATTTTGCCAGAACACTTGCCAAAGGCGTGGATATATATGTCAATGATGCGTTTTCATGTAGCCACAGGGCTCATGCATCTACCGAAGCCATTACCGCATTTCTACCATCCTATGCCGGGGCTTTGATGATGGCGGAATTATCAGCACTTGATCAGGCTCTTGGTCAGCCGCGCCGACCTGTTGCGGCTATCGTTGGTGGTGCCAAGGTATCAACAAAACTTGATCTGTTGCGAAACCTGATTACCAAAGTTGATATGCTGATCGTTGGTGGCGGGATGGCTAATACATTCCTTCTCGCCGAAGGTCATGATATTGGCTCATCACTGGTAGAATCAGACATGATTGATACGGCCACAGCTATCCGCAAAGAGGCGGCGGCAATCGGATGCCGCTTTATCTTGCCACAAGATGGTGTTGTTGCCACGGCCTTTGCCACGCATGCGCCAAACCGTCTGGTGCGGTTTGCTGATGGCAACATAGCAGAAAATGAAATGATCCTTGATGCAGGACATGATGCGGTAGCTACCATATCAGCGGCAATAGATGAATGTCAGACCCTGATCTGGAATGGCCCGATGGGAGCTTTTGAAATGGAGCCATTTGATCAGGCGACAACAGCATTAGCCCGACATGTCGCCAAGCGAACCGATGAAGGGGCATTGATATCGGTCGCCGGGGGCGGGGATACCATAGCCGCACTTAATCATGCCCAAGTTTTAAATCATTTCAGTTATGTCAGTACCGCTGGCGGGGCCTTTCTGGAATGGCTGGAAGGCAGAACCCTGCCCGGAGTGGCGGCATTGTTGCGGCATTAATGGCGCAATCATGACCATAAAGGGATTCCCATGGGATGATCACCTTGTCAGATTAGCCCTAACTAACCATATATAAAATTATAATTATATGGATAGAAGATCTTTAAACGGAGCCCTGCCATGCTGTCATCATTATTTGCCAAACCTATGAATATTCCGGATGCGAAAGACGCACTTCCCGGCCGTCCTGCGGCTATTATGACCCCGCAACCTCATGCGGTACATGGCCGGCCGATTGTTTCGCCTTTTCCGGATGGAATGGAAACGATTCTGGTTGGGATGGGATGTTTCTGGGGGGCTGAACGACTATTCTGGACAATGGATGGTGTCTGGACTACATCCGTTGGATATGCTGGTGGGACTACCCCGAACCCGACCTATGAAGAAGTCTGTTCAGGATTAACAGGACATACGGAAATTGTTGAAGTTGTCTATGATCCGGCGGTGATAACGCTGGATGATATTCTGCGCTGTTTCTGGCAGGAACATAACCCCACTCAGGGGATGCGGCAGGGTAATGACCGTGGCACCCAGTACCGGTCCGCTATTTACTGGTCAACCGATGAACAGATGGAAATCGTCAAGGCATCCAAAGCGCATTATGCCAGCCAGCTTCTCAAAAAGGGTTTGCCCGGCATTACAACAGAAATCGGGGCGCGTGATATCTATTATCTGGCTGAAGATTATCATCAGCAATATCTGCATAAGAATCCGAATGGTTATTGTGGGCTCGCCGGCTGTGGGGTGTCCTATTAGGCGGATTTGTTCCATTTGTCTGAAAATCCGCCAAGAATATGCATTTACGGCTTGACCTTACGGGTGGTAGGCGTTATCAAAATCCAGAATATTTAGAAAGGTTAGCGCGATGAAAGTTGCCAGCTCATTAAAAACATTGAAAAACCGTGACCGCCACTGTCAGGTCGTTCGTCGTCGTGGCCGTCTTTATGTCATCAACAAAAAGAACCCACGGATGAAGGCACGTCAGGGTTAACCCCCTTTTAGCAAGTGCCAATTAAGCCCGGTTTTGCCGGGCTTTTTTAGTTTATAATTATGATTTGATTTGTTTTGTTTGGGATGATGGATTCATTAACCCAGATTGAAAAAATCATTTCCTTTGTCATCAATAATGATGAAAGCGGGGAAATCCTCAACTTCGATTTTCCAGACAGCTTCCATCCCAAGTTCCGGATATTCCAGCACCTCAACCTTGCGGATAGAATCAATCGCCAGTTTGGCTGCCGCGCCGCCAACAGACCCCAGATAGAACCCGCCATAGGTGGCACATGCCTCACGCACGTCTCGGCTTCTGTTGCCTTTTGCCAGCATCACAAGTGACCCGCCAGCTTTCTGGAACTGTTTGACATAACTATCCATGCGGCCGGCGGTAGTGGGGCCAAAACTGCCAGATGCCATGCCATCAGGGGTTTTTGCAGGGCCGGCATAATAAATAGGGTGGTTGCAGAAATAATCCGGAAGCTTGCCTTCGGTTTCCAGCCTTTCTTGCAATTTGGCATGGGCGCTATCCCGTGCAACAATCAGGGTGCCGGTTAGCTTAAGCCGTGTTTTCACGGGGTACTGGCTCAACAATGCGCGCACCTGGTCCATAGGCTGATTGAGATCAACCGCCACGGCATCATCCTGATCCATAGTGACAGAAGGCAGAAAACGGGCAGGATCATGTTCCAGTCTTTCAAGAAAAATGCCATCCGGAGTGATTTTTGCCATCGCCTGCCGATCTGCCGAACAGGATACACCAATCCCCACAGGGCAGGATGCCCCATGCCGCGGCAGTCGGATAACGCGAACATCATGGCAGAAATATTTTCCGCCAAATTGTGCCCCGATACCCAGATCACGCGTAATACCCAGAATAATATCTTCCCATTCACGATCACGGTAGCCCGCGCCCAGCCCATCGCCTTTATCGGGCAAATGATCCAATCCGCGGGTTGATGCGGCTTTGACGGTTTTCAGATTGGCTTCAGCTGACGTGCCGCCAATAACCACAGCCAGATGATAGGGTGGGCAGGCGGCTGTTCCCAGTGTTCTAAGGGTTTCATCAATAAATTGGGATAGGCTTTCGGGTTTCAGAATGGCTTTCGTTTTCTGAAAAAGGAAGGTTTTATTTGCAGAACCCCCGCCTTTCTGAATAAAATCCAGATGATATTCCATGCCTTTACCAGCATAGAGATCAATCTGGGCAGGCAGATTTGTGGCGGTATTCACTTCATCAAACATGGAAATCGGCGCCACTTGTGAATAGCGCAGATTGCTGGTCTGATAGACTTGCCAGACCCCGCGTGCCAGCGCTTCACCATCATCACCATCAACGAACACCTGATCACCACGCACACCGCTGATGATAGCCGTGCCAGTATCCTGACACATGGGCAGAATCTGGTCAGCGGCAATAACGGCATTTTTCAACATTTCCAGCGCAACAAAATGATCATTATGTGAAGCATCGTCATCATCAAGAATAGCGCGAAGCTGGCCTAAATGGGACGGCCGCAGAAAATGTGATATTTCTTTAAATGCTCTTTCTGCAATAAGGCTAAGGGCTTCAGGCTGAACCTTTAAAAAGCTTTTGCCGCCCCATGTCACCTGTTCGATATAGTCGGAGGTGATATGCACCCATTCACAATCCGGACGTGTTTTAGGCAGAATGGGGCTATATTGAAACGTTGTCATTACCGTTAACTCTTATTGCGAAACGTATCCAGTGATACAACGTCTGCGCTCTTGGCGGGAACGTCTTCGGCGGCATGGTCATCAAGTTCTGATATGTCTTCATCATTGTCATTGTTTTCCATCATGGTGAATTGAAGACCAAATCCTGCTGACGGATCATTGAATTCGGTGATGGCAGTAAACGGAACGCTGAGATGTTCTTTCTGGCCACCAAAGGACAGGGTGATTTCAAAATGGGATTGATCCACAACCAAATCCCAGAATTGATGCTGAATAATGATAGTCATTTTATCAGGGTGGCTTTCTTTAAGCCTGTCGGGGATAGTGACATCATCCTGATTGGTATTGAACGTGATGAAAAAATGTGTTTCCCCGGGTAATCCGGTTTCTTGCGTGATCATGAGGGCAGACCGCACCACGTCTTTCAAGGCATTTTCTACTAGAAGTTCATAATTTATTTCCGGTTTTACCGCGTTGTCATCTACCATAACACATATACCCCCCGATATATTTATTAATATAATCTGATTCTATGCAGATTTACAAATACACATTTAGGAATGGGAAATAAAAACGGCAGGGGAAACCCCTGCCGCCGGATTATTCTGTTGCAAGGTCAATCCAAACCCCGCCAACAGGGCTCAACCTGCTGGAGTTTAAGAGTGGTTTTTGTAACCGCGATTAAGCAGCAACAGCAACCGGAGCATAGTTGTCGTTTGCAACTACTTGTTTGGCCCGATATCGGTGGTGCCATGCCGAGCGAAAACTTTGCCTTTACTACATGCGTCGATCCTGACTCGCCCCCATAAAGAATGTTCCTTTAAAGAACGTCCGGATAATGGTGGAGGCGCCGGGCACTGCCCCCGGGTCCGCTCTGCCTATTTCGCATCGCGTTTATCGCCATAGCTGTTACCAGCAAATCTAACATAATCACTTTCTGCCGCATTGCCAAGACATCCGCTTAAGATTAACATAAATAATCATGAGGTGAGGAGAGATTATGCAAGCCTATCTAGATTTGTTGGATCATGTTTTAACGCATGGCCACCGAAAGGATGACCGCACAGGTACTGGGACGGTTTCGGTATTCGGTTGGCAGAGCCGCTATCGCCTGACGGATGGGTTTCCGCTTGTCACGACAAAAAAACTGCACCTCAAATCGATTATTCATGAACTGCTATGGTTTATCAGGGGGGATACGAATATTGCCTATCTGAATGAACATGGGGTTAGCATCTGGGATGAATGGGCAGATGAAACAGGCGATCTGGGCCCTGTATATGGTCGCCAGTGGCGTCATTGGAAAACCCCCGATGGGGGTGAGGTGGATCAACTGGCCGATGTTGTCCATATGATAAAAACCAATCCGGATTCGCGGCGGATGCTGGTAACGGCATGGAATCCTGCCGATATTGGCCAGATGGCCTTGCCCCCTTGCCATTCTCTTTTTCAATTTTATGTGGCTGATAACCGGTTGTCTTGCCAGTTATATCAGCGCAGTGCAGATATCTTTCTGGGTGTGCCATTTAATATTGCGAGTTATGCCTTGCTGACTCATATGGTGGCTCATGTTACGGGATTAGGGGTAGGGGAATTTGTTCATACCATGGGAGATGCGCATCTTTATGTGAATCATCTGGATAAAGCTAAACGTCAGCTTTCCCGCGATCCACGGCCATTACCACAATTGAAACTGATTGATCCACCAGATACGCTGGAAGCATTTACCGCCGAACATATTGCTATCGAAGGCTATGATCCGCATCCACATATCGCAGCCGAGGTAGCCGTATGACCCATCAGATATCGCAATATCCGCTTGTTGCTATTGTTGCCATGGCGGAAAATAGAGTCATTGGTGATGGCCAGCAATTGCTATGGCATATTCCGGGGGATTTGCCGCGTGTAAAATCCCTGACGATGGGGCGACCGCTCATTATGGGGCGACGGACATTTGAATCCATTGGCCGCGCGTTACCCGGACGGGCCAATATTGTGCTGACGCGTCAAGCAAATTGGTCAGGAGAAGGCGCTATCACGGTGTCTAGTATCATGGATGCTATTGCCGCCGCTGAGGAATGGATTGCAGCAGATAAGGATAGAGTGGGTGAGATTGTCATTTTCGGCGGGGGTGAGATTTATTCCGCTTTTATGCCGCATCTTGATGTTATTGATCTGACCGAAGTCCATCTGTCACCGGATGGAGCCGCTCTGTTCCCTGAATGGAATGAAGCCGACTGGACAGAAGTGACGCGTGACCATCACCCGTCTTCGGATGAATCTATCGGATTTGATCTGATCCGGTTGGAACGCAGCCATCACATCTGATCACTTCTTGGGCTAGAATAACGGGTCAGCTGATATTAATATTCGGGGCGCGGCGCGGTTGTTCAGGCAAAGACGCCATCAGTGTTTTCGCAATGTTGAGATACGGGGTGCTGTGGACACTTTCCGGGTCAGTGGCTACCACGGGCTTTCCGGCATCTGCCCCTGTGCGAATTTCCATTTCAAGCGGGATAGCCCCCAAAAACGGAACGCCGAGGTCTGTTGCTTCTTTTTCCGCACCACCGCGGCTAAAGATATCATGAGTGGTTTGGCAAGCAGGGCAGATAAAATAGCTCATATTTTCAATGATACCCAATACAGGAACATGAACCTTACGGAACATATTTAATCCCTTTCTGGCATCGATTAATGCCAGGTCTTGCGGGGTTGATACGATCACGGCACCGGCAAGGCTGGCACGTTGGGATAGGGTAAGCTGGGCGTCACCGGTGCCTGGTGGCATATCAATAATCAGGATATCCGGGTCACCCCATTCGACATCCCGCAACATCTGTTCAATGGCAGACATGACCATAGGCCCACGCCAGATGGTTGGCGCATCCTCATCCACCAGAAATCCGATAGACATGGCCGTAAGCCCATATGCTTTAATAGGCATCAATTTGTTATTTTCGGCCGTGGGCCGTTCTTTTGTGCCAAGCAGCTTTGGCAGAGATGGTCCATAGATATCTGCATCCAGAATAGCGACCTTTTGCCCTAATTGCTGAAGGGCTAGGGCAAGATTGATGGCTGTGGTGGATTTGCCCACGCCCCCTTTGCCTGACGCCACCGCAATCACATGTTTTGCTGGTTGATAGACACGCGCTTCGGCGGCAGGCTGGCCTGCTGGTGCTGGTGCGACAGTGCTAGGCGCGGGTTTATGTGCTGTCAGCATCGCCGTTGCCGATAACACACCGGGCAGGGCACGCAAGGCATCTTCGGCGGCATTTTTGATCGGCTCGCTTTTTTCAAGGTTTTTCGGATCAACTTCCAGTGAAAACCCAATATGACCGTTTTTAACAACAACACCTGATACCAGCCCCGTGGCAACCAGATCATGGGGATTCCCGAAAATAGTTAGCGACGACAACGTTTTCAGGACATCTTCTTCAGTGATTGATACGATCATAATAAACTCGCTTTCTAAAATATGTCTTGTTGTTTAGTATGTATTTAGGAAATATGACAAGAGAATAAAGGGGGTTTCTTGAAAACCGACATAAGAGAACAAATATAGTATCTATGTTTGTCACAATTCATATCATGAAACCACATCTAGATGATTGCCTTATGCTTGCCAGACGGCCATCAATATCACGCACAGCTCAGCCAGATCGGAGAATATAATGCCTTGGAATAATCAGGGAAATGACAACAGGAAACCGGGCGGCCCATGGGGTAACTCCCCTAATGGGTCAGGTCAGGATCCGCGTAATCAAAAACCAGATTTTGACGCCTTTTTTCGGAAAGGACGTGATAATTTCGGCCGCTACATGCCCGGCTTCTTTCGTGGTAACGCGATTATCGTATTGCTGGTGCTGGCTCTGCTTGGCTGGCTGGCATCCGGATTCTATCGGGTAAATACCCAGCAGGAAGGTGTTGTCCTGCGTTTTGGTGAATGGATCGAAACTACCCCGCCGGGTTTGCATTATCACTGGCCTTATCCGATTGAAACGGTTTTGACGCCGGAAGTCACCCGCGACAACCGGATTAATATCGGTTTCAGAAGCATTGGTGATGGTGGCCCCAGCAATCGCCGTGATCTTCCTTTTGAAAGTGAAATGATCACTGGTGACGAAAACATTGTCGATATCGATTTTGTGGTATTCTGGCGAATTGGTGATGCTGGCAAATACCTGTTTAATCTGACTGATCCGGAAGAAACCACAAAAGTCGCGGCAGAAGCCGTGATGCGTGAAATTGTCGGACGTGTTGATATTCAATTTGCGCTGACCGATGGCAGAGAGCAAATTCAGGCACAGGCTAAACAGCAATTGCAGGCTCTGCTTGATGAATATGAAGCTGGCGTGATTATTCGAGAAGTACAGTTGCTGGCCGTTGATCCGCCCGTGGATGTGATTGATGCCTTTAACGAAGTTCAGCGTGCCCGTCAGGATAGAGATAGGCTCAAAAATGAGGCAGAGGCATATAGCAACGATATTATTCCTCGCGCCCGTGGTGAGGCCGCAAGAATTATTGCCGAAGCCGAAGCCTATGCTGAACAGATTGTTAATCAGGCCGAAGGTGATGCATCACGCTTTACCCAGGTGTATGAAGCCTATCTGGTCAATAAGGACGTAACCAAAGAACGTATTTATCTGGAAACGCTGGAAGATATCATGAGTAATGTGGAAAAAATCATTATTGATGACGGCGCAGGTGGATCAGGAGTTATTCCTTATCTGCCGCTTTCAGAAATTGGCAAAGCGAAATAACAGACGACGCAAGACGGAGATAAAATGATGCGACTACAAACTTATATTCTGATTGCTGTGGGTCTGATTGGCTTTCTTGCCTATAATACCTTGTTCATTGTGCAGCAAACACAACAGGCTATCGTGCTTCAGTTCGGTGAACCGAAGCGAACCGTGCAACAAGCCGGACTGAATTGGAAGATGCCATTTATCCAGAATGTGATTTTTTATGAAAATCGGGTTCTTTCCATGGTATCTCAAGGCTCAGAACAGGTTATTCTTTCTGACCAGAAACGTCTGGAAGTGGATACCTATGCCCGCTATGCGATTGTTGATCCGTTGAAATTCTATCAGACGGTTCGCACCGTGCGCACGGCACAGGAACGGCTGGAAGCCATGGTAGATTCCTCTGTTAGACGTGTTCTGGGTAACCAGTCCCTTGTTGAAATCCTGTCCGAACAACGGAATGAAATTATCACAACCATCCGTGATGAGGTAAATACATCTGCCGAAACACTTGGTATCCGTATTGTCGATGTTCGGATCAGAAGAGCCGATTATCCTGATGCGACGTCACAGAATATCTTTAACCGGATGAAATCGGAACGGGAACGTGAAGCTAAGGAATTCCGGGCGACTGGTGAAGAAGAAGCTCAGAAAATCCGGGCAACTGCCGATAAGCAGAGAGCGGTCATTCTGGCTGAAGCAAATCGCGAATCTGAAATTATTCGCGGTAGTGGCGATAGTAAATCCATTGCCATATATGCCGATGCATTCGGGGTGGATGAAGAGTTTTATTCTTTCTATCGGTCCATGCAGGCCTATCGGGCATCATTTGCTGATAACCCAACATCCATGGTGATTTCACCAGATAGTGATTTCTTCCGTTTCTTTGGCAATAAGTCCGGTGTATTGGACGCTGAATAAACCTGGATCATCTGCTGAAATATAGAATAAAGAACGTTTGCCGGTGTTGTGCCGAATTATCGACACAATTATCGGCAAACTGTTCCTTGATCATAAATGACCTGATTGAATGGGAGCATAACGTGACATCTCAACTCTTGACGTATCCAAAAAGAATAACCGGAACCCTGATGATGCCATCCCTAAAATGGCAGCATTATGTAGCATATGCGCTAGCCGGATTAGTGCTTTTTACCATGATGATCACCCCTGTCCTTGCTAATGACAGGCCGCAAAGCTTTGCTGATCTTGCTGAAGAGCTGACTCCGTCTGTGGTGAATATCTCAACATCAACACTGGTAAATCGTGATGGCGATGATTCATTACAATTCCCGCCCGGATCACCATTCGAAGATTTTTTTGAAGAGTTTCAGGATAGAGATAATCCCAGAACGGCACAGGCATTAGGATCAGGGTTTATTGTATCGGCCGAAGGTTATGTAGTGACCAATAATCATGTGATTGATGGTGCGGATGCCATTCGCGTGACATTATATAATGATCGTAGTTTTGACGCAGAATTAATTGGCCGTGACCCGAAAACGGATATTGCGGTACTTAAGATTGATCCCGAAGATGAAATTCTGCAACCAGTGGCGTTTGGTGATAGCGACCAGATGCGGGTTGGTGACTGGGTGCTTGCCATTGGCAATCCCTTTGGCCTTGGCGGAAGTGTAACTGCTGGTATCATATCCGCTCGCGGCCGTGATATCGGAACAGGCCCGTATGATGATTTTATTCAGACAGATGCCGCCATTAATCGTGGTAATTCGGGAGGGCCTTTATTTAATCTAGATGGGGAAGTCATTGGCATTAATACGGCCATTTTCTCACAATCTGGTGGGTCGGTTGGTATCGGGTTTGCGATTGCTGCTAATCTGGCCAGTAACGTTGTAGACCAGCTCACGCAATTCGGTCAGACCAGACGCGGCTGGCTAGGTGTCTTTATTCAGGAAATTACCCCTGAAATTGCCGAAAACTTTGGCCTAGAAGATGAAAGCGGCGCACTTATTTCATCTGTTCATAAAGAAGGCCCTGCTGAAATCGCCGGAATTAAAGCTGGTGATGTTGTCATTGCCTTTAATGGTAAGCCTATCGAAGAAATGCGAAGCTTGCCGCGGATTGTAGCAGAATCGCCCATTGGTAAACCTATTGATATGGTCGTTATGCGGGATGGTAAGAAAATCACGCTTTCCGTGACGCTGGGTGTGCTGGAAGAAGCCGAAGAAGCCGGTTTATTGGCCTCTACACCAACAGAACAAGATACGACTACCGAGCTTAATAATGATAAACTTGGCTTTGTGCTGGAAACACTTACCCCCGAAAGACGGGAAGATTTTTCGGTAGGGGATGATATCAATGGTGTTGTGATTATGGATATCGTGTCCGGTTCACCGGCTGATGATGCTGGCCTGATGGTTGGTGATATCATTCGGCGGGTTGGCAAATCATCGGTTGATACCCTTGATAAGGCTGATGCGGCCATCCGTCGTGAAATGGAAAACGGGAAAACAAGCATTGTCTTACTAATCAATCGCGGTGGCCGGGATCGTTTCATGGCGATTACAGTGGAATAACCCTATTCCGCAATCACTAGCGAGAATAGACAAGCCGCCAAGGATAGCGTATTTCCATCATATGATACCTGATTATGATATGCTTTTTATTGCCGGCCCCACAGCAAGTGGTAAATCCAGTCTGGGAATGGAAATCGCCAGAAAAATCAATGGCGCCATCATCAATGCGGATTCCATGCAGGTTTATGCCGATATCCCGATCATTACCGCCGCACCGGATCAGACTGATCAGAATAGCATTCCGCATTACCTGTTTGGACATATAAACCCGTCACAACGATATTCTCAGGCAGATTGGCTGAAAGCCGCATCCGATGCTGTTGCCACTATCCGTGCCAATGGGCAAATACCAATTCTGGTTGGGGGGACGGGATTTTATTTCAAAGCGGCCGCAGAAGGCATTGTTCCCATGCCGGATATCAGCCCGGACATTAAAGCAGAAGCATCTGCTCTATTGAATACATATGGGAGCCATACCCTTCATAGCCAGCTTGCCGATATTGATCCTGATCTGGCGGATAAACTTGAACCGGGGGATAGCCAGCGGATTTTGCGCGGAATGGAAATCTGGCTTGCCAGCAAGATACCGCTTAGCCATTGGCAGAAAGGTAAAGCCGGAGGCCAGCTTGCTGGCCAGCCTTTTGCTGTTTATTTGCGGCCCCCACGGGATGCGCTTTACCAGCGCATTAATACCCGCTTTGAACAGATGATAGCGCATGAAGTGATTAAGGAAATATCAGCCTTACAGGCTCGACGGCTTGATCCTAGCTTACCTGCAATGAAAGCTGTTGGTGTGCCGCCATGTCTGGATATGCTGAACGGATTGATTGATATCGATACAGCAATCCAGCTGGCACAAAGGGATAGCCGTCGCTATGCCAAACGGCAATTCACATGGTTTGATCATCAATATGATGCTGATCTGGTTATTGATTATTTTCCCGAAGGTGACAAAAAGGCAAAGGCCGTTAATGATATTTTGAGTAACTTTCAAAAAGAGTTTGTTGAAAAAACTTTTTAAAAATTAGTTTTTTCACTTGACCTCATTCACCGGATATGGAACTAAACTATGATAGAACTTAAGCAGTTCTGTTATTTCATTGTATCATAAATCCATCAAGGCTTCTAAAGGTGGAAGTCCGGTGGATTAATGACATTTTTTTGAGGCATTCTATTGCTATGGCCACATCAACAGACAAATCTGCCGCGATGATAGGCGCGGATGATGATAAAATGACAACCAATGGCGCAGACGCGATATTGCGTGTGCTGGAAGATTTGGGTGTTGAAGTCATTTTCGGATATCCCGGTGGGGCGGTTTTGCCTATTTATGATGCTCTGTTTCAGCGCAATTCTATCCGCCATATTCTTGTTCGGCATGAACAGGCGGCTGTTCATGCAGCAGAAGGCTATGCCCGTTCGACTGGAAAAATCGGTGTTGTTCTGGTTACATCTGGCCCGGGGGCAACAAACGCGGTTACCGGATTAACCGACGCATTGATGGATTCTGTTCCGGTGCTATGTCTGACAGGTCAGGTGCCAACACATTTGATTGGTAATGATGCCTTTCAGGAAGCAGATACCGTTGGTATAACCCGCCCCTGCACCAAACATAATTATCTGGTCAAGAAAGTAGAAGACCTGATCCCTTCCATATACGAAGCCCATCATGTTGCAACCTCTGGCCGTCCGGGCCCGGTTGTTGTTGATCTGCCCAAAGATATTCAGCTGGCTGAAATCACAATGGAATATATGGCACCAACCAGAGAAAAAGCGCAAATGCGCTATCGTCCGTCAATGGTGCCGGATGCAGATGCAATCCGTCAGGCGGCTGATATGCTGGTGGCAGCAAAAAAGCCAATTATTTATGGTGGTGGTGGCATTATCAATGCTGGTGATAAGGCGTCCCAATTGTTGCGCGAACTGGTGGATTTAACAAAATTCCCGACGACACTTACTCTGATGGGATTAGGCGCGTTACCATCCGAAGACACGCATTTTCTGGGTATGCTTGGCATGCACGGCACCTATGAAGCAAATATGACCATGTTCCATTGTGATGTTATGTTGAATGTCGGGGCACGATTTGATGACAGGGTCACTGGCCGCACATCAGGATTTTCCCCAGAATCAAAGAAAATCCATATTGATATCGATAAATCATCTATCAATAAAAATATCAGTGTTGATCTGGGTATTATTGGCGATGCGGCGATTGCACTGGAAATGCTGATCGCAGAAATCAAAACACGCAAGGCGAAAATAAAAACAGAAGCCATTACCGCATGGTGGAAGCAGATTGAAGAATGGCGTGCTGTACGATGCCTTGATTATGATCAGAGTGGTGACATTATCAAACCGCAATATGCCATTCACCGGCTTTGGCAAATGTCAAAGGATCGTGATGTTTATGTCACGACGGAAGTTGGCCAGCATCAGATGTGGGCGGCACAGTATTTTGGTTTCAGTAATCCAAACCGCTGGATGACGTCTGGTGGGCTAGGTACGATGGGTTATGGTCTTCCTGCCGCCATGGGCGTTCAGGTTGGCAATCCGGAAAAAACCGTTGTTGATATCGCTGGCGAAGCGTCGTTCATGATGAATATGCAGGAAATGTCAACGATTGCGCAATATAATCTGCCCGTGAAGATATATATTATCAATAATGAATGGATGGGCATGGTGCGCCAATGGCAACAGCTTATCCATGGTGGTCGCTATTCTGAAAGTTATTCGCAATCTCTTCCTGATTTTCAGAAACTGGCAGAATGTTTCGGTATGAAAGGCCTGATGGCTGAAAATGTGAATAATCTTGATGATGTGATTACTGAAATGTTAGAAACGCCGGGCCCTGTTCTGGTTGATGTCCGGGTAGCAAAAGAAGAAAATTGCTTCCCCATGATACCATCAGGCGCGGCGCATAATGAAATGTTGCTTGGCCCTAATGATAAAGCGGCAAAGCCTGTTTCAGAAGAAGGCATGGTTCTGGTCTAGACCAAACGGGAATGATAACAAAATGTCAAATGCCATAATGCAAGATGAAGTCCGTCATACCCTATCCATCCTCGTTGATGATGAACCGGGTGTTCTGGCGCGTGTAATCGGTCTTTTTTCCGGGCGCGGTTACAATATCGAAAGCCTCACCGTTGCTGGTGTTGATGAAAATAACAGATTGTCGCGGATATCTATTGTTACCCGTGGCACGCCAATGGTGATCGAACAGGTCAAAGCACAGCTTGACCGGATCATCCCTGTCCATTCGGTAAAGGATTTGACCGAACAGGGCCGACATATTGAACGTGAACTGGCATTGATCAAAATTTCAAATATAGGTGAGCCACGGATAGAAGCCTTACGCATTGCAGATACTTTCCGCGCCCGAACGCTGGATAGTACGCTTGAATCTTTTGTCTTTGAAATTACGGGAAGCAGTTCTAAAATCACCGCATTTATTGAATTAATGCGTGCGTTGGGTAACATAGAAGTATCACGAACTGGCGTTTCTGCCATTTCAAGAGGCGCCGATATAGATATGCCTATCCAGCATCATATCGACATGAAATAAATTCCATCGCTATTGACCTAATAAAGGGGAGAAAATTAATGCGCGTTTACTATGATAGAGATACGGATGTAAATCTCATCAAATCCAAAAAGATCGTGATTGTCGGATATGGCAGTCAGGGTCATGCCCATGCCGCCAATCTAAAGGATAGTGGTGCTGCTGATGTGGTTGTTGCATTGCGTGAAGGTTCGGCATCTGCCCCAAAAGCGGAACAGGCCGGATTTAAAGTCATGAATGTGGCCGAAGCCGCCGCATGGGGTGACGTTATCATGATGCTTACCCCTGATGAATTACAGGCCGATATTTATGAGCAGGATATCGCTGATCATATCCGCCCGGGGGCGGCGATTGCTTTTGCCCATGGTTTGAATGTGCATTTTGATCTGATCGTGCCGGCCAAAGATATTGATGTTATCATGATTGCCCCCAAAGGCCCCGGTCATACCGTTCGCGGTGAATATGTTAAAGGTGGCGGCGTGCCATGTCTGCTAGCAGTTCATCAGGATGCGTCCGGTAATGCTCATGATGTTGGCCTGTCTTATGCGTCAGCTATTGGTGGCGGGCGTTCCGGAATTATCGAAACAACCTTCAAGCAGGAATGTGAAACAGACCTGTTTGGTGAACAGGCCGTTCTTTGTGGCGGTCTATGTGAGTTGATTAAGGCCGGTTTTGATACGCTGGTTGATGCCGGATATGATCCGGAGATGGCTTATTTTGAATGTCTGCATGAAGTAAAGCTGATTGTTGATCTGATTTACGAAGGTGGCATTGCCAATATGAACTACTCCATTTCCAATACCGCCGAATATGGCGAATATGTATCAGGCCCTCGCGTGATTACGGATGATACGCGCAAAGCCATGCGCGATATTCTGGCAGATATTCAATCTGGTAAATTCACCCGTGACTGGATGCTGGAAAATAAAGCCCGTCAGTCATCATTCAAAGCCATGCGGCGTCAGCATGCTAGCCACCGGATTGAAGCCGTTGGTGAAACCTTGCGCGGTATGATGCCTTGGATTGGCGCCAACCGTCTTGTTGATAAGTCGAAAAACTAATTTATGATGTTGTGGCTGGATTTAGCCACATTTCTGTATTAAAACAAAGTATCTAGCTCGGTTGAGTTGGATACTTGTGATTCATACGCAATGGATCACAAGGTACATCAAAGGTTTTTCAAAGAGGGCGGCTTTGCCGTTTTGTCAATATGTTCAATATGATACGCGGACTTTTTTCCAATGATCTGGCCATTGATCTTGGAACAGCCAATACACTCGTTTATGTGCGGGGTCAGGGTATCATTCTGAATGAACCGTCGGTTGTTGCCATTGCACAGGTAAAAGGCAAGCAACAGGTGCTGGCAGTTGGTGATGAAGCTAAAGAAATGCTGGGAAAAACCCCCGGTAATATCCGCGCTATTCGTCCTATGGCTGATGGGGTAATTGCTGATTTTGAAGTAGCTGAAGAAATGATCAAGCACTTTATCCGGAAAGTGAATGGCAAAATGCCATTATCCAGCCCACAGGTTATTATTTGTGTGCCATCTGGTTCAACGGCAGTTGAACGTAGAGCCATTCAGGAATCCGCTGAATCTGCTGGTGCTAGACGCGTATATCTGATCGAAGAACCAATGGCGGCCGCCATTGGTTCTGGCTTGCCGGTGACCGAACCATCTGGATCAATGGTTGTTGATATTGGCGGCGGCACGACCGAGGTTGCTATCCTGTCGTTAGGGAATATCGTATATGCGCATTCTGTCCGTGTTGGTGGGGATAAATTTGACGAAGCACTGATCAGCTATATGCGTCGAACTCATAATCTTCTGATTGGGGAGTCTACTGCTGAGCGGATCAAGAAAGAAATTGGTGTTGCTCTAAAACCACAAGGAACAAGCGGCCGGAAAGAAAATGTCCGTGGCCGTGATCTGGTAAACGGGGTGCCAAAGGAAATTATTATTACCCAGTCACAAGTTGCAGATGCTTTATCGGATTCCATTCGCCAGATTGTTGAGGGCGTAAAGGTAGCATTGGAACAAACACCACCTGAACTGGCGGCAGATATTGTGGAAAAAGGAATTGTTCTTACCGGTGGTGGAGCATTGCTGAATGAAATTGATACCGTGATCAGGGAGGCGACAGGATTGCCAATCTCTATTGCGGATGATCCATTGACATGTGTTGCCCTTGGAACTGGCCGTTGTCTTGAAGAAATGAAAACGCTTCAGAATGTTCTGGTAGGCGCCTATTAGGGGAAAAGCTATTGGCAAAAATAACGACGGATCGTAAAAAAGGCCGTCGATCAGCCGGCCTATTTACCCATCTGATCATTTTTGTCGCCTGCATTGTGCTGATGCTGGCAGGTAAAGCAGATATATCTGCCATGAACTCTGTTCGTGGCCTGATAGCCGGGTTTTTCACCCCTATTGCCGAAGTGGTTAGCGTGCCGTTCCGTGCCATTGGAATCATGGTTGACGGCATTGGAAATATTACCCAGCTTAGAGAAGAAAATATTCAGCTCAAACAGGACATAAGTCAATTACGCCGCTGGCAAAATGAAGCGGATATGTTGCTGGAAGAAAACCGGCAATTGCGGGCATTAAGTGATTTTCCGGTTCCCATGGGGATGAAATCTGTCTCAGCCCGTATTGTAGCCATAAATGCGGATAGTTTTGCCCATTCGGTGATGATAAATGTTGGTGCCAAGCAAGGTATAAAAAAAGGCGCTACTGTTGCTACCGAAGATGGACTGGTTGGCATTGTTGTCGAAGTCGGGCGTTTTTACGCTCAGGTATTACTTATTACTGATCTGAATGCCATGGTGCCTGTTATCCTATCTGATACATCTTGGCCGGCTGTTGCCGCTGGAAATAATTCCTACACACTTGATTTGAGGTTTGTGCCGGCTCAGGCAGAACTGGAAACAGGCACATTGGTGCAAACATCTGGTCATGGTGGTATTTTGCCAGCAGGATTGCCTGTTGGCCGCGTTGTTCAGGTGACGGAAGATCATATCCGTGTCAGGCCTATTGTTGATTTTCAACGGCTTCGGTTTGTCACGGTTTACATGTGGCCAGATGATAATGATATGCCATCCGATGATCTTTTCCGGCAAAGCTATTCGCCTCAACCCAAACAGGAAAATGAGTTTAGCCTTGAAGGTATAAACGCATTTGGCCAGCGCATAGGTGAGGCGGCAGAGGAGGATCAGTAAGTTATGGTTATTGCACCATCTTCCAGCCATCCAACCCTTGCACATCAGATGATGGTTGCTGCTGTGCTTTTTCTGATCACTATGGTGGAAACATCACTCGGATATTTTTCCTTTTTCCATGGAACAACACCAAAGCTTTTAATTGCCATGGTATTTGTTATGTCGGTTTTTAATAAGGAAGATATTCATCTGATCACTCTGATTTTGGTTGGTGTGATTTTTGACAGTCTTCAGGGCGCCCCTCTTGGCTATACCACAGCGGCTTTGGTACTGGTCAATATCATCGGGTCACTTGGTAAACGTCGTTTCAGCAACGCGCCTATATCTTTTTTATGGCTGGATTTTGCTGTCGTTATGGCATTTGTCATGCTGTATTGCTGGATTTCTATCACCCTTTATTATCAAGCCTTCCCATCCTTAGGGCCACTCATTTTCCAATATAGCTCATCGGTTTTGCTTTTTCCGGTTATGGTATCATTCTATCAGGGCATTCAGTATCTGGTTGAGATAGTGAGTAGGTTGAAATGATTACACGCAAAGCCAAACAGTTTGAACGGTCTTTATCCCGGCGGTCATTGCTGATTGGGGGAGGGCAGGTTTTACTGACATCAGTTCTTGTCGGGCGTTTATTCTATTTGCAAGTAATGGAATCAAGCGAATATGAAGCCTTATCGGATAAAAACCGTTTTGATTATGTTGTTATGCCACCGTCGCGTGGTCGTATTTTTGATACGAAAGGCCGTCTGCTTGCTGGAAATGCAGAAGCCTATGCATTGAACATCGTGCCAAAATTAACAAGTGATCTCTATCAGTCCCTGCTGGCGCTATCAGAACTGGTAACGCTGGATGATGATCTTATTGCCGAGCTGATGGAAAGAGCGGAAAGCCAGCCGTCCTTTTTGCCGCTAACCATTAGAGATGACCTCACCCAGCGTGAGGTTGCGCGGGTTGTGGTGCGTACCCCCGAATTGCCGGGCGTAAGTTTTGACCGCATTGAGAAACGCATTTATCCGCAAGGATTATTAACTGGCCATCTGACCGGTTATGTTGGCCGTATAACCAAAGAAGATATCGAACAGGGCAGGGCACATCCACAGCTGATCAATATGCGTAATGGCAAATCGGGGATTGAATATGCGTTTGAACAGGATTTACGCGGTAAACCGGGGCGCGAACAGGTTCTGGTCAATGCTTTAGGGCGTCCCATTAAAAAATCAGTTAAGGAACAGCCTGTATCAGGAAAAGATATCAATCTGACCATTGATATAAACCTGCAATCCTATGCTACCAGTATTCTGAAACGTGGCCGGAATAAACCGCTTTCCATGAATGCGGCAAAAGTCCAGCGTGCCATGATTGATGATCCTGAATTAGCCCGGATTCTAACAATGTCTGATGGGCATGTTTTCGAAGATGCATTAGGCCGCGTTGTTCCACCTGAAACAGGTTCGGTTATAGTCATTGATATCGAAACAGGCGCAATCAAGGCCATGGTATCCACGCCAACCTTTGATCCTAATGTTATGTCTGGTCGTATTAGCCATGATGAATGGGATATATTGGTAAACCACCCTCGCACCCCTTTACTTGATCGCTGTATTAAAGGGCAATATGCGCCGGGTTCCACCTTTAAGATGATCGTTGCCCTAGCGGCATTGGAAGCAGGCATTATCACCGATACATCCAGTTTTTTCTGTCCCGGGCATAAAGAATTAGGAAATGCCAAGTTTCATTGCTGGAATAATCTTGGGCATGGCCGGGTTAATGTCATTGAGGCATTAGAACAATCTTGTGATGTATTTTTCTATGAACTTGCACTTAAAACAGGTATCAAGCGCATTGCCAGTATGTCTAAAAGATTTGGGCTAGGTGATGATACCGCTATCATGATACCCGGTGAAAAATCCGGACTTATCCCTGATAAAGCATGGAAAGAAAAACATATTGGTGAGGTATGGACACCGGGTGAAACGGTCGTGGCATCAATTGGTCAAGGCTATGTTCTGGCCACACCTATTCAGCTAGCGGTCATGACGGCACGAATGGCTCAGGGCCAAAACCGTATCACGCCCGTATTGCGTGAAGATGAAATAGAATCTGCTTCTGATCCGATTGGCGTGTCAGCGGCATCAATGGATATTATTCGCCGTGGTATGTATGATGTTGTTAATGGTAAAAACGGAACAGCCAAGAATTACAAACTTGATCTGGATGGTATTGTGATGGCTGGTAAAACTGGTACGGTTCAGGTCAAACGGATTACCAAGGCCGAACGGGAACGCGGCATTGTTGATAACTTGGAAAGGCCCTGGAAATTCCGTGATCATGCGTTGTTCACAGGATATGCCCCATTTGATAATCCAAAATATGCCATTGCTGTTATCGTTGAACATGGTGGAAGTGGATCAAGCGGGGCGGCACCCATTGCACGCGATATCCTGACTTATATATTTGAGCAAGGCATATGAAACAGCTTATTCAGCCCAGGCATAAACCGACCTTTACCACACCTCTGCAAAGCCAGAATAGTGCCGCTCGACACTGGTTCTGGACGACCCCCTGGCTCATGCTACTGGTGATTGGTCTGATCGGTATGGTTGGGGTGTTAGCATTATATTCGGCAGCGCATGGGTCTTGGCGACCATGGGCTATGATGCATGGGATTCGTATTGGCATCGGTTTTATTCTCATGCTGATCGTGGCCATGTTCCCGATTAATTTTTTCAGACGATATGCTCTGGTCTGGTGGGCTCTGGCAGTGCTTTTGCTAGCAGTGCTTGAAATTATTGGCACTGGTAAAGGGGTGCAGAGATGGTTTTCCATTGGCGGGTTTAATCTGCAACCGTCGGAGCCGGCAAAACTAGCCGTCCTTGTTATGCTTGCCGCTTATTTTCATAATATATATGCGGATTCGCTTCGGTATCTGCGAACCTATATACCTGTTGTCGCAATTGTATCTATTCCGTTTATTCAGGTTTTATTACAGCCTGATCTGGGGACATCATTAATGTTATTGCTTTCGGCATCCATTGTTATATTTGTTGCGGGGATTCCGCGCTGGATGGTCATGACAGCGATTAGTCTTGTGCTGGCTGCGGTTCCTATTGGCTGGTCTATGTTGTATCCCTATCAGAAAAGCCGGATCATGGTCTTTCTCAACCCTGATCTTGATGCTCTAGGTGCTGGCTATCAGGTAACACAATCAAAAATTGCTCTGGGTAGCGGCGGGATTGTTGGTAAAGGATATCTGCAGGGAAGCCAGAGTCATCTGGATTTTCTGCCTGAGCGCCAAACAGATTTTATTTTCACCATGATCGGGGAAGAGTTCGGGTTTTTTGGCTGTATCTATGTCATTGCTTTATATACCGCGCTTATTTTTCTACTTCTGAAATATAGTTTTTCCGTGAAAACGACTTTTTCCCGATTGCTCATCATTGGTGTGGCATCAATGATCAGTTTTTATGTGACGGTAAATATTGGCATGGTGTCTGGTATCCTGCCGGTGGTAGGCGCGCCCCTGCCATTGATATCTTATGGCGGGACGGCTATGTTAACCGTCTTTCTGGGATTAGGACTGGTGATTAGTGCCATGCGCAATGATCAGGATATTAAGGATTAATGGTCTTAATAGAAAACAGACGACAGACGCTTACCACAACGTCCAGACTGCGCCTTGCCTTGACTCCAGCTATGAAACAGTCATTGCAATTAATGGCATGGCGTAATCACCAGATTACCCGTTTTGTGCGTGATCTTGCTGCCGATAATCCGTTTCTTGATGTGCGATATCCGGAACACCCGAGCCAGCGAGCATCCGATATGCCAGTTGATTTTCCTTTTTCATCCGGGATGGCTCAAGATCGGCCGGATAAATCACTTCATGCGCATCTGATGGAGGAAATCGGACTTTTGTTTCCATTAGGATTATCACGTTCGGTTGCACTGGCATTACTGGCACATATAACACCTGCCGGCTGGTTAGATGCTGATGCACCAGACACAGCGGCCAGATATGGTGTCCGGGGGGCGGCATATGATCTGCTCATTGATCAATTACAGAATATTGAACCGGTCGGCCTGTTTGCCCGTAATCTGACAGAATGTCTGGCCTTACAGCTAGAGGATCGCGGACTTTATGATACTGATATGACACTTCTGTTATCACATCTGCCTGTATTGCTGAAAGAAGGCATAGAAGGCTTGGTTCGCATAACCGGACTAGATGCTGATCTGGTGCAATCGCATCTTGGACAATTGCGCCATTTAGACCCCAAGCCGGGGGCAAGGTTCATGGCAGATGATGGGGATATTTTTCATCCTGATCTGATTGTGACGCAACAGGGAAATGCATATGACGTTGCCATAAATGCTTCAACTTTGCCGGATATTACTGTTGCCACTGATCTGGAAACAGATGATGCCCTCAAGCCAGTTCTAAAAAAGGCAAAAGCCGAGGCTGCGGCACTTCAAGCCGCCATGATGGCGCGCGCCAATCTGCTGACAACGCTGATGGGATTTGTCGTGATCAGGCAATCCCGATTTATGACAGAAGGGGAAGAAAGCCTTGTCCCGCTGACTATGGCTGAAGCGGCGGATCATTTAAATTGTCATCCCAGTACAATAACGCGGCTGGTCAAGGATAAGCTGGCGCTGACACCGCGGGGCATGATTCCGCTATCACATTTCTTCAGTCCGGCTATATCAGGCAAGGAGGTAAGTGATGTTGCCAGTCGTGCTGTTGCTGCGACATTAGTTGCCCTGATCACCACCGAGGATAAATCAGCACCGCTTAGTGATACCCGAATAGCAGATGCCATAGAAAGCCGTCATGGTATCCGCCTAACGCCGCGGGCAATTGCCAAGCAACGCCAGAAGCTTCACATAGCCAAAGCTTCCGAACGCAGAATCAGATCATCATCATTATAGTCTAATGGTGATATCATATTAATCCTTGAGCTTGCTTTCAAACTCACGCAGACGCTTATAGACACTGGCCAGTTCGATGATGGTTGGCCACGACTTCAGCAGATATTGCATACTGCCCTCAACACGGCCAAAAGCGCGGATAATCTGTTGCATGACCCCTAGCGTGATGACGCCGGCAACAATAGCTGGTGCCAGAAAGACATAAGCACTAAGCACGTTGGCCTGCAGATAGGCAATGCGGCCAATATTGAAATACAGATATCGCAAATAGCTAGTGAAATGAATGCTCCGCACGTCGTGAAACAATTCATCAATCCGTTTTGGGCGAATGGTTTCATCGTCTTCGGCGATAACAAGAATTTTCCGATAGGCTGCTTCTTTCTTTTGCAGATCATATTCGATACCGACAAGCCGCAATAACCACCCTATGGCAATCAGAAATAATGTTCCGCCGATGCTCCAGATCAGGGCACCTGTGACCAGTCCATATTCCCATTCACCAAAAAAGAAGATGGGAATACCAATCGAAAGGCCGATCAGGATAGGGAAAAACTCAACCAGTATCATTAAGGATTCGATGAAACTGGTGCCAAGGGTTTCCATAATCCGGCTGAATTTAATGGTATCTTCCTGCACCCTCTGCGCCGCGCCTTCAATCTTTCGGGCTCTATCATAAACGCTATGATACCATTCAACCATTGATGCCCGCCACCGAAACAGAAAATGTGAGGTAAAATAACTCACCAGAACAGCAACCATGACATAGATGCCGGCGAGGGTAATAAAGGAAAGCAAACTGCCCCAATATTCCTGCATGGTAATGGCGTTTGGGGTGCCTAGTGCTTTCTGGATCATGTCATAAAACTCACCAAACCAGCTATTGATCATGACATCAATCTGCACCTGAACCCATAAAGAGGAAAGGATGACGAATGACCCCAGCCATGCCCATAAAGCCCATTTTCGCGTCTTGAAAAACCTAAACATTTGCTATCCTTATCCTAAATATTCGCCAAAACCTGAAAGCCGTATATATATTGAGGCTAGTGCTGTTGTAATCTTGTGGTGGAATAACCGTCACGCAATGCAATAATCTGAACGTCACCACCAATTTTTTTCATATGATCGGCGCCAATGATATCATCGGCGTGATAATCACCGCCTTTGACGAGAATATCCGGATTAATCTGGGTGATCAGTTGCAGGGGGGTATCATCCTCGAACAATATCACCGCGTCTACAAAAGGCAGGGCAGCGATGGCACTTACTCTGCCTGTTTCATTCTGAAAGGGACGATGTGATCCCTTTAACCGTTTGGTGGATGCGTCACTATTTAGCCCGACAATGAGCCGGTCACCTTTTTCCCTTGCCGCTTGTAATAGCCATATATGACCGGGATGAAGACAATCAAAACAACCATTTGTAAATACAATGCGCTCATCTTTATCTTTCCATGCCTTCATCAATGTCTGAAGACTTTGCAAGTCATGAGGTGTTTCTTGGTGCATGGTTGCCAGAACTTCACCGGGCAGGACGGTGGCTGTGCCAGATTTACCGACGACAATACCGGCGGCTATATTGGCCAGGATTGCTGCTTCGGTGACATTGGCACCAGCGCTGATAGCGGCGGCAAAATGGGCGATGACGGTATCACCAGCACCTGATACATCAAACACCGTGCGTGCCGTGCTTTGTGTATGGAACAAATCCTGATCTTTCTGGCTAATCAGAATACCGTCGGCGCTCAAGGTAGTGATCATTGTACCTATTGCGCTGATGCCAAGGAATTTCTGTGCAATCTGGTGAAGCCCCGATAGATCATTGGCTGATGGCATGGATATATTATGGAAATGGCAAAACTGACTAAATTCCGATAAGTTTGGGGTAAGCATATCAACCCCGTCATAAAGCCTGATATCAGCCTGTTTGGGGTCTGCCAGCATGGTAAAATTACGACGGTTTGGATGCGATATAAGGGATTTTATCAAATCAGGCTGGATAACACCTTTATCGTAATCCGACAAGATAACCATATCGGCCGTATCTAGCACCGAATGAATCATGGCTAACATTTCTGTCATGCAATCTGGATTGATCGGGCTTATGTCTTCATCATCTACCCGTAACAGCTGATGGCCTTTAACGGTGAAACGGGTTTTCGTTGTGGTTGGTCTGGTGGGGTCTGCAATCAGATGCGGCGTGATGGCAGGTTCATCATCCAGACAATCAAGCAGAATATCTCTTGCCCCATCATCGCCTGTGACACCGATTAATGTAACCTGTCCGCCCAGATGCGCCAGATTACGGGCAACATTTGACGCTCCACCCGGCATGTGACTGGTGGTCTGATGCTGAAGGATAGGGATGGGAGCTTCTGGTGAAATGCGGCCAACAGCGCCATCGACAAATGTATCCAGCATGACATCGCCAATAACAACGATATGGCTGTTCTGCATGTTGATTAATATATCGGCGGCGTGCCGGACGTTCAGGCGGGTATGGTCTGTCACGATTTTCCCTTTTCGCGATTCCGGTAAGTGGTGGCACCATCTGGCGTGGTTTTTGTATCTGCCCGAACAACAACAAGGGCATTATCGTCCACCGTTGAGGTGATTGTGCTGCCCGCGCCTATCATGGCTCCTTTTCCAATATCAACAGGTGCAACAAGCGCGGAATTTGAACCAATAAAAGCACCAGCACCAATGCGGGTCATGGATTTGCGAAACCCATTATAATTACAGGTAATGGTGCCAGCCCCGATATTTGCATCCTGTCCAATATCAGCATCTCCCAGATAGGTCAGGTGATTAGCCTTAGCCATGGCACCCATGGTGATGTTTTTAGTTTCGACAAAATTGCCTATCTTAACGCCTTCTTCGAGAATCGTTCCCTGTCGCAATCTGGCATAGGGGCCGATGATGGCACAAGCCCCGATATCTGCCCCTTCGATATGGCTGAAAGATTTGATTTCAGCCCCGTCAGCAATGCGAACTCCGGCACCGATGACAACATGCGGGTGGATAATGACATCTTCGGCAATGATAGCATCAGCATTCAGAAACACGGAATCCGGATCAATCAGCGTTACCCCGTCCATCATGACCTTATGGCGCAGTCGTTGCTGGATGATCGCTTCGGCGCGGGCCAGATCAACCCGATTATTGATCCCCATGACGTTGTCTTCTTGTGCCATTACACAGCCAATAGAATGACCTTTCTGGTGGGCAAGATGAATAATATCAGTGAGGAATTTTTCGCCAGTCTGTTGATTGAATTCAGTGGCGGCAAGCAGATCAAACAGTAATGGCATTTTTACTGCCATCAGACCACTATTGCACAAAGTTATGGCGCGGGTTTTAGCATCTGCTTCCTTTTCTTCGATGATAGCGGTTATGGACTCATTCTGATCCCGGATAAGGCGGCCATATCCGGTTGGATGTGTGGTTTCAAATCCCAGACAGCAGATATCATGGCCTCCTTCTGAAATGGCATGCATCAGGCCATGAAACTCATCAGCAGAAATCAATGGCGTATCGGCAAAAGCAATAATCGCAATGCCATCCTGAGATTGTAATTTTGTTGCCGCCGCTTCCACCGCGTGACCGGTGCCAAGGGGCTGATCCTGTATCACGGTATCAAGGGCACAAGGATAGCGATCATTGATATGCTGGACATGATCATGCACCTGACTGCCATCAGCACCGACAACAATCATGGCATCTTTGGCATTGGCGGCTACCATGCTATCCAGCACCCATTCAATAAGAGGTTTGCCAGCTAGCCGGTGTAACGGTTTTGGCAGGCTTGAGCGCATTCTGGTGCCCTTGCCCGCGGCTAGGATAATTGCAGTAAAAGTCATGCCTGATTATATGATCTATTCGCGATGATGAAAAGAAGAATGCGATATTGCAAAAATATCTGCAAACATAGTATAAATGGGATATAGTTTTATTAGCAAAATCATAAGGATCAGATCATGTGTGGCATTATCGGCACAATAGGATATCCGAATGCGGCAGATGCTCTGCTTCAGGGGCTGCGGCGGTTAGAATATCGTGGTTATGATTCTGCCGGCATTGCGGTTTCTGGTGATCAGGGGTTTTCGGTGCGCCGTGCAGTGGGTAAGCTCAATGCGTTGGCTGATGTGCTTTCCCAAGATCCCTTACATGGTGAAACCGGTATCGGGCATACCCGCTGGGCTACGCATGGCGGCGTCAATATTGCAAACGCGCATCCGATGATGTCTGGCGACCGTGTGGCGGTTGTTCATAACGGCATTATTGAAAATCACCGTAAATTACGCCAGACCCTTTCCGATAAAGGATATGTGTTTCAAAGCCAGACCGATACCGAAGTCCTAGCTCATCTTTTTGCTGATGCGCTGGATCAGACAACGTCGCTGATGGAAGCGACGGAACATGTCATTGCCCAGATTGAAGGAGCCTATGCTTTTGCCGTGATGGTAACAGATTATCCGGATCATTTAGCCATAGCAAGGCAGGCTTCACCACTGGCTATCGGGTTATCCGATGATGCGGTATTTGTCGGCTCTGATGCTATTGCCATGGGTGATGTGACCCAGCGCGTGATCTTTCTCAAAGATGGGGATTATGGCACAGTAACGCGGGAACAGATTACCATCAAGGATGCCAGCGCGGAACTTGCCAATCGTGATGTTACTATTGTGGCGGCCAGCCCCGGGCTTGTCACCAAAGAAGGCTATCAGCATTTCATGGAAAAGGAAATTCATGAACAGCCTGATACTGTGATGCATACTCTGGGCGCGTTTTCAGACGCTGATGGCGCATTTGCATTACCAGACGGTTTTGATTTTACCAATATGACCGGTCTTGCCTATCTGGCCGCGGGTACCAGTTATAATGCGGGCTTGATCGGGCGATACTGGATGGAACAACTGGCCGATTTGCCTGTAGTGACGGAATCCGCATCCGAGTTCAGATATCGTCAGCCATCTTGCCGCCAGATCAGTCTGGCTTTGGGGATATCCCAATCAGGTGAATCGCTGGATACATTAATGGCTTTGCGCTATATGGCCGATAAAGGCGTTGATACAGCGGCGTTAGTCAATGTGGAAACCGCAACAATGGCAAGGGAAGCTGGGACTTATCTACTTACCCGTGCTGGCCCTGAAATCGGGGTTGCCAGCACCAAATCCTATATGGCACAGCTGGCGGTGCTATTGATTCTTGCTACTATTGCCGGTCATCAGCGTGGTGTGTTAACGGCAAAACGGTGTGCGGAAATTGAACAGATGCTGGCCAGTGTACCCCGATTAATCGGGGAGGCCATGGCCTCGGCATCTGTGATCAAAACGATTGTCCCGCGGCTAGCGCAATCCCGATCATGTCTTTATCTGGGGCGGGGGACGCTTTACCCGTTAGCCATGGAAGGCGCGTTAAAATTAAAGGAACTCAGTTATATTCACGCCGAAGCCTATGCATCAGGGGAAATGAAGCATGGCCCCATCGCATTGATTGAAGACGGGTTGCCGGTGGTGGCGTTGCTGGCTGATGATGATCATTTATCCAAATCTATCAGCAATGTGGTGGAAGCCAAGGCAAGAGGGGCGGATATCATCATCATTGCGACCGAAAGCGCCGCTAATAAAGCCATAGATGAAATGGACGGGCTTGAAGGGCGGGTTGCTACCGTGCCCGATTGCGATGCGCTGATTGCACCGCTGGTGCTTAGTCTGCCTATTCAGTTTCTGGCCTATCTGACCGCGGTGCATAAAGGTACGGATGTCGACCAGCCCCGTAATCTGGCTAAGTCTGTCACTGTAGAATAGGTTTCCTATAAATAAAATTCTGAATTAAAACAGTATAATAAATGTGAATTTAACTATTAGGGGTTCAAATGCTAGTCAACAGATTAATTATTTTCATCGCAAGAAAATTAAAGGTCTCGCCCCTGTTTGCTCACATCCTTTTGATGATATTAGTAACGATTGGATTTGGTTTTGCAAATCCTTCTGGTTGGCGTGAGTTTTCTCAACCAATCTTCATCATGATTTGGTTTGGAATTTGCGCGTTTGTTGTTCTCGTAACTTGGGTTACCAAAGGTGAGTATCGTAAGTATTGGAATGACGCAAAATTTTGGAGAGAAAATCCAGATGAGTGAATATATTAAAAGGATATGCCTAATTGAGGAAAGTGGTCATCCCTTAAAGCATTGAAATATATATTTATTCGAATAATTTTCGAATGTGAATTTTTGTTAAGTTTATAGGAAATCTTGTATGTTTTGCCCCCACAGATTTAATCTTAATGTGGAGAAATATTTCCGAACTAAAATATTCAAAATGATGATTGAGTTATGAGCAAGTTATCTATCTCTACCTTTATGCTTCTATTTTTTACAAACTATTCCGTTGCTCTAGGCGCTGAGAAGTTAGAATTGCGCTGCACTGGAGAGGATAGGGAATATGCAAAATCTTGGAACAATTATTATGATCCAGAAGACGCGTTTGATTTTGGCGAAACTATAAAGAAACTAGTAAAAGAAGAAAATCTTGATGGTTTATTCGAACTTGTAGATGGGGAATTAGATTCTGGACCAAGGAAAGAGTTTATTAGAGGCAAGCAGTTTTCAGAGATATTCTCTAAAGAATGGGTTGATAGTCTATTGAACAGTGTGTCGCCTTGCGCTCCAATGGGATGGCGCGGTTTTATGCTTGATAGTGGTTCGGTCTGGTACAACAGAGATAAGGAAAAGGATAAGTGGCACATTTTTGGAATCCTAGGGGCAAAAAAAGAAGACCTTACCAATAAAAATATTCCAGTAGGTTTGGAGTTTGAAGGAAGGGTGATACCCCCTCATTGTCTCTCAACTCCTTGGATGTCTGGGGATAATTACGAAGATTTTGCAGATAAATTTAAGGTCAAAGATTATGAGCACTTTTCTAAAAATCCTGGCATCTACTTTGATAACGAAATTTCAGATTATGAACCAATTATGACGTCTTGGGGTTCTGAAATATATCTAGCGACTTCATTAAATAAATGCTTCGAGGGAGAATTAAGGTTTGGCGGTATAGAAAATATTGGAACTCCTGAAATCCAAATAGACAACAAGGAAGTGAAAACCGAAATCTGTGAAACTGAAAATTTATGCACCAAATTCTCATACAGTATATTAGCGGAACTATCTCCAGATAAATGCCAATCCCTCTCCACTCATGTAAAAGGAAATTGTTCAGAAGCATATTTAGTATCAATTGGTGACTATAGTGGAGGCACTATGGGGTGGGATATGAGTTATAATATCTATGGTCTATTCTCACTTAATGATGGAAGGAATTTTGTACTGCCGCTCAAAAATTTCCACAATAAAAATGATGCTATAAATTACATCAAACGTGTAAGATAAAATGCTCAAATTTATTTTTCTCATCTGAAGGAATATTGTGGATAACAGAAATTGAATGGTAAAATTTCCAGAATTGGTTTGTCTTTTAACCACATGAAATTTCTGCAAAATTTTGAAAGTTTCTGTTGAAAGTTTATAGGAAACCTAGTGGGTTACGGTGGAATAGAATACCTCAACATTGCATGCCTGCATCATGGCGGTTATGATATGTCACGATACTGTCATATAGCCGATATATTCTGTTTTCATGAAAACATATAACATTCTCTTTCTATGCACCCATAACTCGGCTAGGTCCATTCTGGCTGAAGCAGTGGCATCAACGCAAACCGGCGGACGGCTTATTGGTTTTTCCGCCGGGTCAACCCCGCAATCCGTTTCTGGTCGTCCGGTGCATCCGATTGCCCGCGACCTGGCCATTGAACTTGGCTATCCTGCCGAAAATCTCCGCTCTAAAAGCTGGGATGAGTTTGCTTTGCCTGATGCTCCTCAGATGGATGTTATCATCACGGTTTGTGATAACGCGGCCGGCGAAGTCTGCCCTGTCTGGATTGGAAAACCTGTCACGGCACATTGGGGGTTCCCTGATCCGTCACATGTCAGCGGCAGTGACACCGATAAAATAAAGGCATTCAGGGATGTTATGAATGGAATGAAAGCGCGTATCCAAACCCTTGCTTCCCTGCCATTAGATGAATGGGATCAGGCGAGCATTCAGGCAAATATAAACGCCCTTGCCCCTTGAAACAGATAGAATTAACCGTGAATAAAAATTAATTTGCGAGAGCATTATTCTGAAATGCCCCCAGATATTTGAAGTTCAGCAGAAACATAATTTCATCAACCGGTTTAATATCCCGGTCAGATGTTTCATCACGGGTATATTGAATGGTAATGGTTAAACAATCCTGCAATCCGCGGGTGATATCCAGTCCTATGGTGGATTTATCACGCTCATTTTTTCCATTTGCCAGATCAAAGGTCTGATTAGCCTTTAACCTGATACCTTCATCAATCACATGGTTAAGATTGACGATCAGCTCTTCTTCTTTAACACTAGCAGCACTGAAGAAGGATTCTGATCGCTGACTATAGGATGTTGATATTGATGTGCCGGGGCGTGACCATGCGACTGATGCCCGTGATTCATTAAGTTCTAGGTTTTCATGATTAAACCGGCCAGCAAATGAAAATCGGAGTTGATCAGATGGCTTCACCTGAACGCTTGCCAGAATATCGGACAGTTTTTCCGTCTCATTGGTGGCATTAAGGCCGCTATTGACATCCCCCAGAAAGCGGTAACTGGCACCGACAAAACCTGATAATTCACCAAAAGCTGTATCAGTCATATCAGTGCTTACACCGCCAGCCATATGAGTCCCGGTTTTTATGTAGTCATTGCCCTGATACCGGTGAAGCAGAAAGAGATTGGCTTCATCCAGATGGAAATCAGAAGAATCACGGTTCGGGATTTTATCTGTACGATCTGTTGACTGAATGGTAATTAGTTTTACCCTAGGCCTGATGATAGCACTGCTATCGCCAATCATTGCCGAATAGGGCTGTGACCAGCCTAATCCGGCACTAACACTACCTTGCCCAAGTTCACCGGTATAGTTATTGCTGTTGGGGCCATTTTCTATGAGGTGATATTGCAGGGCTGTTCTTGTTTCAAGGCTGAATGTGCCGGTGCTGTGATCAATATCTTCACGGGTATAAAGCTCACCTGACCAGCGGTTGATATCATATTCTTCGTCATTATCGGTCTGACTGGCCGATAGTCTGATGCGTGCTGTCATATTATCACGATATCCGGGCATATAGCGTTCATGAAAGACAGATGGCAACACGGTTGGTTCTCTTTCATTGGTTTCGGTGGAATCCAGCCCCTGAATATCATACATCTCAATCAGATTATAAGTGTTTGCGCCGAGTTGTTCGGCACTGAAGGTTGATTTATGCTGGGTGGCATTATCAATCCCGTATCGTCGCATAAAGGTATCCTGACTGGTGCGGTATATTCGCGCTTCAGTATCCCAGCTATCACCAATCAATGTATAGAAACGCGCATCAACGGCTAGCACATTTTCATCATCCTGTTTAAAGGATTCTACCTGACCACCTGTCAAGCGCATATCAAGGCCGGATTGATCCCATAACTGGCGATAGCGGATACCTGATAACAGGCCGGAATTCTTGAAAATATAGGGGGTGATTTCTATATCACTGGTGTCATTGATCACATGATAGTATGACTGTATGTATTTCAGGCCATGGTCAGATGAATAGGAAATGCTTGGGTATAAAAGACCAGATCGCCTACGAACCGACCAGTCCGGATGGGACAAATACGGAAAATACAAAACGGGTAGGTCAAGTACCTTCATCTGTATATTGGTATGATATACGGTTTTGGTTTTAGGATCATGCCATGATGATGAAGTTTCAAACCGCCAGATAGGTGTTTCGCCATTCACAAAATCACAGTCACAGGGCGTATAGATTGCATTATCATAAAGGGTATAATCGTCTTTATAATATTCGCCTCTATCCCCCGCCATCCATGACTGATCTACCATTTGACTGATAATAGGTTCTGCAAAAGCTTCCGAAAACTCTTTGCCCATGGTCATTTGATCGGAAAAATGAATATTGCCCTGATGGTCGGTGAACACAACACTTCCCGATGCTTCCGCTAGACCGGTATCCCGATGATATTCAACCCGATCAGCTTTCAGTGTCATTCTGCCTTGTTCAAAAACAACATTGCCGGTTGCTATGAATATGCCGGTATCCTGATTAGATTCCATGGAATCCGCAGAAAAGTCAACAGGCTGGGTATTATCCTGAGCATACCCAAGGCCTGCCCATATACAAAGAAAAGTGATAAGGCAACACATGCGAATAATGTGATTATGTATTGTGGTATTTGGGCGAAAAAACATGGTCACGTCAAATTTTCTGATCAGGTGGAACAAAACTGGTAAATTAAAAGCATTTCATGTTATATCAAATTGATCTCTATAAGCAATCCATCATCCGGTTAAGTTTGGAGTTATTGTGGTAAAGAATAACCAACCCCCCCTTAAAATTTGTCATGTGATTGCTGGTGCCAGAACAGGCGGTGCCGAAACATTCTGCCTGGATATGGTGAAAGCATTACATGATCGCGGCGTCAATCAGGTGATGATATCACGGCCTTATGAACATATTCTAGATGCCATGGCCGAACGTAAAATCCCCCATTACCCTATGGGGTTTCAGCGGTGGTGGAAATGGCCACAGCAAAGTCGGCTATCGTCCATTATCACTAACGAAGCCCCTGATCTGGTTCATGGCTGGATGAATAGGGCTTCTTCTTTTATGCCGGCAGGGGTTGTGCCGCCGGTTCTGGGATGGTTTGGCGGATATTATGATCTAAAGAATTATCGTCACAGCGATTTTTATATGGGTGTCACGCGGGATATTGTCCGCCATATTGGTGAGGCCACTGGCCAACCTGATCAGGCTTATCTGGGGCATACTTTTGGAACACTGGCGGCAGATGAACTAGTAAGCCGTGCTGATTTCGGATTGCCGGAAGGCAAACCTGTTGTTCTGTTATTGTCGCGCATGCACTGGAAAAAGGGTGTTGATCTTTTGCTTGATGCGGCGGTGCAATTGCCTGATCTGGCATTTCTGATGGCTGGTGACGGGCCTGACTTGGATAAATACCAAAAACAGGCAAGCACACTTGGTCTGGATGATCGGGTCTGTTTTGCTGGCTGGCGCAATGATAGGGCAGCATTACTTGATCTGGCAGATATCTGTGTTCTTCCTTCACGTTATGAGCCATTTGGAACAGTTATTGCCGAAGCATGGTATGCTAAAGTGCCACTGGTTGCTACCCGTGCAGATGGCGCAAGACAATATGTAACTCATGATAAGGATGGCCTGTTGTCGGATATCGATGATCTTGACGGGCTTGTTGAAAATCTCAGACGTCTGCAATCTGACAGAACACTAGCAAAACGATTGATCAAAAATGGATCAAAAACCTATCAGGATGAGTTTGAACGCGAAACGGTGACAACACGACTTATTGCAAGTTATCAGGATATGATCCGCCGTCATAGCGCATGATAGATGATGATAAACAGGTTCAAGGGATGAATATATGGCACCCATACTGCATTGCCTATTGCCCTATAAGGAAACATATACACCACAAAACGCTGGCGCGGTCGCGCTAACAGTGGAAGGTGGCTTTACCAACAGTGTTTATAGTAATGATGCCATCGTGTTTGGTCGCCAGATATCCGCGCCATATTTGCAGGGAGCAAACTATAAAGGACTAGCCCTGCAACAATCATGGTTTGTAGGAAAGAATATTGGCCTTGCCAGAGCTTATCTGAAACACATGACCCGTTATGGTCAGCCTGATTTGCTGGAAGTGCATGGCCGTCTTCAAGTAGCCGAATATATAGGCCGAAAACAGCCAAACTTAAAAATGGGGCTTTATCTGCATAATGACCCGCGTGAAATGAAAGGTGGGAAAACGGTTTCCATGCGTCGGGTTTTGCTTCAGCGAATGGCAGTAATTTACTGTGTATCTGATTATCTGCGGTCATGTTTTCTGGATGGAATCAACCCTTCTGCAGATGAGGCAGAAAAGGTAAAGGTAATACCGATTTCAGCAGACCGTCATCTTAAGCGCCCTCCACGCAAAGAGAAACTGATTTCTATTATCGGGCGCATGGTTCCCGAAAAAGGTATGCTTGAAGCGGCAGAAGCACTGGCCAGTATCCTGCCCCGATATCCCGACTGGAATGTCCTGTTTGCTGGTGCCCAGCGTTTTGAAGATGCACCAGCGTCACCTTATGAAGCATCAATATCTCAAGCGCTTGCACCTATTCGACAACAGGCTGTCATGACCGGTTTTATCCCAAGATCGGATATTATGGATATTCAGAACAGATCAGCCATTATCCTTGCGCCTTCGCAATGGCAGGAACCTGCTGGCCGGGTAATTATCGAAGCATTAGCCAGCGGTGCCGCCCTGATCACAACACGTCGTGGTGGTATCCCTGAATATGCTGATGGCCGCGCCATTATTCTTGCTGATGGAAGGGGGACGGAACTGGCTGAAGCATTAGAACGTCTGATCAGTGATGACCAGTGGCGCAAATCCTGGCAGCAGAGGGCATGGTCAGACTATCCTTTTGATATTGTCCATATGGTGGAAAAACTGGATCAGGCAAGGCATTATGCCATAGGCGGAAACAGATGACGAAAAGCCCTGTCCATTCATCACCGGAAAAAATACTGGTAATAAAGCATGGCGCGCTAGGTGATATTATTCAGGCGATGGATGCCTTCGCCAGTTTGCGTGCCGCCCATGCTGACGCGCATCTGGCCATTCTGACAAGCCGGCCGTTTGCCAAATGGCTTCAAGCCTCACCTTATTTTGACATTGTGACGATAGATGACCGCGCGCCATTTTATGATATTCGCGCTTGGTTCAGGCTCAGGCAGTTGTTCAGGGCAGGGTGGACCCGCATTTATGATTTTCAATGCTCAGGCAGGACGTCCCGTTATTTTCGCCACTTCATTGATGCCAGAAAGACAGAATTCATTGGCAGAGCAAAAGGGGCTAGCCATCTTTTGCCTGATTTTACTGGTGTTAATAACCGTGACCGTATGCTCATTTCGGCAAAGCTTGGGGGCTGTACAGAAAGAGAAGCAAATCTAGACTGGATGGGGAAGACGTTTCATGGATTGGAACTGCCCCAACGCTATGCGGTTCTATTGCCGGGCTGTTCACCTGCTAAACCATCCAAACGCTGGCCGGCGGCTCATTATGCTGACCTTGCCCGTCAATTGCAGGATCGGGGCATAGCGGTTGTTCTGGCCGGAACCCATCATGATCAGCAGGCTATTGCCGCGGTGCTGGAACAGAATCCGGATTGTATATCTATCATGGGCAAAACGGATATTGATCAGATAGCGTCTGTATTCAGGCACGCCGCCGCCATATGCGGGAATGATACAGGGCCAGTTTTTCTTGCCGCCCGCATGCAGGTACCAACTATTATGGTTATGGGATCAGATACGGAACCGTCCATGTCTGCGCCGGTGGGGCAATCTGCTGGCTGGGTGCGCCACCAGCAGATCAAAGACGTAACAGCAGCAGAAGTCATGGCGAAACTATCAACGCTTGGCCTTTCCTGATCCTGTCTTTTTCGTAACGCTGTCTAGAATGATGAGTTTGGTTCTTTCAGAAATGCTATTTCTTCATCAGTGGAAGGCCGCCCTAGGATAGCATTACGATGCGGAAAATGGCCGAAACGGGCAATAATATCGCGATGCAACACAGCATATTTATAGGTCTGTTCATCACAATAGGTTTTAAATAAGGGAAGGGATTTATCCTGAATGGCAAGATCTTCGGCATGCATCATAGGCATGAACAGGAATTTCAGCCTATTGTTATCTGCATCATCTGTCAGGGTAGTGTGATCATTACGATCAATTCCTTTCAATGAAAATGCTAATGCCATATCATCACCGGCAAAACTCATGGGCATGTTGCGATAGATGTTCCGTGTCATCTGATCCAGCAATAGAATTAAGGCCAGATTCCCTTCGGCTGTTTCAGACCAGCTATCCAGTTGTCCGGCCAATGCGCGTTTCACCAGCGGCTCAAATCTGACCTTGATCTGATTGTCAAAATTGGTGTCTTTGATAAACCATTGTTTTGGTTCTATTTCGTCAAACCAGAATGATAAGATAGTAGCGATGGATTCTTTATGGCGCATGATAATTCCTTTTCATAAAAACATAATCACATTCATTATGCTTAAACCATTTTACCTAAATGACTTTCCCGGGATTCATTAAATTTTTGGGATCAAGGGCGTGTTTAATGACCCCCATAATCTCAAGCGCGACGGGGTCTTTAACCTTTTGCAGCATATCCCTTTTTTTCTGACCAATGCCGTGTTCGGCGCTAATTGATCCGTCATAGGTTTTAAGCAAATCAAGCATGATGTGATCAAAATCAGCATAATGGCGAGTAAAATCATCATTTTCACCAATTGGCTCACATAAATTGAAATGCAGATTACCATCACCAATATGACCGAACCCAAAAATCCGGGTATCGGGGGCTATGGCATGTACCGCTTTCACCGCATCGTCATAAAAGGCTGCCATATGTCGCAACGGGATTGAGATATCTGATTTATAGGCTTTGCCCGCTTTAATTTCGGATTCCGGTGTTAGTTCCCTGATAGCCCATAGCGCGTCCTGTTGGGTCTGATTGCTGGCAATAGTGGCATCAGATATCAGGCCGGTTTCCAGTGCATCGGACAGTGTATTGGTCAACATATTTACCAGTGGCATGCTACCATCAGCATCATGATGTTGATCAGATTCAGCGGTCGATGCTATTTCAATTAAGGCAGAAAAGGGCGGAATGTCTTCCAGTGGTGGCTGGCAATCCGGATAAAAATGCAGCACATTTTCAATTATGGAACGCGGCATTAATTCAAACGCAATGATATTGCCGCCGCTGCTGGCCTGACATAGATTTAGCAGTTCAATCCCTGCATCAATATCGCGTAATCCGGCAAAGGCCGTGGCGGTAGCTTTAGGTCGCGGGAATAGTTTACATGTAGCGGCGGTGATAACCCCCAATGTACCTTCTGCGCCAATAAATAGATTTTTCAAATCATATCCGGTGTTGTTTTTTTTCAAACTGGATAACAGATTCATCACTTTGCCGCCAATAAGCACGACTTCCAGCCCTAATGTCAGATCACGCATATTGCCATAACGGATCACATTCAAGCCGCCGGCATTGGTGGACAGATTGCCGCCAATCCGGCAGGTACCTCTGGCGCCCAGATCAAGCGGGAACAACAGATCATGTTCTGTGGCAGTGGATTTAATGACATCAAGAATACAGCCGCTTTCCACGGTGATAGTTTGACCCGCTATATCGATATCCCGAATGCGATTAAGTCGTTCCGTGCTAAGGATAAGGTTGTTGTTCTGATCATCTGGCGTTGCCGCACCGCAAAGGCTGGTGTTACCGCCTTGTGGGATAATAGCTATTTCCAGTTCATCTGCTAATTTCATGATTGCCGATACTTCGGCTGTGTTTGCCGGTTTGACCACGGCTAGAGCTTTGCCATGATAATCCCCCCGCCAATCTGTCAGGTATCCTGTCATATCTGACGGATTGCTAAGGACATGCGTTGTTCCGACGATATGCTCTAGTGATGTGATGGCTTTAGTCTGATCAAAAGACATGGATTATCCCTTATGCAATATAGCATTCTGACCTTTTAATTTAATCCGAACCTGACCCGATGGAAAGGTCAATATGTGATGTTATTATTCTCTTGGTGCGGCGGCACGGCTTAGCCGGTCATTAATGGCAACGCCTAGATCATGATCTGGTATCGGCGCAACCGCGATGGTTGACGCGCTGGATTGATCCAGTTGACGCAACATGGAAAACAGATGTGCGGCCGCTTCGTTCATATCACCCCGCGGGCTAAGATTGCATGATGCCACGGCATCAGATAAATCGGGATCATCTCCAAATCCTAGCCATGCCTCACCCTTCTGGGGGGTTTGGGCGTTGTATCTGATTTTGGCCTCCGGGGCATAATGGCTGGCCAGCTGGCCGGGGCTAAGGATCCGGCTATCGGGTGCAGAAGGCGCGTGTCCTGTTGCCTTGGTAATCATTTCAGCGGTAATACTTCCCGGCCTTAATATCACAGGAATATCGCCTCTTGCGTCGATAACTGTTGACTCAAGCCCTTTGTTACAGCTGCCCATATCCAGAATCAGTTTAGGTTCGGCTTGATCGGCAAAAGCGGTTGCTACATGTTCGGCTTTTGTCGGGCTAAGACGGCCGGACGGATTGGCCGATGGGGCAGCGATAGGCATATTTGCGGCGGCAAGAAGGGTTCGTGCGCCTTCATGTTCTGGCACGCGTAAGGCCACCGTATCAAGCCCTGCTGTAACCAGATCACAAATCTGATGGCTGTTGATCTGATCCAGCACAAGTGTCATTGGCCCCGGCCAGAAAGCATCTGCAAGCGTTTTTGCCAATGGCGTTGCCTCGCCTAGTGAAAAAGCGGTTTCTGCATCGGCAATATGGCTGATCAAGGGGTTGAACTTGGGACGATGCTTTGTTGCAAAAATTTTACTGACCGCTAATGGCTGGCTTGCATCTGCGCCTAATCCGTAAACAGTTTCGGTGCCAAAAGCCACCAGATGACCAGCGCGCCAGTATTGCACTGCTGCATGAATACTATCCTTATCAAATGGGGTTACCGGCTTCATTTGCCTGATCCCTTTGGGGTTAGCGATAGATCGGTGGGGGGATGCCAAGTCGCGGGAACCGGATGATCCCGTGATCCCATAGCTGTAAATTGCGCGTTCCGGCGTCCGGCCTTGCCATAGGAAAACCGCTTGCCTGTATCGTCAATCATGGCACCGCCAGCGGCTTCCAATATGGCCTGTCCGGCGGCAGTATCCCATTCCATAGTGGTGCCTATGCGCGGGTATAGATCGGCTTTACCTTCCGCTAGAACGCAGAATTTCAAAGATGAGCCAACAGACAGATATGCTCCGGGTTTTAGCTGATCCAGCCATGTCTGCAATAGCTGATTGCGCTTTGACATAGTGGTGATAACAACAGGTTTTTCAGGTGATGTTTTCCGGGTTGTGATGATCTGTTGCGGTGATGGATCAGGCTGACTTGCGTCTTCCCAATGCCGTTTGACCGCTACATGACCATCACTAAGCCAGATCATCTGGCGGGCTGGTGCCATAATAACCCCTAATACCGGATGCTTATCCGAAACAAGGGCAATATTGACCGTAAAGTCACCACCACCATTTAAAAACCCGCGCGTGCCATCAAGGGGGTCAACGCACCAGTAGCAATCAGGTTGGTTATCGCTTTCTTCTGTCCATGTTTCTTCGCTGATAATGGGAATGGATGGCGTTAGGCGTTCCAGTCCTCTGCAGATCATTTCATCTGCCGCCAGATCAGCATCGCTGACCGGACTACCATCTGGTTTTGTTTCAACCGTTGCGCCCTTTCCCCGAATTTCCAGAATGCGCCGCCCTGCATCCATGGCCAGATGTTCCACTGGCACCATCAGGCTCTGGCGTTGTTTTTGATCAAGTTTCATATAGTTGGTTTACCTGATACTGGTCATAAGGGAACCATGTTGCAAGATATGACCTAGTTTTTGCACAGATGCATAGTCCGGAGCAACCCTATTCCATCTTGAATATCTATGATGCAAATGCTTATGATGCGATATGTGTGGACGTTTTGCCAATCGCTTTGATGCCAGTGAGCTTACGACCCTGTTTCAGACAGCGGTTCCGCTTTCCAATAGTCGTCCCCTGCCAGCATATAATATCACCCCCGGTGTTGCTGTTCCTGTTATAACCGCACCGGATAAGTCACGCAGGGCAGATTATATGCATTGGGGGATAGCATCACCGGTCAAAGCCCAGGGCAGGGGTATGCTGATCAATGCCAGAGCAGAAACCATGATGGAAAAACCAACATTCAGAGAAGCCGCGCATAGCCGGCGATGTGTTGTTCTGGCCAGTGGTTGGTATGAATGGAAAGCCCCTAAGCAGCCTTATTATATCAGTCGGACAGATGGTGCCCCTATGGCATTCGCCGGATTATACTGGGGCGGGGATATTTCATCCGTTGTCATTATTACCACCGCCGCTGATGGCGATCTTGCCGATATTCACCATCGAGCGCCTCTTCAGATATCTGTTGATGATAATAACAGCCTTGATGCCTGGTTAAACCCATCACAATCAGCTGAACAGATCCGAAAACTGACAGCGCCTTCACCTGCTGCACCACTGACCTGGCATCCGTCACCACCGGAAGTTGGCCGTAATAGCGAAAATCATAAAGGGCTTATTGAGGCATATGATGCCGCCGCCCATGATCCGCAACCATCCTTATTTTAACAGGTCATGAATCAGAAACGGGGATTGTCCTAAATCACCGCTGGTGAAGCATCCTTTTTATGCTGGGCATATATATGCCAGAGCATTAAGGCAGCAGCCCCGCGAAATGGTTGCCAGTCCATTGCCATAATCTGCATGGCTTTTGCATCTGGCCGGCTATCTAATGATTTCAGGATTTTCACGCCTTCCTGCAACGCCAGATCATTATAGGGCCATGCATCCATATCCAGTAATGCAAAAAGCCGGTAGTTATCCGCCGTCCAGTCACCAACCCCGCGCAGGCTGGTCAGGATGCTGGCAACCTCATCACCGGATTTATTGGCTAGATGATCAAAATCCAGCGCACCGGATGTCACCTGACTGGCAATGCCGTGGATATATTCGGCTTTTTGTTGCGATAGACCATTAGCTTTCAGGGCATCAACACCAGCATCTGTAATATGTGTAGCATGATCAAGCTTTGCCGTTACCAGTTTTTGCCAGACAGCTGTTGCGGCATGCCGTGAGATTTGCTGACCAATAATAATACGAATGAGCGAAGTAAAACCTTGTGGCATGGTGCGATCAGGCGGAGGGCCATAAAGCGTGATGGCCGTCGCAAAATCCTTATCCCGTTCAGCCAGTTGATGTAATGCCCCATTTTCACCAATTAAGGCCATTTCCATTGAGTTTTTTGTATCCGGCATGGTGGTTACGTCCCTATTTCATGGTGGATGATTTTAACCATATCTTGCATAAAAATTGGGTTACATGATAAACAGATACTAATGGCAAAAGAAACGAATTTATCCCTATCAAAACATCAGTCGGATATTCCAGCCTCTGGTAAGGTGTGGGATATCCCGCTTCGGTTATTTCACTGGTTACTCATGTTTGCTGTTATCGGGGCGATTGCTTCCAGCAAGATGGAAAACTGGTTCTGGCATGAAAAAATGGGACTAACTATTCTTGGGTTGATCAGCTTCCGGTTTATCTGGGGGGTGATAGGAACACCATATGCAAGGTTTTCCAGCTTTTCTCTCAAACCACATCTGGTCATTGCCTATATCCGTTCCCGGCTGAAAGGGGACAGAACCCATTATCCCGGTCATGCACCAACAGGGGCATGGGCGACGATAATATTATTAGTCGTACTTGGTAGCATGGCGGGTTTTGGCACAATGGCAAATAACGATATCCTGTTTGAAGGCCCGCTTGCGGCCTGGGCAGGGGATTTTTCCAATACGGCAACAGATTGGCATGAAGCATTGGAACCAGTGCTTTTTGGTGTCTTAATTGCCCATATCCTTGCCTTGCTGATCTATCGGATATGGCTCAAAATTAATCTTGTCCCGGCAATGATAACAGGGGGCAAGGATATATCTTCGCCGCTATCGACGCCGGTTGGTTTTTCACGAAAGCATCAACTGGCCGGTGTCATATTGCTAGTGGTCATGATTGCCGGTGCCCAATCACTTGGGTTCATTGGCGACCGCTATTATTTCTGACAGATGGCTTTGTGCCGCCCTTTGGTCAGTTTATCCGGACGTTAATATTTATAGAGCTTATGACAGGCACCGCATGTATCCGATAATGCTTTCATAGCCATGGGCAGAGCATCTGCATCACCAGCATCGGCCAGATTTGCCAATGCTATCGCGGCATCATGATTAGCGTTGGCTTTAGCAAGGAAATCATCCCAGTTTTCCCATATCTCCGGTCTGGCCTTGGTGTCACCCATGGCACTATCTTCAGGGAAATAATCGGGCATGACTTCTGCCCAGGCGGCAATCAGATTGGCCTGTTCGTAAATAACGTCCATATCACCTGCGGCCAGCGCGGGCTTGATCAGTTTGAGGGATTTGACATTGTTCCGAAAGTTTTCCTTTCTTTCGGTAATTGGATCAGCCATAGCAGAGCCCAGAAAAGCTAGGATGGCAAAAGAAAAGGTAAAAAAGCGGATCATAATAGCCCCATTTTGTAAGTCAGGTTTCATATCATTGAGATAAAACAATAAAGGCAATGGTCAAGTCGGTTGAAGCCTAGCCTTTATGGAGAAACGGTTCTGTCGCTTTGCTGGCGCGACCTAATCGGTATTCTCTTATTGAGATAAAAATACAGCTGGCTATAACAATGGTCATGCCAAGTATTTGCGTAGGTGACGTCCGTTCCAGCCAGACGATCCAGCCAATTAATGCCGATGCAGGCACAGATAGATATCGAGTGGGCACCAGTACCGTTGCTTCTCCATAACGATAGGCAGAACCAAAGCCAAGCTGTACCAGACTGGCACTTGCCCCGAATATAACAAAAAATAGCCAGTCCATTGACAGGATAAGGTCAATGGCACTTGCTGGAAGCCAGATCATAAGTAAAACCGGATACATGACAGCACCAATGCCATTATGCCAGAGAGCAACCGTGATAGGTTCGTCCGATTTTCCAAGCTTACGAAGCGCAATCACCAGCACCGCACCGGCAAGGGCAGACATTAACCCCCAGACAGAACCAATATTAATTTCATCCGATAGGGGATTGGTGATCATGCAGATACCGATCAATCCGATAACAACGGCACTGCCCCGCCAGACCCCGACCTTTTCCTTGAGAAGGAATGGTGCCAGAATGGTGACAAAGATGGCGGAGGATTGAAACAGCGCCGTAGCTTGCCCCAGCGTTGTTGTGCTAACCGCCATAAACCAGAATATAATGCCCATATGGCCAAAAATCACCCGCACCCATAGCAGATTCCAGCGATTAATCTGCCACATGCCTTTGCCGCGGATAAGAATGCCAAACATGATAAGAAACGGCATGCTGAACATAAACCGGATAGATAGAACAGCAAGAACGGTTTGATCCTCTGCCAGTAATTTAACAGCTGACGCCGTGATTAAACCGGCAAGCACGGACATCAGCATAAATGCGATGCCAATCATGTTATCGCTGAAGATGCGCGGTGATGGTTGTTCTGGCATAAGTATTCCTGAATTCTGATTCTTATTATGAACAGTGAGGAGCCTGATGGCAAGCCTCAGCATATCAGGACAGTCAAAACCCGGAATGAAGCATCAATATTGAGATATCAGGCGGCAGAGGACAGAGCAGATTTACAAAGCACTTGCCAGATATGATGCGAGGATGACGCTTTTCTGATCTGTTCGGCAGCATTATTATCGCGGATGAAGCGGGAAATGGCGGCAAGCCGGGTCAGATGTTCGGTGCCACAATTCTGTGAGGCAAGTAGCATGAAGATAATATCAACTGGCTGATTATCATTGGCTTCATAATCAATCGGCTGTTTCAGTTTCAACAAAAGGCCGGCAATACTCTGATCAGATTGTTCGGGAAACTCACATCGGGCATGCGGAATAGCAACACCATCACCAAGTCCGGTGCTACCCAGCCTTTCGCGTTCAAGAAGACTTTCTGTCACTAGCCGTTCATTCAAGCTAATGCTCCTATTTGATATGATTTCAACCATATCTTGAAGAATCTGCTTTTTGCTTTCGGCGCTATCCCGAATGACAATGTCATCGGGGGTAATGATATCGCGAATTTTCATGAGATAAATAAACTTAAATTAACTATGGTCTTGTTTCCGTCCGTGGCTTTTAGGCTGAAACAGGTGTCCAGTCAAGTATCATTTGGAAATATTAATTTTATCGCATAAACTGGCGGCCCAGATAGACATCACGGACATGCGGGTCTTCGATAATATCTTGCGGTGAGCCACTTTTGAGAATGATTCCGTCATTAAGGATATAGGCGCGATCAACAATGCTGAGGGTATCGCGGACATTATGATCAGTAATCAGAACCCCTAATCCATGTGATTTCAGCCGACCGATCAGCTCTTTTATTTCACCTACCGCAATCGGGTCGATGCCAGCTAGTGGTTCATCAAGCATAAGAAACGTCGGGCGGGTAGCCAGAGCGCGGGCAATTTCAACCCGCCGCCGTTCCCCGCCAGAAAGGGTCATGGCGTTTGCCATCCTTAAATGTGAGATATGAAACTCATCCAGCAGTTCATCCAGCATGGTCAGTCTGATATCAGGATCAGGTTCCACCAACTGCAACACGGCCATGATATTCTGTTCAACCGTAAGTCCTTGAAATATGCTGGATTCCTGTGGAAGATAACCAATGCCCTGTCGCGACCGCTTGAACATGGGTAGCATGGTAATATCCATGCCATCCATCAGAATACGGCCTTCATCCGCTTTAAGCAAACCGGACATCATGTAGAAGCAAGTGGTTTTTCCGGCGCCATTCGGCCCAAGCAATCCAACGGCTTCACCGCGCTTCAATGATAACGATACGCTACGCACAACCCGCTTGCGTTTATAGGATTTGCCAATGTGATCTGCCACAAGTCCGGATGGTGACTGCATGTGATCATGGGCTAGGCTTAAACCTGATCTGGCATCATTTGCCATATGTTGATATTCCCTGCTTCTTGATATTTCTGTTGCTGATCAGTGGAGATAAGCAAGGCTATACATATACGCGATTCGTTTAGAAAAATCCAATGTTTTTAGAAGGTTTGATGGCAATGGGTTAACCTAATATGAATTAGTCATCATGTTTTTGTCTGATAGCCGCGTCCAGCTATGGCATGATGGTTATTCCTCACCATCATCTTCAATAAAGAATTGTCCGCTAACACGGCCAGTATTTTCGTCAGATGTTACGACACTCTGCCCATCACCGACCCGCATGATAGCGGTACCGCCCTTGATGATATTATCCTGCTGGGTCAGCACCACATCACCGGTCACGGTGACAATATCCAGTCCGGCATCATAGACCGCTTTCTGTCCGGTGGCCTGCTGGGTGCCGCCTTCGGGCATAGGCTGGGTAATGATGACATTGCCATTTACAACAATGGTATTGATGGTTTCGCCGTCATCTTTAAATGTGGTTACGGCTTGATCCCCGCGCATATGACGACCATCGGCAAGGGTGGTGACACTATTTCCGGTGCTGGTGATGATACCCTTGCTGCGATCATAGATAATGCTTTCATCGGCTTCGCTGATATCACTGCCGCGGGTAACGCGAATGATGCTGGTAGGGCTTTGCCGGGTCAGGGTGACAATATCGCTGGTGCGGTCATAGGTAATGCGATCAGCAATCCCCCGCATATTTTCCTGTCCCTGTTCGTCCAGATGCACGACTTTTGCCTGTCCATCGCCAGTCATCAGCATGATGCGATTATTGCCGGTATCGGCATCTTTTTCATATTCGGCGGTAATGGTATCCGCATGGAATATCATATCCTTGGTGGTGATGACGGCATTGCCACGGGCGATATATTGCTGATCATCGCGCCGCCATTCCAGTTCCATATCGGCTTCGACTGTCATTTTCTGCATATGGCTATCAGCATATACGGGGCGGGTGTCCTGTGCCATCATGGTGATACCCATCGCTGTTACCAGCGATACCATGGCCAGTGTTTTCATGCCGTTATTGATATTCATATTCACACCCCTTTTCCAACAAATAAAATCCCCAATGATCTGCCTCAATGATCAGATTAGGGGGCTTCTTCAATCACTAATGCGCTTTTTCCTGTGAAAATGACGTTATTATCAGGTTTGCTGATGATCATACCTTTTGCGGTAATCATGCTGTCCGGGCCATAGCCATGCACATCATTGGTGCTTTCCACAATGCCTTCGTCAAGCAGGGCATGAGCCGCATCGGTATAAAGCGTGTATCCGGTATCCGGCTGCACGATAACAACTCTTCCGGTCAGGCTGAGTTCTTTGTCATTAGCATAATATATCCCGTCATTTGACCGGATAGTAACAGATTGCTGATCAGGCTGATCCAGCTGGGCGCGTGGGGCGACCATTTCGATAATCCCCTGTCGGTCAGCATCTTCCGTGGCGACATCGGCAAACAGCACATATTCATCACCGTCGGCGGTATTGCCTTTATATGTTGCGCCTTCCAGCCGGAAGCTTTTGCTTTTGGCAGTGAGATCGGAATGAGGGGAGGAAACCTGAATATTCATGGTATCATTGCCTTCCCAGATCAGGAGGCTGCCAATACCCGCCAGCCCGATTAATCCTGTCAGGATCAGCACATAACGCCAACGCTGGCCATTCCAGCTGGGTAACTGCTGGTTGTGGTCATCATGGGGTGCTGTGCGGGGGGCAAAGCTGGGTTTATATGGATCAGATGGCATTGTTAAAGGTCACAATAGATTGAGGTTGTTTCCGTTCACTGGTTTTAGTGGGCAAAGATATCCAGATTCCCGAACCCGTTCAGATCAAGGGCGCATCTCACGGGAAGAAAATCAAAACAGGCCTGCGCTTCAGCCATGCGGCCTTCGCGTTCCAGCATCTGATTCAAGCGGGTTTTGATCTGATGCAGATATAATACATCGGCGGCGGCATATTTCATCTGCTCATCGCTGAGGCTGTCATTTCCCCAATCTGATGATTGCTGGGCTTTGGATAGGGATATCTGCAATATTTCGGATACCAGTTCGGCCAGACCGTGACGGTCGGTATAGGTGCGGGCCAGTTTAGATGCAATTTTGGTGCAATAGATAGCACCATGCACCGCGCCGATATAATGACCGAGCATGGCAACATCAAATCGCGCAAAATGAAACAGTTTTTCAACGGTGGGGTCGGCCAGTAATGCCGCCAGATGGGGGGCAGGTTTCTGATCTCTGGCGATTTTGACCAGATGGGCGACCCCGTCACCAGATGATAACTGTACCAGACATAGCCGGTCACGATGCGGGTTCAGCCCCATGGTTTCGGTATCAATGGCAACGACTTTGCCCAGATCGAGGGTTGCTGGCAAATCATCCTGATAGACATGGATATCAGGCATGGCCTTGGGCGATGCAGATGAAGACGATGTTGGCATGATCATAATTCTCATATTCGGGGTTGCTGATCGGGTAACAGGTTATCATAGCATCATATCATCTAAAAGACAGCCTGAAACCGCCCCTTGATAACGGCATTATTTTGGTAAGACAGCCCGAAGATATCATGCATTATATATATAAGTAACTGAAAAATAACGATAAAAAAAGTTCAAAAAAAGTTCAAAAAAACTGCTCCCTGTTAAGGGTTTATTAACTTTCTTGTGATTTAATCCGGCGAGGAAAGAAATTTATGTTCTGTGATGCCAGTGGGTAAAGACTTTTGAAGGATGATACAGGCTTGCAAGAGTGCCTTAATGGAGGCTGGAATGGGAGCCGGAATGGAAGAAAGCTCGGCTTTGATCTATTGCCTTTATTGTAAGCGATATCTGATATGATTTTCCCAAGCTTTATGATCAGCTTTTAGTAATGAGAAGTTATCGCTATTGACGGGTGGCGATATTAAATTAATCTGATGGCACTGGCTTTACGTAACGGAGAAATCAGTTACTGTTAGTTTATAAGGTCAAGACAAGAAAGAATGACTAACATCTTAAGAGGCAAAGCATAGTGAAATTGCGTGATTGTGAAGTTTTTGTCGTTGGTAATGCCCCGCCGGGTTATGGCGGACGTTATTTCATTTTTGTAAAACTGGTTACGGATGATGGCATAACCGGTTATGGTGAGTGTTATGTGGCGACAGTAAGCCCTTATGTCATTGTCGATATCATTAGAGATATTTTTGATCGCCACATGCTGGATATGAACCCACATCAGATTGAAATTATGGGGCGGCGGGTTCATGGGTCCGGTTTCACCCATCGTCCGGACATCACCATGATGGGGGCCTGGTCGGGGCTGGAGATGGCATGCTGGGATATCATAGGAAAAGCAGCGGATCAGCCTGTTTATCATCTGATCGGGGGGAAGGTGCGTGATCGTCTGCGAAGTTATACCTATATCTATCCTGATGCAGATGATCATTCTGCCAGGGCTTATAGTAATCCTGATGTGGCGGCTAACCGGGCGGTTGAATATCTCGCGGCAGGGTTTACAGCATTGAAATTTGATCCGGCAGGCCCCTATACGATTTATGATGGTCGCCAACCAGACCGCGCCTGTCTGGCACAAAGTGTTGCTTTTTGTCGCCGCCTGCGAGAAGCCGTGGGTGATAAAGCAGACCTTTTATTTGGCACACATGGGCAATTTTCAGTATCAGGGGCGAAGCGGCTAGCTAAAGCAATTGAACCATATGACCCCTTATGGTTTGAAGAGCCCATTCCGCCAGATATGCCGGAACGCATGGCAGAGGTTGCTGCCGCGACAAGTATTCCAGTGGCTACCGGTGAGCGACTGACCACACGATTTGAGTTTGGCAGGGTGCTGGCACATAGCGCAGCATCCATTTTGCAAATGAATCTAGGTCGTGTTGGCGGTATTCTTGAGGCAAAGAAGATCGCTTCGATGGCGGAAACCTATTATGCCCAGATTGCCCCGCATCTCTACTGTGGGCCTTTAGTTGGCGCCGCAAATATTCAGATAGCGGCGGCTTCACCAAATTTTCTTATTCTTGAAAGCATTGAACAATGGGGTGGGTTCCATGCTGATATCCTTAAGTCGCCTATCCGCATGGAAGATGGTTATGTCATTGTTCCGGATACACCGGGATTAGGGGTTGAATTAGACGAAGATATAGCAAGGCAAAATCCATATAAAGGCGATTTGCTGCATCTGGAAATGTCGCCAGAGCCACATGATTTTCAACCTAATAATGCATCAGATAATGGATAGATGTCATGAATAATTATGCTAATGCCAGATCAATTCAGGAAAATTATTCTACTTTCGTTGATTTACGTTCAGATACAGTGACGATGCCTGTTGATGGCATGCGGCGAGCCATGGCAGAAGCAGTAGTAGGTGATGATGTCTATGGTGATGATCCCACCGTTAATCAGCTACAGGATAGAGTGGCAGATATGCTTGGCAAGGAGGCCGGATTATTCGTTAGTTCTGGCACAATGAGCAACTTGATATCCATGCTTGTTCATTGCCGCCGAGGGGAAGAAATCATTACCGGTCGTGACTATCATGTCTATTGTGATGAAGCGGGCGGTGCCACCATTGTGGGGGGGATTATTTTTGATCCTCTCAATCCGGCAGATGATGGTGCATTGGAAGCCAGTGATATTCTGGCGGCGGTAAAACCGGATGATCCGCATTGCCCGATATCACGTCTGCTCTGTCTGGAAAATACTTGGCATGGGGCAGCGATATCACTTGACCGTATGAAGGCGTCTGCGGCGGCAGGCCGAAAGGCCGGATTAAATATCCACCTTGATGGCGCCCGTTTTTTTAATGCTGTTACCGCGCTTGGTATCACCCCTCATGATCTGGCAGATTTGGCAGATACGGTTTCTGTCTGTCTATCAAAAGGGCTTGGCGCGCCAGCAGGGTCGGTTCTGTGCGGGTCAAAATCATTCATCAGCCATGCCTTAAGGGTGCGTAAATATCTGGGTGGGGGCATGCGTCAGATTGGCGTGCTTGCAGCTGCCGGATTATACGCATTAGATAATCATATTGATCGCTTGCCTGATGATCATGCAAAAGCAAGTGATCTGGCACAATTTTTATCTGAAATCCCCGGATTATCCGTACGATCAACCACGAATATGGTATTTGTCCGTCTAACCGGCGGATCACCTGAACAATTGGCAGATATCATGGCAACTCATGGGGTTATCATTACTCCCGGTGATCCGGAAACACGACTGGTCATGCATCTGGATATTGATGATATCGCATTAGACAGGATTAAATCAGCATTTACACACTGGTATGAACAGCAGAGGATATCATGATGTCGCTGGCCAGTTATCTTCATGATACCCAGTGGCATGATTTTCCTGATGCGGTCAGGCATAATGCATGTCGGGCTATATTCGATACTATCGGGGTATCGGTGGCGGCATCACAAACTGAATTATCATCCATTATCAGACAGCATGCCGCACGTATGTTTAGTGGCAATTCATCAAGCTTGTGGTGGGATGGCCGCATGGTAAGTCCTGTTGGTGCTGCGCTTGCTAATGCCATGACGATAGACGCGCTGGATGCACATGATGGTCAGAAATTAACTAAAGGCCATATCGGATGCGGATTAATCCCAGGGATATTAGCTATTGCCGAGGCTGAAGCCATTGATAATAGTCAGGAGATTATGACAGCACTTGTGCTAGGTTATGAGTTTGGCACCCGTGCCGGTGTAAGTTTACACGCTAGTGCAGCCGATTATCATACATCTGGTGCATGGATTGCTGTCACCGTTGCAGCGATTGGTGCGCGACTGCTGGGATGTAATGAAACACAGACCCGCCACGCCATGGGGATTGCTGAATATCATGGCCCTCGAAGCCAGATGATGCGCTGTATTGATACGCCCAGCATGGTCAAGGATGGTTCAGGTTGGGGAGCGATGGCAGGAGTAAGCGCGGCCTATCTGGCGGCAGATGGATTTACCGGTGCCCCTGCAATTAGTATCGAAGGTAAGGATGTGGCCGGATACTGGGCTGATCTTGGCACGCATCATTATATGAATGAACAATATATTAAACTTTACCCTGTTTGCCGATGGGCTCAGCCAGCGGTAGAAGCTGTTCTTGATGTGATGAAACAGCATGATATCTCATCTGATCAAATTGCCAGTATCGAAATTAGCAGTTTCGACGAAGCGGTGCGATTATGTTCCATGGCCACAAATACAGAAGAGGCACAATATTCATTGCCTTTTTCGGTAGCAGTAGCGGCATTACGTGGCACGATTGGGGTTGCTGATATTTCTTCTGCGGGACTCAATGATCTGGCTATTCAGGCCATGGCCAGACAGATCAGGATAACGCCAGATGATCAATGTAATGCGGCATTTCCCCAGCAGAGATTTGCCATAGCAAAAATTCAGACAATGGATGGATCAATATTTGAATCAGCCCCCACCGAAGCCATTGGTGACCCAGAGGATGCTGTTAGTGATGATATTTTACGGCAAAAATTCAATAATCTAGCGGTATCCAGACTTGATGATGATATGGTCAGAACACTAGATAAAGCTTTAGGTGGGTTGCAACAGATTCCAGATATACACCATGTGATGAACATCATGCGACAACATTAGAAAAAGTGAGGCTGGCTTCCCTTTTAATAGCGATTCTGGTAATATTTATAACTGAAATGTTAGAGAGATAAAATTGTGGCAGATGATGTTTTTCCCAATCCGGAAGATCGTTTAGGCTTACCCGGCTGGACATATTTTAACGAAGAGCTGTTTGAACTGGAATCAGAAACCCTGTTTCGTCGCCACTGGCAACTGGTTTGCCATAGCAATGATATTGCTGAAAAGGGGCAGTTTATCACCTTTGATCTGGTTGGAGAAAGAGCGCTGATTATTCGTGGTAAGGATGGTGTGATCCGTGCTTTTCATAATTTATGCCGTCATCGGGGATCGCGCGTTGTCACCGAAGAAAGTGGTATCTGTAAACAAGCAATCGTGTGTCCGTTTCATGGCTGGAGTTTCAACCTAGATGGAAGCCTGCGGTCACCAGCACGACCAAGAACGCTTCCAGACCTAGACCCGGTGGAATGGGGGCTAAAACCCATTGAGTGTGAGATTTGGCACGGTTTCATATTTATCCGTTTCAAGCCCGGTCATCAGCCCAGTGTAAAAGAGATCATGGCGCCACATGATACCCTGATAGAACCGTATCAGCTTGCTGATCTGGCACCGGCATCAGCACCTGCTTTATCTGAAATTTGGGATGTAAACTGGAAAGCTATTCGTGACGTGGATAATGAAGGCTATCATGTGCCTATTGCTCATCCGGGTTTGCAGGATCTTTATGGCAAGGATTATCATGATTATAATCTGAATGGTGATACATCATTATCGGTAGGGTATTTTAATTCTACCCCATCCCATTTATGGTCGGTTCGGCATTATCGAAACCTTATTCAGCATCTACCAGAGCCCTGGGCATCATTGCCAAAAGCATGGAATTATATTCTGCTATTCCCTAATCAGGTTATCGGACTTTATCCCGATAGTATCATTTTTTATCAGGATATTCCGGTTACTGCTGGTACCAGCATTCAGCGGTCGGCGTCCTATGCTCGTCCTAATGAAGATAGGGTGACGCGGGCAGCAAGACATCTGGCCGCTCGAATTGATGAAATCACTGGCATTGAAGATATGCATCTGATCGAATGGTCATATGAAGCCATGAAATCCAGTGCTTTTGATGGAATCATGTTGTCTGATCTGGAAAGTGGCGTAGGGCAATATCATCGCCGGCTTAAAGATATGTTTCCGGTGATGACATGTCATGAAGAACCAGCATGGCAGATGGTAAAGCACACCAATGACAGATTATCTGATCCATCAAGTTCGGGTCGATAACTGATCATCCTTTATTGCGGATGCAATTCATTTCTTACCAACGCAGGTATATCCTTCCGGTCAGTGTTGCGGTAGCTTCCGTTGCAATAAGCATTTCTTTTAGATGCAGTTTCATCAATTTCCCTTTCCATTCTGATTTAGTCAATCAGATTATAGAGTTACATTTTTAATGTGACAGGATCAGCAGATATACTGCTTGCCCTGTAGTTATATTATTCGTTGGGAAAACCAGATTTATTTCAAAAATAATAATGAAAAAAAATTATAAAATTTAAACATATAAAATGTTGATTTAGACTTTGT
>JBMYKD010000011.1:0-67516 GCA_049595035.1 Puniceispirillales bacterium (SeqCode) | reverse complement strand
TCGCCAGCACTGGCCAGTTATCAAAGTGGGTGAGGGAGCTATCATCGGGTCATTTAATACGCGGGTGCGAGCATTGGTAGACAGATTTGGTAGTGAAACGCTAAGTGACCGGGAACATGAAATTGTTCAGCTTATTTTGCAAGGACATTCCGGTAAATCAATGGCACGCATCCTTGGCGTAAGCCCAGAAACGGTTAAAGTGTATCGAAAGCGTATTCATTACAAGCTCAATATTCATTCACAGGGGGAATTATTTTCCCGTTTACTGGCATCGCTAACTATGACAACTTCTGAACCTGTTGGTGACCCTCTTATGCTTTTGCGGCAGAATCCAAAAAAATCATGATGACTACACCTAAAAGCAATCTGCGAATAAATAGTGACCGTTTATGGGATAGCCTGATGGAAATGGCAAAAATCGGCCCCGGAATTGCTGGCGGTAATAATCGGCAAACCCTTACCGATGCCGATAGTGATGCCCGTCATCTCTTTCAGAAATGGTGTTTGGAAATTGGCTGTTCCATGGGGATAGACCGCATGGGAAATATGTTTGCACGCTATGAAGGCACAGACCCTGATGCTTTGCCAGTCTATGTTGGCTCACATCTTGATACACAACCGACAGGTGGAAAATATGATGGGGTGCTGGGTGTGCTGGCAGGGCTGGAAATCATCCGCCGCCTTCATGATTCCAGCATCCGCACCAGACATCCGATTGTCATCACAAACTTTAACAACGAAGAAGGGTCGCGTTTTGCGCCGCCCATGTTGTCTTCTGGTGTGTTTGTTGGCATTCATAACCTTGAATGGGCATATGACAGACAAGATGTTGATGGCAAACGCTATATTGATGAACTTAATCGCATAGGCTGGTGTGGAAATGAGGAGGTGGGCGCAAGACAGATGCATGCTTTTTTTGAACTTCACATTGAACAAGGGCCTATTCTGGAGGCAGCAGGCAAGGATATTGGTGTTGTCACACATGGTCAGGGGCTGTCATGGACACAAGTAACCATCACGGGAAAGGCGGCACATACCGGATCAACCCCCATGCCTATGCGAAAAAATGCCGGGTTAGCCATGGCTCGTATTCTTGAAAAAGTCGATGAAATCGCATGGTTGCATCAACCTCATGCTGTTGGTGCGGTTGGTCATATAGACATATCACCTAATTCACGCAATGTTATTCCAGATAGAGCTATTTTCACGGTTGATTTTCGGTCACCTGATCGGGCTGTTCTCACAACCATGGAAACACAGATGATGGAAGAAGCCAGTCAAATAGCATTATCCATGGAGCTAGATATAGCATTCGAAAAAATAGGCGGGTTTGATCCGGTAGCCTTTGATCCGGATTGTGTTACCGCTATCCGTCAAGCTGCTGAAACACTCGGCTATTCGCATCGTGACATTATATCAGGGGCAGGTCATGATGCTTGCTGGATTAATCGCGTTGCCCCCACGGCTATGGTCATGTGTCCTTGTGTTGATGGACTTAGCCATAACGAAGCAGAAGAGATCACGAAAGACTGGGCAGATGCCGGGGCAAATGTGTTGATGCATGCTGTCCTTCAGGTGGCTGAATTAGTGGATTAAGGAATTTGGCCTGATGGCTTTCTGCCTCAATCTGATAATCTTCATTGTCAATAAAAATAAGTCTTGACGGCGATTCGCAGATTTGATTCAATGAATAAATAATAATTAATCAGGCAGCATATTCATGTATTGGCTTCGTAAATCAGGGCAGATGACACTTAATATCATCATGATAACATTGCTTTGGTTTTTTGCCTTGCAACTGACTAGCACAGATCGTGGTCTGACATCTATTGGTCCTATCAATGATAAAATCACTATCGCTCAGGCTGAACTGGATCGCTTGAAAATCGAAGAAGCCTATCTTCGTCAGAAAAATGCCCTGTTATCATCTGATGCGATTGACCCGGATATTCTCGGGGAACTAGCCAGAAAGAAAAATGGCCTATATGGTGATGATGAAATGGTGATATTCATCAAATAATATATTAACCAAAATCGGTTAATATCAATTTTTTTTAATAAAATCAAAGATAAAAAATATGTTGTAATTTTTGTTTTTTCTGAAAAAATAGCCTTATAATTCCTTTATGGAGGATACATATGGCTAAAAGTCCAACATCACCTTCGGCTGCATCGGCTAAATCTGGTGATAAAACCCGAAATAAGGCAGCATCCCCTACATCAAAAACAAATAGTAAAAGCATTAGGCGCGTTCCGGGGCGACCACCTAAAACCATTCCGTTGGAAAAACCGGATATGGATATTTTGCTTAGCCTTTATGAAGATATGCTGATGATCCGGCGTTTCGAAGAAAAGGCAGGACAGCTTTATGGGATGGGTATGATCGGTGGATTTTGTCATCTCTACATCGGACAGGAAGCCATTGTGGTCGGGATGCAATCGGTATCAAAAGACGGCGATAGTGTCATTACGTCCTATCGTGACCATGGCCATATGTTAGCTTGCGGGATGACACCTAACGGCGTGATGGCAGAATTGACTGGTCGTAAAGACGGCTATTCCAAAGGCAAGGGCGGTTCCATGCATATGTTTAGCCGCGAAAAGCATTTTTATGGTGGCCATGGTATTGTTGCGGCACAGGTGCCTATCGGGGCAGGGTTAGCCTTTTCCCATAAATATCGTGAAACTGGTGGGGTATCTCTCACTTATCTGGGTGATGGAGCTATCAATCAGGGTCAGGTTTATGAAACCTTCAACATGGCCGCATTATGGAAACTGCCAGTTGTATTTATCATAGAAAACAATCAATACGGCATGGGTACTTCTGTTACCCGTGCGGCGGCGGGGCGTGCCCTTGCTGATAGAGGCAAAGCTTATGGTATTCCGGGAATGCAGGTAGATGGTATGAATGTGCTTGCGGTTCGTGAAGCAGGTGCTGAAGCTATGGCACATTGCCGGGAAGGAAAGGGCCCCTACATTCTGGAAATGCAAACATATCGTTATCGTGGTCATTCCATGTCTGATCCGGCAAAATACCGAACCAGAGAAGAAGTTGACGCTATGCGTAAACAGCGTGATCCGATTGACAGTTTGCGTGAAGTGTTGATCGCAGATGGTATTGAAAATGATCGGATCAAGGCCATTGATGCCAAGATCAAGGCTGAGGTTACCAAGGCATCTGATTTTGCCCTTGCCAGCCCTGAACCTGATCCGGCCGAACTCTGGACAGATGTTATTCTTGAAGGAGGCGTGACATGAGTGTTTCCATCACTATGCCTGCATTATCCCCCACAATGACTGAGGGAAAGTTAGCAAAATGGTTTGTAAAAGTCGGCGATAGCGTCCGTTCAGGTGATGTCATTGCCGAAATCGAAACAGATAAAGCCATGATGGAAGTAGAAGCCCTTGACGATGGGGTCATTACAGCCCTTCATGCGGCGGAAGGCGAAGATGGCATTGCTGTTGGAACAGCTATTGCTGATATGCAAGGTGATGAAGCCAGTGATCACAATACCAGTGGATCTGAGATATCTGCCCCTGTTGCGGCGCCAGTCCCAGCCAAAGCCGAACCAACAGTATCATCACCATCTGCACCAGTGATTGTGGCAAGCACGGCATGGACAGGCAATATGGTATCCACCACGGTGAGAGAAGCGTTGCGTGATGCCATGGCAGAAGAAATGCGCCGTGATGAACATGTTTTTCTGATGGGTGAAGAAGTGGGCGAATATCAAGGTGCCTACAAAGTATCGCAAGGTCTGCTGGAAGAGTTTGGCGCAAAGCGGGTTGTTGATACGCCGATAACGGAAATGGGTTTCGCCGGTCTTGGGGTCGGTGCGGCATTCGGTGAGTTGCGTCCTGTGATTGAGTTTATGACTTTTAATTTTGCGATGCAGGCGATTGATCAAATCATTAATTCTGCGGCAAAAACGCTATATATGTCCGGTGGCCAGATGGGATGTCCGATTGTCTTTCGTGGCCCAAATGGGGCTGCGGCGCGTGTGGCGGCTCAGCATTCGCAATGCTTTGCCAGCTGGTATGCGCATTGCCCCGGACTAAAAGTTGTCGCGCCATGGTCAGCTGCAGATTCAAAAGGATTGCTGAAAGCCGCTATCAGAGACCCTAATCCGGTTATTTTCCTTGAAAATGAAGTCTTATACGGGCAAAGCTTTGACATTCCTGATGATGATGATCTGCTGGTACCTATTGGCAGGGCTAATATCGTTCGTGAAGGAACAGATGTCACCATTACCGCTTTTTCCATCATGGTTGGCAAAGCTCTTGAAGCGGCAGATAAGCTGGCGGAACAGGGGATCAGTGCTGAAGTCATTGATTTGCGTTCGTTAAGGCCATTAGATATTGATACTATTTTGAAATCCGTACAGAAAACAAATCGTTTTGTCAGTTGTGAAGAAGGCTTTCCTTTTGCTGGTATTGGCGCGGAATTATCAGCGCAAGTAACTGAAAAAGCGTTTGACTGGCTGGATGCGCCACCAAAACGGGTTACAGGTATTGATGTTCCTATGCCATATGCCGCCAATCTTGAAGCCTTGGCCTTGCCGCAAGTGGATACAATTATCGATGCGGTATTTGAGGTTACCTATCAGAAAGAAAGGGGATAAGTGATGGCTATTGTAAATATGCCTGCATTGTCGCCAACCATGACCGAAGGCAAATTGGCGAAATGGCTGGTAAATGAAGGTGATGCTGTTACTTCTGGTGATGTCATTGCGGAAATAGAAACTGATAAAGCCCTTATGGAAGTGGAAGCCCTTGATGATGGCATCATGGCCAGTATTCTGGTTCCGGAAGGAAGCGAAGCTGTTGCTGTTGGTACGCCTATTGCTGAAATCCTTGGCGAAGGGGAAAACAGCGCCTTATCTGCTGCTCCTCAGAAAAAAGAAGCCCCGATAGCCGAAGAGCAAGCACCCATAGCAGACGCATCGGCAACACCACAAGCGCCGGTAAAATCAGAGTTGCCAAAATCACTTCCGGCTGATCAATCTGATACCCGCCTATTTGCCAGTCCTCTGGCTAAGCGCATTGCAGGTCAAAAAGGCATTGACCTTGCCACTGTGACAGGATCAGGGCCACATGGCCGCATTATCAAGGCAGATATTGATAGCTTGCCAGATGGGTATAGCGGAAAGACCGCATCATCAGCACCAATGGTGATGAGTGGTCAGGATATAGATGGCTATCAGCCACAATCAGACCTGATACCGGTGACGTCAACCCGTAAGGTGATAGCCACACGGCTTCAGCAATCCATGAAGGATGCTCCACATTTTTATCTTAATATGGACATCGAACTGGATCAATTGATCGCAATGCGCAAATCCATGAATGCGGCATTACCTGATGATCAGAAAATCAGTATCAATGATATGATCATTAAATGCGCAGCGGCAACGCTGATAAAAGTACCTGAGGTTAACGCTTCATGGGAAGGCGATCATATCCGGCAATGGCATCATGCTGATATTGCTGTTGCGGTGGCCTTGGATGCTGGACTGGTAACGCCTATTGTCTGGGGTGCGGATATGATGACACTGTCTTCTGTATCGGCTAAGATGAAAGACCTTGTCGGAAAAGCACAGTCAGGGAAATTAAAACTGGAAGAGTTTTCCGGCGGCAGTTTCACCATTTCCAATCTCGGCATGTATGGCATTACCTCATTCACAGCGGTAATCAACCCACCACATGGTGCTATTCTGGCCATTGGGGCAGGTCGTGAAGTCCCCGTCGTCAAGAATGGTCAGATCACGGTTGCCACTGTCATGACAGCCACCTTATCCGGTGATCATAGAGTGATAGATGGTGCTGTTGGGGCAAAATGGATGGCGGCGTTTAAATCCTATGTCGAAAATCCGGTAATGGCGCTGATCTAGGAGAATAAAATGGCTAATAACAGCGATAAGAAAACCTATGATGTTGTCGTGATTGGTGGTGGTCCGGGTGGATATGTTGCGGCAATCAGGGCAAGCCAGCTTGGGCTGAAAACTGCTATTGTTGAACGCGAAAACCTGGGTGGTGTCTGTTTAAACTGGGGCTGTATTCCGACCAAGGCTCTGTTACGGGCAGCAGAAATCTATCATCTGGCAGAAACCGCCGACCGTTATGGCATCACGATGGAAAAGCTGAGCTTTGATCTGGCTGGGGTAGTGAAACGGTCGCGTGATGTTGCGGCAACGCTATCGGGTGGAATTAGCCATTTGATGAAAAAAAATAAAATTGATGTATTCATGGCTAATGCATCACTGGAAACAAAAACAGGGTCACATTGGCGTGTGGCATTAACGCATGCTGATAAATCCACCGATCTATTGAGTGCAAATAAGATTGTGCTGGCTACTGGTGCCCGCGCCAGACAATTGCCGTCGATAACCCCTGACGGTGATAAAATTGTGACTTATCGGGATGCAATGACACCAAAAACGATGCCAAAATCGCTTATCATTATCGGTTCTGGCGCCATAGGGATTGAGTTTGCATCATTTTATGCTGATATGGGGGTTTCGGTTACGGTGGTTGAGGCGGCAGGTCGCATTATGCCCGTTGAAGATGCAGAAATTTCGGCCATGGCAGAAAAGCTATTCACTGACAGAGGGATTATTATCCATAAACACGCTATGCTGGATCAGGCCAAGGTCTCCGGAGATGGGGTAAATGCCAGTATCACCATAAATGGTAAGTCACAAACATTGAAAGCTGACCGCATGATCCTTGCCATAGGCATTGTCGCAAATGTTGAAGATTTGGGGCTGGAACAGGCGGGGATAAAGCTGGAAAAAGGTCATGTGGTAACTAATGGACATGGGGAAACTAGTGTTGAGGGCATTTATGCCATTGGTGATATGACAGGCGCCCCTTGGTTAGCCCATAAGGCTAGTCATGAAGGCATTATTGCGGCAGAACATATTGCCGGAATTTCAGATAATCACGCGATTAACCCGCTTGATGTGCCGGGGTGTACCTATTGCCGGCCGCAAGTGGCAAGTGTGGGCTATACTGAACAGGCAGCACGCGATGCTGGATATCAGATCAGTGTTGGGCGGTTCCCATTTAGGGGCAATGGTAAGGCTATTGCGCTGGGTGACGATAATGGCATGATCAAAACCATTTTTGATGAGAAAACAGGTGAATTGCTTGGTGCACACATGATTGGGCCAGAAGTGACCGAATTGATACAAGGTTATGTCATTGCCCGCCAGTGTGAGGCAACTGAGGCAGAATTGATGCAAGCCATCTTTCCGCATCCCACATTGTCCGAGGCTATGCACGAATCTGTTCTTGATGCCTTTGATAAAGTCATTCATTTCTAGTATATGTTGACGATGATGAGTAACGATAAAATGATATTCCGGGGTAAGAGTCTGACTGGTGCCGCGCGGCATCCGGAAAAGGCGAAAAACCCGGATAAACCACAACCCAAACGGCCAGACTGGTTGCGAGTAAAAGCCCCGCAGTCAAAGGGCTATGAAGATACCCGCAAAATCATTCACGAACGCAACCTTGTCACAGTATGTGAGGAGGCGGCTTGCCCTAATATCGGGGAATGCTGGGCGAAAAAACACGCTACCATGATGATACTTGGCTCTGTTTGCACGCGTGCTTGCGCTTTTTGTAATGTGGCTACTGGTCGTCCGGATAAACTTGACCCGCATGAACCGGAACGGGTGGCGGATGCAGTGGCAAGTTTGTCACTTGCACATGTGGTTATCACATCAGTTGATCGTGATGATTTATCGGATGGTGGGGCGCAGCATTTTGCTCATGTTATTCATGCCATCAGAGCGGCTTCGCCTTCAACAACCATTGAAATCCTGACTCCGGATTTTCTTAAAAAAGACGGGGCATTAGAAATAGTCGTGGCGGCAAAGCCTGATGTATTTAATCACAATCTGGAAACAATCCCGCGGCTTTATCCATCTGTAAGACCGGGGGCGCGATATTTTCATTCCCTTCACTTGCTGCATCGCGTAAAAACACTTGATCCAACTATTTTCACCAAATCTGGTATCATGGTTGGCCTAGGCGAACAGATGGAAGAAGTGTTGCAAGTTATGGACGATATGAGAAGCGCAGATATTGATTTTATGACGATTGGCCAATATCTTCAGCCAACACCAAAACACCATCCGATTGATCGGTTCTGGACGCCTGATGATTTCGAAAAATTAAACACATATGGAAAGGCAAAGGGGTTCCTGTTGATTTCCGCTACACCTTTGACGCGGTCATCTTATCACGCTGATGAAGATTTTGCCCGGCTTCGTGCTGAGCGCCAAAAGCAGTTAGCGGTATCCTGATACCAATGACGAAACATGCCGAACAACGACTGGTGCCGCATTTGCCGGAAAATCTGTATCAACTGGTAACAGATGTGAATGCCTATCCCCAGTTTCTGCCATGGTGTCTGGCGGCAAGAATCAGATCACAGGATGAACAGAAAATGATTGCGGATCTGATGATCGGTTTCCGCATTTATCGGGAAAAATTTACCTCATATGTTGATTTTAATCCTGACGAATTAAAAATTCACGTTCAATATGCCGAAGGGCCATTCAAGTATTTGCAGAATTACTGGCATTTCAAGCCTGACCCCAATGGATGCCTGATTGATTTTCATGTTGATTTTGAATTTCGGTCCCGCTTTTTTCAATCTGTAATCGAAACGCTGTTTTCCGAAGCGGTAAAGCGGATGGTGCGAGCGTTTGAAAGCCGTGCAGACACGTTATATCCCCGTGTTGATCCCCCAGCTATTATTGATGGTAGCACATCCGATCATCGTTAGATTGCAAGGAGCTGATCTCTGATATGGGTGAGGGCTGTATCAATTGTTGCCTGACGAATATCAACACGTTGCCCTTTGAAATGTTCAACCCAGCTTATGGTGTTTTTCTGGCTTTTATGAATAAGCGTTAACCCGAACCACACGGTACCAACCGGTTTTTCGATACTACCGCCACCGGGGCCGGCAATTCCTGTTACGGATATGGCCATGATACCATCATCATCTTCATATTGACTGTTTCGACATGCTCCTTCAGCCATGGCAATAGCGACAGCCTGACTGACAGCACCATGAGCTTTGATCATATCTGATGGAACATTCAACATATCCATCTTTGCTTTATTTGAATATGTGATGAATCCGCGGTCAATGACATCTGATGATCCGGGAATATCAGTTAATGTCCCGATGATGCGTCCGCCGGTACAGCTTTCTGCGGTCACAAGCATAATATGTTTGGCCCGTGCTAATGTTAGTATATCAGCGGCAAGAAAGTGGGATTTTTCATCAGGCAGGCTATTCAAGAATTTATCCATCCATAAAGCTGAAAACTTGCCATGATCACCACTCCGGCAAGAACACCTGCCATAATATCATCTGCTATGACCCCTGCCGCACCGGGTAAATCTTCTGCGGTGGAAACAGGCGGCGGTTTCAAAATATCAAATATCCGGAAAAGAACAAACGCGGCTATGAGGGTGAAAAGGTAATGCGTATTCCAGTTGGCACTAATAGGAATAGCCAACAGAACCAACCATTGACCTATCACTTCATCGATAATGATTTCACTGGCATCATGTTTATTGGTGATGCTGGTATGGGCATCAATGGCGGGAAAGGACAGGATAGTTACGGCAATGATCATGATGACCAGCGGGATCAGGCCAAGGGTAATGGCAACCCCGCCACCAATGATCAAAGCGGCGGCTGACCCTACGGTTCCAGGGGCAGGGGCATATCCCAGTGGCCCCAATGTAGCTAACCAAGACAGAAGAAACTGGGCTGAAGATGGTGATTTATTCATTACTGATCCCCGGTGACTGGTAGGGTGATGCTGACAACTGCATGCGCTGCCAGCCCTTCTTGACGGCCAACAAATCCCATGCTTTCGCTTGTGGTAGCTTTGATAGAAATAGCATGATGGGCAAGTTTCGTTAAATCAGACAGGGTTTTAATCATGTTGCTGCGATGAGGCATGATTTTCGGTGCTTCTGCAATGATCGTGATATCTATATTGACCAGTTTTCCTCCGCGTTCAGATAATCGACGCAAGGCATCTAGCAGAAAGAGATCTGATGAGGCATCACGCCATTGTTCATCTGATGGCGGAAAATGCGTGCCAATATCACCATCACCAATCGCGCCCAGAATAGCATCGGTAAGCGCGTGAAGGGCAACATCACCATCAGAATGGGCTATGATCGCCTGATCATGATCAAGGCTAATTCCTGCTAGCATGATCTGATGCTTGGTATTGTCACCCTTTTCAGATTGGTCAAAGCGATGCACATCATAGCCAAAGCCAATGCGGGTTTCCATGTTCTGTGTTGGTAAGATCAATTGTGCCATCATCCAGTCAGATTCAGTTGTGATTTTAAAGGTTTTCGGGTCGCCTTCTACCGCTAATACGGGTAATCCGGCTTGTTCTGCCAAACTGCTGTCATCAGTATATTCTGCTCCTGCAAACTGATGATGCAAATCATAAATTGTATCAAAATGAAATAGTTGAGGCGTTTGCACTCGCATCACCTTATCGCGGTCATATTGTCCGGTGACATGCTGGTCTGTTACTTTTTTGAGGCTATCACCCGAAGGTAGCACCGGAATAACAGCCAGATAACCCTTGTGATATCCGGCAAGCAATCGATCAATTACATCACTTGTAACAAATGGCCGCGCCGCATCATGAATGAAAACAGCATCTGGTTTATGATCTGATAGTTGTGTTAGTCCGGCTATGACAGAATCCTGCCGTTCTTTTCCGCCTGTTGTGGTGGTCCAGTGGTTCAGATGATATGCCGCAAGGCATGTATCGTGATATGCATTTTCACCATCTGAGCAAACAACAACACCGCCCCGGCACCGGGGATGGCTTGCTAATGCCAATATAGCATAAAGCCAGACATCCTGTCCGTGTAACTGGCGATATTGTTTAGGGGTACCGCCTAATCGTGATCCCTTTCCACCAGCAAGAACAACAGCATGAAAATAAGTTTCCGTCATGTGTTATATATAACCGGAACTAGATAGAAATACGACCATAAGCTGATGCTTTCTTTCGTATTTTCATTTGGTGTCTTGTGAATGATCGGGCTTCCATGGTAGAACATGCCTAATTTTTAAGCATTTTGGATAGTATGATGCAAATTGGCACGCTTAAGATTGATCATAACGTCATCCTTGCCCCTATGTCCGGGGTGACAGACTGGCCTTTCCGACAAATGGTCAGATCACTTGGTGGCGGACTTGTTGTATCGGAAATGATTGCAAGCGAAGCGATGATCCATGGCATTAAAAAGGAAATGCGCAAATTATCAACAAATGCCAGAGATGAGAACCCATTTGCCCTGCAACTGGCAGGGTGGGAAGCGTCGGTCATGGCAGAAGCCGCCCGTATGGGATGTGATATGGGGGCGGCCATCATTGATCTAAATCTGGGATGTCCGGCGCGTAAGGTCACGGGTAAATTATCAGGGTCTGCTTTGATGCGAGATGAGCCATTGGTGGCCAATATATTCGATGCTGTTATGAAAGCATCTGACCGGCCAGTAACGGTGAAAATGCGACTGGGATGGGATGATGAAACGTATAATGCGCCACAAATTGCAAAAATGGCAGAAGAATCCGGCTTATCTATGGTGACTGTACATGGCCGGACACGTTGCCAGTTTTATAAAGGAACAGCAGATTGGAACGCTGTTCAGGCCGTTGTAGATCAAGTGAATATACCTGTTGTGATCAATGGTGATATTATTGACGGGCCATCAGCAGAAGCGGCTCTTACGGCATCAGGAGCAGATGCCGTGATGGTGGGCCGTGCCACAATAGGGCAACCATGGCTTCCGGCACATCTTGATCAATATCTGCGTCATGCGGAAATGCCGGCACTTCCCAGTCTGGCAGAACGTCACGCCATTATGCGTCAACACCTTGATTTGATGCTATCACATTATGGATCACATGGGCTGCGTCTGGCCAGAAAGCATGTCAGTGCCTATGCAAATGGTCTTCCTTATGCGGCTGAAATGCGACAGATTGCAAATAATACTACTGATGCCAAGGCTGTATTTCTGGCTATGGATCAATGGTTTGAACGATTGCAAGAATGGGGTGAGGCAGCTTGATGATAGAAAGCACTCAACATGATCTTGCCGATGTCGTCCTAAATGCCATTGGTTTTCCTCTGGTTGTGATTAATGCTCAGGGAAAACTGGTTGAGGCCAATAGCTCGGCTGAAGCGTTTTTCCATTCGGGACGAAAAATTCTTCTTGGGCGATCTGTTGATGATTTATTCCCACCGTCTTCACCTATCAATAGCATGATAGATAAAGTGCGTCAGACGTCTGCCAGTGTTAATGATCAGGGTATTGAATTGTCTAGTAATCTGCTTGGCAATCGTCTGATCAATCTGCATATGTCACCATTGGCAGAACGTCCGGGTTTTATTGTGATTCTGATACAGGAAAGAGCATTGGCAGAACGCTTGCGTGGTCAGGAACAATTCCGCGGCTCTTCTCGACGTATGTCATCTTTTGCCGCATTGCTGGCACATGAAATTAAAACTCCGATGTCTGGGATCAGGGGGGCGGCAGAATTGATTACACGCGCTGATGATCATGAAAAACAGCATCAAATGGCGCAATTAATCATTTCTGAAACAGATCGTGTGACAGAACTTGTGAACCGAATGGAAACATTGGCGGCAGGCAATACGATTAACCGGAAACCCATTAATATTCATGAAATCATTGATCACTGCCTTCATCTGGCTGAACAGAGTTTTGGCAAAGGCTTTAGCTTTGAAAAACTCTATGATCCGTCCTTGCCAGATACATTTGGCGACAGGGAATTACTGATACAAGTATTGATAAATTTGTTAAAGAATGCCTGTGAAGCATCTGATAATAATAATAAAATAAAAGTCAAAACGATTTATAACCTTGGCTCTCGCTTAACCATATCTGAAAGCAATTCCGATCATCTTTCCATGCTTGGTGTTGTAGTGGTTAATCAGGGGAAGGGCATACCAGATGCCATTAAAACACGTCTTTTTGATCCATTTGTTACTTCAAAAGCGGAAGGGACTGGCTTGGGTCTAGCTTTGGTTGCTAGTATCATTGCCGATCATGGTGGGTCTGTTGAAGTCAGTGACAAAGATGGTGAAACTTCGTTTCAGATTAACTTGCCAATCACACGGGGGATGGCATGACCGATATGAATACAGGCACACATATATTATTAGCAGATGATGATCCGTCGTTGCGGCTAGTTCTAGGGGAAGCCCTATCTCATGCTGGCTATCAGGTCAGTACGGCGGAAACGATGTCTGAATGTTTAGATAAAGTTGCTGATACGTCCAATAAAGTATTGGTTTGTGATGTCATGTTTCCAGATGGTAATGCGCTGGAACAGATGGAAACCATCAGAGCGATGCGTCCAGATATAGCCATTATTGTTATGAGTGCACAATCTACCCTCCTAACCGCTGTTAAAGCAAGGGAACATGCGGTGGATGCTTATCTGCCCAAGCCCTTTCCGCTTGACGAATTGACTAAATGCATTGCTGGTTTGTTATCCCGGAAACCTAGTGATCAGGGCACACAGAATAAGCAGGGTGATAAAGATATCGTCACAGCAGAAACCCAGAAAAATGAACCTAGTCCGATTATCGGCAAATCTAGAGCCATGCAAGATATCTATCGCAGTATTGCGCGGTTAATGGGGACAGATTTAACGGTCATGATCACTGGTGAGTCCGGATCAGGCAAAGAAGTTGTAGCTAGAGCTATTCACAATCTGGGGGAAAGAAGCAACAAACCTTTTGTGGCCTTAAATATGGCAGCCATTCCGCGTGATTTGATTGAATCCGAGTTGTTCGGATATGAAAAAGGAGCATTTACAGGCGCTGATAAGCAAACACATGGCCGTTTTGATCAGGCCGCTGGCGGAACACTTTTTCTTGATGAAATCGGTGATATGCCGATCGATGCTCAGACCCGATTGCTCCGAGTATTGCAGGATGGTCATTTCACGCGCGTTGGTGGCAGAAATAGTATCCGTGCCAATACCAGAATTATTGCAGCAACCCACAAAAACTTGAATGCTGAGATTGAAAATGGATCATTCAGGCAGGATTTATATTACCGCCTGAATGTTGTGCCTATTGGGGTTCCGCCTTTGCGGGACAGAGCAGAGGATATTCCTGATTTGATCAGACATATTATGGAAAAATCCTTGAAAGACGGATTGGAAAGAAAAACGATATCTGTTCCAGCGATGGATATGATGAAGCGGTATGACTGGCCTGGTAATGTTAGGGAACTGGAAAATCTGGTGCGCCGCTTGCTGGTATTAATTGATGATCAGATCATTGAAACCCATCATCTGCTTCAGATGGCTTTTCCCTCTCAAAGCGATAATCGCGACAACCAGATAACCCATCATAAGGCAAAAAATGATAATGGTTTTGGTGACGCGCAACCAGCTACCTCTCTTTCTCCGCAGACACATAATTTGTCACAATGTATCAGCGAACATATTGACCGATTTTTTAATGCCCATAATGGTGACTTGCCCACTAACGGTATTTATGATCGTATTATTGCAGAAGTAGAAAAACCGCTGATCACAACTACACTTAAAGTCACACGGGGTAATCAGCTCAAAGCGGCGGATGTATTGGGCATTAATCGTAATACATTACGGAAAAAGATCGTTGCCCTTGGGATTGATCCAAAATCTAACCTGATAAGGCATGATAACTGATGTCTGTTTCTAAGCATAATCCCGTTGATGATAAAGGCGAAGACCGCATAGAACGGCATTTCTTTTCTGGGATCAAACAGATGATTACAGAAACACGGCTGGCTTATGCGTCTATATTGCTGGCTTTGGTGCTTGGATTATTGACCTATGCTGTTTTATCAAGCCCTCAGTTTCTGGACGGAAAATCTAATGTAACCTATCTTGTGCTTGGTCTTGATATCATGGTTTTGCTGTTGATGTCGGGATTTGTTGTTCGCCAGATAGTTAATCTGATCAGGGAACGCCGCCGCCGCATGGCTGGATATCAGTTGCATTTGCGGATTGCGGTATTATTCAGTATTATTTCTGTTTTGCCATCGTTTATCGTCATAGGCTTTGCTGTTTTTGTTTTGGATTACTCTCTTCGCGGCTGGTTTAATGACCGAATATCCACCGCAGTTGAAGAATCGGTCAATATTGCCAATTCCTATCTGGAAGAACATAAGCGATCTGTCAGTGGGCAAATTCTGGCCATGGCTAATGATATCAACAGGGAAGCCCCCAATCTGCTCCGCAACCGGAACAGCTTTGATCTGTATCTGACCAATCAGGCAGGGGTTAGAAATCTGACAGAAGCCCTGGTAATTGATTCAACAGGGCGGGTGATTGCTAATTCCCAATTTGCTTATGCTGTTACCTTTTCCGACCTTGATGACGCCTTTTTTGATAAGGCCAATCTGGGTGAGGTATCTATCGCTAATACAGATAACGATAACAGGATCAGGGCAGGGTTGCGGCTTAATCAATTTGTTGATGCCTATTTACTGGTTGGGCGATTTGTTGATCCAACGGTGCTGGCATCGGTTGAACGTACACAGTTTGCTTCATCCAGCTATCAGCTTCTTGATATTCGCCAACTTGATTTACAGATCAGTTTCGCGGTTATGTTTGGCATGGTGGCTTTATTGCTATTGCTTAGTTCTGTCTGGCTGGGGTTGAATTTTGCCAATGCAATTGTCACACCGATCAGTGCTATTATCAGCGTTGCCGATAAAGTGCGATCTGGTAATCATGCTACCCGTGTGGGGCAAATCCATGATCAGGGTGAAATTGGTGAACTGGCAGCATCTTTTGACCGCATGCTTGATGAAATTAATCGTAATCGTCAGGAACTGGTCGAAGCCAATATCCAGCTTGATAAACGGCGCGAGTTTACCGAAGCCGTGCTTGCCGGTGTTTCATCGGGTGTTATTGGCATTGATCATGAGCAGACCATCACATTACCTAATCTGGCGGCTCTTAAGATGCTTAAACTTCAACAAGAATCTGCCATAGGCAAAAATCTGGCTGTTGTTGTGCCAGAATTCGCAGAATTACTGAAACGCGCGGCAATTGTACCCCGATTGCCTGAAATCAATATTGAAATTAATAGAAACGATATAAATCTAACCCTCTTAACGCGTATCACCCGTGAAATGATTGGCGGGCGAGTCGTTGGTTATGTGGTCACATTCGAAGATGTAAGTGCTTTAATGGATGCTCAACGTAAAGCGGCCTGGTCAGATGTGGCTAGACGCATTGCCCATGAAATCCGAAATCCATTGACTCCAATGCAATTGGCCTCTGAACGGTTAGCAGAAAAATTTTCCATGTCTGATCCGAAGCAGGATGCCAGTTTTCGATCAAATGTAGATATGATTGCCCGACAGGTTGATGATATTCGTCGGCTTGTTGATGAATTCACGTCATTTGCCCGGATGCCAGCACCAAGCATTGCTAATCATAACCTGATTGATATCATTCAGTCGCAAGTGATGCTGATAAAAGCTGAAGCAACGGATATTTCTATCCAGACAGATTTTGGGTCATGGGATCATGTGATGATAGCATGTGATGATGGCATGATCAGACAGGTGATTACCAATCTATTACAGAATGCTGTTGATGCGATGATTGAGGCTGATAGCAGTGATAAAAAAATCCGGATTATGTTGACGAAAACACCAGATAAGATTCAGGTCATGATTATTGATAATGGCCCGGGATTACCATTGAGTAAACGTAAACACCTCACCGATCCTTATGTGACAAATCGAAAAAAAGGTAGCGGGTTGGGGCTTGCTATTGTTAAGAAAATCATGGAAGACCATGGGGGATCATTGCACTTATCCAGTATGTCAGACAATGATATTGATCTGACCGTAGCTGAAGGCTATCACGGGGCATTGGTTACACTAGATTTCGTAAATCAATCTGAGGAGGCAACAGGATAAATGAAACCAGAAATCCTAGTTGTTGATGATGAACCCGATATCCGCAGTATGATCCGTTTAATACTTGAGGATGAAGGTTTTGATGTGCGCGAAGCAGAAAATGCCGAAACAGCCAGAGACGAGCTGACTAGCCATCCGCCAGCATTGATTATTCTTGATATCTGGATGCGCCAGTCTGATATGGATGGGCTGGAATTGCAAAAATGGGTGCGCCGGTATTACCCACATGTTCCTGTATTAATGATATCTGGCCATGGCAATATCGAAACAGCGGTGCAGGCGATGAAAGACGGGGCGTTTGATTTTCTGGAAAAACCATTTAAATCTGCCCAGCTGATCCTTTTATGTCAGCGGGCATTGGCTAATGCGGCGCGTGACGCAGAACATGATGAATTGAAACGCCGCTATGATATCTCACTTGATCAGATTGGGTCATCTCCGGCTATTCATGGCATTCGCCAGACAGTTGATAAGGTCGCACAATCAAACAGCCGTATTTTTATTACCGGGCCTTCCGGGTCTGGCAAAGAGTTATTAGCCAGAAATATTCATGATAAATCAAACCGGACAAATGGCAGGTTCGTAATGGTGAATTGTGCGGCATTATCATCTCAACGTTCATTGATTGAGTTATTTGGCTCAGAAGCCAATAATGATGGTAAGAGAGTCGTTGGCCTGTTTGAACAGGCTCATGGCGGCACATTGTTTTTTGATGAAATTTCTGATTTATCTCTTGATACGCAAGCACGCCTTGTAAGAACACTGCAAGATCAACGGTTTAAAAGATTGGGCGGCAATACAGATGTGCAGGTCGATGTGCGGGTAATCTCTGCTACCTCTCAGGATATTAAGGCTAAAGTGGCAGAGGAGCAATTTCGGGAAGAGTTGTATTATCGCCTGAATGTGGTTCCGATTGCTATTCCGCCCCTATCACGCCGACGCGAAGATATTGCCGAGTTAGCCCTTTATTTCCTTAAAAAACGAATGGCTGATGAGGGGGATCGTCAGTTATCCTTTACTCCGGATTGTCTGGCCGCACTGGAAAGCTACTCATGGCCGGGAAATATCACCCAGCTTCGTAATATGATTGACTGGTTAGTTATTATGGCAGACCGTAGCAAGCATCACATTACCCGTGAAGACCTGCCAGTTGAAATAACAGGTTTGGGACAATCGGAAAATACCGATAATAAGAATATGGCCAGCGCAATTGCCATGCCGCTCAAAGAGGCGCGTGAACAATTTGAAATTGAATATTTAATGTCGCAACTATCCCGTTTTAATGGCAACATATCGAAAACAGCAGCCTTTATCGGTATGGAAAGATCGGCTTTACATCGCAAGCTTAAAAATCTGGGCATTCAAGTAGAAGCGGCAGATCAGATGGAGGAACCTTCATGAAGATTGTTATTTGTGGAGCTGGTCAGGTCGGATTTAGTATCGCTGGTCATTTATCCCAAGAAAATAATGATGTAACCATCATTGACGAAAATGATGAATTGATCCAGCGCGTGACAGATCATCACAATGTCCGCGGTGTCATCGGTGTGCCTTCGCACCCGGATATTCTGGCGCAGGCAGATGTTGGTAACGCCGATATGCTTATTGCAGTCACCACGTCTGATGAGATCAATATGGTAGCGTGTCAGGTGGCTCATTCTATCTATCGTACGCCACTAAAAATCGCCCGTATTCATTCACGCAGTTATCTTGACCCCCGTTTTGCCGATATGTTCAGCACGGATAATATGCCCATTGATCATATTATTTCGCCTGAAATTGAATTATCACAAGCGGTATTGCGGCGGCTTGAAATCCCCGGGGCATTTGACGTTGGCAGTATGTGCGGCGATAAGGTGAAAATTATCGGGGTCAAATGCACGGAACGATGCCCTATTCTTGGTTCTCCCATCCGTTATCTGGCAGACCTCTTTGATGATCTGAAAATGAGCATTATTGCCATTCTCCGGGATAATGAGGTCATTGTTCCACGCGATGGAAGTGTCAAGATGATGGAAGGGGATGAGGTATATTTTGTTTGTGAAGATACGCATCTTAGTCGGGCTATGACTAGTTTTGGCCATGAAGAGCCGGAAAGCCGACGAATCCTTATCGCTGGTGGTGGGAATATTGCTACTCTGGTTGCTAATGCTGTTCATGAAACCATCGAATCGTCTGAACAGACCGTGATTGAGGTTAATAAGGATATAGCCAGACAAGCGGCACTTAATCTGCCACAGCAGATCACAATCATTCATGGTGATGCGCTTGAACCTGATATTCTGCACGAAGGTGGCGTTGCTGATGTTGATACATTCATTGCGTTGACAGATGATGATGAAGTTAATGTGCTGTCTTCACTTCTGGCAAGGCGTTTTGGGGCAAATCATGTTGTGACCTTGATAAAGATGGCTAGTTTTGTGCCATTGATATCAACGCTTGGGGTTGATTCCGTTATTAATCCTCCCTCTATTACGGTTTCCAGTATTCTGGAACATGTCCGCCGTGGGCGCGTTCGTGATATTCATACCATCATAGAAGAAAAAGGGGAGGTGATGGAAATCGAAGCCCTGGCATCTTCTTCTCTGGTGGGAACACCCTTACGGTCAGCAAAATTACCAAAAGGGGCAGTCGTCGGTGCTATTATGCGTAATGACCAATTTGTCATTCCTCGCGGCGATACCATTATTGAACCGGGGGATAAGGTGATCATGTTCGTTGCCCGTGGATTCATTGATGATGTTGAACGGATGTTATCTGTCCGACTGGATTTTTTCTAATTCTCTTGCTTATTTATATCGAAAGTAGCAATAGTTTTCCTAAAGTAGTAATTGATAATTTATATAATAAATCGTAAAAATACTAAAATAACTAGGGGGAGTAATAATAATGGCACAAGATAAAGGCCAAAATTTGCAGGAAATATTTCTAAATTCTATCCGTAAAGATCACGCCGCTGTAACGGTTTTTCTCGTCAATGGTGTTAAATTACAAGGTATCGTAACGTGGTTTGATAATTTTTCACTGTTGTTGAAACGTGATCAGCATGTCCAATTAGTTTATAAGCATGCTATATCGACAATTATGCCTACTAATCCTATTTCTTTACAGGATGACGAAGAAAATATGGAATAGCGCAGGCATTACAGCTGACCATATCTGATGAACATATATTCATTGAACATACTGGTATCATATGTCGATATCAGGGCAGCTTTTTTGCGTCCTGCCACCAATATTCCATGTCATCAAGTGAACATTCATTCAGTGATTTATGTGAAAGGGATGCCTGTTCCTCTATATGATTAAACCGTTTACGGAATTTTCTGTTCGTGCTGGCAAGGGCTTGTTCCGGATCAATATCTAGCTTGCGTGCCAGATTGACAGCAACAAAGAGCAGGTCACCACATTCATCTTCTAGAGCGGCTTTATTTTGTTGTGGAGCATAAATTTCTGTTTCCAGTTCTTCTGTTTCTTCACGCAGTTTATCCAGAATGTCATGTATATCAGGCCAGTCAAAGCCGACTCTGGCGGCCCGGTTCTGTAATTTCAATGCCTGCATAAGCGCAGGAAGTGTGGTGGCAATTCCATCCAGAATTCGCGTTTCCCCCTTACTGGCCCGTTCCCGGCTTTTGATATCTTCCCATTGTTCGCGAACAGCGGTTGAATCATCTACCTGATTGTCTGAAAAAATATGAGGATGCCTATTAATCATTTTCTGATTAATGCTATTAGCAACATCACTGATATCAAACTGCCCGCCTTCGCTGGCAATTTGCGATTGAAACACAATTTGCAGTAACAGATCACCAAGCTCATCACGGATATCATCGGGATCACCTTTTGCCACCGCTTCAGCCACTTCATAGGCTTCTTCGATAGTATAGGGGACTATGCTTTCATGCGTTTGTGCCAGATCCCATGGGCAACCCTGTTCGGGATGGCGCAAGGTTTTCATGATATCTATAAGGGCAAGTAAAGCATCGACAATGTCAGAATTTTGCCGGTCTTGCGGTGGTAGGGACATAATTTTGCCTTATCTTAGTGGTGTTATTCAAAAATTGGTAGGTTTTCATTCTACCAATCTGTTGAAATTGATGCTAGACCTAAGATGAAGAGTTAATTGATGAGTCATCTCATGCTTAATCAGCTTAGACGTTGGTTTTTTTCTGGAATATTAATCACCGCACCACTGGCGTTGACGTTATATATTACATGGTCGCTGATCACATTCATTGATGATCAGGTAGCCGGTTTGTTGCCAGCCTGGCTTGACCCGCAAAACTATGCTGGTTTTCCGTTACCGGGGTTCGGACTGGTTATTGCTGCGATAGGCTTCATCATGATTGGGGCATTAACCGCAGGAATCCTAGGTCGGTTCTTACTATCGGTATTTGATAGCATTACCAATCGATTACCAGTGGTTCGATCATTATACGGCGCATCTAAGCAAGTTCTTGAAACCATTATGGCTAGCCAGTCTGATGCATTCCGTGAAGTGGTGTTAGTTGAATATCCCCGTCGTGGGATATGGGCGATTGGGTTTGTCACCGGCGCCACCAAAGGTGAAGTGCAATCTCTTTCTAAAGAAGACCTGATTAATGTTTTTGTCCCAACGACACCTAACCCGACATCAGGGTTTCTGTTATTTTTCAAACGCGATGATGTGTTTATTCTCGATATGGGGGTTGAGGAAGCGGTCAAAATGGTTGTGTCTGGTGGTATTGTTACTCCGGAAGACCCTAATCCTGACCGCAAATCAGTTTCTCTTGATAAAATATCTAAAGAACGGTAGTTAAATTAATGATAATATTTAATATTTTAACCGCCTGCAAGATATGTAACCGCCTGATCACGTTCAAATAATGCCATCAATATTCGGTGGGCTTCATGATTTTCATGGGCAAGCACGGGGTCTTTTGAAATGATATTCTGCGCTTCATCATGAGCTATGGCCAGCAAGTCATCATGATATGCCAGATCAGCTAGCATAAACTCTGGATCACCGGATTGTCTTTTTCCCAGAACTTCACCAGGGCCACGCAAGCGTAAATCTTCACTGGCAATGCGGAAGCCGTCATTTGTCTCACGCATGATGGAAAGTCTTGATTTGGCAATATCACTGATAGGGGCATTATATAACAACACGCATGATGATTTTTCAGCTCCTCTGCCTACTCTGCCTCTCAATTGATGCAATTGCGCTAAACCAAATCGTTCTGCGGATTCGATGATCATGATGCTAGCTTCGGGGATATCGACACCAACTTCAATGACGGTGGTGGCAATGAGCAATTGTGAATGACCCATCCTGAACTTTTCCATGGCATCTTCGCGTTCGTCAGGTTTCATTCGTCCATGGACAAGAACAGGATGACATTCGGGTAAAGCCGCTGAAAGATGAATGAACCGGTCTTCGGCAGCGGCAACATCCAGCACATCTGATTCTTCAATTAACGGACAAATCCAGTAGGCACGTTTATCTGCAGATACCGTTGTTTTTAATCGATTGATAATATTATCCATTTTATCAATAGGCATGGCTGTCGTAACAATAGGCTGGCGATTAGCCGGTTTCTCATCCAGAATGGAGGTGTTGAGATCACCATAAGCGGTCATGGCAAGGGTGCGCGGGATAGGGGTGGCTGTCATCAGCAAAACATCAACCGCTTTGCCTTTCTGCCCTAATATCAGGCGTTGCCGAACCCCAAAGCGATGCTGTTCATCAATTACCACCAGCCCAAGATCATCAAAAACAGTCTGATCGGAAATCAGGGCATGAGTGCCAATGATAAGGGATGCCGTTCCGTTTTCGATGGCCTCCAGTGCCTCTCTTTTGTCTTGTGCTTTCATTTTCCCGAGAAGCAAACACGCTTTTAATCCCAGCGGTTCCAGCATCTGGTTGATCGATTGATAATGCTGTCTGGCTAGCACTTCTGTCGGGGCAATAATGGCGGCTTGTGCTCCAGTTTCCATCACATTCAGCATAGCCATAAGCGCAACTAATGTTTTTCCAGCCCCAACATCACCCTGAAGCAGGCGAAGCATCCGGTTTTCGGACAACTGGTCTGCGGAAATCTCTTTCACGACACGGTTTTGGGCAGCGGTCAATTCAAAGGGAAGGGATGAAAGCAAAGCTTGCGTTAATCTGCCATCACCAGCAAAGATACGACCATTTGTGGTAGTGCTATGTTCTCTGACCATGGCCAGAGCCAATTGATTGGCAAATAATTCATCATAAGCTAGCCGCATGCGTGATGGATCACCGGGTAGTAAATCCTTTTGGGTTTTCGGATGATGTATCTGGTGCATGGCATCCTGCCATGATGGCCAGCCAAATCGGGATATAATGTTGCTGTCTATCCATTCTGGTAAATCAGGAATGAGGGCAAGCGACTGATTGATAGCATTGCGCAATGGCTTTGCTGTTAAGCCGGCGGTCAGCATATAAACAGATTCATATTCAGGGATAGCCTCTGCCTGATCTGGCGGCACAATATAATCCGGATGTGCCATTTGTAATTGTTGCCTGAACCATTCTGCCCGCCCGCTGACAAGCCGGGTTTGTCCTAATGGGAGCTGAGTTTCAACATAATTTCCCTTGGCATGGAAAAAGATAATCTCAACGATGCTATCATTCTGTCCATCATTATGCTGGCAGATGACCCGAAAAGGCCGACGGGAACGAGGTGGTGGTTTATCATGCTGAATAGCGGTGAGAGCCAACGTAACCACTTCGCCATCCCTGATATGCGGTAGTGCCGGCCTAATATGGCGGTGAATTAGCCCGACAGGAATATGCCAGAGCAGATCAATTGCATGTGTGCCTATGCGCTTGGCGATAATACTAGATAGCCGCGGCCCTATCCCTTTGAGTGTTTCGACACCTCGAAACAGGGGAAAGAGAATAATGGGACGTTCAAATTTCCGATACCCGCTGTCTCTCATTCTTTACACATACGCTATATTTTTTGATATGGCTATGCTATCTCATTCAAGGCAAAAAGCAGAGGGTGAAAATGAGTGAAAATCAACAAGATAAAGTTCGGCGTCTCATCTATCAATCCTGTTATACAGGAACAAGAGAAACAGACACATTGTTATGCCAGTTTGCCAAAGAAAAATTGCCTGATATGAATGCGACCGCACTGGAAAGCTATGAAGCCCTGCTAGAATTGGGTGATCCGGCCATATGGGGTATTGTCAGCGGACAGTTAGCAGTTCCTGCCAATCTGAATACCGAAGCCCTCGACCTGCTGATTGCGCATGTTCGGTCACGTCAGTAGCCCTATCCATAACAGATTGAAGTCATTTCCATGAATCTATCTTGGCATGAATTACACCTGCCGGACGCAGGCAAAACCATTACCATTGAGGGCGTATCCCCGGGGCTTGATGGATTATTGCTTTATGATCTGTCTGGTCGGCATAAAGGCCATCTTGTTCATATTAGTGTCAATGATGCTGCTATGGTGGAAATGGAAAACAGTCTGCTTGCTCTTGGTGTGCCTGCTGAAGATATTCTTCGATTTCCTGCATGGGATTGCCTGCCTTATGATCGTGTATCACCTAGCTCCCAGTTGATAGGCCAGAGGATTAAGGCCTTGTCTATGCTGGCTAGTGGTCAGTTTAGGCAGGGGATCATCCTGACAACGGTCAATGCGTGGCTACAAAAAAACCCTATGCCTGAATATTTTACCAATGGTAGCATTGAATTAACGGCAGGCGGGCATGTGGGGCAATCTGCTTTCACAGCATATGCAGAAGCGAATGCCTATCACCGCACCAATACTGTCCGTGAACCGGGGGAATATGCCTTGCGTGGCGGTATCATTGATGTCTTCCCGCCGGGGGGATCAGTTGCGGTGCGGCTTGATCTATTCGGGGATGAGATAGAAAGCATCAAAACCTTTGACCCGGAAACCCAGCGGAGTGGTGATCTGATTTCTCATGTCAGGCTTTATCCGGTAAGTGAAATTCCTATGGATGAAGCTAGCATCACGCGCTTCCGCCGTCATTACATAGACAGTTTTGGCGGGATAGCCAGCCGTGACGTCCTTTATCAGGTGGTATCAACTGGCCGCCGTGTTACTGGTATCGAACATTATCTACCGCTATTCCATGATGATTTAACCCATCTATCGGAATATTGCGATAATATGCTGGTAGTTCAAGCAGATGAAACAGCAGTTATGCGCCAAAACCGGTTTGAACAGATACAAGATTTTTATACGGCCCGTTCAGAATATGCACAGGCTGAAACCAATTCTGATGAGGTATTCAGGCCATTGCCGCCTGATGCGCTTTACCTGACGGATCATACCCATACAGCCATGCAGTCAGGACAGGCGGTGATGCAGTTTATGTCATTTATATCTGATATAAATAATGATTCAGAACATATTGTTATTAATAGCAAAAAATCACCTTTGCTATATCAAAATCAGTCTGCAAATGATGATCATGATCTGGCTGAGTTGCGGCAATTGCTTGAACATCGTGGCGCATCCCAGACCGCTATTCTGGCCGCATCTAGTCGCGGTGGATTGGAACGTCTTTCATCACGATTAGGGCAATATATGTCTAGCACTGATGATGTTCATATCATTTCCAGCTGGAAAGATATGGTGCCGGCTGCTGTTAATCTGATGGTATGGCCTTTGGAACATGGCTTTATTATGTCTGAGCTGTTTGTTCTGACGGAACAGGATATTTTTGGCCGCCGATTGCATCGTCCGCAAGGCAGACGACGCCGGGCAGAACATTTTCTGCGTGAGGTATCTAGCCTTAATGAAGGTGATCTGGTTGTTCATGTGGATCACGGTATAGGCCGCTATGAAAGCCTTGAAACACTGAACATTCTTGGCGCAGATCATGATTGTGTTCTGCTTGTCTATGCAGGTGGAGACAAGCTGTATTTGCCGGTAGAGAATATTGACTTGCTTTCACGCTATGGCCGCGAAGGGGGTGAGGTCGCACTGGATAAGCTGGGCGGCGTTGCATGGCAGGCCAAGAAGGCGCGTATCAAGAAACGCATCAAGGATATTGCAGGGCAGCTAATCAAAGTAGCGGCATTGCGCAAAATATCCAAGACAGAGCAATTTTATGCTGAACCAGCCAGTTATGCCGAGTTCTGCCAACGCTTTACCTATGCAGAAACAGAAGACCAGCAGGATGCTATCAATGAAACCCTGAATGATATGCGTTCAGGTCGCGTCATGGATAGGTTAATTTGTGGTGATGTTGGTTTTGGGAAAACCGAAGTGGCTATGCGGGCGGCTTTTGTTGCAGCTATGTCAGGATATCAGGTGGCTGTGGTCACGCCGACCACTTTGCTGGCACGCCAGCATGGTAAGGTATTTACTGAACGATTTAGCGGGTTCGGGATTGATATTGGCGTTCTGTCACGAATGACAACAACTAAACAGGCCAATCAGATCAAGGAAGGGTTAGCAAATGGAGATGTTCAGATTGCTATCGGAACCCATGCCCTTTTATCTAGACAGATACAATTTAACAATCTTGGGCTGATCATTGTTGATGAGGAACAGCATTTCGGGGTTAGCCAGAAAGAGCGTCTTAAAACCTTGCGGGGGAATATCCATGTCCTGACGCTTACCGCTACACCTATCCCCCGTACATTGCAGATGGCTTTATCAGGCGTTCGCGATATGTCGATTATTGCTACCCCGCCGGTGGATAGGCTGGCTATCCGTACATCTGTTGGCCCCTGGGATCATGTGGTTCTGGCCGAAGCGATCAAGCGTGAACGTCATAGGGGTGGACAGATATTCTGTGTCAGCCCGCGCATTGAATATCTGCCGCGAACCTATGACCGATTGATGGATATGATACCTGATGCACGGATTATCACCGCACATGGGCAAATGCCGGCAGCAGAACTGGATGATGCTATGACCCGTTTTGCTGATGGTGAGGCTGATATTTTGCTGGCAACAAATATTATCGAATCCGGAATTGATATTCCGTCTGCCAATACCATGATTATTCATCGTGCTGATATGTTCGGGTTATCACAATTATATCAATTGCGTGGCCGTATCGGGCGCGGAAAACAACGCGCCTATGCCTATCTTACCACTGATCCGTCACGGATGCTTACCCCGCAATCAAAACGCCGGCTGGAGGTGATGCAGACGCTGGATGCGCTTGGTGCCGGATTTACACTGGCATCATATGATCTGGATATTCGCGGGGCAGGGAACCTGCTTGGTGATGAACAATCAGGGCATGTGCGTGAGGTAGGGGTGGAACTATATCAGTCTATGCTTGATGATGCTGTCAAAGATGTAAAATCTGGTGTATCAGATGATCAGGACGCCCAGCAGGATAAATGGTCACCGGCAATTAATCTTGGGGCATCTATCCTAATCCCTGACGAATATGTTCCTGACCTGTCTGTTCGGCTATCGCTTTATCGGCGGATAGCAGCATTAGAAAGCTTAAATGATCATGATGAACTGGTAGCAGAACTTGTTGATCGTTTTGGCCCCTTACCGCAAGAGGTGCAGAATCTGATTGATACCATTATTATCAAAATCAGATGCCGCATGGCTCATATTGAAAAACTGGATGCTGGCCCCAAAGGCATGAGTGTGACTTTCCGTCATAACCATTTTCCGAATCCGGATGCCTTAATCGGACTGATCAATAAGAAATCAGGCATTATGCAGGTTACCGGTGATCAGAAACTGGTTGTTCGTCAAACCATACCTTTATCGAAACGGATTGATACATCTCGTAAATTAATTGATGATATTGTGGCCTTGCTTTAGGCCAGACAGGCGCATCAGTAAATATAAGGCCTAAGCATCATGTTGATGCTAATTTGGCATTTATCGCAGCATCAAATAGGGGCAGAAATGCCTGTGGTGGATGCGCACCGGATACAGCCCAGCGGTGTTCAATAATGATGTAGGGAACGCCATGGATATCCATCATGCTGGCTTCTTCAAGGTCAGCCTGCACTTGTGTTTTTGCCAGATCAATCTGGCTTGATGAAATATCAAATTCTTCCATGATAGCCGCATGATAATCTGGTCCGCTGATATCTATGCCATGTTCAAAATAATCTGCCATCATTTTTATATTGATTGTATGCGCATGTTGCCAAGCCGCTTTGATCAGATAATGGGCAGGCTTGCTATCCGGTGTTCGTGTAATGGCGGAAAAATTGAAATCAATACCAACATGTTTGCCCACTTCGGCTACACGATCATAAAAAGCGCCACCAGCCTGTCCAAACTTTGCCTGAATATAGGCCTGCCTGTCCATTCCGGCTTCTGGCATTTGGGGGTTAAGTAAAAAAGCCCGCCAAGATATGTCGAGGTTGACATGTTGGTGCATTTCGGCAGCGGTGGCAATGCGCTTCCAGCCAATATAACACCATGGACAGATGATATCGGAAAAAATATCAACATGAATTGTTGTTTTATGTGGATTCATAGGTCACCAGTCATTGACATTTAGCTAGTCTTTATATCTAGGTATAGTATGATTTTATCATTTAGTGAACAGCCCTGATGGGTATTGATCATGCCATTGTTCTGCATCCGGATATGCGGGAAGAAACATCATCAAGACCAGCTGAGATGATGCTTGCTGAAGCCGTGCGTCTTGTTGAGGCAATCGGACTTCCGGTTCAGCAAAGCATCAGTGTCCGGATCAATAACCCAAGAGCGGCTACATTGATCGGGGCCGGTGTTATTGAACGCATCAATCAAGAAGCGGATGATCATAGTCTGCTTGTGATCAATGCCAGCCTTACCCCTGTACAGCAACGCAATCTGGAACAACAGCTGGGGTGTAAGGTTATTGATCGCACGGCATTAATTCTAGAAATCTTTGGTGAACGTGCCACCACGAATGCAGGCCGTTTGCAGGTTGAACTTGCTGCCCTTACCTTTCAGCGTAGCCGGTTAGTGCGAAGCTGGACGCACCTGGAAAGACAGCGCGGCGGTGGTGGGTTTCTAGGCGGGCCGGGAGAACGTCAAATTGAACTTGATCGCCGAATGCTTGATGATCAGATTATCAAAATCAAATCAGAATTGCGCGAAGTTGTCCGCACGCGAACCATTCAGCGGCAAAACCGCAAGCGGAATGAAACGCCCTCCATTGCCCTGATTGGTTATACAAATGCTGGTAAATCAACATTGTTTAATGCGCTCACCGGGGCAGGGGTACTATCACAGGATATGCTATTTGCCACCCTTGATCCGACTATGCGCGGCATGCAGCTGGATTCTGGCCGGACGGTCATCCTTGCCGATACAGTTGGGTTTATCAGTCAATTGCCTACTGAACTGGTTGAGGCTTTTAAAAGCACTCTAGAAGAAGTGGTTGAAGCAGATCTGTTGCTTCATGTTCATGATGCTTCATCCCCAATGGTAATCGAAGAAGCAAAAGATGTGCATGATGTTATGCTATCGCTTGGCCTTGATGAAGAAGAACAGCACCGACGGGTTATCCATGTATGCAATAAAGTGGATCAGGTCACTGAACCGGATCAATTGTTATTATTGAAACAGCGATTTCCACATGCGGTGATGCTATCGGCGCTTGAACGAACGGGTTTTGATCATTTGCATAAGGCAATCGAAGATTATTTTGCCGCTGATGAAAAACAGGTTATGATAACCGTACCATATTCAAAGGGTGATGCCAGATCATGGCTTTATGATCATGGTTATATGATATCGGTTAAAGAAAACACGGAAGCATCAGCCGAATGCTTCCACGTTATGATGTCAGATGCAAATCTGGCGCGGTTTCAGTCACGCTGGCCTGAATTATTTTGTGACAACCTTACCAACCAGTAACCCGGCCGCAACAGAGATCAGAAAAAAAGCACCGGTTTCCGTATTTGTCAAAAGCGATGCAACAGCAGGGCCCGGACAAAGACCGGTGATGCCCCAGCCAATCCCGAATAAAGCTGAACCTGTAATCAGTTGCATATCAAATGATTGTTTTTGCGGTAAATGAAACTGGCCTTCAAAAACAGGGTAATCCATGCGTTTGATAAATCCATAATATCCTATCAGGTTTATCATCACACCACCGCCCATGACAAAGGCAAGTGATGGATCCCATGTGCCAAAAATATCAAGGAAGCCAACCACTTTCGCCGGATCAAGCATTCCGCCCATAGCAAGGCCAATACCAAATAGAACACCTGAAACTAATGCTACAACAAGAGGCATGATATTCTTCTCCTATGAACCGGAATGAATAATCAGGACGGTAATCACGGCAGTGATCATAAATGTCATGACAGCGACAAATGATCGTGGCGAAAGCCGTGCCAGTCCGCATATTCCATGACCAGACGTACAGCCAGCACCAATCATAGCCCCCAGACCAACAATAAATCCGCCCACATATAGTAAAGCCCCTTCGCTAACTGGCCGCATCAAAAGGCCTTCATCTTTAAATCCCAGATAAATGAGAGGGCCAATAATGGTGCCGGCAAGAAAAAACCAGCGCCATAAGCCGTTCACAGGCCTATTTATTAGAGCTGAAGCGAAAATGCCACTAATCCCCATCACCCGGCCATTACTAGCCATGAGGATAAAGGCGGCAAGACCAATTAGAATTCCGCCAATGAGTGAGGCATATGGCGTGAAGTGAGCGAAGTCAATTGTTGTAAAAGGCATGGAAAAAGAAATCCTTTTTTATGAGTAATAATATCATCTGATATTAGAAAATAATCAGATTGAAGTCCATTCCATCAGATGGCTATTTTGCCATATCTGTCTGTGCTAGTTGCTTCAATTTGGCTTCACGCCAGAAAGCAAATAATCCTGATGCAACGATAATACCTGCACCTACAAACACATGCATCTCGACAACCTCTTTAAACAGAATAAGGCCAATCAGCGTGCTATAAACAATCTGTAACAGAGCAAAAGGCTGTAAGGTGGTGGTTTCGGCAACATTCAGTGCCATGATCATAAGTAAATGGGCCAGCATTGCCGTAACGCATAGCATCATCATCATAGCCCAGTCCTGCATCAAAATCGGTGTCCAGAAAAAGGGGCCAATCATGGATATGACGATACATCCGGCTATTCCTGTCCAGAAAAAACTGGTAACAGGATCGTCACGTTTGGCAACATAACGGGTTAAAACATTGTAAATGGCAAATCCAAGAGTTGCCGCAACAGCGATTAGGGCTTCGGGTTTGAATACCGTTGTTCCCGGTTGGATAATGATTAATACGCCAACACATCCCATAATTATAGCGGCTATCCTTTGCCAGCCAACACGTTCACCAAGGAAAATAATAGATAGAGCCACAACCAGCAGAGGATAGCAGGCAAAAATAGCATGTGTCTGAGCAAGGCCAAGAATAACAAATGATGCGACCGCGACACAGATTTGAAGAGATAGCAAACCCCCGCGCAGAAATTGCACAAAAGGATGATGCGATCTGGCCGCCGCTTTTATACCGCCTGATTTAATAACACTCCAGACAACAACAAATAGAGCAAAAAACCACATGCGGATCATAACAACGGAAATAATATGATACCGTTCACCCATATATTTAGACATACCATCCATGGCCGCAAAGCCCAGAACGGCCATCATCATCAGGATAATACCACGTTTCGGATTGAGGGTTTTCTGTTGCGGTAGCGCAGAAGATATCTGATCAGGAGCTTGGGTCATGCCAGTCTTTCTGCTCCTGGCCATTGCCTTTCTGGCCACATAATGGGCAGTGCCAAGATCGCTTTTCAGGGGTTTCGATGGCATTCATGGTGGGATACGTCCAGTAAAACCCACAGGATTGACAGGTGATATGCCAGATTGTTTCACGACTGTAAGTAAAGCCTTTTGTCATATCTATAAGGCTTTTCTTGCTACCAGTTGAATGGTAGCGGCTTCACCCTGATGGCGTGCGCCTTCATTAAGGACGCGCCGGGCATCTTGCAGCAAAATCAGATCAAGTGATTTAAAATCATCTGCTAGCTTATGCCGTGTATACAGCATATCTTCGGATTTTGGACCACCAGATTGAAATGGAATCTGGTCAAGGGAATATCCTTCAATGGCTAGAAGTCCACCGGGTTTTAAAGCCGCAATCAGATGATTGACAAAACGCTTATGATCATGCGGCTTGAAATGCATGAAAGACACAATAACAACATCAAACTCGGCAGGTGGTGCTCCCATGACGTCACCCACCGATGCGTTAATTGCAACCCCCTGATCAGCTGCAAGCATCAGGGCTTTTTCTACCGCTTTTTCAGAAATATCAACGCTTGTTACCGCATATCCCATTTTCGCCAGATATACCCCATTACGACCTTCCCCGTCAGCCGGAGCATAGGCGGTCTGATCAGATGATGCGGGCGGTATCACAGAAGCAATAAATGTGTTTGCATCCTTACCGAATATATATTCGGATGTATCAAATTTTGGATTCCAGAAATCCGCCGGCGTTTTTGTAGGTTGTGTCATATTTTTTATCTACTGGTTTAATATGGCATCGGATGAGATCTATGCGCATTATCAATAGCATGTAAAATCTGTTTGTCTAAATGATAATCCACGGACTTCAATGACTGTTTCATCTGTTCCAGAGATGTTGCCCCGAATATTGTGCTGGTCATAAATGATCTCTGCATACACCATGCTAATGACATGGCTGTCAAATCAAGTTCAAACCGTTTAGCGATATCTTCATAGGCTTCAACCGCTGGCCATACACGGGTGGTTGTACGCCCGCCAAGATCAGAGGTGATGGATGCGCGAGAGCCAGCAGGAGGCTTGCTATCAGCTGAATATTTACCGGTTAATAATCCTGTTGCAAGCGGTGAGAATGACAATAGACCAACTTGTTCATGATGTGTCATCTCTGCCATATCCAGATCATATAGGCGACAAAGAAGGCTATATTCATTCTGAATGCTGGCCATACGGGGAAGATTATGTTTTTCAGCCATATGCAACCACTTCATGGTGCCCCAACAGCTTTCATTAGAAAGCCCGATTGCCCGAATTTTGCCTTCGCTGATCAATTCATCAAGGCAGGTCAGCACATCAAGCATGTGATCTTCGGTTTCTGCCGTATCCTGACTGGTGGGGTCATAACGCCAATTCTGGCGAAACATATATGACCCTCTGTTAGGCCAGTGTAATTGATAGAGATCAACATAATCGGTTTGTAGTGATTTAAGGGAGTTTTCCAGAGCCTGCCTGATAGTCGTTGATGATATTGGGGCACCATCACGAACATATTTTAAGCCTTCACCACTTACCTTTGTTGCAATGACAACGTCTTCACGGCGACCGGAAGATTTAACCCATGTGCCTAAGACCCGTTCTGTATCCCCTTGAGTTTCTTTGGAAAGGGGATTGACCGGGTACATTTCGGCGGTATCAATGAAGTTAATGCCATTATCAAGGGCGAAATCAATCTGGGCATGACCTTCGGCTTCTGTGTTTTGTGTTCCCCATGTCATGCTGCCAAGACAAAGCGCAGATACCATAATATCTGTTCGCCCAAGTGTGTTCATTTTCATTTAATCATTCCCTTTAATGCTTTTAAAACAATAGTTAATATGAATAAATTAATCTAATAAATTAATAAATATCCATAAAGGTTTTACTTATCTAGTCCAAGATATGCCTAGAAACCGTCTAATACAACTGCTTTATTTCTGCTAGATGAGGCGATCAGTTCAATGCCAGCAATTGTTTTCTCAATGATGGGTAAGTGGATTCTGGCCCCAGCCATATATCAAAGAATACCTGACTGAATTCTTCATCACTGATAATAACCGGTTCAGCATCTCCAACATAAAAACTTATCGTTCCATCAGCCTGTCTTTTGATAATGGCCTGATCACCTTCATACATATCTGATAATGCCTGTTCCAGATAGCCAATCCATGTGGCCAGTTTTTCATCGGTTATCTGCGGATAGCGTTTAAATTCATCGCGTGAGGCATCAATAGTGGCATATTTGGGCACATCACGAAGATAATCATAATGCAGAATGATAGCGTCAGCTTGGCCATCCTTATTTTCATCGGTTGTGTAATAGGATAAATGATAAACCTGTGCCCAGTAAATTTTAAGAATGCCCTGACCAATTAGTGTGGCATCTGTTAACTGGCTATCAAATATTGACAGGGGCGAGGGGGTGGTATCGGCTCTGACGGAAATTGTAATAGACGTCATCATGCCAATACACATTACAGCCACGATATATGGAATATATTTTCTTTTAAAAGTCGTGTGTTGCATTGATTTATGCTCTGTCATGCCATTACCGTATTATCCCATAAATTGTAGTTAATCTGGTAAAGTTCAATGGCATATGACATTAGCTATTTGGCCAGTGATATCAGCGATAAAATGATACATTTTCCATAGCTAACCCAATATGCTTTTCTGATAGACATGGATAAAAAATTGCGATTATATTTTCAAATCAACGGCCATGTGTTGTTTTGATGCTGGAGGAGGTTTGCAATGACATATTTAACCCAGGAACAGAAAGACCGATTTTGGGCAGATGGTGTTATCGTATTAGAAGATGCTGTTACTGATACTCAGCTGGTACAATTGCGAGATGAGTTTAATCGCTGGGTTGAAGAAAGCCGCCGCCACGATACCGATTATGGAGAAACTCTTGATGGACGGGCACGATTTGATCTTCAGCCCGGCCATAATGCCAAACAACCGGCGCTTCGCCGCGTTCAGTCGCCCGAAGAAGTGTCTGATATATATGCCAGTATCATGCGTGATGCGCGCACAGTTGATTATTGCGCTGAATTAATCGGACCATCTATCCGGTTTCATCATGGTAAAGTGAACTCAAAACAACCCGGTTCAAAAACTGAAGTCAAATGGCATCAGGATTTTCCCTTTCAACCTATGACCAATGACGACATTATCACCTGTCTTTTGTTCCTTGATGACGTGACAATGGAAAACGGCCCTCTTGAGGTTATTCCGGGGAGCCATAAGGGGCCATTATATTCTCACTGGCATAATGGCGTATTCACCGGATCGGTTGATCATGCCATTGTTGATGATAGACGGTCTGATATTATATCTTGCACAGGTAAGGCAGGGTCGGTTTGCCTTATGCATGCAAGCTTATTGCATGGATCAACCGCCAATCTATCAGATCGGCCAAGAACTTTATATATAACCACATATTATGCCGAAGATGCGATTGAACTCAGCCCTAATCACCTGCCTAGTCAGTTCACCCATGAATTGGTGAGGGGGGAAATATCTGGCCGTGTGCGGTGTTCAACCTATGATATGGCTTTACCGGCTGTTCCGAAAGCCACATCCTTTTTCGCCCAGCAGGAAGGTGCGGATATGTGAGCAGTGATCTATTTTTAGGATCATCTGTATGTTTTCAGCATGCTTAAAGCTGCCTTGCACAGTCTATCGACCCAGAGTTGTATCTGATCATCATGTCTGATTTCATTATTTCTGATCTCGATCAGTACTTGCGGGATCGCTTTAGGTTCAGCATGTTGGGTGACAAACCAGTCTGTTGATTCACTCACTTGATAAGGCTCATTAAACCCGATATTGAGGTGAGGGCTTTCTTCAGATATGAAAGCTGCCATATCTTTTGCGTATGCTTCCCCTTTATCAAAGAGAAAACTGATTTCCCATGGGCGTTCGATATTATTCATGATAGGGGTAAAGCTGTGTAAGGATATGGCCAGCTTGATATCTTCCCTTGCCATTACCTTTCTGCATAGATCATCGTAAGGGGTGAAAATTTCATTTATTCTGGCATGAGTTTCATCCGGGCCTAGTGCCATATTTCCGGGAATAGGGATATGATCACTTATAGCCGGGATAGAAGTAGCAGAATGCGGAGGGCGATTACAATCAATGACAAGACGGCTGTAATTTTGCCAGATAAACCCGGCTCCAAGCTGTTCTGCCATACCCATTGCTACGGCTTTTGCTCCTATATCCCAAGCAATATGCTGCTTTTCCAATGCACATTCAGGATCAAGACCTAATCGATTAAGTGATCGGGGGATAATACATCCAGCATGTTCACATATAATCAGAATATCAGGGCATGAAGTAGGAGCCAGATATTCGCTTGCTGGTGGTTCATCAGATGATAACAGAATTGCCATGAATAAAACCTAGAATAAATGCCATCTCGCGTTAATCGTTTTTTATCTCTGCCCAATCCTGGGTCAGAGTTTTTCAGGATATTTATGCCTAACTAAGAGCATTTAACAGATCAGTGGCTTGTTCTTGTGCCTGATGTATGGAAAGCTTTTCCACTGTCTTTCCCAGCAATTTATTTAAAGCCTGCTGGGTTTCTTCTGTGAAAAATATGGTTCCATCATAATCCATATTTTCTATGCCGTCCCATTTTAACGATGCTTCATTAACCGCAATGGCTTGTTGCAAAGACCATTCGGGGTCAAGATTGATTGTTATTCCTGCCTTGCTTGCCAGAACGGGATACCCGCCAACATATTCACCAATGCCGGGTAAATGTATCTGCTTTTCTGTTTCATCAGTCAGGGCATTCAGAGCAACAAGGGCTGATGAGGCGGTGACCCGATTAAAATGCATATCATATGGAAAGGGAAAAGGATGACGCAACACCGTTTCAGCCAGATCAGTAACATCTTTCCCGCCTAGACGCACTTTAAGCAAATAGGGCGGTAATTCCGGGGCTTCATGATCATTTAAAACAAAATACTCAAAAGCATGTTGGGCAACTAACTTGACCTCTATTTCCTTGGGGTCAGCGTCTAAAAGGCGGCTCATCCCCATTTGAATCTTTGAAATTGGTTCCTGAACATTCCCTATGCCGCATTGAGGCCCATAGCCGGTTCTGTTAAGCATGGCATTGATCACATCGGGGAATGACGCCCCAATCCAGAAAGATTTAACGCCAGACATGGCAATCTGATCGCGGAACGCCTTCATCAGTGATAAATGAAGGGCTGTATATCCCGCAAATGGAATAGCAACATCACTAGGGGTTAACCGCCACCATGGAAACAAAGAGGGGGCAGAAAAAATATAGTCAGGGTTAATGTCGCGGAGTTTTTTCGGAAAATTTTTATGATGAACATCTAAATCCTCAGCTATGATCTGGGGGAAATAGCCCTCTATACCGGCGCCGATAAGAGCATTGTTCACTCTTTTCTGAGCCTTTTTCAAATCTCTACTAGCAACGATAATAGAAGAAAACATATCTGTTCTTGCAACAGCTTCTAAAAGATGGGTGGCAAGTTCCCCCATAGAGATAAAGAGTAATGTTGGTTTGTTCATCATCATTTGTTTTATGAAATACTCAAGAAGACCACAATTATAAGAGAATATTTTAAATCTGCCACTATTTTGCAAAATCATGTTTGGTTAGAAACTGGCGAATATGGAAAAATGATCACCTGACATAATAACCAAGCATCACCTGACTATCTGGTGATGCTTGGCGTTATCTGAAAAATACATTCGTCGAGATATGATGACGACAGCCCAAATGGTTAACCTGCTGAATAAGACGTCATGCAAATATGCATATCAGATTTAGGTTCATAAGCATTACTTAATAAAAACAGATCATGAGATTTTCCACGGCGTAATAGTCAATTTTTCACAAAAGTTGCTGCATACATCTGTTCGCCAGAAAATAGCTCTTTTGTATCTTTGCCGTCACCTTCAAGAAACATGTGCTGTTTTACATTGCTTTCCAGCCTGTATCCTTTTTCCCACATATTCTGCCTATGAATTTCCATGGCAATTTTGCTAAAGGTGGGAACGATAATAGTGATACGCTCTTCTTGGGTGTTAAGATCATGTGAATGGGACATTTTCATTTCTCCTCAAAATAAGAATAGGTGAAAACTATTCGGCTGCTGGGGTGAATTGGGCATCTTCTGTGCTTTCATTAAGGGCTGTGGTTGATGAACTGCCACCTTTTACAGTGGTGGATATTGCATCAAACCATCCTGCGCCTACTTCTCTTTGATGGCGGTGTGCCGTGTATCCGTCTTCTTCTGCGGAAAACTCAGCGTTCTGTAATGCGCAATATGCACTCATGCCATTTGCCTTGTAAGATTTTGCAAGGGTAAACATACTGTAATTCAAGGAATGAAAACCTGCCAATGTAATGAACTGAAATTTATAGCCCATCTGTCCGATTTCTTTCTGAAAGATTCCAATATCATCAGCAGATAGATTGGCAGACCAGTTAAACGAGGGACTGCAATTATAAGCAAGCATCTGGTTTGGATACTGCTTTCTGATAGCTTCGGCAAAGCGTCTGGCCTGGTCCAGATCAGGCGTTGATGTTTCCATCCATAATAGGTCAGCATAAGGGGCATAAGCCAATCCCCTCTCAACACAACGGTCAAAAGCATGTTCATCGTCAAGAATATAGAAGCCTTCCTGTGTTCTTTCACCAGTGATATATGGGCGATCACGTTCATCAATATCTGATGTGATCAGACGGGCGCTTTCGGCATCTGTCCGCGCCATTATGACTGTTGACACTCTGGCAATATCTGCTGCCAGCCTTGCTGCGTTCAGGTTGGCAATCGCTTGCTGGGTGGGAATGAGAACTTTTCCGCCCATATGCCCACATTTTTTTTCTGATGCCAGTTGGTCTTCAAAATGAACGCCAGCTGCACCGGCCTCGATATAGGCCTGCGTAATTTCAAACGCATTCAGAACGCCACCAAACCCGGCTTCACAATCAGCCACAATCGGGGCAAGCCAGTTCACGCTAGTTTCCCCTTTTTCTAATCGTTCAATTTGATCAGCGCGGCGTAGAGTGTTGTTTATTTTTTTGGCCAGTTCAGGGCCAGAATTGGCAGGATAGATTGATTGGTCGGGATACATATGACCAGATACATTATTATCAGCGGCAACCTGCCAGCCGGATAGATAAATTGCCTTCAGTCCGGCACGTATTTGCTGCATGGCCTGATTGCCAGTGATAGCACCTAGCGTATTTACATAGTCTTCTGTCTGTAAAAGTTTCCATAAGGTATCGGCTCCGTGTCGGGCAAGAGAATGTTCAACCACCACAGTTCCGGAAAGACGTTTTACTTCCTCCATGGAATAATCTCTAGATATGCCATCAAATCTGCCGACAGAGGCTTGAGTATGTGCTTCATAAATATTTGTTTGGTTTTCCATAACGTCTCTCCTTTGACTTTAGGTTATGTATATTCCGCAACCTTTATATATGAATCGATGTTGAAGCAATGATAAATGTGTAAATATATATATTGTAAATATTTACAATTTACATAATCACTTAAACATACGACTGATAAGACAGAAGATAATCAGAGAACGAATAGCAAAAAATAATGATGGAAAGGGTAATGGATGGATAAATGAAGAATTTAATCAAAGATACATTTTAATACATCATTGAACTACCCTGATTAAAAAATTGAATAGCGTTGTTATTGATAACTAAGCTTGTATGGAAAAGGAGAAGGTTTGAAATAGGGAAGAAAATGGAGGATTGGGAGGATTCTAAACACCATCTCTAACATTCTGTTATAATTACATATTGTCGTTAATATTGATAAGAACCCCTCATTAAAACCTCACATAGGGGTTACTTATGCTTTTTATTGATTGGGATCATAATTGCTATGAGGTTGGGCTTAGATTGGATTAGGCTTTATGCTTTAGATTGAGGTATATTGATATTTGTACTTTTTTTATGTCGGCTATTTTGTGTTGATAGCGAAAATATATTCCTAATATTGGTCGAATTAATTATGTAATAAATTTTGTAATTTGTAAATTATTTGGAATTACCACCTTGAATGGTGCATATCATGACTATAATCTTCCTAAGTTACCTAGAGTAATAATTTAAAAATTATGCTGCAACAAATGCATTATCCCCAATATCAATTTTATTGTGAATATTCTCACGAATATAAATTGGGATATCCGAACTATCTGGATAATATAAACCGCAATGCTTTAAAGCTTTATAAAGATCGACTGATTGACCAAGAAATTGAAAAATAGATCGATAGCAAGATATATCCTGGACTGAGTCCCATGTATTTCCTAATCCTAACCCTGAAAAAAACTGACCATGATATGACCCAGTTGTGTATAAAATAGTGTGCCAGATAGTTTGACCATAGCATCTTTCACGTTCTGAAACGTATATTCTGTTACCTGAATAATATGCAATACCATCATATTTAGTAAATCTTGATGATCCATCAATATTTTCAGTTCTTTCGATGCATCTTGTTCCAACAAAGCCATCTACTTCATATATATGGTAGAGACTTCGTTGGATCATACTTTTTTTACCCTTTACGATGAAGTGATTGTAATAATATCCCAAGAATGACCCCATATCACGAATAGACAGCGATTTATTTTGCAACTCGGACATAAAATTATTAGAAAATGAATGTTTATTCTGGCCAGTTTTAATTGGACGGATGGCAATCAATTTCCGGAATTCATCATGTGGTAAAAGGAGCTCCCAATCCTCTAGCCCAAAATAGTCACAAATCTTCTGAAGACTTCGAAGTCTTGGTAAAGACTTGCCTGAGAGGTATTTTGTGAACTGCTGTCTGGATATTTTGATGTCATTGCAAACATCAGTGATTGATGAACTATATCCGATTAATAGGCGTAAATTTTTCTTCAGATTCTGATCTTTCATACTAAATAATCTCCTCTTTTCGATAAAATTGCCTGTTATAAGGTGACGCTATATATACGCTTAGGTTGACAAATAGCGTCAATAAAAAGAGATTTAGTTATATGCATCAGATACAAATTAAGCAATATTATTCTTAATGCGTTGAAAATGGATTTAATATTGTTAGATCAAACGCTTTAATTATTGATGTAATGCTTTAGGGAGGCTAATTATAATGTCTAGAACTAAAATAACTAGAAAATTGGAAAGCGCGTCAATGCGGCTGGTATCAGCACTCATCCTGTCGTTCGTTTTCCTGACAGCAACTGTTAACATTGTTAGAAGTGATGAACTAAACGTCAGACTCGGGGAAGATTTTACCACACTTGACCCAGCTTTTTGGCAAAGTGGCGCAGATTTGACAATGATCAATGTGTTATTTCCAAAATTAATCGAATTCAAATCTGGATCAGATTGGGAATATGAGCTGCAAGCCGCTGAGTCCATTGAACAGGTTGATGAATTGACAATCAAATTCACCCTTAAGCCTGGACTGATGTGGACAGATGGTTATGGTGAAGTAACAACCGAAGACGTGAAATATTCCTATGAACGTTATATTGATCCGGAATTAGCATCACCAATTATCGGTGACTGGCTTCCCCTTAAAGAAGTTGAAATTATCGATAAGTATAGTGGTATTATTCATCTTAAAGAGCCATTTGCTCCTATCTGGTGGAGTACATTACCATATTCAAGTGGAGCAATTGTCTCAAAAAAGGCAACAGAAGAAGCAGGCGGAAAGTTTACTACTGACCCCGGAGCAACAGCTGGTGCTTATAAAATCGAGTCATGGACACCTAGAGAAAAGACCGTGCTAGTTCCTCATGATGGCTGGAACGGTCCAGAGGCTGGTTTTGATAAAATTAATATCTATCCTATTCAGGAACCAAAATCAGCAGAAATTGCTTTTGAAGCTGGTGAAATTGATATCAGTGAAATTTCCATAGGGTCCGTCCCTAATTACAGAGAGTCACTGCCAGCTGGCGGTGTGCTGGATGTACGTCCAACAGCTGATTATACTTTTCTAGGTATTAACATCGCAAACGAAAAGTTGTCTGATGTCCGCGTAAGACAGGCGATCAAAAAGGCTATTGATATGGATGCTATTCTGCAAGGTGCGTATTTTGGCGTGCCTGAACAGGCCAGTGGATTAGTTGCACCGGGATTAGTTGGCTATACAGGTATCATGCCCGAAGCTAGAGATGTTAAAGGTGCGATGGCATTACTTGCTGAAGCTGGCGTTAGTAATTTAAGTCTGGAGCTTGATGTTCTAAATACAGCTGAATTCATTACGGCAGCCCAAATTATTCAGGCTAATCTGAGTGAAATTGGAATTGACGTGCAAATCAATCAGCTTGATTCTGGCGCATTCTGGAATGTAGCGGCAGATAGAAAAGAGGATTTGCAGCTCACTTTGAACAACTACACAAGCCCACCTGATCCATCATGGTCAACTCAGTGGTTTTTGCGTGACCAAAAAGGAATCTGGAACTGGGTATGGCTTGATAGCGAAGAATTTGACAACCTGCACTTTGCCGCATTGAAAGAGAGTGACATGAACAAGCGGTCAGATATGTATGTTGATATGCAGAAAATCATGGATGAGTCTGGTGGATTTCTATTCATTATGCACCCTCCTAGCGTAATCATTTATAGAGATACAATTAAGCCCGGACTTTATCCTAATGGTGGGTTTAAGCTTTCAGCCTTCAAAGCTAATTAACGCTTTGCTTAAACAAAACGATGGGGCTGGCTTTTAGTTGGCCCCTTCGGTTTAATCTGGCCTTAAGCAAGCAAATATTACAGGATACTTTGTTTAGCTTTAATGAATTATAGACTCTAAACATAGATGAAGTTGGACTGACTCATGGTTAAGTATACCATTCAGAGAATTCTATTGGCTGTATTAATCATAGTATGTGCTGTCGCCTCTATGTTCATAATGATTCATGCGGTACCAGGTGACCCCGTTAATGTAATGCTTGGCCCTAGAGCGACGCCGGAAATAAAAGAAGCATTGCGTGCAAGACTTCATCTCGATGAGCCAATAATAAATCAGATGTTTTACTTTTTCAGAGGTCTTTTGATGGGCGATTTCGGTTATGATTTACGCTCAAACCGTCCAGTTTTAGATATTATTTTAGAACAATTTCCTCATACGCTAATTCTGGTAACATCAGCGCTTGTTGTATCAACTATTGGCATCCCTGTTGGCTGCTATGCTGCCATACATCGCAATGGAATATTTGACCGTATTGTAGGAACGGTTACTGTTTCCATCATCGCCATGCCTGCAATTGTTGTTGGGCTTTATATGCTATTGTTTTTTTCAGTAGAATTAAAATTGTTTCCAGTGATTGGCGCGGGTGACAAAAATGACTGGTTAGATTATCTGTGGCATCTTACTCTACCGGTAATTACTATCAGTATTGCCTGGATTGGTTATATTTCGCGGATTGTCCGTGCATCAATGATTGAAGTGTTAAATCAAAATCATGTCCGTATGGCACGCGCATTTGGCTTGAGCGAAGCTAAGGTTGTAAACAGGTATGCTCTTCGTATTGCTGTACTGCCATCAATAACCATGCTTGGTGTAAGTATTGCCCTGATTCTATCAAGCACGGTGATTGTAGAAATCATATTTTCGCGCCCTGGTATAGGTAGTCTATTATATGAATCAGTCCTTAGCCGGAATTACCCATTAATTATGGGTGCAGTTTTGTTTAGCACCATTTTCATTGTCGCAGGAACGACTATAGCTGATCTGATAAATGCTGCCATTGATCCCAGATTACGAAAGGAAACAGATTAATGTTATCGGGAAAAACAGAGCAGGTTGAAATCCGTCGGTCAAACAGAATAATGAGTCTGTTTGGTAAAATTCTAGGTGATCCTATGGGCGCTATCGGGGTTTTGATTGTCGCCAGTTTTTTGATCATAGCATTATTTGCCGATGTGATTGCCCCTTATGATCCTAATAAAATCGATATCCTTAACAAGTTACAGGGGCCAAGTCTCAATCATCTGGTTGGCACCGATCAGCTAGGAAGGGATACTTTATCCCGTCTTATTCACGGCACCCAGATTGCGCTGCTTGTTGCTGCTATTTCAATTGGTTTAGCTGTTGTATTTGGTTCTATTCTTGGTGCTATTGCTGGATATGGCCCAACTTGGCTAGATTTTATTATCATGCTGATTTTTGATACGATGCGATCATATCCGGTGATAATGTTTGCTCTTGCGGTGGTCGTACTTTTTGGTCCTAGCTTAACAACAATTATTGTTATTATTATGGCTACATCATTCCCTACTTATGGACGGTTAATGCGAACGCAAACGCAATCTTTGAGAAAATCAGAATATATTTTATCTGCGCAAGCGTTAGGTATAAGCACCCCACGAATCTTATTAACACACATCCTCCCAAATACAATTGGTCCGATCCTGATTGTTGCAAGTATGGATGTTCCATTTGTCATTGCCCTAGAAGCTGGACTCAGTTTTCTTGGGCTTGGTGTAAGACCACCCACTCCAAGCTGGGGAAGCATATTAAATGATGGATTTACTTATATCAGAAACTCATCATGGATTCTGTTTAGCGCTGGAGTACCTCTTATATTGGTGACGATAGGGTTTACTTTTTTAGGCGAACAGCTTCGTGATATTTTTGATCCAAAAATAAGTAAGGGCCGGTAATGAAATCGTCATTAGAATATATTCTGGAAATCAGTGATCTAACGGTTACATATGATGAAATGCCGGCAATAAAATCAATTGATCTAAGTGTTGGCAATGGTCGCATTGTTGGTGTGGTTGGTGAGAGTGGAAGTGGAAAATCTACGTTAGTGTCGGCCTTAATCGGACTGCTCTCGCAAGGGGCAAATATAACAGGTGGGCAGATTTTATTTGGTGGTAAAGACCTCACTAAAATAACACCACATGATTTCAGAGATATTCGTGGGCATCAAATATCCATGGTCTCACAAGATGCATTAAGTGCTCTTAATCCTGTGCTTACTATTGGTGATCATCTGATGGATATTCAATTTCGTGAGCATATTGGAAATGCTGAAAAAAGAGAAAGGGCAATAGCAGCGCTTGAATCCGTGCATATGCCTGACCCAGAAGCACGATTATCAATGTATCCGCATGAGTTATCGGGCGGCCAGAAACAACGTGTTTCTATCGCCATGGCAATTATGATGCAGCCTAAGATTCTTATTGCGGATGAGCCAACAACCGCGCTTGATGCAACATTAGAAGTTGAGATTATCTCCTTACTAAAAGAGCTGCAGAAAAAGATCGGATGCGCCATGATCTTTGTGACACATCATTTAGGTGTTGTTACTTCTCTTTGCGATGATGTTGTTGTTTTACATAATGGGGTTGTTCAAGAAGCCGGGATTGTAAGAGAGGTTTTTATTAACCCCCAAAGCCAGTACACGAAAAATCTTTTGCTCTGTGATCCTGCCAATATAAAAGAAAAATGCCGGCAGCTACCAACTATGAGCACGCCATATAAAAAAAAGATTGAAAAGAAAGCCGACGCCAAGAGACGTATTGCGATTGATGAAGGACCTATATTACAGATCACCGATTTGGTTGTAAAATTCCGCAAATCCTTTGGGCTAAAACATCTTATTTTAAGAAGCAAACCAGCTGAGATTACAGCTGTCGATAATGTGTCTCTTGATTTATTCAAAGGCGAAACATTGGCAATTGTTGGGGAGAGCGGTTCCGGCAAGACAACCCTGATCAGGTCTATATTACAGCTTGTTTCCTGCCAGTCAGGGAGCATTACATTTATGGGTAAATCACCATTGACTAGGAATCGGAAAGAATTGGCCTCTATCCGGCGTGACATCGCCCTGGTATTTCAAGACCCAATTGGCAGTTTGAGCCCAAGAATGACCATAGAGAGCATTATCAGGGAAGCGTTGCATCATGATGGGTCACAAAATAATTCAATTCCGAATGAAGTAGAAAAATTGCTGTTGCTTGTTGGCCTTCCTGCTGACTTTGCCTTGCGTTATCCGCATGAGCTTTCTGGGGGACAGGCGCGACGAGTTTGTATTGCAAGAGCATTGGCTCAAAAACCTAAAATGATTATTGCTGATGAACCAACAGCAGGACTTGATGTTTCGATACAAGGGGAAATCCTCAATCTGTTATCAGAGCTTCAAGATAGTCTTCAATTGCCAATATTGATTGTTACCCACAATTTGAATATCGTGCGACACATTAGCGATAGAATGGTGATTATGTTACAGGGTAAAATAGTTGAACAGGGTTTAACAGAAGAAATTTTTTCCACCCCGAAGCATGATTATACACGGCGTCTTCTGGCTTCAAATATTCATGATCTTCCAACACCCAAAATAAAGTAGTGTATTATGAATGATGATGATCTTTGCTATATATCCGCGACTGAGGCATTGGCAAAATTTCAAGCGCGTACCTTATCGCCAGTTGAGCTGATCAAAGCTATTATCCATCGGGCTGAAGACATTCATGAAACCATTAATCCTTTTGCTGACCGCTATTTTGATGAGGCGCTTGACGCAGCAAAAATATCAGAAAAAAAATACCAGAACCCCGATAACTATCATGGGAAAATGGGGAAACTAGAAGGTTTACCTTTAGCCGTTAAAGATAGCACCCCGATAAAGGGGCGACGATCAACAAATGGTTCACTTATCAATAAAAAAAGAATGGATGAGTTCAGTAATCCGTCAATTGAACGTCTACTTGAAAATGGTGCAAATCTTTTTGCGCGTACCACCTGTCCAGAATTCTGCTGGTTATTTACATGTCACTCGCGAATGTGGGGGGTCACGCGCAACCCTTGGCGACTTGATATTACGCCTGGTGGCTCTTCAGGAGGGTCAGCAGCTGCCCTTGCCGCAGGGGGCACAACTATAGCAACAGGAAGCGATAGTGCAGGGTCAATTCGACAGCCAGCAAGCCAATGTGGTGTTGTTGGATACAAACCGCCTTATGGTCGGATGCCGCTATCACCCTATACCTCATTTAACCCATACGTTCAGATTGGCCCTATGGCACGAACGGTTGCGGATACGGCTTTAATGTCAAATGTCATGTCAGGAATGCATCCGCTGGATCACACATCCCTTTCCGATACATGTATATTACCTGAACATCCATTGGATATTACGGGAATGAAAATAGGATTTTCTACTGACCTTGGTCATTATGATTTGGATTCTGAGGTAGAGCATGAATTTTTAACATCGCTCCAGTATTTGAAAGATGCTGGTGCCACAGTAGAAAACGTTCCGCTGAGTGGCTTGAGTGAAATGATTAAGTTATCTCATGGTGTGCAGGAATTTGAAGCTCATGGTTTTTTACAAGACGCTATAGATAATCACTCAGATGTGATTAGTGACTATGTTCCGGAATTACTTGAAACAGCCCTTAAATATAATGCTGAGGATTTACAAAGATCCAAGACATTATCTGGTGATATCTGGCAACAAATTCTTGGCCCGATTTTTCAGAAATATGATGCTTTCCTCTGTCCCACGGTGACAACACCATTGGTTCCAGCAGAACATTGGCAAACCAATACGATATTAGTAGGCGAACGTCATCTTACCGATACCGAGATTACAATGACAGCATTGTTCAATCATTTTAGCAGATGTCCGGTATTAGCGGTGCCAAGCGGTATTACCACAGCAGGTCTGCCTTGTGGACTTCAAATTGTCGGGCGACCTTATGATGATATAACGGTTTTCCGTGTTGGTGCAGCATTAGAAAAAGTCCGCCCATGGCTACTAACACCAGAAAGCCGGCCGTTGCTTAAATTGAAAGAAATAAAATAACTTAAGATAATGGAAATGAGGAATAAAATGAGTAGTGATGATCTTTGTTATATGTCAGCGGTTGAAGCTATCAATCATTTTCATAAGCGGTCACTTTCACCATTAGAACTACTGGATGCTATCATTGATCGCGCAAACGCCATTTCTAATACCGTTAACCCCTTTGCCGATTGCTATTTTGATGAGGCGCGACAAAGAGCAAAAATATCTGAAGCTTTATACGCAAAAAAAGACGCTAATATTGGTCCACTTGAGGGTATTCCACTGGCGGTAAAGGATATATGTAATATTGCTGGAAAAAGGACAACCAGCGGTTCACTTATTTATAGTGAGAATATTGCCCAGCAAACATCAGTCCATGTTAAGCGCCTACAGGACGCTGGCGCAAATGTTTTTGCCAGAACAACCATTCCGGAATTTGCTTGGTTATTTACCACGCAATCACGTATGTGGGGTGTCACACATAATCCATGGAAATTAGGAATATCACCGGGTGGGTCATCAGGTGGTTCCGCAGCTGCTGTTGTGGCGGGTGCAACAACATTGGCAACCGGAAGTGATAGCACCGGCTCAATCCGTCAACCAGCCAGTCAATGTGGTATTGTCGGATATCAGCCACCTCATGGACGTATCCCAAATATAGGGTCAAGTTCATTCAATGTTTACAGCAAGCCGGGGCCAATGACCCGAACTGTAGCTGATAGTGTACTTATGGCCAATATCATGTCTGGCCCGGATTATAGAGATCATAATTCACTGGATCAGATTGCAGATATTACTATTGATGATGTAAATCTGTCCGGAATAAAAATAGCTTATTCCCTTGATCTGGGTTGTTACGATATCGCAGATGATGTGGCTAGAGAAACACTGGCTTCTATCCAAACCCTTCAGAGGGTAGGTGCTGTGGTTGAAGAGGTTCAGGTCAGTTGGGCAAAAGATCTTATTGATTTGGCTTTAGGGGCGCAAGAAGTATTGTTTGCAGAGTTTTTAAATGAGGTGGTTAATAAACATGGTGATATTATAAGCGATTATGTGCCACAATTACTTGAAACGGCAAATAGCTATCCGGCGAATACTTATCTTAAAGCACTTGAAGAGGCAGGTAGAGTTTGGCAAGATCATATAGGATCATTATTTTATCAGTATGATGCTTTTATTACCCCAACCACTAGCTACACTGATATTCCGGCAACGGGATGGCAAAAAGAAACGGTGACGGTAAATGGTAAAGATTACACAGATACTGAAACGACCATGGCGGTTCTGTGGAATATGTATAATCGGTGTCCAGTGATAGCTGTCCCTTCAGGCAGAGCCAATAGTGGCGTACCAACAGGCATCCAGATTATCGGACGTCCTCTTGATGATCAAACGGTGTTTCGTATTGCCCGCGCATTTGAGAAAGAAAGACCATGGCTTGATTGCGCTGAGAGGCGACCAGTTTTATATAACCAGAAAGAGATTAGTGCGAAGAAAAAATCTGTATAAATCGGTGTTAACTCCCCAATACATATTTCGGAAATTGCAACTTATACGGTATTGTCTTTGCTAATATTAATTATGGAATGATCCATAGCCCTTGATTTAGGCCTAACTTCCCCAATGAGATTCCAGCACTAGCTTTACGTTCGTTCAAAAGAAGGAAAGTTTACAATAAGAGAAATGGCGGATGGGGTGGGATTCGAACCCACGATGGGCTCTCACCCATGCCGGTTTTCAAGACCGGTGCATTCAACCGCTCTGCCACCCATCCGTTGCCGATGTCATAGCATTGCATTAAGAATAAATAAAGCCACAATCGCTATGAAAATTCAGTTTATGCAGAAACAGATGAATTTTTCCTGATTGATGACATTTGAAATTTGTCTAAATCACTATCGTGAGTGATACTGAACACGATTTATTCAACAATTATTACTAGTCATGATTGAAGCATTAACATTATCCATTCCCTTTTTTGCGCTCATTTTTATGGGGATGGGCTGTCGTATGATAGGGTTTTTTGATGATAGTGCGGCTAAAATTCTATCCCGGTTTGCCTTTTTTATCGTACTACCTGCTTTTATGTTTATTAATGTTGCCGGAAGTGACGCCAGCAAAATGCTTAATTGGGGGTTTGTCTGGCGGTATGAATTAGCCACATTGATTATCTTTCTGTCTGGCGCCTTTATAGGGAGCATCCTTTTCCGATTATCAACGCGTGAAAGCGGGATTTTTGGCTTGGCCTCGGCTTATCCTAATTATGGATATATGGGTGTCCCGTTAGCCATTATGATATTTGGTGCAGAAGCTACAATTCCTATGGCTGTCATTCTGATAGCAGATACACTTATTCTATTGGCACTGGTTGCTATTTTTGTAGCACCGCGTCAAGGGCATCCCGTCATATTAATATTTCAGATTATCAAGACAATGATGAGTAATCCTCTTCTGATATCGGTGGTTCTTGGCGTATTTGCTGCCATGACAGGGTTGCAATTACCGGTCATGATTGATCATTTGATCAATATCATTGCGGGTGCTGCGGCCCCCACCGCACTATTTGCATTAGGGGTGACACTTTATGGCCAGCCGGTAAAATCTGCCGCCGGTGAAATAGGTGTGATCAGTTTCTGGCGTCTGATCATGCATCCGGTTTTGCTGGTTCTCATTTTTACTCTATTTCCGGGTCAGGATATCATGTGGATGAAGGTGGCCATTTTAAGTGCGTGTCTACCTGTCGCGGCAAATGTCTATATGTTAGCACAACATTATCAGTGTTATGTGGGACGTAGCGCGACGTCTTGTCTGGTCAGTACTCTGATTGCAACAATTACTGTTCCTGTGATTATCTTTCTGCTGATTGAGGGGCATGTCATTTTTATCACTGAATAACCCCATTTATTGTTATTTTGTCGTATAATAGATACAAAATATAGTATATCATCACGTCAAATATAACATAACTCAAAGGAGGCTGTCGGTGTACCGCATCATTTTGACTCTTGTCTGTTTTCTTTCATTGTCATCTGCTCATGCTGATGCTGATTTTGATAAGTGGCTGGAAGAATTACGAAGCGACGCGCTGGCAGATGGTATTTCACCTGCGACACTGGATGCCGCGTTAGCAGATGTGGCCTTAATTCCCAGAGTGATTGAACTTGACCGGAGCCAGCCGGAATTTACCCTGACCTTTGCTCAATATCTGGACAGGGTTGTACCTGTTTCGAGGCAGAATAGGGCTAAGGCTCGGCTAGCAGAACATCGTGCCATGCTTGCTGAAATTAGTGAAAAATATGGTGTACAATCCCGGTTTATCGTGGCGCTTTGGGGGATTGAAACGGATTTTGGCCGTGTGCAGGGCGGCTTTAGTGTTATACCGGCCCTTGTTACACTTGCTTATGATGGTCGTCGTTCAGCGTTTTTCCGCAAAGAATTAATGGATGCCCTGCACATCATTGACGATGGTCATATCAGCGCGAATGATATGAAAGGCAGTTGGGCAGGGGCAATGGGACAAAGCCAGTTTATGCCGTCATCATTTCGCCAATATGCCCAAGATTATAATAATGATGGCAAAAAAGATATCTGGGGCACACAGGCAGATGTATTTGCTTCCGCCGCAAACTATCTGTCACGCGTTGGCTGGCAGGATGATATGACATGGGGGCGCAAGGTCTCGCTTCCATCCACTGGCATGGCTAGCCCGTCGTCTGCGATGACACTGCATGATAACAAAACGAAAAAAACGTTACCTGAATGGTCTCAACTAGGTATCACAAGTGCTGATGGTTCTGCTTTACCTACTCGCCCCCTAAAAGCCCGTTTGGTTCTGCCAGATGGAGCCAATGGGCCAGCCTATTTGGTATATGCGAATTATGAAGCGATCTTGCGCTGGAACAGATCAAATTATTTTGCCATTGCCGTGGGAACGTTGTCTGATTCGATGCGATAGGGGTTATCATGCGTGGAAGTCATTATTTTGGTCTGATTTTATTTGCTTTAAGTGTGGCTGGCTGTACTAATCTTGAATTAGCAGCAACAGCATTAAAAAAAGTAAATAATATTAATAATGAATCCGCCACCAGTCAGACAAATACCCCGACCCCCCATTATAAAATCGGCAATCCATATGAAATTTTTGGTGTATGGTACTATCCTGAACGTGATCTGAATTATGATGAAACAGGGATTGCGTCATGGTACGGGCCTGCTGATGCTGGTAAGCCTACCGCTAATGGGGAGATTTTTGACCCTGAATTGATTTCTGCTGCTCATAAAACCCTTCCTCTGCCATCAGTCGTTCGGATTACTAATCTAGAAAATGGTCGTTCCATTGCGGTGCGCGTCAATGATAGGGGGCCGTTTGTGGCAGGTCGTATTATTGATTTATCCGAAGAAGGGGCACGGGTTCTGGGTTTCAGGGATAATGGTATTGCCAGAGTAAGGGTGCAATTGCTGGTCGAAGAAAGCCTGCGACTGGAACGTGAGGCAAAGAATGGTAATTTTCCCATGCTTAGTGAACTGGAAAAACCGGAAATGCCATCAACGGAGCCGGCTTCTATTCCTGTAAGCGTTCTAACACTTGATAATGGTCAGACTATTGGCGGTGGTAACAATTCTTTATCGGCTATTGATATCATTAACAATTCACGGTCGGCAAATTTGCTTGAAAATCAGGCTTTATCAACGGAGATATGGATACAGGTTGGTGCTTTTCGTAGTTTATCCAATGCTGAAACCGTTCTGGGCAGGGTAACAGATATCACAAAGGGTAGTATTTCAAGTTTTGATGATGGAACAGATATTTTGCATCGGGTTCGACTGGGGCCACTGTCTTCGGTTGAAGAAGCGGATATGGTATTGCTATCTGTAATTAATAGAGGGTATCAAGGGTCTAAGATTATCCTCGAATAACCATATTATTACCATAACCGTGCCGTAAACCATCATTACTGTTTATCCAGATTGCATATGTAAAGGTTAGTCATGTCCATATTAACTAAAATATTTTCTGCTTTGGCTATTTCCATCGCCGTCCTGCTTACTTCACTCAATGCTCATGCAGATATCATGACATCATCCGAATATGTCATGATTATGGATTATGATACAGGTGATGTGCTGTTTGAAAAAAATGCTGATCAGCCTATGAAACCAGCATCCATGGCAAAAATTATGACGGTCTACATTCTGTTTGAATATCTCAAGGATAATGATCTGACCATGAATGATGAATTTATCGTTTCGGAAAAAGCATGGAAGAAAGGTGGCTCAAGAACCTTTCTTGAACCGGGTAGCAAGGTTAAGATTGCCGATTTATTGAGAGGCATCATTGTACAAAGCGGTAATGATGCGGCCATTGTCGTAGCTGAAGGTCTGGCCGGTACAGAAGACGCCTTTGCACAGATAATGACAGAAAAAGCCGCTGAACTGGGCATGGAAAATACCGTTTTTGGTAATTCAACAGGTTGGCCAGATGATGTGACCACAACAACTGCCCGTGATCTGGCTATTCTTGGACGGTCGATTATTTCCGAATTTCCTGAATATTATCCCATGTTTGCAGAAAGCAGCTTTACCTATAACAAAATCACGCAACCAAACCGCAATCCCCTCATTTATGGTGTGGCCGGTGCGGATGGGTTGAAAACAGGTCATACGGAAGAATCCGGTTATGGTCTGGTCGGATCAGCTTTGCGCGGTGATCAGCGCGTGGTCATGGTGCTAAATGGCATGTCATCCATAAAAGAACGTAAAAACGAAGGTATCCGGCTTATGGATTTAACCTTTCGTTCCTTTAAAAAGGAAACGTTAATCAAACAGGGAGATATTCTTGGTTATTCTTCTGTATGGATGGGTCAACGTGGTGTGGTTCCTCTCACCGTAGGGGCTGATATTTCCAAGGTGATGGATAAAGAAACCGCTGAAAGTGTGACGCAAACCATGGATTGGCCTTCTTATATTTCCGCCCCCATCACCAAGGGGCAGGAACTGGGGCGTCTAACATTAAATATATCAGGTAAGGATTATCATTATCCATTAGTGGCCGCCGAAGATGTGATTGATTTATCTTTTTATAGATATCCTGGTGCATATATTCACTATCTGATTTTTGGCCTTGAAACCAAGTCTGTGAAGAATGACTAGGGGCATTTTCATTTCGCTTGAAGGCGGAGAGGGGTCTGGCAAATCAAGCCAGATCAGTCTGTTGCGTAACTGGCTTGATTTAATCTGGCCGCAACCTGTGATTGCCACGCGTGAACCGGGTGGTACCATTGGCGCAGAAGAAATCCGGAATTTACTGGTTACAGGTGATCGTGACCGTTGGGATACCGTTGTTGAAGCCTTACTTATGACAGCATCACGACGGGATAATGTTGTTCGGTTGATCAAGCCAGCCCTTGAACGTGGTGAAGCAATTATTTCAGACAGATTCTTTGATAGCACGACGGTTTATCAAGGGATTGTAGGCGGGGTTGAAACCGATCTCATCCAGATATTAAATGCAAGGTTTCTGGATAATATATCCCCTGATATAACCCTGTTGCTAGATATTGACCCTGCCATAGGTCTTGCAAGAGTACAAAGCCGAGAAAGCGATGAAAACCGGTTTGAAAGCAAAGGCATGGTTTTTCATCAGCAGGTCAGGCAAGGATATTTAACTCTGGCAGAGCAGGATAAGCAGCGCTTTATTGTCATTAACGCTGATCAGGATGAAAATCAGGTGCATCAGGATATTATCGCCGCATTAAACCCGCGCATAAAGGCATTTCATAGAACATGACTTCTGCACCAATGGATGATTTGCTTTATCCTTATGACAGGATCACGCTTAGGGCACATGCACAACACATAGATCATATTCTGGCACCTGCCCACAGACAACAACCTGTCTGGATACTGGCGGGAAAGGAAGGCATTGGCAAAGCAACGGCGGCATTTCATCTGGCCGCCAGATTACTGTCACAGCAGTCTGCCCCGTTATTTGATGATCAGGCAACCGCAAATATAGGCGAAATCAGGGAAAATGTCGCTGCGCTCATAAGGGCTGGGTCACATCCGGATTTTAAATATATTCATGCTTTCGGGGATAAAGGCAGTAAGGCTATAAGTACCGATCAGGTGCGGGAAATAGGCAGTTTCCTTGCCATGACCCCATCTATGAGTGAATGGCGCGTGGTGATTGTCGATGCGCTGGATGATATCAATGTCAATGGTGCAAATGCCATGCTGAAAACATTGGAAGAACCGCCACATAACACCATGATTTTATTAATCAGTCATTGCATAGGAGGCATTCTTCCAACTATCCGTTCGCGATCACGGATGATAAGGTTTCATGCACTGAATGCAACAGACACACGCGACATTATAGCGACACTTTATTCGGATATTGAACCAGACTGGCTGGCTATTATGGCATCTATTGCGGATGGCGCGCCGGGCAGGGCGGTTATGATGGCAGAAAACGGATGTGTTGATCTTTATGCAGAAAGCCTTTCCCTATTCTGTCAAAACGGGTCTGATCTGCTGGCAGTTGAACATTTAGCCAGCCAATGGGGGCTAAGCGGCGTCAGGAATAGGGGGCGTCGCCATATGGCCTATATTCTTTTTGATAATCTTCTTGCTAAAGCGGTCAGGGAAGGGCAGACGGATATGCCCTATTCCAGCGTGGCATTGGAACAATCCGCACTTGACCACATCAGACAAAAGCGAACGCCATATGAACTGGCAGAAACCCATCACCGGTTTTTATCAGAATGGCGGGAAGCAGAACGATTAAATCTGGCTATGATGCCTGTTATGATGACCTTGTTGCGGGCATTAACTTAACCTTACCACGGAGTTAGACTTGCGAAGCATGACGCAAGGCGTTAAAACAATGGTCACTTAAGTTGATCCTTTCTTTTATGAATCAGGCGGGCACATGCCATCATATTATCTGACTACCCCCATTTATTACGTCAATGACAAACCTCATATCGGTCATGCCTATACAACCCTAGCATGTGATGTTCTGGCGCGGTTTAAACGCCTTGATGGTTTTGATGTAAAATTCTTGACCGGCACTGATGAACATGGGCAAAAAGTTGAGAAATCAGCAAGTGAGCGGGGTATTGATCCACAGATTTTTACAGATGAAGTCAGTCAGAATTTTCGTGATCTTACCGGCCAGCTCAATTTTTCGAACACGGATTTTATCCGAACAACGGAAAACAGACATAAGCAAACCTGCCAACTGGTCTGGAAACAGATGCTTGATGCCGGTCATATCTATCTGGATAAATATGCGGGTTGGTATGCTGTCCGTGATGAAGCCTATTACGCTGAAAATGAAATTGTAGACGGTAAAGCGCCAACCGGTGCGCCGGTTGAATGGGTGGAAGAACCTTCTTATTTCTTCCGGCTATCTGCCTTTCAGGATCGTCTGCTTGCATTATATGAAAATAATCCTGATTTTGTTGGGCCAAGTTCACGTTTGAATGAAGTAAAAAGTTTTGTAAAAAGCGGATTGCGTGACCTATCAGTCAGCCGCACAAGCTTTTCATGGGGGATACCGGTTCCAGATGATGAAAAGCATGTCATGTATGTCTGGCTTGATGCCTTGACCAATTATATCACAGCAGTGGGATATGGGAAGGATAACCCGGATTTTGAACAATTCTGGCCAGCTGATTTGCATATGGTTGGCAAGGATATTTTGCGGTTTCATGCCATTTACTGGCCAGCTTTTCTGATGGCTGTTGATGCCCCATTACCTAAGCGCGTTTATGCTCATGGATGGTGGACGAATGAAGGTCAGAAAATATCAAAATCTTTGGGCAATGTGATTGATCCGGTTGCTTTAGCGGAAACCTACGGGCTTGATCAGATGCGCTATTTCCTTATGCGGGAAGTACCCTTTGGCAATGATGGTGATTTTTCCCATCAGGCTATGGTGCATCGTATGAATGGTGATCTGGCTAATGATCTGGGTAATCTCTGTCAACGTGTCCTTTCCATGGTGTTTAAAAATTGTGATGCGGCGTTACCAAGGCGGCCAGATCAGTTGCTTGACCCTGATCATACGATTTTAAATGGCGCCTATGCCCTGCTTGAAAAGAATAGGCGTTTTCATGATAGCCAGCAATTCCATGAGGCATTGAAATCCATTTGGGATATTATTGGTGATGCCAATCGCTATGTTGATGAAATGGCACCTTGGACGTTAAGGAAAACAGACCCAGCCCGTATGGCAGATGTCTTATGGGTACTTTGTGAGGTGATTAGAGTCGTGGCATTGTTAATTCAACCCTATATGCCGCAATCGATGGGCCGCCTGCTGGATATGTTAGGTATTGCCACTGATAAGCGTAATTTTGACCAGATTACATCAGATGCCAGTCTGGGCGGCGGGCAATCTATTGATAAACCTGAACCTGTCTTTCCTCGTTTTATCGATGCGGAGAAAGAAGCCGAATGACCATGCTAGCAATTCCATCAGATTTAAAAGGGGTAATTGACAGTCACGCCCATATCGATTTTCCTGTTTATTCTGATGATCGGGATGACATGCTAGCCCGTATGCATGCGGTTGGCGTCAGTGATGTGATCTGCATAGGGACAACATTAAAACATGCCGATAGCCCACGCCAAATGGCAGAATATGCAGACAATATATGGTTTACTGTCGGCGTGCATCCTAACCATGCTGATGAAGAAGACCGTTATGATGATGCTGATGCGATGCGTGTCTTGGCTAATCACCCTCGTTGTGTCGCAATTGGTGAGGCAGGATTAGATTATTTCCATAAAAAAGCAGACCCCCTTCGCCAGAGACGCAGTTTTGAAACTCAGCTTGAAGTTGCTTCTGATCTTGATCTGCCCATTGTGATTCATTCGCGCAATGCCGATGATGATATGATTGGCATACTGGATAAAACTGCTCGTGACATGCCAATTACTGGCGTTATGCATTGCTTTAGTAGTGGTGCAGAACTAGCTGAAAAAGCATTAGAAATAGGTTTTTATATATCTCTTTCAGGCATTTTGACCTTTAAAACATCAGACTGGTTGCGTGATATGGTGCGGCATATGCCTCTTGACCGCTTACTGGTTGAAACAGATGCTCCTTATCTTAGTCCGGAACCGGTTCGTAAAATTAAAAGGAATGAACCGGCACATGTTATTCATACGCTTGCTTGTCTGGCAGAGCTTAAGGGAGTAGGGGTTCAGGAACTGGCAGATATCACGGCTGCCAATACGCGTCGCTTATTCCACCGGATGGAGTTATCGGCATGAAAATAACCATGCTAGGATGTGGAACATCTGTTGGTGTGCCTACGGTCGGGCCAGCTGGATGGGGGCAATGCGACCCCGATAATAAACGGAATTTTCGTCAGCGTTGTGCGGTTCTAGTAGAAAAGGACGATTTTGTTCTTCTGATTGATGCAGGGCCAGACATTCGCAATCAACTCCTAACCCATGGCGTGAAAAAGATCGATGCTGTTCTGATTACCCATACCCATTCTGATCATGTTGCCGGCCTTGATGATTTGCGTCCCTATTATTTTAATAAACGGGAACGTATTCCGGTTTATGCCACAGCTCATGATCTGGATATTCTGCTTGAACGCTTTAATTATCTGTTTTTTAAAAGCAGCGATTCACCAAGTTATTTTCAGCCTGTTCTACATGGACAGCCCATAGAAGCGGATACGGTATTTCATCTTGGTGGGATTGAGATAAGAACATTATTGCAATTTCATGGTCGGGTAACGACCTTGGGCTTTGTTTTTGACAGACGGTTCGGCTATTCAACCGATGTGGTTGATATGCCTGAAGAAGCATTCGGTCATTTAACTGATCTGGAATTATGGATTGTCGAAATGCTTCGCGATGAACCGCATCAGGCTCATGCCCATTTTGATCTAACCATGGAATGGATTGGACGCTGTATGCCAAAACAGGCTGTTCTTACCCATTTAGGGCTAGAAAGTGATTATGATAAAGTATTAGCGAAATGTCCAAAAGGGGTTGAACCTGGCTATGATGGCTTCACCGTTACGCTTTAGTATGATGGTTATCTGCTAAAAATACCGCTAATTATAGCGGCATGATAGTCAGCCATAAATCTTCTCGCCGATCTGTTACTGGATTTTCACTTATAGAATTGCTTGTTGTTGTTGCCATTATTGGCATACTCGCGGCAGTTGGTGTGGTTGGCTATCAAAGCTATCTGAATTCAACCCGCATTGATGTTGCGGTTAATAACTTCAGAGAAGTCAATCGCGCCATAGAAAATGATATCATCACTTTCAATGGTGATATTAATACCGCCTCGGAATTGATGTCAGGGCGGGAAAACCTGTCTATTTTTGGAAATGATACAAGCCTTTTGGGGTCTTGCGAAGCTTTTGCCGTAACTATTGTTGAGGCAATGAATGAGCAGTTTGAAAACCCGATAAATCCGGGGTCACCATCAGCCGTATATGGTAATCTATTAGCTACTCAACCTGACGGTACAATTACCAGCACAACAGTCAATCCGGGCACAACCGTCATTGCCTGTAATCTGCCTACTGCTCTGGTAACTGATGATAACAGTGTCCGGCTTTATCGTTGCCTGTGCACCGAAGCCCCATGCCGCTTTACCTCAGACGCTGATCTGACAGGGCTTAGCGAAGCGCAAAAATATGAAGCCAGCAGATGCCCAAGGCCCGGCATATCCACAAATCCGAATCTATCCAATGATCCGTTTAATCCGGTCATATAAGTCAGTGAGGTCATTAGGCCAAGGTATCATGATTAATTACACTGTTTTTAATGGAGCAAAACCCATGCTATCCCCATTAACATTCCTGTCACATTCACGTTTCTGTTTATATATGTTCATCGCCATATGCATGATTAACATAGCAACACAGAATGCCATGGCAGGGTTTGGACATACGCGATCATATGGTTTTGGAAGTGCCAACACACCGTCAGGTCAAACAACTGCACCGACAGGAACGCCGCCACAAAATAGTCCAGATAATACAGCGCCCATATTCACAAATCCGCCCGCAAGGCTGGATATAACATCACAATCAACAGGCAATTTGTTGACTATTACTGCACAGGATGCTGTTACATCGCAGGTGAGTTACCAGTTAGAAGGAGCAGGGGCATCACATTTTTCCATTCATTCTTCAACTGGTGCTATTACGCTGTCGTCACCAATATCGGTTCAGCTTTCCCCCCTTACACTGATTGTTGTTGCCAGTGATCAGGCCGGTAATGCCACAAGGCAGAATATTATCATTAATATCATGCCAGCCACGCCGCAACAGCCATTGACCTTTGCCACGCTTCAAGGGGCTGATACACAAGAACAGCAAAGCTTGCAGCTACCAGCGGTTAATGGCGGCTCTGGTCAAGGCCCGATAAGCTATAATAGTATAACCCCAAGCATCTGTTCGGTTGATGGCAATGGTCTGGCAACAGCCCTGAATACTGGCTTATGTCAGATCAACGCAAGGAAAGCAGGGTCGGGCGATTATGTAGCCGTTAATACAACGACTCCATATCAGTTCACCGTGACGCAAGGGCCATATGCCTTTAACGGCAAGACCTATTCGCGCTGTTCCGCTAGTGTTCGCCCATGTAATGCGGTAAGCGGTCAGGTTATGGCGACAAAAGCGTTTGTCGAACGCGGAGAATGTGACGCGGTTATTCACCGTAATGGATCAAACTGTCCATCATTCATACAAAATTGTGGATTAAATAATCGCATATGGGCGACTTATATGGTTGTTCGCGAAGGCACTTGGTATTGGCGATTATCACCACCAACATCAACAGCGAATAAACCGGTAAGCAGCTGGCGAACACATAACTGGCGTAGCTATATGTCTAATGATCGTCCAATCAATCAAACGGCGCAATTTCCAGATGACACATATGATAACCATGGCACACATATTAATCTGTGCATGCGGCCTTGAATGTGGGATTGAATTACTAATCTTATATATAACAATAATCATATAACTTATTGTAAAATATATGATTTCATAATGCTGTCCTTCATCTGTTTTTTGACAGATACAAAAATTACATAACACATATTATGCGACAAAAAGTGATTTATCAAATGAATACCTCCCTAAAAAAACCTTCCCTAAAATGCCCTGCCTAAAAAGACATCCCCGAAAAGACATCTATGGAAACCCTGAAATAGGAATACCTAGAACAAGGTTGATCATTATATAAAGCTCTGATACCAATATAGACACTCTTGGGGTGCTTGTAGTGCGTTAAATTCGTCCATCAGGCTGAGAAATATACCCACTGAACCTGAACCAGGTAATGCTGGCGAAGGAAAGAGTCGTGCCATATTATAATCATGGCAATCTCTTCGCTTTCGTTAGTATCCTGACATTGTTATTTAACTATGAAGGATATTATTATGAAAATAATGGATAAAATCAAAATCGGTATAATTATTAGTCTTGCCGGCTTTTTGCTTCTGCGCCCTGCTCTCAGCGATGATACGAGGCCTGAATTGACCGTATATACTTATGACAGTTTTGCGGCAGATTGGGGGCCAGGGCCTCAAATCAAGGCGGCTTTTGAACAGGAATGCGAATGTATTCTTAGTTTTGTCGGTATTGATACCTCGTTGGGCATTCTTGGCCGAATCAGGCTTGAAGGTCAAAACAGCAAAGCAGACGTCATTCTAGGGCTTGATACGGCGCAATCTGATATTGCCAGAAAGACCGGATTGCTGGCACCTCATAACATGGATACCATTTCTGATCATCTCGACCTTCCCCAAGCTGTTGGGGACTGGAATGACCCCTATTTTGTACCATTTGACTGGGGATTTTTCGCATTTGTATATGATCAGTCAAAACTATCGCAAATTCCAATGTCTATGGAAGAACTGATCACGACGAATGATGATCTACGAATAGTCATTCAAGACCCTCGCACCTCTACGCCCGGCTTTGGATTAATGCTATGGCTAAAATCACTCTATGATGATGACGCGGCATCAAAATGGCAGGCATTATCGCCAAAAATTGTAACGGTAACAAAGGGCTGGTCAGAAGCCTATGGACTGTTTCTTGATGGTGAAGCGGATATGGTGTTGTCCTATACCACCTCACCTGCATATCATCGTCTGGCTGAAAGTCAGACACAATATCAATATGCCCGATTTGCCGAAGGCCATTATATGCAGATCGAAGTAGCGGCTATGTTGGCTTCCAGTGATCAGCCTGAATTGGCGCAATCATTCTTGGCTTTTTTACTGTCTGATAAAGTGCAAAATGTTATCCCCACAACAAACTGGATGTATCCTGCGGCGAAAGGTATTGCTTTGCCCGATGGGTTCGAAACAGCAGCCAAGCCATCCGGGCTCCTGCTGAATGATAAATATATTGCCACTAATCAGAATGACTGGCTCAAGGAATGGGTAATGGCATTAAGCCAGTAGTAAAAAGCGGGAAAATGCTAGCCAAACACAATAGATATTATCAACGGGGCGGCTTAGGGCTGGCAGCTTTTACCGGAATGGTGATGATTGTGGCGTTATGGGGGCTTTTTGTTCTGGCTCTGATAGCGTTAATGCAAGCCGCCTCACCCCAAGAACCACCATCTTCGTCATTTTTTTCATGGTTGATATCGGAAGCGCGTATAACTTACGCCTTGCGGTCAGCATTACTTCAAGCAGCTTTGTCCACGATAGGGGCAGTGATGGTGGCTATCCCGCTTAGCGTTGTCATGGCGCGGCGATATCGCTGGTATGGCATGGGGTTATTACGATTGATGACTGGCCTAGCCTTTGTGATCCCCACAACAGTAGCGGCGAGTGGACTATTAGCGGTATGGGGTCGCCATGGCCTCATTAATCATGTCCTGTCAGGGTTGAATGGGATATTGCCCCTTCCCTTCATGGAATTACCATCATTTTTTGGATTAAAGGCGGTTGTTCTGGCGCATATATTTTTTAATGCGCCGTTAATGATCCGCGTGTTTTTGCCACGCATTCTGTCAGTTCCAGAAACCCATTGGCGACTTGCCCGCATGACCGGTATGACAGCGCGAGATCAATTTCGTTTTATAGAATGGCCAGCGATTAAACCCATCATATTGCCGATGATGATATTGGTGTTTTTATTCTGTTTCAGCTCATTTTCTCTGGTATTAATGGTTGGGGGTGGACCTGCTGTAACAACACTGGAAGTGGAAATTTATGCGGCCATCCGTATTGCATATGATTTTCCTCTGGCGGTTGGCCTTACCATTTTACAGATTGCTGTGGCTTTCATTATGTTGATTGTTATGGTGAGCCATCCCGTGATGCGAAAAATGATGCCGCAAGTTGTAGGCGGCATAAAATTACCTTCACTTCATATATTGCCTTCGCACTTAAACTCATTGAAATATATTGATATTTTATGTGTCTGCTTTCTTTTTACCTTGCTAGTCCTGCCTATCATGGCATTGATGGTTAAGGGGGTGACTGGTGATATGCTTACCGTGCTGGTAGCGCCAGCATTTTGGCAGGCTACGGAAAACAGCCTTACAATCGCTCTTATTTCGGCTAGTTGCGTATCTATTCTGGCCATGATTCTTGCCGAAACCCGATATCAGCTTGGGTTTATCCAACGCCCTGCCCGCTGGCAAATGATAGCAATAGTCATGCTTGAATCCAGTGTTATGATCACGCTGGTCATTCCCGCTATCGTGATGGGAACAGCTATGTTTATTCTGCTACGGCATATGGCTGATATATTTATCATTGCTCCATATCTTGTGCTGGTTGCCAATATTCTGATGGGATTGCCTGTATCCTATCGATTGATTTCCGGCAAATGGCTACTTGTCCGGCATCAGAATCACCATTTACGGCTTGCTTACGGCATGAATAGCTGGACAAGTATTCGGTTTTTGATCCTGCCTGTCATGGGGCGAGATATTGGGCTGATTTTTGGTATGGTTGCGGCTATGTCCATGGGTGATCTTGGTGTTATTGCCCTGTTTTCAAGTTCTGATTTTAAAACATTGCCCTGGCTTTTATTTGAACAGGCTGGTCGATATCGCACCGATGAAGCGGCGGCAACAGCCGTGCTTTTAATGTTAATAACACTTATGGTATACATGATAGGGCATGGGATTGGCCGTATTCTGTCGCACCCACCAAGCATGGCTATATCGGATCATAACGCTTTAAATGATCAAATAACGGGATAATTTCCTATGCTAGAGATCAGAAATGTAACTTTCAGCTATGTATCACCGCCTATGTCGGATGATGATGTGCTGCGCTTTCATCTGACCGTGAAGGAACAGAGCATAACCGTCATTGAAGGGCCATCGGGCATTGGTAAATCAACACTGCTTCATCTGATTGCAGGCTTTCTGGTGCCGCTTAGTGGCGATATTCTATGGCAGGGGCAATCGATATGTGGGTTGTTACCTGCTGAACGGCCGGTTTCCATGCTGTTTCAGAATGATAATCTATTTCCGCATTTGGATGTCTGGACAAATATTGCTATTGGTCTGTCATCAGACATACGCAACAAATATGAAAGCCGTATGCTTATTGAACAAAGCTTATCTGATCTGGGCATTGCCGGTATGGAAAAACGAATGATTGATACCCTATCAGGCGGTCAGCAACAGAGAGTAGCGCTAGCAAGGGCATTGGTACGGTCAAGAATATTGCCATCAGATGAGTCTAGCAGGCGATCTTTATTATTTCTTGATGAACCTTTCAGCGCACTTGATCCCGATACAAAAGCAGAATGTCTGGATCAGGTTAGACAGATGGTTGCCCGTGATGGGATCACTGCCCTAATGGTTACCCATGATCCTGCTGATGCTAAAAATCTTGAAGCTGAGGTTTTTTCCTTGAAGCCAGATAAATGATCCGTCAACAATACCATAAACATAAATATATTTGATAAAGGGTTATCATGACAAAGAATGCTGGCCAAGTCATCGTTGATATTCTGGAAAGATTTGGTGTTGACCGACTTTTCTGCGTGCCGGGAGAGAGTTTTCTACCAGTCCTTGATGCACTTCAGGATTCCGCCATAGAGACCGTTCTAGCCAGACATGAAGGTGGGGCGGCTATGATGGCAGAGGCAGATGGTAAAATGACAAATCGCCCCGGTGTTGCGCTTGTCACGCGGGGGCCCGGCGCCAGTAATGCCTCATCAGGGGTTCATGTAGCACAGCAGGATTCCACCCCAATGGTATTGTTAGTCGGTCAGGTAGCACGGGATATGAAAGGCCGTGATGCCTTTCAGGAAGTAGACTATCAGGCTTTTTTTGGCGGTATGGCAAAGCTGGTTATTGAAATTGATGATGCAAACCAGCTCCCTTCCCTTATGGCGATAGCATGGAAAACAGCACTTGAAGGCCGGCCGGGCCCTGTGGTGATTAGCTTGCCCGAAGATATGCTCTATGATCCTGTTCAGCCCTTTTCCCTATCGCCGGTAGTGATGGAAAAACAGATGCCAGATGATTCTGCCCTTGATCAGCTTGCTGGAATGATTGCTTCTGCTCATACCCCTGTCATTATTGCTGGTGGCCCCTGCTGGTCGGATCAGGCTATCGCATCACTTGATGAACTGGCAATCAAGGCGGATATTCCGGTCATATGTTCCTTTCGCCGACAACGGTTAATGAATCATCTCAGCCCTGCTTATGCCGGTGATCTGGGGTTAGGGTGTAATCCGGCTATTTTATCACGGATTAAATCAAGCGATCTTGTTATCCTACTGGGTGGCCGGATGAGTGAGATTCCGTCACAAAGCTATTCCCTATTTGATATTCCGCATCCACAGATGAATTTTGTTCATATTCATCGTGACCCTGATGAGTTGGGTTGTGTATATACCCCTCATCTAGCCATTGCGGATATGGAAGAGGCTGTTATTGACGGCTTATTAACCCGTGTTGAGCCGGTGGCAAAAACCCCGCGAATACATGCTGCCCATACAAGCTATCTGGACTGGACAGCACCCATACCCGAACAGCCCGGTTCCGTTAATATGAGCAAAATAGTGGCATGGATGCGTGATCATTTGCCCCCCGAAAGCATTATGACAAACGGCGCCGGCAATTATGCGACATGGTTGCACCGGTTCTATTATTTCCGGGATACGGGCTCTCAATTAGCACCAACATCGGGATCAATGGGCTATGGCATTCCGGCGGCAGTGGCGGCATCTTTGCGCTATCCTGACAGGCCTGTTATTGCCTTTGCCGGTGATGGATGTTTCCAGATGACCATGCAGGAATTAGCAACAGCTTATCAGGCGGGTGCCAGACCTATTATCTGTATTGTTGATAATGGAATGTATGGCACTATCCGTATGCATCAGGAACGACATTTTCCGGGGCGTGGAAAATTAACCGAACTGGTTAATCCGGATTTTGTTAAACTAGCAGAATCTATGGGTTGTATGGCCTTTTACCTTGATGATGATAAAGCGTTTCCTGCCATCATGGCTGAAGCGTTAACGGCAGATCGTCCTGTTGTTATTCATATCCGCATTGATCCGGAATCCATCACGCCAGCCATGAGCCTGAGCCAGATCAGAACACAAGCAATGCAAATATAAGAAATCCCTTTCCTATCACTTATTTGGCATATGACAGGAAAGGGTTAAATTAAGGTTTTAGTCTTCCACACCCGCTGGCAGGATCAGATTAAGAATAACGCCCAGAATGCCGGCAAGACCAATACCGGCGAGCGTTAGACCGCCACCAAGGGGAATAATCAGACCACCAACACCAACAACCATTATAATTGCCATAATAGACATGTTTCTTGGGTTAGTGACGTCGGCTTGCGCTTTGATCAGTACCGAAATACCAACAGTTGTGATCAGTCCAAAAAGCAGCACCATGACGCCGCCCATGACAGGCATGGGAATAGAAGCCAGAACACCACCAAGTTTACCGACAAAAGCAAGCAGAATGGCAAATATTGCCGCCCAGGTCATAACCCCCGGATTAAAGGCCTTGGTAAGGGTAACAACGCCGGTAACTTCAGAATATGTGGTATTTGGAGGGCCGCCAAGCATACTAGCGGCAGATGTAGCCAGACCGTCACCCATCATGGTGAGGTGAATACCCGGATTTTCCATATAATTCTTCTTTGTGACACCACTGATAGCCATGATATCCCCGAAATGTTCAATGGCCGGTGCTATGGCGACGGGAACAATGAAAATAATAGCGGCCCACTGAAACTCTGGAAAAGTGAAGGAAGGCACTGCAAACCATGCCGCATTAGTAATCGCATCTGTATTAATCAGACTAGTATCTGTCATTGCCCCAATAATAATACTGGCAACATAACCAACGATAATTCCACAGAAAATAGGAACAATCCGCATCATTCCCCGTCCCCGAATAGCCATGAGAATAGTCGCCAGTAGCGTGATCGATGCTATTGTTAAAGCTATATTTTTAGGAACAATCTGATTGTCGCCTGCCAGACCGGTGGCCATGGATACGGCAACAGGCGCTAAGGAAAAACCGATAACCATAATGACTGGGCCTACCACGATGGCTGGAAACACGCGATGCAACCAGCTCACACCAAATATTTTAATGGCGACACTGATCACCATATATAATAATCCGGCACAAACTAATCCATCCATTGTGGCGGGCACACCCCAAGTCTGACTGCCGTAGATAATTGGTGCAATAAATGCAAATGATGACGCCAAAAATACAGGAACCTGTCCTCTTGTTACCAATTGAAAGATTAGTGTTCCAAGACCTGCGGTGAAAACGCAACATTTGGATCAAGTCCGGTCAATAACGGCACAAGTACTAATGCACCAAATGCCACAAATAGCATCTGGGCACCAACAATCGTCTTATCACTGGAAAAAGAATATTCCGTATCATGAAA
>JBMYKD010000010.1:0-67613 GCA_049595035.1 Puniceispirillales bacterium (SeqCode) | reverse complement strand
GTAACCAGCCCGATAGCAAGGGTGCGTTTGGCATCGGGCACAACTTTGCTAACCGCCCCCAAGGTGACGGCCATACCTGCACTGCCGAGGCCTAAGCCGAATAGAATATTGCCGAAAATCATGCCGCTGGGGGTGACAAAGCCAGCCATCATAAGCAGCCCTGTCAGATAGAATCCGCCACCTAATGCCGCCACTTTCCAGCATCCGATGCGATCGCTTAATGCCCCAAAAAGCGGCGATGAAACCCCCCAGAGAATATTCTGGATAGCAATGGCAAAGGAAAATAATTCTCTGCCTGTCCCCATTTCAAGGCTGATCGGGGTCAGGAAAAGCCCCATGGATTGCCGGATACCTAATCCGATTGTCACCAGAAATGAGGCTGATAAAAGCACGATAAGCCAAGGGTTTTTCATATGTTATCCACCATAAAATGCTGGTGAATAAAAATACTCATCACCTGCTTCTGATATATGCTATAAGACAATCACAAGGTTGCATAGCATTTAGGCAAGATAAATGAATATTACGGTAATTGGTACGGGATATGTCGGGCTTGTATCAGGCACATGTTTTTCAGAATTTGGTTTCCACGTCACCTGCATTGATAAGGACGCAGATAAAATTGCACGTCTGAGCCGCGGCGAAATTCCGATTTACGAGCCGGGATTAGATGATCTGGTTAGCCGTAATATGTCTGCTGGCCGGCTCACCTTTTCTACAATATTGGCGCAATCCGTGGCAGACGCCGACGCCGTATTTATTGCTGTTGGCACGCCGGAACGCCGCGGCGATGGTCATGCTGATCTTAGTTATGTATATGCGGCGGCGGCAGAAATTGCCCCGTTCCTGACTGGCTATACGGTTGTGGTAACAAAATCCACTGTCCCTGTCGGTACCGGGCGGGAAGTTGAACGTATCCTGAAAGAAACAAATCCGGATGCCGATGCTGATGTGGCTTCAAACCCTGAGTTTCTGCGCGAAGGATCGGCGATAACAGACTTTATGCGACCTGATCGGGTTGTGGTTGGCGCTGAAACAGATCGCGCTAAAGACTTGATGCAAAGATTATACAGGCCTTTGTTTTTGCTGGAAACGCCCATTCTCTTTACTAATCTGGAAACATCCGAATTGATCAAATATGCGGCGAATGCTTTTCTGGCGGTGAAAATTTCCTATATCAACCAGATGGCTGATTTATGTGAACAGCTAGGGGCAGATGTGCATGACGTGGCTAAAGGCATGGGGCTTGATAAACGCATTGGTAGCAAGTTCCTTCATCCGGGGCCCGGCTATGGTGGATCATGCTTTCCCAAAGATACGCAAGCACTGGTTCGAACAGCAGAGCAGGCGAATAGCAACGTCACTATCGTTGAAGACGTGGTGCGCTATAACAAATCACGAAAAACCGCCATGGCTGACCGTATTATTGCGGCGGCAGGCGGTGATATCAAAGGCAAGCAGATTGCCATTCTTGGATTGGCCTTTAAACCAGAAACCGATGACATGCGTGAAAGCCCGTCGCTTGATATTATCCCCATTCTGATTGATCACGGGGCAAATATCACCGCCTATGATCCTGCCGCCATGGATCAGGCCAGACCATTATTGCCAGAAACCGTTACTTATTGTCATGATGCCATGGCCACTATCAAGGGCGCGGATATCACCGTCATTTTGACAGAATGGAACGAGTTTAGAGCCATTTCCCCTGACCGGATGGCCGCAACCATGGCAGGGGATATCGTTGTAGATTTACGGAATATTTTTGACCCGGTGACCATGGCCAGCCATCATCTGAACCTGTATAATATTGGCCGGATGAATATTAAGGGAAGTGATGCCTGATGATGAGCAATGCCATTAGAACCCATATGGAAATATCGGCACAGGTAAAGCTGGCGGTGGCTGATGCCTGTTCGGATTCAGCGGAAAAAGCAGCATATGCCATTGCCAAAAGCCTTAAGCAGAATGGTAAGTTAATGCTATGTGGTAATGGCGGATCAGCCGGTGATGCCCAGCATCTGGCGGCAGAGTTTGTGGCCACACTCAATCACAGGAATCCACGGCCGGGGCTTGCGGCACTGGCTTTGACCACGGATACGTCTTTCATTACGGCTTATGCTAATGATTTTGGCTTTGACGGGATTTTCGAACGCCAGATACAGGCATTAGGCCATTCAGGTGATGTTCTGATTGGTATTTCGACAAGTGGTCATTCGGCCAATGTTGTTAAAGCCATGAGCTATGCCCGCGCCAATCATATCACCACGATTGCCATGACGGGTGAAGGTGGCGGCACATTGGCTGATCTGGCTGATATCCTGATTGCTGTTCCCAGCACAGATACCATGCATATTCAGGAAAGCCATATTGCGCTTGGTCATGCGATCACCGCAATGGTGGAAACCCTGATGACAGCAGATTAGACCAGATAACAGAATTTATCCATTAACGTTAAGATGCCCATTTCCGGCGATCTTTGATCATGGCCAGTGCCGCATTACGGCCCGGCAGACCTGATACGCCGCCGCCGGGATGTGAGCCGGAACCACCCAGATATAATCCTTTAAACGGCATCCGGTAATTTGCCGCGCCAGCAACAGGGCGCATGGCATAAAGCTGGTCAGCATGAAGTGAGCCATGGAAGATATCGCCGCCAATCATGTTGAGCTTGCGTTCAATATCCAGTGGGGAATTGATCTGCTTATCAATAATGCTGGCGCGGAATCCGGGAGCATGTTTTTCAACGGTATCAAGAACGGTATCGGCGGCATCTTCGCGGGCGTCATCCCAGCTTCTGCCGTCAGGTAACTCACGGCGGAAATGCTGACAGAAAAGGCTCATCACATGCTGGCCGGACGGGGCAAGACTATCATCAAGCAAGGTCGGGATACACATTTCAATAACCGGTTCACGCGCCCAGCCAGTATCCATCGCATCACGCCATGCCTGTTCAACATAACCAATAGATGGCATGATATTGACCGAGCCATTGAGCATCAGTTCAGGCGGCGTTTTGCTGTTTTTCAGTGCGGTAAATTGCGGTAACTCCTTGAGGGCAACATTCATTCTGAAGCTACCGGATTCCGACCGGTAGCCTTTCATGCGGCGGCTGAAATCTTCGGCTAGCTGTTCATGCTTGATAATCCGGCCAAAAAGAATCTGCGGATGGCAATTTGCCAATACAGCCTTGGCCTTGACGGTTTCGCCATTGCTTAATGTGACGCCGCGTATGCGGTCACCATCGATAATGGCACTGGCCACTTCAGCATCGGTGCGGATATCAACACCGCGCGCGCGAGCTGATTTTGCCATGGCTTGTGTGATAGCGCCCATGCCGCCTCTGGCATGTCCCCATGCGCCATTTTTACCATTAGCCTGTCCGAAATGGTGATGAAGCAGAACATAAGCGGTGCTAGGATGAAATGGTGATGCAAAATTACCAACGCTTCCGCTGTAGGCCATGGTGCCTTTTAGGATATCGGTTTCAAACCAGCCATTAAGATAATCGCCAACAGATTTTGTCATTAATTCGGCTAGATGCGCTCTTAATTCCAGTGGCATCTTGGAAAGAATACGGCCGGATTTCCACATATCGGTAATCTGACTGAACAGGGACTGGTTGAGATTATATGGGGTTGACCGCATCAGGTTACGGACATCTTCGGCAATAGCATCCAGAATGTCATCCAGACGCCGGTATTGTTCGGCGTCTTTTTTGGAAAATTTGGAAATTTCATCTACCGCTTCATCCACATTACTAGGCATCCAGAGTGCCGTGTCGCCGTCAACGGTGATTGATGATCCTTCGCGGGTAATGACATCAAGTCCGAACTGGGATAGTTCAAGATCACGGATGACATGCTGGTCAAGCAAGCTGACCACATAGGAAAACTCGGAATTGCGAAAGCCGGGACTAAACTCGGTTGTGACCGCAGCACCGCCAATCACATCGCGGCGTTCCAGCATAACCACTTTTAACCCCTTGGCGGCAAGATATCCCGCCGCAGTCAGACCATTATGACCGGCCCCGATAATTGCTACATCATATGTCATCGCTGTCTCCATGCTATCCCATCACCTACCTGTAAAAATCGTACAGGCTAAATGATTTAAGGGCAATAGATTAGGATTAACGATACCATTGCCATTCCAGTGGAGTGATGGTCTGATCAAATGTCAGGCGTTCATATTCTTTGGTGGCAGCATAGACATGGGTATATGCCTCACCCAGCCATGTTTTGATAAATGCACTCTGGCTAAACATTTCGTTAGCTGCTGCCCAGGTCGCGGGTAGGCCATCACGATTTGGGGCATCATAGGCATTTTTGGTCGTCATATCTGGTGGGGTGGTCTGGTTAGTTATTCCATCAACCATCGCTGCCAGAATAAGCGCGGTTGTCAGATAAGGATTAATATCGGCACTGGCGGCGCGGTGTTCTATGCGTCTGGCTGATCTGTTCCCTTCTGGAACGCGAAAGTTCACTGTTCGATTATTCACCCCCCAGCTTTTATCAACGGGGGCATAATGACCGGGGGCAATCCGCCGCCATGCATTGGCATTAGGGGAAAAGATGGCAAAACTGTCCCCCAGATGCTGGGCAAGCCCGCCAACCGCATGTTGCAATACCGGATTGGATACCGGTTCACCGCCATCATCCTCGGCCATGAGATTATTGCCCTTATCATCCCACAGACTCACATGCAGATGAAAACCGCTTCCGGTATCATCTGCAAATGGCTTACCCATAAAGGTAGAATCAATGCCATGCCGCCTGGCCACGCGGCGGGTATGATAGCGCAGTAAGGCCGCTTCATCGGCGGCGCGTAAAGCATCCGCCTGATGAAGGATATTAATTTCATACTGGCCGCGCCCATATTCGGTGATAGCAGTATCAGCCTTGATACCAGCCGTCAGGCAGGTGCGGTGAATATCATTCACGACATCCGAAAACTCGTCATAGGCTTCAATGCCATAAATCTGGTTAGTTGGCTGGCTTTCACCAGTATCAGGGATTGGTGCATATTGCCCCATGCCATGATTCAGTTTGCGATCAATCAGGTAGAATTCCAGTTCTGGGGCGATAACGGGATAAATCCCCATGGCATTAATGCGCTTTATCACCTCACCAAGAATGCCACGGGGGTCAAGCTGATGCGGGGTTCCATCCGTATCCATCATCTGGATCAGACAGGCAACATTCTTGCCGTCATCATCCAGCGCATGAAAACTGTCTGCCACTGGCATAAAGGGGAAATCGCGGTCGCCGGTATCCCATACTAATCCTGTTTCTGCCACCGATTCACCAGTGGCATCCGTGCCAAATACACTAGCTGGCAGCAGAATGCCTTCTTTTATCAGTTTTGGTAATGTATCTGCTGGTAATAGCTTACCCCGCATGATGCCATTGGAATCAGCAAACATAGCGGTAATTGTTTCCATATTCGGAAAATTTTTAGTGAGTGTTTCCAGCAATTGTGCCATGATTAACATACTTTCGGTTGCACCCATCTATATGGTTACACCATATATTTAGGTTTTGTAATCTTAATACATATTTTTTTTATCAATAGCATATGGGAAAAAAGATGGAAACTCAGCATTTTGATCCGTTCAATGATCCATTAGTCGCCGCCGATGTCGCACACCATTTGCATCCGTTTACGGATTACGCACAAATGCGCGAAGAAGGTACGCGGATGATTACACATGCTAAAGGGCATTATATCTATGATAGTAATGGCAATCAGATTCTGGATGCCATGGCTGGATTATGGTGTGTCAATGTCGGCTATGGCCGGCAGGAATTGATTGATGCCGCAACCGAACAGCTGAATAAATTGCCCTATTATAATACCTTTTTTAAAACCAGTAACACGCCAGCGGCAGAATTATCACAGCGACTGATTGATCTTGCCCCGGATGGAATTAGCCATGTCTTTTTTGCCAATTCAGGATCAGAAGCTAATGATACCATTGTGCGGATGATCAGGCATTACTGGGCATTAGAAGGCAAGCCTGAAAAACAGAAAATCATCAGCCGTGAATATGGCTATCACGGAAGTACCATGGTTGCGGCCAGCATGGGCGGGATGAGCGGGATGCATGATCAGGCCTGCCGTCTGCCGGATTTCGAACATATCAAGCCACCATATGGATTTCTTTATCAGGGTAATATGGATGAAGATACCTTTGCAGATGTATCGGCCAGCTGGTTGGAAGAAAAGATACAGGAATTAGGGGCTGACCATGTGGCGGCCTTTATTGCTGAACCCATTCAGGGGGCAGGCGGTGTGATTATTCCGCCGAAAGGGTATTTCGAACGTATTCAGGATATCTGCCGCCGTCATGATATTCTTTTTGTCGCTGATGAAGTCATCACCGGCTATGGCCGTACTGGTGAATGGTTTGCAAGTCAGACCATGAATCTGAAACCTGATCTGATGGCTACGGCAAAGGGGCTTACATCTGGTTATCAGCCGATGTCTGCGGTTCTGGTTGGTGAGCGGGTGGCGGAAAAACTGATTGCCGATGGGGGTGAGTTTTATCACGGCTTTACCTATTCCGGTCATCCGGTGGCGGCGGCGGTTGCTCTGGCCAATCTTAAACTGATTGAAGATGAAGGACTGATTGAAAAAGTCCGTAACGATACCGGGCCTTATCTGGCCGAAGCGATCCAGACACTTGCTGATCACCCCATGGTTGGTGAGGTGCGAAGCTTTGGCCTGCTTGGTGCGGTTGAACTAGTTGAACATAAAGAAGGCCCCAAGCATTTTGACCATCAGGGTCATGCTGCGGTGGTTGTCCGTGATCATGCGATTGGCATGGGCATGATGATCAGGGCAGTGCGCGATGGTATGATACTATCACCACCACTTACCTATGAACGCGCTGATATTGATAAAACGATAGGTATATTGCGGCAGGCGCTTGATGCCGCGATGGATACATTAAAACTATCTTAAAAGCCTTATCTCTGGGGGGAAATCATGGATTATGTGGATTCTGATCAGGCGTTTCTGAAAAAACAGGTTAAGGGCACCAAACATGAAATGACTTATGCTGGTGCGTTAAGTTTTCTGCGCCGGAAATATAGCCGTGATCTGGATGGTGTGGATATTACTATCAGCGGGATTCCATTTGACGGGGCAGTGACTAACCGGCCGGGAACACGATTTGGCCCTCGCGCTATTCGGGCCGCGTCAACAGAACTAGCCAGTCTGACGGCATTTCCCTTTGGGTTTGACCCGTTTGATACGCTTGCTGTTGTTGATTATGGTGATTGTGCGCTTGACCCACATGATCCGCAAAGCATCCCTGATAGTATCACCAATCATGCCCGGGGCATTCTGGCGTCCGGGTCAAAGATGCTTACCTTTGGCGGTGACCATTTTGTTGCCCTACCGCTTATCCGTGCCCATGCTGAAAAACATGGCCCCGTGGCGTTAGTGCAATTCGATGCCCATTGTGATACATGGGATGATGGTGGTTCAACGCTTAATCATGGGTCTATGTTTCTGCATGGATATCAGGAAGGCGTTATTGATCCATCTCATTCCATTCAGGTGGGGTTACGGACATGGAATGATTCTGATCACGGGTTTGAGATTCTGACAAGTCCATGGGTACACCGTAACGGGATTACAGCAACACTAGATGCTATCATGGAAAGGGTAGGGGATCATCCGGCTTATATCAGTTTTGATATCGATTGCCTTGATCCGGCTTTTGCGCCGGGGACAGGAACACCGGTTCCGGGCGGGCTTGCGACATGGCAGGCGCTGGAATTAATCCGCGGCCTGACCCCGCTTAACATGATTGGCATGGATCTGGTTGAGGTATCACCAGCCTATGATCATGCGGATATCACCGCAATGGCGGCGGCAAATATTGCCCATGACTGGCTTTGTGTCATGGCGGAAAAAGCAGGCGCGAAAAGGAATATGGTCGGCAGGGTATAAACGTCTTTTAGGATAGGGACAGAATATCCTGATAATGTTCGGGACGTCTGTCCCTGAATAACCCCCAACTCGCACGTTCGGCGCGCATGGCATCCATATCAATATCCGCTGTTGCAATCTGATTGATACCATCATGGCATTCCGCCACTAATGCACCGGTATGATCGGCAATAAAGGACTGCCCGTAAAATGTCATATCGATACCACCAACCGTTTCCTTGCCAATACGATTGCTTGCCGCCAGCGTAACCATATTTGCGGCAGCATGACCTTGCATGGTGCGTTGCCAGTGGCCACTGGAATCAAGCGATGGGTCACCGGGTTCTGATCCGATGGCCGTTGGGTAAAGTAGGATATCTGCCCCTTTTAGCGCCATGATCCGCGCGGCTTCCGGAAACCACTGATCCCAGCAGATCGCTACCCCTATCCGGCCGAAAGCAGTGTCCCAGACACGAAAGCCCAGATTGCCGGGATTGAAATAAAACTTTTCTTCATATCCGGGGCCTTGCGGTAGGTGCGTTTTGCGATAAAGCCCCATTTCCTTGCCATCTGCATCAACCATCATCATGGAATTGAAATAGGCATTATTGCTTTTCTCAAAGAAACTGATAGGTAGCACAACCCCTAATTCTTTCGCCAACGCGCGAAATCGCGGCAGAAAGGGATGATCACCTGCTTCATAGGCATGGGCAAAGTGATCTTTATTCTGTTCAGGGCAGAAATAGACAGTCGCAAAGAGTTCCTGCAATAAAATGATATTTGCGCCTTTACCTGCGGCTTCACGAACAAGCGATTCCGCCTGATTGAGATTGTCTTCGATATGCCAGCTACAAGCCATCTGGGTAATTGCAAGTCTTGTCATATCAACGCTCCAACCCGATCAGGAAATTGACGGTATTAATGCCAATATCCTTTACCGCATATCCGCCTTCCATGACGGTGAGTGTGGGCAGGCCAAGGGCATTAATTCGCGCCCCCATATCAAAATAATCATCACTCTTTAATTTGAAAAAACTAATCGGATCATGTTCGAACGTATCCGCCCCGAAAGACACAATCAGGCTATCTGGTGCATAGCTGCGAATAGATGCGATGGCATGGTCTAGTGCTTCCACCCATTTGTCATAGGGTGTCTGCGGTGCCATGGGGTAATTGATATTATAGCCATCACCCTTGCCATGCCCCACTTCATCAGCATAACCAAGAAAATGAGGGAATGCGTGTTTTGGGTCACCATGAAGCGATAAAAACAGAACATCATCACGGTCATAGAATATCGCCTGAGTGCCATTGCCGTGATGGAAATCAACATCAAGGATAGCAACTTTAGCGGCGCCGTTTTCCCGCATATATTGTGCCGCTATGGCCGCGTTATTGATAAAACAATAACCGCCATATTGATCTCGTGACGCGTGATGACCGGGGGGGCGGCATAGCGAAAAGATATGATGCGCCTGACCTGATGCAATGGCATCTGCCCCTGTTAGTGCAACCTGTGCCGATGCACGCACGGCTTCTATTGTGCCTTCGGAAATAGAGGTTTCACCAGCCAGAGCATAATAGCCAATTTTTCCGTCAATAAAATCTGGTACATGAGGCGCCGGCATTGACCGTGATGGCCAGACGGTCGGAATGGGTTCACCCTTCATACCGGTGGCCTGCCATTCCTGCCATGCCGTATCCAGAAAAGACAGATAATCCGCATCATGGATTTGGTTAATGACAGCATCCCCGTAATCGTTTGGTTCTTTTAATGTGCCTATGGGTCTTTCTTTTAACGCCTCAAGGATAAAATCCATCCGTTCCGGGCATTCGAAAGGCGGCACTAATTCGCCTCCGTAAAGTTCTGTTTTAGCGGCGCGAAGCCGGTGCTTTTCCGTGTAAATAATATCCATAACGTTACGCCCTTCTGATTTTAGCAATAGGTGTCGGGTCTAACCCTGCCACTTCCCGGCGGAATACCGGATCATCACCTGCCGGTTTTTCGTCCATATCCATGGCATAGGAATGTCCGGCATAGGTTGCCCATGCAATAGGGGCAGGTGCTGCTGCATCTCCAATAATCTTTATTGATGAAATACCGGCTTCCTGCCATTCTGCCTGTCTGGTTTTCAATGCTTGCCAAAGCGTGTCATTGCCATCTCTGGCGGTTACCATAAGCACAGCATCAGCCGCCCTTGATGTTTCCCGGCCGGTATAGATGCATGACATAATGATATGCCCATCCCCGACCGAGGCCAGTTTTTGGGTGGTAATGATATCCACTCCCATTTCCAGAAGCGTTTTCTGGATTATGCCCTGTTCAAGCGTGTTTGTTGTCCATTCCGATGCCATTGTTGCCGGCGTGATCAGGGTGACTTCACAACCAAGCTCGCGAAGTTTTTCTGCCATGACCCCACCCATATAATAGTGATCATCATCATAAATCACCACATGGCCGGATGGAATGGTGCCAGCCATGATATCATCTGGCGTAAAGACAGGCATCTTGGCGTCTATGGCAACCGGTATCAGAATATGGCGACCCGTACCGTCACGCCGCCAATGTGATCCGGTGGCAATGCAGACATGTTCAAAGCCGAAGGCCAGTACATCATCGGCGGTGAGATCACTTTCACGGTAAATGGAAACATTGGAAAGCGGTTCTATCTGGCCAAGCCGGTAATCCATGACCCGTCCCCATGCTGACAGATTAGGAAGTAATCTTTCCTTGGCGACACGCCCGCCAAGTTCGGATTGTGCTTCTGCCAGCGCCACATCATAGCCCCGACCACCTAACATGCGGGCAGCTTCCAATCCGGCAGGGCCCGACCCGATAATCAGAACAGACTGGCTATCACCCTTTGCCGGTTTATGTTCAGGGTGCCAGCCTTTGCGCCATTCTTCCATAAAGCTGGGATTCTGGGTGCAACGTGATATGGACATGGTCATATCGCCCGTCACACATATATTGCAGCCAATACATTCACGGATATCTTCAAACCGGTTTTCCGCTACCTTTCTGGGCAGGAAGGGATCAGCAATGGACGGTCTGGCCGCGCCAATGAAATCGATAATGCCAGATTTGATCTGTCTTACCATGGTATCAGGTGACGTGAAGCGACCAACTCCGACCACTGGCCGTGAGGTCAGTTCCTTAATCCCGCTGATCAGGGCTTCTTGCGCCGCTTCATCCTTAAAGCGTGAGGTTCCGGAACAGTCTTCCCATGTCCCATGTGCCATATCCCACAGATCAGGCAGATCACTATGCATATCGATACATTCGCGCACTTCGCTATTTGAAAAACTGAGTTCATCAAAGGCTTCATCAAGAGATAATCTGATTGTAATGCCCATGGTGTCACCGACAGCATCGCGAATATCCTCAACCAGTTCTTTCATAAAACGGCTCCGGTTTTCCAGACTGCCGCCATATTCATCTGTCCGTTTATTGGTGGTGCGCGACAGGAAATGCTGGATAATGCCAAAACCATGTGCGCCATAAAGACAGATCAGATCATAGCCACATGCCTTGGATCGTTTGGCGGCATTCACATACCATCGCCGCACATCACGAATATCATCTTTGTCCATTCCTCGCGCGTTAACTGGATCAGAAGTAAAGGTCAGGATAGGGCCGGCGGTCGGGGCAAGGGGGACTTCCTTGGAATACAAATTAGGCCCATTAATCCCCGAATAGGTAAGTTCAATCCCCGCCAGTGCATCATGGCTATGGATAGCATCGGCCATTTTTGCCAGCATTGGCATATCTTTATCATCCCATAGCCGTAATTCGATAAAGGGTGATATCTCACTCGTCTGGTGAATTTCGACCTGTTCGGTGAAAACCACGCCCCATCCGCCTTCGGCTTTTACCCGCCGCATTTCGGCAACGGCCGACGGGTCACGATAACCACCCCCGTTACAATGGGGCACCTGATAAAATCGGTTTTTCGCTGTCACCGGGCCTATAGCTAATGGCTCAAATAGAATATCATAACGGCTTTTCTGGCCAGAAGATGGATCAAGTGGCATTATATGTTCTCCTCATGATCTGCATTCATGTTCAGATGATGCAGTGTATCTATCCAGGGCTGATGGATTTCCAGTATATGGGCTATTCGCATTGGTGTGGCATCATCAAAGCGCCGCCCAATCAACTGAATAGCGGTAGGCAAGCCAGATGAAGTGAACCCATTTGGCACGCTCAAGGCGGGGCATTGACCAATGGAATTAAACAGGCAGGTCATATCCAGCGCATGAAGCCGGCCACTGGCATCCTTGCCGGTATAATTTAGTTCTTTATCGTCATATGGCGGTGCTGGCAAAGCCATGGTCGGGCAGGCCAGAACATCATGACCTGTGATAGTGGTGGTAAAGGCATGCCATTGCTGTGTTCTTGTTTCATCAATGCGGCGAAATTCCACTGCGGATAATTCTAATCCTCTATCAACCAGTTCCAAAAAATCAGGGTCCATGACGTCCCGATTATCAGGCAATAGATCTTGGACAGCGGCCGCAAGATAGACGCACCAGTAATCATACCACGCGTCAACCATATCAGGGGTAAAAGCAACATCTACTTCAGTGATGATGGCGCCGGCATGGGATAATCTGTCCAGCGTCTGGTGGAAATTGGCGGCCACTTCTGCATCAACATGAAAACAGCCCAGATCAACACTTGCCGCCATTCGCAACCCTTTAATATCATGATCATCATCAAAAGGAACGGGGGCTATCTGGCTTAGGATATCTGCATCATCTGCCCCCTCAACACATTCCATGAACAATTCCATATCGGCAACTGTTCTGGCCAGAGGGCCGAAATGTGAAATGGTATCGAAAACTGTTGATAGAATATCCATGGGGATGCGGCCATGGCTAGGTTTCAGCCCAAGCACGCCACATAAAGCGGCGGGAATACGAACAGACCCGCCCATATCAGTGCCTTCTGCTACCGGAACACAACCAGTCGCTACCGCCACGCCAGCACCGCCTGATGATCCGCCTGAACTGCGGGTGGGATCAAACGGGTTCAGTGTATGACCAAATAATGGTGATCTGGTAAAGCTGGAATGGGCAAATTCCGGGGTTGTTGTTCTTGCTACAATGATGGCGCCAGCATCTAGCAAACGTTGCACCAGAACCGGTTGAATATCGGCAATATGGTATTCTAGCGCGGCTGACCCCCGTGTTGTGCGTTTGCCTTTTATCGGGGTAAACTCTTTGATAGCAACAGGAATACCTTCCATCGGCCGCATTGGTAATCCGTTTGCCTTCCGGTTGGCTATCATATTGGCGGCGGCCATGGCTTCATCATGGTAGATTGCGGTGAAAGGATTAAGACGCCCCTGTACCGCATCACATCGCGCCAGACATGCTTCTATCATGACTGATGGGTCAAGTGTTCCGTCGGCAATACCGTCTCTGATTTCAATGCCTGTATATAATGGAAAAGGCTTTAACATACTAAAAGATAAATTTCTGAAATAGGCATATGGCCACATCCGTGGTTACGAATGTGGCCATGATCATATTACTTTTTCAGCTGTGTCCAGATGGCGTCATATAACGCCTGGGTTTCCGGTGCACATACTTCAACAAATGTCCCGGCTGGTGCATCTGCTGGCGGGTTGTTTTCAGGTGAGGTGACCAGTTCTTCATCCAGAAATTCCTCAACACCTTTTACGCCAGCGGTATAGCGTGCATAATTGGTGATTGCTGCCGCCACTTCGGGTTCAAGCAGGAAGTCCATAAACTTCAATGCTGCATCACGATTTGGGGCATCCTTTAACAGAACTGCACTATCGGCCCATACCAGATAGCCTTCTTTCGGGTATGAATATTCAAGCGATGCTCTTTCTGCTCTGGCCTTTGCACCAAATCCGTTCCAGATCATGCCAGCTGCTGCATCCCCGGATGATAAAACGTCCTTGGCGCCATCAGAATTGAAAGATGCCCAGTTCCCTTTTGCTGTTTCCAGCATGGCACTGAGTTTTTTCAACTGGCTTCTGTCATTGGTGCATTGTGGGATACCCATATAGAGTGAGGCAAAAGCAAGGGTTTCACCAGCGGTATCAAGCACATTAATTTTGCCTTTTAACTCTGCTGGTGGGTTAAAGATAATGTCAGATGTCCGGATATCACCGGAATAGACGTTGCGATCCACCATGAAACTGGTAGAACCCCACTGATAGGGAACAGAACTCTGACGTCCCATATCAAAGCTTACATTCAGCCATTGTTCCTGAATATTATCAAAATTCTTCAACTCTGATGATGTAAAGGTATCCAGCATCCCTTCATCGCGCATAATGTTGACCATATAATCACTAGGAAACGCGATATCATAACTGCCCATGCCGGTGGCTTTGAGATTAGCCAGAAGCGCTTCGTTGGAATCATAGGTGTCCATGACAACTTCGATGCCTGTTTCGGTTGTAAATTCATTCAGCAATTCTTGCGGAATATATTCAAACCAGTGATAGATGGTTAGTTTTTCAGCAGAAGCCGCCTGGGCAAATGACATGGTCATTGCGGCCGCCCCTAGCAGTGTTGAAAATTTACGCATGATTTTCCTCCATATATTGTCTATTCAGATGCCAATTCAGCACCTTCTTAATAATACAGTATCGGATTGTTGCTTTAGAAAAAAGAGAATTTACTTAATCATTGATTAGGTATTAACTATTTATCCGTATTGCCAATACGACTGATGACATATGATATGGTAACCAGCAGGAATGACGCGACCAGCATAAGCGTTGAAATAGCCATGATATTTGGCTTGATGCCCTGTTTAACAGCACCGAAAATGGCAGTCGGCAGTGTTTCGACACCGGCGCCTTTGACAAAATTGGTAATGATAAAATCATCAAGCGAAATGATAAAGGCCAGCAAGAAACCGGAAAGAATACCCGGTAGCATCATGGGAAATAGGACTAACCTGAATGTCTGTCCGGGGGTGGCGTATAAATCCCGTGCGACCTGTTCATAGACATTGGCAATACCCTGAAGCCGCGCCGCAATAGGCAGATAGGCAAAAGGTATACAGAACACGATATGGGCGAGCAGAATACTTAATATCCCGCGATCAAACCCGATTGAGGCAAAAAAGATCAGGGTGGCGACAGCAGTGACAATTTCCGGCACCATCAAAGGCAGATTAATAAGTCCAAATGTCATGGCTTGCCCACGGAAATGGCGGCCGCGGATCATGGCTAATGCTGATGCGGTAGCTATTATGGTTGAAGCAATGGCCGCCAGCACAGCTATGATAAGGGAATTGATTGTCGCCTGTTTGAACTTTTCAGCTTCGGGGCCGAAAAACACTTCTTCATACCAGACAAAACTGAACCCTTTCCAGATGGTAATTGATGGCGAGTCGTTAAACGAATAGATCATCACAATGATCAGTGGAGCATAGAGAATAACAAGACAAAGCAGTGCCATTTCTCTGAAGCCGGGATACCAGCGTATGCGTTCTGAAGCATTTGCCATATCAGTGGCCTCCATTACTTTGACGGCTCTGGGCTCTGGCATAGAATAGCAAGATCACCATGATGATAGATAAAAGGATCATGGATACCGCCGCCCCGAATGGCCAGTCACCGGCCTGACCTTTGAACTGTTCCTCTACCAGTGATCCAATCATGAAATTCTTTGCTCCTCCGAGCAGGTCTGGCGCAAGGAATGCCCCCAAACTGGGAATGAAAACCAGAATACATCCGGCAATAATACCGGGGCGCACCGATGGAATGACAATCTTGAACATGGTCATCCAGCGACTGGAATAAAGATCGGCCGCTGCTTCGGACAGGGCAAAATTATAACGCTCAATAGATGCATATATGGGCAGAACCATAAAGGGCAGATATGAATAGAATAGCCCCAGCTGAATAGCAAAACTGGTATTAATCATGCTGATAGGTTCATCAATGATACCACCTGATAACAGCCATGTATTGATTGGGCCGTTATCACGAATAAGAAACTTCATGGAAACCGTGCGGATCAGCAGATTAACCCAGTATGGTATCGTAACAAGAAATAACCAGAATGATCGTGACCGTTGCGGACGGGTAGCAATAAAATAGGCAGTGGGAAAACCAATCAGAAAGCAGAATATCATGGCAAAAAGGGCTTGAACGAAAGAACGCCAGAAAATACCGATATACGTCCATTCAATGCTTGGATCCTCATCCCCGAATAGTCCGCGATCAAGGAAAAACTGATCATAGGCTTCAAGAGAAAACTCCCATATCACACCACCGCGAAAATCCTGTGTCAGGAAAGAATAGACAAGCATTAGCAGAACAGGAATAACCAGCAGGACACCAATAATCAGCCATGCCGGTAGCAGCAACAGATGCTGTCTGCCATCAACGATAGAGGTCTGGGTGCCGTCTGTGACCTTTCTTGTTTTCCCGATCATGCCTGCCATTAATCTGCCAATACGCGTAAGGCATGTTCGGGGATAGTCACGCTAACCTTATCGCCTTTGTTGAGTGTTGAGCCAGCCTCAATGCTGTTTTGCTGTCTGGCTATGATCATTTCCCCATCATCAAGAATGACATGAAGCTGAGTATCTGTTCCCAGATAGGATATGGCCTGCACCACCCCGTTAAGTGCGGATTTTGCCCGGCTTGTTTTACCAATGACGACACGTTCAGGCCGGATCATGACTGAAATATCCTGCCCCTTTTGTACCGGCATATCAGATGTGATGGTGACGGCATTACCGCCAGCCGCTAAGTTGGCCGAAATGTGACCTTTGGTTGATTTGGTGACGTTTGCTTTGAGGATGTTGGCTTCACCGATGAAATTGGCAACAAAATGATTCACAGGGTGATCATATATGTCTGTCGCTGTTCCGATTTGCTGGACTTCACCATTACTCATCACTGCAATCCGGTCGGACATAGTCAGGGCTTCTTCCTGATCATGGGTGACAAAGATAAATGTAATGCCAGTCTTTTTCTGAATATCCTTTAGTTCTTCGCGCATGGCTTGCCGTAATTTAAGATCAAGTGCGGATAGTGGTTCATCAAGAAGCAATACTTTCGGTTCCGGAGCAAGGGCGCGAGCCAGAGCGACACGTTGCTGCTGGCCACCAGAAAGCTGATTGGGTTTGCGATGGGCAAATTCAGACATACGGATCAATTCAAGCATGGCTTCGGTCTGCTTTTTGATAAACGCACGGTCACGGCCAAGCCGCTTTAACCCAAAAGCAACATTTTCAAAAACGGTGAAATGGGGGAAAAGTGCATATTGCTGAAAAACCGTATTGATAGGCCGCTGATTAGGCTGAAGTGTGCTGATATCTTCGCCATAAAGCCGAATCTGACCTTTAGTTATATTTTCAAAGCCGCCAATCATGCGCAACAGGGTTGTTTTCCCACACCCAGATGGCCCTAATAATGTAAAAAACTCATTATCCTCAATGGCAAAACTGATATCATTCAATGCTGTCACGGGGTCTGTGCGATGCGGATAGACTTTGGTAACAGATACAATATCAATGGCTGGTTTTATCATTGGATTTTTGGCGTTCATCAATTAATTCATCCCTTTACCTTGCCGATTGCTACTGCATTATGCGATCCAGAAAATCAAATGGCATGGTGCATAAATAAAACATCAAAGGCAAGCCTGATATCTTTTTCCAGTGATACAATTCAAAACGACTTTCATGGAAAGTAAATTAGGTTTATCCTAATCAATGAATTGAATAATGATGCTTGTCTTAATGATAGCAAATTAATCAAATTAAATGTTATTAAAAAAAGGGAGTCAGTTATGATCAGAACAGGTGACGAATATAAAGATTCGATCCGCGACAACCGTGAGGTTTATATGGATGGTCAGCGCGTTAAGGATGTGACCGCGCACCCCATGTTCAAACCCCTTATTGATATCCGCGCCCGCATTTATGATATGGCGCATGAACCGGTAACGAAAGACATCATGACGGTCAAGGACGGGGATGAAACGAATGCCGTTGGTAATGCGCTACCCTTCTCACAGGAAGACTGGTGGGCAAAACGCCGGGCTACGGATGCCGTGTTAGAAGATGTAGGCGGAGTGGTAACTCGTGTTGGTGACGAAACTGTTGGTGAAATGTGGTCACTCTATGATGGTCAGGATGTTCTGAACGAAGTTGATCCGCAATTTTCCAAAAATATTGAACACCACATATACAAGGTTCTCAAAGAAGACCCTTTTCATGTATCGGCAAATACAGACCCCAAAGGTGACCGGTCACTAGCACCACAAGACCAAGACCCTGATATGCTGTTGCATGTTGTTAAAGAAACAGATGAAGGCATTATTGTCAGAGGCGCAAAATACGAAACAGCCGCCGCTTATGCCAATCAGGCTTTCACCAAGCCGACTATTGCCAATTGGGGTGATAGCAAATTATCGGATTATGCGCTTGGGTTCATCTGTGATTTGAACTCACCTAATCTGAAATTCATCTGCCGGACAGGTTTTGCCGGTGCGCGTGGTGGTTGCCCACGGTCAGATCACCGCGACTATCCCCTTTCCAATAAATTTGATGAAGTCGATACGCTTGTTATTTTTGATAACGTATTGATACCATGGGAAAATGTTCTGTTCTACCGTCACACAAAAGCGGCATCATTCATCCGTGCAACCTTGCACCGTTATTCGGCATTTGCTTTTGTTCAACGGACATTGAAACAGGCCGACCAGATGATTGGCACGGCGTTATTCAATATCCGCCAGACAGGGCTGGAAAAAATTCCGGCAGTCCAGGAAAAGCTTTCCCATCTTGCTGTCTGGCGTGAAGGGATTAATGCCCATCTGACATCAGCGATAGCACTTGGTGAAACATCGCCAGCTGGCCTGCTTATGCCTAATCAGTCCCTTTTGATGACAGGGCGTTATCATGCCATGTCAAATCTGGCTAACATGATGCATCTGACGCGTGAATTATGTGGCGGGCAGATTTGCGTGACGCCTAACGTGGCATCATTTGAATCGGAAGCAACACGGCCATGGATGGAAAAATTCTATACCATCAATGATACATGGCTCGCCGAAGACCGACGCAAGCTTCTGGCCTATGCCCGTGATTTGCTCAATTCGGATTATGCAGGTCACCGATTAACATTCCAGCTATTTGCACAGAGTCCACCAACCGCCCATCTTGGTGCGGTTTATCGGAATTTTGAATGGGACGGCGCATTGAATTTCGTGAAAGAAGGTGCTGATCTATCTGATCGTGTTATGGACAATACAAACAAGAAAAAAGGTGACAGAGCGGTCAGACAGTGGTTTGATGATAGTAAGAATTTAGCTGCTGAATAGGATATCTGATATGGACAATATGCGTGACCAATTTCTCACGGCTATGTCTGCTGCCGGGACTACTGTATATGTAGTAACCACTGATGGCGAAGCGGGATTGCATGGAGTAACAGTTTCAGCCATGTCATCTGTTTCGGCCGATATGAAAGACCCGACGTTGCTTGTCTGTATCCATCATATGAGCCCTGCTGCCGATGCCATTATGAAAAATAAGGCTTTTGCCGTGAATATGCTTCGGTCGGATCAGTCCCAGATTTCTGATATATTCGCCGGTCGTGGGGCTAATGGTGATAACAAATTCAGCCATGTCGACTGGCATAAACTGAAAACCGGTGTTCCTATTCTGACGGATTCACTGGTATCGTTTGACTGTCATCTCTATCAAGTTGAACGCGTGGGAACCCATTATATCTTTATTGGTGGTGTTTTGGGCATTCATCAACCTGAAGAAGGTGATGCGCTTGTCTATTCAAGGCGCAGTTATGGGCGTTTTCAGGAAATTGCCTGAATATTCCCTGTAAGTGATATATAAGGGGGAGTTCATGTCTTTACATAGTTATGGTGAATGGCAAACACTGGCAGGCAAGCTTAAGCCGCGCCAACAGCTTTTTATTAATGGCCGTTTCGAGGATGCCGCTTCTGGTAAGTGTTTTTCTTCCATCAATCCGGCCACTAATGCGGTGATAGCCGAAGTCGCAGAAGGCGATGCTACTGATATCGACCGGGCCGTGACCGCTGCCCGTGCCGCATTCAATAAAGGCGTCTGGTCAGAAGAAACCCCGCAAAATCGTAAATCTGTTTTGCTTAAGCTGGCCGAACTGATCAGGGCCAATCTGGAAGAATTAGCGCTTCTTGACAGCATGGATATGGGCAAGCTGGTCGAAGATGCGGCGGCAGTGGATGTGCCCGGTTCGGCCGCATTTTTTCAATGGTATGCTGAAGCAATTGATAAAATCTATGATGAAATTGCACCAACGGGGGCTGGTAATCTGGCGATGATTACGAAAGAACCGCTAGGGGTTGTCGGAGCAGTGGTGCCATGGAATTTCCCCCTTGATATGGCAACATGGAAAGGTGCGGCGGCACTGGCTGCAGGAAATTCGGTTGTACTTAAGCCAGCCGAACAATCACCGCTTTCGGCCTTACGTCTGGCTGAATTAGCGATGGAAGCAGGTTTGCCCGAAGGCGTTTTTAACGTTGTCACCGGATATGGTGAAACCGCTGGTAAGGCATTGGGGCTTCATGGTGATGTGGATTGTCTGGCTTTCACCGGATCGACACCGGTTGGAAAAATGTTTCAGCAATATGCTGGCCAGTCGAATATGAAACAGGTTTGGCTGGAAACCGGCGGCAAAAGCCCCAATCTGATTTTTGCCGATACCGATGATCTGGATGCAGCCGCATCCATGGCGGCTTTCGGTATCTTTTTCAATCAGGGTGAAGTGTGTTCGGCAAATTCCCGTTTGCTGGTTGAACGTTCCATTCATAAAGAGTTTCTGGATCGCATGATCAGCCATGCCAAAGCGCATCAACCGGGTGATCCTCTTGATCCTTCTGCCAAAATGGGTGCGATTGTCAGCAAAGAACAACATGAGCGCATTATGACCATGATCGCGGAAGGCAAAAGCTATGCAGATTGTGTCACTGGCGGTGAAGCGATGCAGGTTGATGGTAAAGGGTATTTTGTCCAGCCGACGATTTTCGATGATGTGCCACCGGAAAGCCAGATAGCCAGAGAGGAAATTTTTGGCCCTGTATTATCGGTTATCCCATTCGATAGTGAAGACGAAGCCGTGGCTATGGCCAATGATAGTATCTATGGTCTGGCGGCATCAGTCTGGACTGGCAGTCTGTCCCGCGCCCACAGGGTTTCGCGGCGGCTTCAGGCAGGAACTGTTTCTGTCAATACGGTTGATGCATTAAGCCCGATGACCCCTTTTGGCGGTTTTAAACAATCAGGATATGGGCGCGATTTATCCCTGCATGCGCTTGATAAATACACGGCATTAAAAACCACATGGATTAAATATTGAATAAAACTATGCCCAAATCGTCCCGTGGCATAAATCAGCGCATTACCTTGCGTCAGCTGGAATATCTGGTGGCGGTTGGTGAACTTGGAAGCATCACGGCGGCATCCGCCCAGCTCAATGTATCATCACCGTCTATTTCAGCTGCCATATCACAACTGGAAGATGATCTGAAGATTCAGATGTTTGTCCGCCGTCATGCCCGTGGACTAACCCTGACTACTAGCGGAAAAAGGCTTGTTGAAGAAGCAAAAGGGATATTGAACTGGGTGCAGAATCTGGGCACCATTGCCGAAGATATGCAGGATCATGTGCGCGGCGTATTAAAAATAGGTTGTCTGATCACCATAGCTCCTATCCTTAGTGCGAATATCCGGCGCAGTTTTGAACAGGCTTATCCGGAAACCCAGATTATCCTTCATGAAGCGCATCAGGCCGATTTACTGGCTATGCTTGACCGGGCGGAAATAGATGTAGCATTGACCTATCATCTGGGGGTTGGGGCCGACACCATTTTTTCCAGTGTCGCAACATTGCCACCTTATGTGTTATTATCGGCAGACCATCCCATGGCAGGGCGGTCATCCATTTCTCTTGCTGATCTGGTGCATTTACCCATGGTTTTGCTAGATTTGCCATTAAGCGGTGATTATTTTTTGTCGATGTTCCACCGTCAGGGATTAACTCCGAATATTGCAGATAGGACAAAAGAACTGCCAGTGATGCGAAGCCTTGTTGCCAATGGTTTTGGATACGGATTGATTAATATTCGCACTCATGCGGCGGTTGCACCAGATGGTAAGCCGCTGGTTTTTCTTCCTCTTGAAGGGGATCATCAACCGATGAAGCTGGGCATTGTCCATAAATTTATGGAAAAGCCGCCGCGCCTTGTGACCAGTTTTATTGATCACGTTGCTAATCGCGCGGCTCACGGGGATTTGCCGGGCATGATTGTTCATGAAGCCTGAACGGTGGAAGGCTAAACAAGACCCATCAGCCGTCGCACCCGGCTCATCAAAAGCGGCGTAAGATAAAGAGGAACCTGATATAGGGCCGTGAACATCCCGAATATGGGATCCACCGGCAAGGCGCCATAATAAAGCCCGACATTGCGGTTGCCGCTTAATACAGCAAGCACTGATGCCAGATTGCGGCCATGTCGGACAGGTGATAATCGCGCCACCAGCATCAAAATCAACTGGGTGGAAAAGTTCAATATCATAGCCAGCAATAGCAGTTTCCCCGCCAGAACAGGCAGATTAAACATTTGCCGCGGAATACCATTAAAAACAGGGATGAGGAAAACCAGCATGGTGATGGCGGCGAGCCCGTCAAATCGGCGAGAATGCCTTTCAATCTGTGCCTTACCCAATATCATCTGACCAATCAAAGCCAGTATAACACCGGCAAAGATCATTGCCGCCAGATTAAAAAACATGGTTAATGAAGATATGCTGACGGCATTGGGTAATATTAGTCCAGCCATAAAAGGCCCCGTAAAAGGTGCCAGCAGGCTTGTCATCACGATCACACGCATAGCCGTAGGAAGGCTTAATCCCATAATCCCACATATCCATGCGGTTGATGCAATAGGCGGGGCAACCGCATACCATGTAGCAGATGGTAGCAATGCCATATCAACACCTGCCAGAACACAGCCCCCAATCAATAATAATGGCATAATGATGAGAATAAATCCGGCGATAAGCAATTGCCGTAATATTTCAATCGGGGTCAGCATGTCACGCAACAGGGCAGGTAAATCCATCCGGATAAATGTGACCGTGTAAATCATGGCAATCAGTGGTGGAACGATCAGGGTAATGGGGGCATCGGTTTCGGGAAGCATCATCGCCACCACAATGCCCGCCGGCAAAACAAGCATGGCATGACGGCCTAGCCATTCAAGCAACCGTAACATTAATGATCACCTATCTGTCATGTGGTGGGAAATGGGGTGGCCGCAAACTGGCCTGAAACCACATCACCATATTATAAATGGAATAGACGGGTAAATGGGTTGCCGCGCGAATATCCGCAGCATAGGGGATCATATTTGTACATTCCAGAATAATGCCACCAATATGTTCATCTCTTGCCAGTTCAACAGCGGCATCAATATTATCCTGACGGGCCAGATCAATATTCATTTCCGGCTCATTATCCAGAATGGCGCGGGTAAACTCACGCCGGCCTTCTGTGGTGACAATAGGTGCGTCCAGTGGAACACCAGCAGATTTGAGATGATCAGGGCTCAAACTGGATGCATTAATCGTGAGAATGCCGGGGCGTTTTCCATGTGGCATAAGACGGGAAACCATATCCCACTGCATTAAAGATGACGTCATGACCGGAACTGAGACAGCCGCCGCCAGTTCAGCCTGAAATAATGACAGAAAACCACAATTGGTTGTAATCCCGTCAACCCCGTCAGCCACTAACTCACGCGCGGCATTAATAAAAGGGGTCAGCATATTTTCTGCCCGGCGACGCACCACCAGATCAGGTGATGCCCCGCGCACAATGTTATAGTGAACAGGAAACGGCCAGCTGAGGGCGTTTCCCATATCCCCCGGAATACGCGGAAATTGCGCTTCCAGCATCAGAATACCAACAGAAGCACCATAAACCGCTTTACCCCCTCTGGCTATGGCGGGATTAGTAATGTTCTGATCATCTTGATGCTTTGAAGTGTTCATATATTCATGATGCGCTAATTCCACTCATCCGGCAAGTCCGATATCAATTGAGAAAATGGCTTGAGCAAAAAAAACTATTAGGTAAAGATAAAGTGAGTAAGGGGAGCAAAAATGAAGAATCAGATGAATGGCGCTGAAGCCATGGTAAGGATGCTTGAAGCCTATGAGGTGAAGCATATTTTTGGTCTTTGCGGGGATACAACATTGCCATTCTATGATGCAATGGCACGTCTTGATCATGGCATGACCCATATTTTAACCCGTGATGAACGTCATGCCGGATATATGGCTGATGGCTATGCCAGAGTCACCGGCAAACCCGGCATATGTGAAGGGCCATCTGGTGGTGGGGCGACTTATATTCTGCCAGCGCTTGTTGAAGCGGGGGAAAGCTCAATCCCTATTCTGGCTATTACCACCGATGTGGCAACAACATCACGGGGTAAGTATCCGCTGACCGAACTGGATCAACCGGCATTATTCGCACCGGTAACGAAATGGAATGGATCGCTTGATCAGGTCAATCAATTACCGGCGCAAATGCGGATGGCGTTTCGTGCCATGACAACCGGTCGTCCGGGTTCTGCGCATCTGGCGCTTCCCTTTGATACCCAGAAAGCCCCGATTGATCCGGATTTGATCTGGGCAGATAAGCATCATACGTCATTTCCGGCAGCACGCGCCGCCGCACAGCCTGATGAGCTGGACATCATGGCGAATAAATTGCTGGCGGCTAAACAGCCCGTCATGATTTGTGGCGGTGGGCCTTTGCTATCTGGTGCTATGCCGGAAGTGGCACAATTGGCGGAAATGCTGAATATGCCAGTGGCCACAACCGTATCAGGGCAGGGGGTTATTGCTGAAACGCATGCTTGCGCGGTTGGTGTTGTTGGTTCAAATGGTGGGGTTGCATCTACGCGGGCACTGGTTGATGCGGCTGATCTGGTATTATTTGTCGGCTGTCGTGCCGGTTCTGTCACGACGGAACGTTGGCGCAGTCCATCACATGATAAAACCATTTTGCATATAGATAGCGATCCGATGGTACCGGGGGCAAATTATCAAACAGATGCCAGCATCATAGCAGATGCCAAACTTGCTCTTAGAGGATTAATTCAGGTCATAGAAGGCTATGATGAACGGCCTGATTTTGATGGAAAGGCGCGGGCGGCGGCGGCATGGGCGGCAAAATGGGCGGCGTTTGAACCGCTTGCCATGTCAAGCCAGATGCCGATAACGCCAGAAGCGGTGATTCACCATCTGGCATCAGAATGTGATGATGATACAATCGTTGTGGCTGATCCGGGGACACCATGTCCTTATGTATCGGCGCATTATCGCTGGCGGCGGGATGGCCGCGTCTTTATCAGCAATCGGGCCCATGGTGCGCTTGGCTTTGGTATGGCGGCGGCAATGGGGGCACATATTGGCAATCCATCGGTGAAGACCGTGGCCTTGATGGGTGATGGGTCATTTGGTTTCTGTGTTGGTGAGTTTGAAACCATGATGCGCTATAAGATGCCGATCACGTCGATTGTGTTTTCAAACGCTGTCTATGGGTGGATTAAGGCTGGCCAGAAATCCGGTTTCGGGGCGCGGTATCATAATGTTGATTTTGACCGAACCGATCATGCGGCCGTGGCCAGTGCCTATGGCATAAAAAGCTGGCGTGTAGAAAATCCGGCTGATCTGCCATCAGTCATGCGTGAAGCTCTGGCTCATGATGGCCCGACCCTGATTGATGTTATAAGCCAGCCTCTGCATGAAGCGGCGGCACCAGTATCAGAATGGGTTGCTTAGATCATGTCGCGGCTGGATGAAGAACGCATTACAGGGATGCGTGTCTGGCATCTGCAACTGCCGGTATTATCGGCGCGTGATCATGGCATTGGGCGCGTTGATCAGATCATTGATATCGGTCTGCTGGAATGTGAGACATCAGGCGGTATAAAAGGCTATGGCGAAGCATCGCCATGGGTGGTCTTTACCGGATCAGTTGAAGCTAGCCTTGCCGCCTTGACGCGGTATTTCCCGCCTCTGGTGTTAGGTCGTCCCCTCAGCGACAGGCAAGCCATATGCCATCAGCTTGAATATGCGGTTGCTCATGCAACAGAAGCAAAAGCGGCGTTAGAAACCGCGCTTCTTGATGCTTCAGGCAAAGCACTGGGTGTTCAGGTAGCTGATATGCTGGGCGGCATAGTACGACGACAGATCCCCCTATCCTGTTCGCTAGCTAATCCGGATTTTGAGGCTGATCTGGCGCTGGTGGAACGCCTGCAAGCAGATCATGTTAATACTGTTAAACTCAAGACAGGGTTTTCTGATCACCAGTTTGATATCATGCGACTGGAAACCTTGCGGAAAAATTACCCCGATCTCAATATCAGGGTGGATTACAATCAGGGGTTATCGCCCTATGGCGCGGAAGCAAAGTTGCGCGACGTGGCTGAATTTTCTCCTGATTTTATTGAACAGCCTGTACCAGCAAGGCATTTTGATGCCATGCGGCGACTGCGCCAGTCCTTATCTGTCCCTTTGCTGGCAGATGAATCGGTTTTCAGTCTGGCTGATATGCACCGCGCCATTGCAGAAGAGATATGCGATGGGGTTTCCATAAAGATCATGAAATCAGGCGGGCTGACAAAAGCCCGGCATATCGCCGCATTAGCCGAAGCAAAAGGCTTGGCCGCTTATGGTGGTGATATGTTTGAAGCTGGCATTGCCCATCTGGCAGGTACACATATGATTGCTGCTACCCCGAATATCACTTTGGGATGTGAGTTTTATCAAGCCAAATATTATCTGAATGAAGACATTCTAGCCGCCCCGTTTCCGATTATTGACGGCCACGTTATTTTGCCTGATGGTGATGGTCTTGGTATTGATCCAGATCTGGAAAAAATAAACCACTATTCTATTCAATCATGGCATTTGGAATATAAATCATGACTAATGCTAGACAGATAGAAAAAAATAAAACGAAGAAAAATGACGTGGAAGCCTATTCTGTGATTGTTGTCGGTGCCGGTATGGTAGGCATTGCCGCCGCCATGCGCATGCAGGAATATGGTCATCAGGTCACATTAATTGATCGGGCAGGGCCAGCTGGTGGAACCAGTTTTGGTAATGCGGGTATTCTGGCGTCATCATCTGTCATACCTGTCACCACCCCCGGCATTATGCGAAAAGCCCCCAAAATGCTTTTTGACCCGCTTCAGCCATTATTTTTACGGTGGCGGTACCTGCCGAAATTAATGCCATGGCTTATTCCATATTTACGGCATGCGAATATGGCCGACACCCAGCGGATTGCTGAAGCACTTAATCCGATTATCGGGCAATCTTTGCAGGATCATCAGGCATTAGCGGCAGGTACTCAAGCGGAACGGTGGATCAGACCATGCGACTATACTTATATTTTCAAGGACAGATCGGGTTTCGAGGCAGATAAGGCGATGTGGGATCTGCGCAAAGCACTTGGCCATGAATGGATAGAATACGAAAACGAAGCCTTTACCGCTTATGATCCGTTTATGGCCGATAGCCACCGTTTTGCCGTGGCCATGCAAAATCATGGCATGATTCTCAGTCCCGGTGATTATATCGCTGATCTGGTAAAGGTTTTTGAAGAAAGAGGCGGCCGTATGATCACCGCTGATGTTGATGCTATCAGTCATGAAAATGGCCATGTTACGGGCATCAGAACAGGTGGTGAAGCATTGCCGGCAGATCGGGTTATTCTGGCTATGGGGGCATGGTCGGGCACATTGGCAAAACAGCTTGGTATATCCATTCCGCTGGAAGCAGAGCGTGGCTATCATATTGAATTATGGCATCCAAATGCTAAACCCAAAACACCATTGATGGTTGTTGCTGGAAAGTTTGTTGTCAGCCCGATGAAAGACCGGATTAGACTGGCTGGAATTGTAGAGTTCGGCGGCCTTAAAGCAGCGGCATCAGAAGCCCCGTTCCGGCTATTGATGCATAATGTCAGGCAATATATGCCTGATTTGACATGGGCGGAAGAAACACGCTGGATGGGGCACCGACCGGCACCAACGGATTCTATTCCCGTCATTGGTGAGGTGCCTGAAATAAAGGGCGTTTTTATGGGGTTTGGGCATCATCATGTCGGTTTGACAGGCGGTGCCAAAACAGGCCAGATACTGGCTATGCTGGCATCTGATATTCATCCGAATATGGATTTATCCGCTTATGATATGCGCCGCTTTCTAAACTAACCTTTTGATATATTGATCTGATGCTATGTCATGGTACCTTTCGGGGCAGGAATATGCTTGCCGGATATGAAAAAATCAGGTTGAATGAAATCCTTAAAATTAAAAAATCATATTTAAGGGAGGTTATTTATGAATTTTACCAGCAAAAACATTGCATCTACCGTGCTTGCCGCGGGGTTATGCATGACCATGTCTACATTTGCAAAAGCTGAAGTCTGGGATATGCCACTGGCATATAGCGGATCAAACTTTCATTCGGTGACTGCCGCTGAGTTTGGAAAATGTGTCACAACAGGCACTGGCGGTGAGATTGAAATTGTCACGCATCCCTCTGGTTCACTGATTAAAGGTGCTGATATCAAGCGCGCTGTTCAAACAGGTCAGGTTCCCATTGGTGAAAGGCTACTATCTGGTCACCAGAATGAAAATGCTATTTTTGGTTATGATTCCGTGCCATTTCTGGCCACATCATTTGATGATGCAGATAACCTCTGGAAAGCGGCAAAGCCTAGCATCGAAAAAACACTGTCAGATCAGAATCTCACATTACTCTATGCGGTGCCATGGCCACCACAAGGACTGTATTTCAAAAAGGAAATCAATTCGGTTGCCGATATGGAAGGGATTAAATTCCGTTCATATAACAACACCACAACACGTCTGGCAGAATTAACAGGCATGCTTCCTGTGGTGATTGAGGCGGCTGAAATCTCACAGGCTTTTGCTACTGGAGTAGTGGAATCCATGGTGTCTTCGGGGGCAACGGGATATGACCGTAAAATCTGGGAATCCCTGACACATTTCTATGAGGTGGATGCATGGCTTCCGCGTAACTATGTGATGGTGAATTCCTCTGTCTGGGATAGCACGAGCGCGGCAAATCAGAATGTGATCCGTGGATGTGCCGAACTGGCTGAATATGCCGGTACATGGCGTTCAAAAGAATATACAGGTTTCACCCTTGCCGGACTTCGTGCTGGTGGCATGACCGTTGAACCTGCTGGTGATACCCTGCAGAATGAATTGAAAGACATTGGTGCGACTATGACATCAGACTGGCTGAAAGCTGCAGGTGCAGAAGGTCAGGCCATTGTTGATAGTTTCAACGCAATGCAATAAACGGCCTTACCGGTCTTCTGTTTTTTGCATATTCTAAACGCAAATCTTCGAGATGACAGAGATACGCTCTGTCATCTTTATAAAAATTATGGTCGTAAGATCATCAGGGGCTGGATGTAAATAACCATCCAGCAAGAGGGGGAGAAGATGTTAAAGGTGTTAAGAAAGGGTCTTAATGGCCTTTATCTGATATCAAGCATCCTTGCCGCATGTTTCTTGATTGCCATCCTGACATTGATTGTGGTTCAGATGGTGGCGCGCTGGACGGGTGAGATTTTTCCCGGCGCTCCTGAATATGCTGGTTATTCCATGGCGGCGGCTAGCTTTCTTGCTTTTGCCAGTGCTCTTAATCATGGCTCACATATCCGTGTTTCTATCTTGCTCAATGCGGTGCCGGCACGGATCAGCTGGTTGTTAAATCTGTGGTGTTTTACTATCGCTTCCATGGTTGGCTGGTATGTGTCTTATTATGCGTGGCGTTTTACCTATTGGTCGTGGAAATTTAAAGACATATCTCAAGGTCAGGATGCAACATTACTATGGATACCCCAATCCACCATGGTCATAGGGTCCATTATCCTTGCCATTGCTCTTACTGATAATCTGATTTCATTATTATTTACTGGCCGTGATCGTATTCACAGCACTTCAATCGAATAGAAAGGATAATCCATATCATGGAAAATATATCTGTCATTATCCTGTTTCTATTTGTCATGTTTACCCTACTGGGTACAGGCGTCTGGGTAGGTTTGTCACTTGTTGGCGTTGCCTGGGTTGGGATGGAATTATTCACCACTCGTCCTGTTGGTGATGTCATGATGACAACAATATGGTCGGCTTCATCCTCATGGACTCTGACGGCATTACCATTATTTATCTGGATGGGTGAAATACTATACCGGACGCGGCTTTCCGAAGATATGTTCCGTGGTCTGGCGCCGTGGATGTCCCGTTTTCCGGGTGGACTTGTCCATACTAATATTGTTGGCTGTACGGTTTTTGCCGCTGTATCAGGTTCATCAGCGGCAACACTGACAACTGTTGGTAAAATGTCCATTCCGGAATTAAGGCGGCGTGATTACCCTGAACATATGGTAATCGGAACGCTGGCCGGGGCGGCGACATTAGGCTTGATGATCCCGCCATCTTTGACGCTGATTGTCTATGGGGTGACGATTAACGAGTCGATCAAGAAACTATTCTTTGCTGGTGTCTTTCCGGGGCTGGTGCTGGCGGCCATGTTCATGGCCTATGTAGCCATATATGCAAAGTTAGCACGGAACTGGAATCCGGTATTGGATGAGCGGATGAGTTTTATGGAAAAAATCCGTAATTCACGGTTTCTGATACCGGTGATCTGTTTAATTCTTGTTGTGATCGGGTCGATGTTTTTTGGGTTTGCCACCGCAACCGAGGCAGCGGCCTTTGGTGTTATTGGTGCGCTTATCTTAGCCGCGACACAGGGCACATTAACATGGAAAAGTTTTTCTTCCAGTTTGATGGGGGCAACCAGAACCTCTGCCATGATTGCTCTTATTCTTGCTGGTGCCGCTTTTTTATCGTTATCAATGGGCTTTACTGGTTTGCCGCGGGGGCTGGCCAATCTGATTGCTGACTGGAATCTGAGCCGTTTTGAATTGCTTATGGTTTTGCTGATATTCTATATCATTCTTGGTATGTTCCTTGATGGTATATCATCGGTTGTGTTGACCATGGCAGTGGTTGAACCCATGATCCGTGATGCGGGCATTGATATGATCTGGTTCGGGATTTTCATTGTTGTTGTGGTGGAAATGGCACAAATTACACCGCCAATCGGATTTAACCTGTTTGTCCTGCAAGGCATGACAGGCCATGAAATGAGCTTTATTGCCCGTGCTGGTTTGCCTATGTTCTTTATCATGGTGCTGATGGTATTTGTGCTCATCATGTTCCCTGAATTAGCAACATGGCTTCCTGATAATATTCGACAACCGGGTGCAGGATAGGGGTAGAAAATGGATGAATCATTTGGAAAAGATCAATCCTATCTGATTGAACATTTGCCATTTCATTCTCATATGGTCATTGGTGAAAAGGCACGGATCGGATTGGTTGTTCTGGCCACCGATTATACGGTAGAACATGAATTCCGTCATATTATTACGCAGCCGGGGGTTGATGTTTTTGCCGCACGGATTGCCAATGAAGTATCTGTAACCCCTAAAACACTGGCTGATATGGGGCCGCGTATTACTGATACGGCATCACTGATCCTGCCTGATGATCGGCTGGATGTTCTGGCCTATGGTTGTACCTCTGCCTCGACCGTGTTGGGGGAAGAAGCCGTGCATGGCTTTCTGAAAGCGGCTAAGCCTATGGCTGTCCCTACCACTCCGATTACGGCTGCCTTTGCCGCATTCCGCACCATGAAGGCAAAGCGGATTGCTGTTCTGACACCATATCGGCGGGACGTCAATGCCATTGTCTATGAATATATTACAAAACATGGTTTTGATGTGCCTGTCTTTGGTTCATTCAATGAAGAAAAAGATCCGGTTGTGGCTAGCATTGATGCTGATAGTCTGATTGCCGCTATCAATACCATTAAGGATAAAGCTAGCCGTGACGGTGAAAGCATTGATATGGTTTTTGTATCCTGCACTTCTGTTCGTCTGGCCGAACATGTCGCACAGATCGAAGAAAGCATAGGTTTGCCTGTGACCTCATCCAACCATGCCATGGCATGGCATTGTCTTCGTCTTGCCGGGATAAGCGAAGCTATGCCGCATCTGGGGCAGTTATATTCCGCCCCATTGCCCTGATGGGATGGATCACGCAACAAGCGTATAACGGGGTATATTATTATCCAGACTTAGCTTTGCCTATGTGTTTGCAGGTGTGAAAGAACCGCTTTCGGAATCATAGGCATGAAGCTGACCGGCACCAATATCATGCCATAATCCATGGATGGACAAACGCCCATCATCAATGGCTGATTTGACAAAAGGAAAACCGATCAGATTACCAAGTGAATGAACAATACTGCGCTGTTCCAGATCATGAATACGTTCAGCATCTGTTTTTAATTTGGCGCCGTCCATATAGGCAGGTGTCAGAATTTCCAGCCATTTGGCAATAAAGGTTGATTTCTTGAATGCCTCATCAATGGTGCCGTTACAGGCATGATATCCCGTCATGATACCCCCACAGCCAGAATGCCCGAGAATGATCAGATGAGATACTTTTAATACAGTAACCGCAAATTCAATCGCGGCTGACGTGCCATGATGATCACCATCGGGATTAAAGGGAGGGATCAGATTGGCAATATTCCGGTGGATGAAAAAATCACCATCTTCGCCGCCAAAAAGCGACATGGCATTTACCCGGCTATCACAGCATGAAATGATCATGGCGCGTGGATGCTGGCCAAAAGTGGCGAGGTTCTGGTACCAGCTTTTATTGTCCTGATAATGGCCGTTATACCATCCTGCATATCGCTTGCCCAGATATCCCGGTAATGGACGCACAGCTTCATCATTTAGGGTTTCCAGTTTCATTTTACCTTGCATCGGTCATTCTCCCTTACCCAAATCATGTTGATAATGATGTAGTCATTGCCTAAGCTGTTGTAAAGAGAAGAACGAAAGAGAAGTGCAATGACCGACATTACCTTAAGGGCGTTACAAGACACAGATTTTGAACAATGGGTTCAGCTTTATCATGGTTATGCCGATCACTATAAAGTTACCCTTACCGATAGCATAATCAACACAACATGGGGCTGGTTGATGGATGCCTCGCATCCTGTTCATGGTCTGGTTGCTATTCGCGGTGATAACTTGATTGGATTGGCGCATATCCGGCCAATGCCAAGCCCTTTACGGGGGCAATATATTGGCTTCCTTGATGATCTGTTTGTTGACCACGGTCAACGTGGCCATGGCGTGGTGGATGCGCTGATGTCTGGATTGAAGACAATGGCAGAAGAACAGGGATGGGCCGTTATTCGCTGGATTACCCGCGACAACAATTATCGTGCCCGTGGTGTGTATGATAAATACGCAACCAAAACAGACTGGAACCTGTATGAAATGTCCTGCTGATCAGGGCTGAATGAAATAAGCCCTGCTCCGGATATGATTATTCATCCCCCGGCACACCATAGCTTGGGGCTGCAGATGGGTCGATGGCCCTGGTCAGATAATCATTCATCTGTGGTTCATAGTTTTTCCATAGATTGAGAAGCGACCGGGCAGGGCAATCATCAGTCCAGTCAATACGCAAATCCACCAGTGGCCAGGGCCGTTCATGTGCCACAATAAGCGCGGCGGAATGGGTGGGGCCTTCTTCGCCACCAGCATCAAGCGCGGCGATCAAGGCACGGGTCAGGCGTTCTGCCAGATGCAGATCATGCCCCTGTTCAAATGCACCGGTCATGGCTGGTATTACCTCAACCCGGGACAACAGATTACCTGCTCCGACACAATCCTTGCCCTGATTGACCGCATTATTTCCAAGAATTTGGCTTCCGGTAAATACCCCAGTGCCGCCATGTAAATCAACAGCAGCCACTTGCCGGTAATCGGCATGCGGACGATTAGCCATCACGGTTTTAATCGCGGTATCTGCATTATGACCTTTTGCCATTAGCCCAAGCACCTCGGGGCCAATCGTTGGATCAGTGACATTCTGTGTTGTAACCGCTCCGGCACCAGCCATGGCATAGGGGCATCGGCTACCAACGGCAATGCTTGATGTGGTAATGGCCACGCCACTCATATTCGTTTTTGCACAACGTCCAACAATCGCTATTGTCATAATATCATCCTCATTACGGGCATAATTTCCGCGCCAGATAGTTTGTAAATTCGTGATTTTCACGTTCAAGCCAGCTCAGAGGCCCGGCTTTGGTCAATGGAGCTTTTGCCCCTTTGAAAATACCTTCAACTACGGTTCTGTCTTCTTCCTGAACATCATCAAGAAACGCTTTTGCATCAGCTATCAATTGATCTGGATCATCTGCGTCATGTAACACCTCAGGCGCCATGGCAGCACCATATCTGATCCGGACATGATCTGTTCCATCGGGTAATAACGCGAGATACCATAAATGGTCTGGTGCCAGAACATACATATGTGATGGAAATATTGTTGGCATGATGGAAGTCGAACGCCATTTTCCCTCTAGCCATGTGTTTGATGGGTGGGCAGTACCTACCGGTGCGGATTCTTTTTTTGTGAAATATTGATAAGTGAAATGATCAAACTGTCCCCGGTCATCAAATTCCGTATCCATCAGATTAAAATGCGCCCCGACAGTTCCCTGATGCGCAACTGGCAGATGATAGCCTTCCATGAAATTTTCAGTCAGGCATTTCCAGTTTGTATTCCAGTAATGTTCTTCTTCAAAGATGCTGACATAATTTTCCATGTGATAGGGTTCAAGCAATGTGGTCAATTCAGACAGGCATTGCTTGACTGGCACAGCATCGGGATCAAGATTGATATAAATCCACCCCAGATACTCTTCACAACGGGCTTGCGGCAGGCGTAAGGCCGATTTATCGAAACATTCGGATTTATCCATAAATGCCGCCGCGGCTAGACGGCCATCTGGATGATATGTCCAGGCGTGATAGGGACAGGTGAATTTTTTGGCATTACCGCGGCCTTCAGCTAATACCATTCCGCGATGCAGACAGATATTTGATATCGCGGTCAACTGATTATCTTTTCCTCTGGTGACGATAAGCGGCTGATTGGCAATTTCAACCGTCATATAATCACCCATTTCGGGTAAGCTATCCGCCCGCCCAACGCAAATCCATTCCTTGCTAAAAATCTGGTTGATTTCGTGATCAAGTACAACCGGGCTGGTATAAATATCCTTAGGCATGGTTGTAGCTTGCGCCAATGGGGCGGCGGCAACATGTTTCAGCGTGTTAAGGATATCTGCTAACATGATCTATCCTCTATGCAAGCCTATTAATCGGGAATGACGGCGGTAACTTCAATTTCTACCACCCATTCTGGCCGTGCCAATGCAGGAACAACCAGTCCTGTTGAACAGGGAAAAACACCTTTCAGCCATTTTCCCATTTCCTGATAAACCGCTTCCCGATAGCGGATATCTGTTACATAAACAACAATCCGGCAAATGCTTTCCATTGTGGTGCCGGCTTCTTCCAGCAGCATCTTTATGTTCTGCATGGTTTTTTCTGTTTGCTTGCCAGCATCATTGGGATGCAGGCTTTCTCTGCTATCCAGGTCTTGTGATACCTGACCTCGCAGAAAAACCATTGTGCCTTTGGCAACAACGCCCTGAGATAGGTCATTATCCAGGTTTTGTTCAGGATAGGTTTCCTTCGTGTTGAAGGGGCGAATGCGTTTATGCATAGTCATAATTCTTCTCTTGTCATGATAGATAATATTAATCACTTAAAGCTAACATGAAGGATGATGTCAAGCTTATCTGATTACCAGTTCCGGCAGGTTTCGATATTGGTTCTGGCGCGGTTATATCCGCCATAGTGATCAGCTGATCCATAGCGACCTTCGAACATTGCTCTCTGTCGGTCGATAATGGCGGGGTTGTAATCCGATCTAAGGGGGTTATCAAGCAATTCTATCAACATCATCTGATTCATAGGTCGGGTACTGGCATCCAGAATACTGACAAGACATTCATAATATTGCGGTAAATCAATCCCTTTTTCCCACATGCGGGCAGAAAACTGATCAAGCGAGGTTATGCCCAATGGTCGTGCCATTCCCATTTCGATATAGGCATATACTGCCATTTCGTTTTCATTCAGAAAGGTGTCGCTTTCGGGCAGAGATGAAGTCGGCTGGGAGGTTGTGGTGCTTGGCGCTAACATAAAATAGATCAATACCAGCATCATCGCAGCGACCCCATACCACAGGCTTTGATGGGATTTACGCTGATCAGATTTTCGTCGGGGCGTGGCATGTTGGTTAGTCCCGTGATCTGGGGGGGAAGGGTTGGCAATCATGCGGTCTGATGCCACCCTATCCAACACTATGACAGGTGTTGCCACTGGTTCGGGTTCTTTTACATCTTCGGGGTTATGTTCTGGTTCTGGGTCAGGCAGGGCTTTATTCTGATTTTCTTCATAATCAATGAGCCGGCCAACCGCTCTGTTTAATGTGACAATCATGTCTTGCGTTTTATGCAGTTTCTGTTCAATCATCTGCATCCGTGTTTCCAGTGCAGTCATATCAGATTTATTTGCATAGACGTCATACACATCTTCATTCAGAGAAGCCATGGCATCAGACAGATTATTGGCAATGCTAGCTGTCCGGTCATGGGGGTGCTGATCTGTTTTTTCGGGGGGCGCAGTATCAATGATATCGTCAGCATTATGTTGGGAAGGTTCCTGATCCGGTGTCGCCGCAGGCTGAAAGATGGGCGGCTTGGTGGGTGAGGCAGGCGCATCAACCCGGTCACGCAATGACCTGATGCGATCAATTAATGCCTCGGTATCCATTTCACTATGATCCACCTAAAAACCCACCATCTACTTATCACTCTGATCATATACTAAACGACCAGATCATAGCGTCTGTTAATATAGAGGCAGATTAGGTTCTGATGATGGTATCGGTTAGTTTGCTCAACATCACCAGACATTGATCCATCTGATCAACGGACACATATTCGTCAGCCTTATGTGCCTGTTCGATTGATCCGGGCCCGCAAATCACACAATCGGTACCAAGGGACTGAAACACGCCTGCTTCGGTACAGAAGGCAACAACATCACTGGCATTCGATCCCGTCAGTTCCTGAACAAGTTTTCTCGCCTCATTATCTGGCATGATATCAAAACCTGCGACTTCGGCAATGACTTCGCTCCAGATTTGTGAATCAGGATAGGTTTTCCGCATTAAGGGTAACAGGTTATTTTCGCAAAAATCGTCAAGATCAGATTTGACCAGTTCCGCATCAGATGCTTCTACTGGACGCATTTCCCAGTCTATACGGGCTTTCTGGGCGATCACATTATGGGCAATGCCGCTATCTATGCGACCAATATTGATCGTGGTATGTGGCGGTTCATAGGGGCTATCTTCTGGTGGGCATGATTTTAATTTTTCACGCCATTCCAGTAAACGTGAAACGAATCGAACCGCATATTCAGCCGCATTAACTCCTAATTCCGGTGCTGATCCATGCCCTGCCAGCCCCTGAATGAAAGTAGAATATTCATAGCAACCCTTATGGCCTTCAATGACGCGCATTTCCGTTGGCTCACCAATAATGGCTAGCCGGGGCGCAATATTATGCTTTTTCAGGGTTTCTGCCAGATGCGTAGCCCCAAGGCATCCTGTTTCTTCATCATAGGTAAAGGCAAAATGAATAGGCTGATGCTTGGAGGCTGCAGAAAACTGGTCTAGTTGACCTAGACAAGCGGCGATAAAGCCTTTCATATCACAGCTGCCACGGCCATAAATCAGCCCATCTTCTTCTGTCATGGTAAAGGGGTCTCTGTTCCAGTCCTGATCAGCCACCGGAACAACGTCTGTATGGCCGGATAGCATAATTCCGGATTTGGTATTATCCCCTAATGTAGCAAACAGGTTGGATTTATTCCCGCAAGGGCTTTCATCTATGATGATATCAGCATCATGATCTTCTAGTCGTTCGGCTAGATAGGATATTATATCCTTATTGCTGTCGCTGGATATTGTTTCAAAACTGATCAGATCAGACAGGATGCTTGATGTTTTTTCCAAATCCGGATGGGTCATGGTTTCACCGTCATTTCGCGTGGAAGATTCGTAAACATATAAGGCGTTGTTTTATCCGTGATCAGAATGGTTTCGGTGGTTTCTATCCCCCAGTCATCCATCCATAAGCCGGGCATGAAATGGAATGTCATGCCGGGTTCCAGAATAGTTTCGTCATTGGAACGCAAGGATATTGTCCGCTCACCCCAGTCAGGTGGATAGGATATACCAATTGGATATCCGCAACGGCCATGCCGATCAATACCTGCTTTTGCCAGCGTTTCTGTCAGGGCATTGGCAATATCACAGGCACGGTTTCCGGCAACAGCTTGTTCTAGGCCTTTTTCCAGTCCTTCTGTCAATGCTTTTGACGCATCAAGAATATGCTGGGGGGCAGGGCCTAAATGTACCGTTCGGCATAGGGGAACATTATATCGCCGATAACATCCGGCCAGTTCAAAAAAGGTGACTTCACCTGTTTTCATGGGATCACCATTCCATGTCAGATGCGCCGCACTGGCATCCTTTCCTGATGGAAGCATGGGTACGATGGCAGGATAATCGCCCCAGATATCATCAACGCCGCTGATCATGGTTTTGTAAATATCACTTACTAGTTCATTTTTCGGCAATCCGGGCTCGGCTTTTTCAATTGCCGTAGAAACAATCTTTTCCGAAATCCGCGCGGCGTTTTTCATAAAGACAATTTCTTCATCCGATTTGACGCCTCGTTGCCAGTTTACAATTCCGGTAGCATCACAAATGGTGGCTTGTCCCAAAGCTGCTGTTAGCACCTGATGGGCGCGCGCCGAATAATAATAGTTTTCCATCTCAACCCCGATGCGGGCGCCGCCATGCCCAAGGGACTTTACCAGTTCAGCCAGTGTATCCATGGCATGAAGGGTGGTGGACATAACATAGTCATCTGAATAGGAATGGATATGATCATCTGGCATCCAGACAGTCCGGAGCGCACCATTGGCATCTATGCGCCGTCCCCACCAATGCGGCGGGGTGTCATGGGTGACTATCACGGCCTGATGCACATAAAAAGACCAGCCATCATATCCGGTAAGCCATGCCATATTTGACGGATCAGTAATAATAATGACATCTAGGCCATCCTTTTCCATGGCCTTGCGGGTTTTCCCTAATCGGCGATCATATTCTTTCTGGCTAAATGGGGCGCGTGCAATGGACATATCTTTCCTCGCTTTGTATCTACTATATAGATATTATGATCATCATTGCTTTTCCGGCAAGAGCATTTAATCTATTAATCAGTATTCATATCTTTATGGTTTTAAACATGTCTATTGACTGGACTCAACATACGATAAATAACGCCCGTCAGGCGATCAAGGATGTATTAATCGAAACCCCCGTTCTGCCCTTGCAAAGCAGTAAAATTGCACCTTATCTGCCCCCGGATGCGGATATGTATATCAAGCTGGAATTGTTTCAGCATACCGGTAGTTTCAAAGCTAGAGGCGCGTTTCTGGGGGTAAGTTCCCTATCCGAAGACGCTATGGCGAATGGTGTGGTCACCTTTAGCGGCGGTAATCATGCGCTGGCACTATCTTGGGCGGCACGGGAAAGGGGTGTTCCGGTCAAAGTGGTCATGATGGAAACCGCTGATCCCATGCGCATAGAGGGGTGTCGCCATATGGGTGCCGAGCTGGTGCTGGCCAAGGATATGATCACCTGTTCCGATCTGGTCAAAACAATCTGTGCTGAAGAAAACCGAACCTATCTGCATCCATTTAATGATCCGACCATGGTACTGGGTTCAGCCACTTGCGGTGCTGAAATGGCCAGCCAGATGCCGCCACTTGATATTGTTGTGCTACCCATTGGTGGTGGGGGGCTTATCGCTGGCATGGCAACGGCCATTAAACTGGATCGGCCACAAACAATAGTCATCGGGGTTGAACCCGAAGGATGTGATAACATGACTCGTGGCCTTGCCGCTGGTAAAGCCATTGCCATGGATCAGGTGAATACGATTGCTGATAGCCTTGGGGCGCCAGAAACCCTGGATTTCAGTCTTGATATCGTCCGTCAGCAGGTGGATGAAGTGATTACTGTTTCAGATGCTGAACTGGCAGCCATGATGCTGCGTATGCGGGAAAGTTTATCGCTGATGGTGGAACCTGCCTGTGCGGCATCTTTGGCCGGAGCTTGTGGGCCATTGCGTGATCGCCTCATGGGGAAACGTGTTGGCGTGCTAGCCTGTGGGTCAACAATCAGTCCGGAACGCTGGGATCAGAACACCAGTGGCCATAAACCATTTGCATTGACAAACTAGCGTCAACAGTCATCTAGCGTAGACTGTCAAACCAATATGGATTTGACCATGCCTTGCGGCCATCATTCTGCATAATGGTGATCCGGAAGAAAGGGGAATCAAAATCCGACAGATCAAAGACGGCATAGCTGATATTGTCACCATGTACCGACTGGGCAGAATAGCCCTGACCGGACAACATGATATGTCTGGCAGGCGAACACGACACATGAAGCGCATCATCATCCAGAATAATAGCATGTATCTCAACCCCTGTTGAGGAATAATGCCGGCCGTGTTTAAGGGCGGACAGGATGGCATCAGTTGATAATGCACTGGCACCAACCATAACCCAACCGCCACCATAATCGGCACCATTAAAATGGGAATCATCGGTGGCGGTAAAACTGATCCTATGCCCTTCCTGAAGCAGGATATCAGCGGTTGCAATACCAGAGCCGCGATTGCTTTTGGTGGTGCAGGAATAATTAAAAACTTCTACCGCATGGGCAGCGCTAACCAGCATGGATTCGTCCGTTGTCATGCTATGCCATTCCGGATGGGCGATGGATACATAGGCACCAGCCTCTTTCGCGCGGGCAACCATGCTGGTAACCTCTTCATCATGTTGTGCTACTGCAAAATCCAGCGGCAGGCCATTGGCAACAATATGCCATAACCCGTCCTGATCATAGCGCTTGCCCAGACAATGCAATTCAGCCGAAGGCAGGGTAATAAAATCAGGCTGATCAAATGCGGAACCGTCTGTCACACAATCTGCGGCAAAAGACGTGTCATGCCATAGATGGTCAGAAAGTGCGATGAAATCATATCCGAGGTCGCGATAACTGCTGATAACGGCATCAATTGGCTTCAAGCCATCTGACTGGCTTGTATGGCCATGCAGATTGCCGCGAAATAAGGGAGTATCCTGATCAAAAGGTGGTAACAACATGAGAATATTCCCAATCCTGATATATACTGTTTACTTCATGATCTAATATATCGCATCATGTGAAGAAATCATGACAATTATAATTAAATTGGTTAAATCTTTATTATTGAATTAAAAAGGGATAAAAGATTGTCAATAAAAATGCGGCGATTAGGCCATAAAGGGGCTGAGATTTTTCCTATTGGCATTGGGGCAATGTCTTTTACCAATTTTTATGGTGAAACAAATAAAGATGCGTCATTCGCGCTTCTCCGTATGGCCATGGATAAAGGCGTTAATCATCTGGATACCGCAGATATTTATGGCATGGGACAATCCGAAGAAGTCATTGGTGCATTTCTGGCTCAAACTGGGGCATCGGCACGCCGATTTTTCCGGATTGCAACAAAAGCAGGAATTGACCGAAAGAAAACAGGAAATGGAAGCGATTATAATAATGATTCAGCCTATCTGAGGGCATCATTAATGGCATCGCTGGAACGGCTTGGCGTGGATCAGGTTGATCTGTTTTATGTTCACCGACGCCAAAGCGATATTCCTATTGAGGATGTGGCCGGCGCATTAGCGGATCTGGTAAAAGAAGGGCTGACAGCCAGCATCGGATTTTCGGAAATTGCACCTACCTCTCTTAGGCGCGCACATGCTATTCACCCCGTGGCGGCGGTGCAATCGGAATACTCGCTTCAGACGCGTGGGCCGGAACTGGGGCTGATATCAGCAACACGCGATATCGGGGCAGCTATGGTCGCGTTTTCACCCGTTGGGCGAAGCCTTTTAACAGATACCCCCCATGATGCTGACCGTGTTGCCCATATGCCCTTTCTGGCTATCAATCCACGTTTTATCGGTGACAACCTGACACGGAATATCGCAGCAACAGAACCATTCCGGCAATTAGCAAGGGATATGGGGATGGCGGCCTCGACTTTGGCCACCGCATGGGTGCTAAGCCGGGATGATCATATTATCCCCATTCCGGGCACACGATCTGTTGATCATTTTGCAGAATTGATTGCTGCCGCTGAAGTGCAGTTATCTGCTGAGGATTTGGCAAGAATTGACCATATTCTTCCAGCAGGGTGGTGTCATGGTGACCGCTATGCTGAAAGCCAGTGGAACGCGGTTGAAAGGTATTGTTAGCCGTTGGATTTTTGATATGAGTACAGAAAGTTTAAGCGATCAGTTTTTTGATATGGCCGCAAGCCATTCCAAAAAACCCTTTCTTTATGAAAAGAAAGATGGTGTCTGGCAGGGCAGCACATATGGGGAAGTGGCTAATCGTGTGCTACGAGCTGCCGCGTGCCTGAAAAACCTTGGCGTTAAAAAAGGCGATAGAGTTGTTATTGGTTCAGAAAATTGCGTGAACTGGGCTATCGCGGATTTAGCTATTATGACTCTAGGGGCGCTGGTTGTTCCATCTTATAGCACTAATACGATGGAAGACCATCTGCATGTCATCAATGATTCTGGTGCTGTGCTGGCCATTACTTCATCTGGTGATCTGGCGATAAAAATGGCTCAAGCGGCAGATAAAGCAAAAGCCTGTCAGACGCTGATATGTTTTGGCGATCAAGAGTTAGGCTTAAAAACAAAAACCATTGCTGTCAAAAACTGGAATAAAGAATTAGCTCAGGTTGAATTGTCTTTGCTGGAAAACATTCGGGAAAAAATCAATCCTGATGATCTAAGCTGTTTCATCTACACATCTGGAACAGGTGGTTTACCTAAAGGCGTGATGCTGACGCACCGGTCTATTGCCGCCAATGTTGAAGGCGTCCGGCAAATGCTGGAACGCGCCAATCTGATTAAAGATCAGCGGTTCTTATCCCTACTACCTTTATCGCATTCATATGAACATACCGGTGGATTACATCTGCCTATCAGTATGGGTGCAGAAATCTGGTATTGCGAAAGCGTTGATCAGGTATCCAGCAATTTACAGGAAGCCAGACCAACATTGATGATTGCGGTGCCACGGCTTTATGAAGTGCTTTATGACCGGATAGAACGTGGCCTGAAAGCAAAAGGGGGCTTAAGTGAAAAACTGTTCCGCAAGGCAGTCGCTCTAGGTTTGAAAAAACTAGATGGTGAGCGTTTGTCCCTTACGGAAAAAGTGATGGATCGGTTACTGGAAAAACTGGTTCGCGCCAAAGTCAGACAAAGACTGGGGGGGCGGTTGCGGTATTTCTGTTCTGGTGGCGCACCACTTAACCCTGATATCGGCCGGTTTTTTCTAGCGATTGGTGTTGGCATTCTACAAGGCTATGGCCAGACAGAGGCATCACCGGTGATTTCATTGAACCCGCCAGAGGATATTCGCATTTCCACGGTTGGTGTCCCTGTTCCCGGTGTCGAGCTTATCCTTGATGATGACGGGCAAATCCTTGTCCGTGGTGACATGGTCATGCAAGGCTATTGGAATAAACAGGAAGAAACCAGAGAGACCATTCAGGATGGGTGGCTACACACTGGTGATATTGGCCAGATTGATGATGATGGCTATCTCATGATTACCGGACGCAAGAAAGAGATCATCGTCAATTCTGGAGGGGATAATATCGCACCGGCTAGGGTTGAAGCCTTGCTATGTATGCATCCTGATATTGAACAGGCTATGGTAACTGGTGATAAACGGCCATGGCTAGCCGCTGTCATTGTGCCTTCGGCAGATATCAGCGCATTACCCAAGGCAGATCAGCAAAAGCGATTGAAAGCGGCATGTGATGGGATTAATGCCAACCTGTCGCAATTAGAAAAAGTTCGCCGCTTCGTTATTGCTGATGATGCATTTACCATTGAAAATGGTGAAATGACACCAACCCTGAAAGTGCGGCGTCATATGGTCATGAAACGCTATTCTGATGCTCTCAATGCATTGTATAAATCCTGATCAGGCAGGAATGATCTGGCCGTCCCATGCTAGAACCTGACCACTGTTTTGGGTGCTGGCCTGATTTATGACATCAATCAGATAATAGGCGGCTTCGGTCTGGGTAAACAAATCATGTTTTAATCCGGACTGAAAGGGTTTTGACAAATCGGTATCTGTCGTTCCCGGATGAAGCCCGATGACAATACCAGCCGGATTACGGTGATGCAGTTCAAGGGCAAAGTTTTTTAACAGCATATTCAATGCTGCTTTTGAAGCGCGATAGCTATGCCAGCCGCCAAGACGGTTGTCGCTAATACTGCCTACCCGTGCTGATATGGCGGCAAAGACAGATTTGCTATCTTTGGCTAGTAAAGGCAGTATCTTGCTTGCAATCAAGGCAGGGCCAATGCTGTTGATCTGAAAATTGGCTGCCATGGTATTGGCATTCAGATGCCGCCATGATTTTTCCGGGGTAAGCCCCTGTTGTTCATCATGCAGCATGCCCGTTGCAACAATTACCAGATGAACAGGCGCAAGATCAGATAGCATATGGCAGGCGCGGTCGATACTATCGGGCTGTGTAAAATCGATTTGGAATTTTGGATCATGATGCCGCCGGGAAAACCCGAATATCTGTTCAATGCGTGGATGGGATGCCAGCAGATCATAGATGGCAGAACCAATACCGCCGCCAGTGCCAAAAACAGCAACGCGCATGTTTTCGGTGAAACTGGATAAATCGGCATAAGGTGTTTTCAGGTCACTCATACTGATCTAGATAGGGCATTGTTTCTGATAGCAATAGCTAGCTGTCAATCCATGTCATCAAGGTATCCAGATGATCAGCTTCGTCGGCCAGTTTATCCCAGCGAATACGTTGAAAACGCGGAAACCGCATGGCAACGCCAGATTTATGTCGTGATGACCGGCTAATCGCATCGAAAGCTACTTCAACCACCAGCGTTTTTTTCAATTCACGGACAGGGCCATAACGCTGAATGGTATTAGCACGGACAAAGGCATCCAGTTTTTTCAATTCCGCATCAGAAAAACCGGAATAGGCCTTGCCAACCGGGACAAGCACAGCGGCATGATCCGGATTATCAACGTCATTCGCCCACGCCCCAAAGGTATAATCTGAAAAGAAAGATGACCGTTTACCATGGCCGCGCTGGGCATAAAGCAGGACGACATCAGCAGTAAGAGGGTCACGTTTCCATTTGAACCACTGGCCTTTGACGCGACCCTGATGATAGATACTTTGGCGGGCTTTAATCATTAATCCTTCGATCAGACCGCCATCACGGCATTGTTGCCGCCATTGATCCAGCTGATGCGGGTCAGTAAATGGCAGGGGCATAGACAGGTCAATCAGCGGATGATCAAGCTGTTCAATGATTTTTTTTAATGTCAGATGGCGGTGTTCAATAGGCATTTGGCGCAGATCATCCTGACCATCGATTAGCGTATCATATGCACGCAGGAATACAGGAACTTCCTGCATTAATTTGGCTGACGGTTTTTTCCGATTTAGCCGTTGCTGTAAATGTTGAAAGGGGGCAATATTATCGGGTTCCCCTGCCAGTAATTCCCCATCTAATGTGCCATGCCAGTCTAGCGGTTTCACCAATTCGGGAAATCCTGATGAGATATCATCACCTGAGCGCGAAAATAACCGGACGCCATCATGCCCTGATGCCAGCTGGACTCTGGCACCATCCCATTTCCATTCCACCAGCCACTGATCTGGTGTAATAGAGGATATATCCTGATCATCTAACGGGTGGGCAAGCATCAATGGGCGAAAAACGGCTTTTCCATCGGCATCGGGGCGGGGCGATCTGTCTTCCAGCCAGTCAAATAGCTGATCATAGGGCGGCTGTAACAACGGCCAGATTTCTTCGATATCCTCGACAGGTTTGTCATAAGCATGGGCAAGCGCAAGCCTGACCATTCGCCCTGATGCCCCTATACGCAAACCACCTGTGATCAGTTTTAATATCCCCCAGCGGGTTGTCGTGTCGCTGATATCAAGCCACTGGCAGATTAATGCTTTAGTGTCCTCTGCATTTGCTTTATCCAATGCATTCACCATATCGGATAATGCTGGCGGCGTGCTATTGTGGCGGGTGATATGTTCTGGCCAGATCAGGGCGACGGTTTCTGCCAGATCACCAACAAAATCATAGGAAATGGCAAATAATTCCGGATCAATTTTTGTGCTAACCATCTCACGGATTAATGATGGCTTGGCTTTCTTGGTCTGGAACTCACCAACCAGTGCCGCCAGTCCCCAGCCACGATCAGGCATAGGTGTATGCTTAAACCATCCGGACAGATGATGGATTTTTGTGTTGCGTTGCGGGGTGAATAATAACTGTTCCAGTAATCGGGCAAAACTGATCATTCGGCATCATCCTCATAACCGATCAGATGGAGCGCTTTTGCTGTTATGCCTTTCAAAGACAGAGCCCGCATCAGGGCATCTTCGCGGCCATGCGTTATCCAAACCTCTTTTGGGTTTATCTCTTCAATCGTTGCCAGTAAATCATTCCAGTCGGCATGATCAGACAGAATAAGCGGCATTTCTACACCGGATTGTTTGGCTCGCTGTTTTACCTGCATCCAGCCTGATGCCATGATAATCAGAGGATCAGGCAGACGCCGCGACCAGCGATCCGCTATGGCAGAAGGCGGGGCTATGACAATCTGGCCGGCAAGGGCAGGTTGCGGCATACCCTTTTCGCCGCTTGTTGCCGCCTCAAGCGTACCTAATGGAACACCATGATCCTGATATAGCTGACACAGCTTTTGCAACGCTCCATGAATAAAAATGGGTTTGTCATATCCCGCTTGCCTGAGAAGAGCAATGACCCGCTGGGCTTTGCCAAGGGAATAGGCACCAATAACATGAGCGCGATGGGGAAACTGTTTCAAAGAATCCAGTATTTTCCGAACTTCCTCCAACGGATCAGGATGGCTGAATACGGGAAGGGCAAAAGTGGCTTCGGTGATGAAAATATCACAGGCAACAGGTTCAAATGCGGCGCATGTGGGATCAGGTTTGCGTTTATAATCGCCTGAAACGACCACGCGTGACCCCTGGCAATCGAGGACAATCTGGGCGCTGCCAAGCACATGACCAGCCGGCACCAGATGAAAACTAACATCACCAATATGCATGGTTTCATGCCAGTTTAAAGGTGTGATGCGGGTGGCGAAACGATCCCCATAACGGGCTTTCATGATGGCTAGGGTTTCTGGTGTGGCGATAACATGCTGGTGCCCCGGCCGTGCATGATCAGCATGGCCGTGGGTGACAATGACAGTATCAGTGGCTCTTGTCGCATCAATGTGAAAATATGGCTCACCTGTTTTATCGATAACAGCCAGACCAGAAGCTAATGGTCTGATCCACCGGGATGGATGAACCGCAGGCACTAGCCAGCCTTATGTTCTGATCCGAACAGTTTTTTCCATTCAGCATCATCTAGATTTTTCAAATCTTCACGCAGTTCTTTACCAACGGAAAACGCTTTTTTAACCGCTGGTCGTTCGCTCACTAACTGCCGCCACCGCATGACATGTTTGTAATCTTCAATATTAACATTCTGCCGTTTGAAAGTGCGCGTCCATGGAAAGATAGCCATGTCGGCAATACTGTAATCACCGGCTACATATTCATGATCAGCCAGTTGGCGATCTAGCACGCCATAAAGCCGGTTGGCTTCATTGCTATATCTATCCATGGCATAGGGAATTCTGTCCGGTGCATAGAAATTAAAATGATGGGCCTGTCCCAGCATGGGGCCAAAGCCCCCCATCTGCCACATCAGCCATTCATAAACAGCTATTTTTTCACGCTGATTACTTGGTAAGAATTGCCCTGTCTTTTCAGCAAGGTAAAGCAGGATAGCACCAGATTCAAAAATGCTTTGCGGCTTACCATCAGTGGTATCATGATCAATGATTGCCGGAATACGGTTATTAGGGCTAAATGCTAAAAATTCAGGCTTGAACTGGTCACCTTTTCCTATATTCACCGGGTAAACTTTATATTCAAGACCCATTTCTTCCAGAGCGATGGCAACTTTATGCCCGTTTGGTGTCGGCCAATAGTGAAGTTCAATCATGATAGATATATTCCATTTCTGTATTAAGGCTTATCAAAATCCATTTTCGACATAGTTTTATGGAAAATGAATGATGGGATATTATAGTTATTTGGAATGAGAGATAGATGAATTCAACCCCCAGAAATAGAACTCATATTCCATGCTAGATGAAGCACAGATATTGCCGCCGCCATTTAATACATGGTTTGAAAGCAAAGGCTGGCATCTGCATTCGCACCAGCTGGCTATGCTGGAAGCCGCCCGCCATGGCGAATCCTGTCTGTTGGTCGCGCCAACTGGTGGCGGTAAAACTCTTGCCGGTTTTTTGCCCAGCCTGATAACTCTGGCCAAGCATTCCCAGCAGCCGGAGCCAGAAAAATCAACGCTTCATACGCTTTATATCTCACCATTGAAAGCATTGGCAGCAGATATCGAACGCAATCTGATGATGCCAATTACAGAAATGGCTTTGCCTTTACGCGCGGAAACCCGCACCGGTGATACCAGCGCAACTGACCGGCAACGTCAACGCCACCAGCCACCAGATATTCTCATGACAACACCGGAATCACTTCAGCTGATGCTGGCATGGGATGATGCTGATCAGATGTTTCAGCATCTGGATACGGTTATTCTGGATGAATTACATGCTTTAGCGGGCAGTAAACGAGGGGATATGCTGGCGTTATTGTTGGCGCGTTTGCGGCGGTTCAATCCTGATCTACGGGTGGTCGGGCTATCGGCCACGATTGCAACGCCTGAACATTTGCGTGGCTGGTTACATCCAGATGCAGATACGGTTCGGATCATTCATGGGCAACCAAGCCCCAAGGCTGATATCACTATGCTTGATCGGTCAGATACCATTCCATGGGCAGGTCATTCGGCCAGTTACGCAGTGGCCGATATCTACCAGCATATTCTGGATGCTGAACATACATTAGTTTTTGTTAATACAAGAGCGCAGGCAGAGATGCTGTTTCAACAGTTATGGCGGATCAATGATGCCAATCTGTCCATCGGGCTTCATCATGGGTCATTATCGCGTGAACAGCGTCAACGGATTGAAACACATATGGCTGCTGGCCAGTTGCGTGCGGTGATTGCTACGTCTTCTCTTGATCTGGGGATTGACTGGGCAGAAGTTGATCTGGTTATCCAGGTTGGGGCACCCAAGGGCACTTCACGATTGATGCAGAGAATTGGCCGGTCCGGGCATCGCTATGATCAGGTTAGCCGTGCGATACTAATTCCATCTAATCGGTTTGAGGTATTGGAATGTATGGCCGCTATTTCTGATATTCAGGACGGATTACTGGATGATCCTGCTGATTATGACGGCGGTCTTGATGTGCTGGCACAGCATCTGATTGGTCTTGCCATTCACGCGCCATTTGATGCAGATGATATTTTCGCTGAAGTCAAATCTGCCTGGCCGTATCGCAATTTATCCCGTGAAGATTTTGATGATACGCTCATTTTCCTTTCAACAGGTGGATATGCACTTAGAGCTTATGAGAAGTTTCACAAATTGAAACCGGGGCAAGACGGGCTCTACCGTATGGCAAGCAGGGCTGTTGCGACACAATGGCGACTTAATGCCGGCACCATAGTTGAAACCCAGACTGTGAAAGTGGATCAACGCGGCGTTGGCCGTTTAGGTGAAATTGAAGAATATTTTGTTAGCGGCCTTGTCCCCGGCGACAGTTTTATGTTTGCCGGCCGCATTTTGCGTTATCAGGGGATGCGTAAGCCGGGGGTCATTGATGTTGTGACCTCTACCGCAACAGAACCTAAAGTGCCAGCTTATGCGGGTGGGCGATTGCCGTTGACAAGCAATCTGGCTGATCGCATTCGTTATATGATGGGGCAAAATCAGTCTGAACCAAATCATTTATGGGATCAGTTCCCGCCATCGCTTCGCCAATGGTTATATATGCAAAGCCAGAAATCATATCTGCCCGATGCCAATAACCTGCTGGTAGAAACCTTCCCCCGTGGGGGTCGGTATTATACAGTAATCTATGGATTTGAAGGTCGTAATGCTCATCAGACACTGGGAATGCTGGTCACGCGGCGGATGGAAAGATCAGGGCTAAAACCGATTGGGTTTGTTGCCACGGATTATGCTATTGCGGTCTGGTCATTGCGGCGGGTGGAAAATCCTGACACGTTATTATCGCCTGATATGATGGGTGATGATCTGGAAGAATGGATGCTGGAAAGCACTATGCTTAAGCGGTCTTTTCGTGTGGTGGCAACAATTGCCGGATTACTGGAAAAACGATTGCCGGGGGCGGCGCGTACAGGCCGGCAGATGACGATTAATTCTGATCTGATTTATGATGTGCTTTTGCGTCACCAGCCAGATCATATCTTGATCAGGGCGACCAGACAGGAAGCCGCGCGTGGTTTGACGGATATTCGTCGTCTCGGTGATATGCTCATGCGGTTTTCTGGAAAGGTGAACGTCCAGCATCTTAATCGGGTATCACCACTTGCCCTGCCTCTGATGCTGGAAGTCGGGCGTGAATTGATTACGTCTTCTGCTGTTGAGGATGCGCTGGCCGAACTGGAACAAGATCTCTTGTCTGAAGTCATGAAAGATGATAGCGACGCTGCATCACATTCTGATCCGTTGCAACCGCATTTATTATTATGACCGTATCTTCATCCTGTTCTTTCACGCGTGCTGGTATTCCGATGCTGGCTTATCCTGATGGATCATTATTTATTCCGCATGAACGGCTATTGGTATTTTCTGATCTGCATCTGGAAAAGGGGCGGGCTATGGCTGGACACGCGCCCCTGCCAGAAATGGATACCGATACCACTTTAGCGGATATGCAGACATCCATCACAAGGGATAATCCCGACCGTGTTCTGTTTCTTGGTGACAGTTTCCACCGGAGCCAGATGGCAGCCAGTTTGCCCATGCGCCACCGTAATGCTTTACAGGCTATGCTATCTGACCGTGAGGTTATCTGGATTACGGGCAATCATGACCCTGATTTACCTGACTATCTTACCGGTTCTGTCCGGCAGGAATTAACGCTGGGGGCATTGATCTTCAGACATGAGGCGGGTCGCCTGCCAAGGCAGGGTTCTGTGAAAAGTATAGAAATCTCAGGCCATTTTCACCCGAAAATCAGATTGGCGACACGGGCACGGCGCATCACCGGACGGTGTTTCATGGTAATGGAACGTCGTCTAATCATGCCAGCATTTGGTGCTTATGCTGGTGGGCTATATGTTAATGCGCCCGCGCTTAAGGCATTTCATGATGATCAGATGGAAATATTTTTCTGTCATGCTTGCCGTATCTATCGCTACGCCTATTCTCAATTAAAGCACAATATATAAAGGATAGGGTTATGTCTGCTGTCATCTGCTGGTTTCATCAGGATTTGCGTTTGTCGGATCATCCGGCCCTTACCGCCGCTATTGCTAAAGGTAAACCGGTTATTCCTGTTTATGTCTATGATGATATATCCCCCGGTAAATGGGCGCCGGGCGGGGCGAGCAGGTGGTGGCTAGATCAGTCATTACGGGCACTTGATGCGGATTTGCGTCAGCTTGGCTCACAACTGATTATTATGAAAGGCTCTGCTGATATGGTTATCCCGGCATTAGCCAATGCTCATGCGGTTAGCGATGTTTATGCCCATACTCATCATGAACCATGGGCGCGGAAAATGCAGGAAAGACTGGCCAGCCGGCTGAAGGCGGATGGTGTCGGTTTTCATCATAGCGAGGGTGTTTTGCTATTTCCGCCAGGGTCTGGCTTATCAAAAGTGGGTGAACGGATGCGGGTGTTTACCCCATTCAAGAGAAGCCTTTACCGGCTTGGTCGCTACCGGTCTATCGCTCCACGCCCCAAGCATATTCCCGCGCCAGATCAATGGTCTGATCATATAGGCATAGACGGGCTGGGTTTGATCAATCACCAGATTGGCTGGCATAAAACGCTAGTTCCGCATTGGCAAGTGGGTGAAGCAGCAGCACAACAGATGCTGGCTGATTTTATTGATCATCATATGGATGATTATAAACAGCTTCGTGATTTTCCATCACTCAAATCAACATCCCGCTTATCGCCCCATCTGCATTTTGGTGAGGTATCACCCCTCCAGATTCTCAACGCGGTTGAAAGCGTGACGTCGCTTGATGACAATCAAGGGGCAGAACATTTCATTTCAGAAGTGATTTGGCGTGAGTTTTCATATGAATTACTGGATCAACGGCCAGATATGCCGCAAGCCCCGCTAAAAGAAGCTTTTTCCCGCTTTCCATGGGCGGATCATTATGACCATTTGCTGGCAGCATGGAAAAAAGGAGAAACCGGTTATCCGCTTATCGATGCTGGTATGCGGGAATTATATGCGACCGGCTGGATGCATAATCGCATTCGTATGATCACGGCATCTTTTCTGACCAAGCATCTGTTGATTCCATGGCATGAAGGTGAAGACTGGTTTTTTGATACACTGGTTGATGCTGATCTGGCATCGAATAGTGCCGGCTGGCAATGGGTGGCAGGGTCAGGGGCTGATGCGTCACCATATTTCCGGATTTTTAACCCGATTACGCAAGGGGCTAAATTTAAAGCATCGGAATATGTTCGCCGCTGGCTTCCCGCATTGAATGGTCTGTCTGATGATATGCTCTTTGATCCGTCATCTGCGCCACCGGCACTGGTTGAAGCGGCAGGGGTTGAGCTAGGGAAAACCTATCCTCATGCATTAGTGGATCATGCTTCCGCACGGCAGAAAGCTCTTGCTGCATATGAGAAAATAAAAGCATCGTAAAGGCTTTTTATCTATGGGGTTTGATCTAGGTCTGTATTAGTACATTATTGAAAAGTGTTGTTATGCGCATAGCTGTTATTGGTACGGGTGTATCTGGCCTGGCTTCATCTCTAATTCTTGATAAAGTGGCAGATGTCGATGTCTTTGAAAAAGATACGCGCATTGGTGGCCATAGTAATACCGTTGATGTGACCACGCCACATGGTGTCATCCCTGTTGATACGGGATTCATTGTATTTAATCCCAAACGCTATCCCAATCTCATTGGAATGCTGGATTATCTGAATGTGGCTAGCGAAGAAAGCAATATGTCTTTTGCGCTGTCACTTGATGGCGGGCGGATGGAATATGAAGGCTCGGCCATGGGGTTGGTAGGGCAGCCGGCAAATATCCTGCGGCCATCTTATTGGCGCATGATCATTGATCTGACCCGCTTTTACAGAAACGGTATGACAGCGGTATATCAAGGCGATGATAATGAATCTCTGGCCGATTTTATTACCCGTATGCGATTTTCGGATGCTTTTGTGCAATATCACCTGTTGCCATTAGGGGCGGCAATCTGGTCATGTCCGGCGGAAACCATGCTACAATTTCCAGCAAGGTCTTTCATGGCATTTATGGAAAACCACCAATTGCTTGATTTTACTGGTCGCCCGCAATGGCGTACGGTGTCAGGCGGGTCACGCCAGTATATCAAAAGCATTCTTTCGCAACTGAAAAAACCGCCGCGGACTGGTGTTCATATTACGGGTTTGCGTCGTCATGCGGGCGGTGTCATGCTGGCTATCGCTGGTGAAGGTGAGATATGGTATGATCGTGTTGTAATGGCTGCACACGCTGATCAATCTATGGCGTTAATATCTGACGCATCAGATGCTGAACGTGATATCCTTGGTGCCTTTGATTTTCAGCCGAATATTGCTGTCTTGCATAGTGATATCAGCCAGATGCCAAAACGGCGGCGGCTTTGGGCATCATGGAATTACCGCACCTCTTCCGGCAAGGTGGGAGCAGATATTATCAACGGGTCTGAAAAGCCTGATAATCTGTCTGTTACCTACTGGATGAACAGATTACAAAATATCCGTCAGGATGTTCCCTTATTTGTAACGCTAAATCCCATTGATGCTATCGCGGAAGATAAATGTCACGCCACATTTTCTTATGATCACCCTGTATTTGATCAGAAAGCGATTAATGCGCAGAAAGATTTACCAAGCATTCAGGGGCAGAATGGGTTATATTTCTGCGGTGCATGGACAGGATACGGATTTCATGAGGACGGTATGGCATCAGCGGTAAAAGTAGCCAGAGCAATGCAAATTGATGTTCCGTGGCAAAGCCCAACGCTGGCAGATGTTACTGACCTGCCCACCATAGAATCGGCAGAGGTTCCGGCAGAATGACCGCACCAGTTACGCTGGTAACATCAGATATTTCGCATACCCGTTATGGGAAGCCGTCCCATTTTCTCAAACGCAAGGGGCTATCCATCTGGATTGATCTTGACCGTCTGGACGCGGCCAATGCCTCTAGCCGACTGTTTTCGGTTGACCGATTTAATGTGCTATCGTTCAGGGAACAGGATTATGGGCCAAACTTTCACGCCAAGGCGTTTATCATGCCATTGGGGCAATATATCCGGACATTGGCGGCAGATGTTATTCCGGAACAGGATATTGCTGCGGTTCGCTTACTAACCTTTCCGCGTATCTTCGGGGCGGTGTTTAATCCGTTATCGGTTTATGTGGCTTATGATGAATCAGGCCAGATAGTCATGATAGTGTATGAGGTCAGTAACACATTTGGCGAAAAGCATACCTATGTTGCCTATGATCAGCAATCTGCCCGACCAGTGCATGTGACGGAAAAACGGTTTTATGTATCACCATTTTTTCCGGTCAAAGGGGAATACAGGCTATCATTCAGGCATGATGCCGAACGCATACAGGTCATGGTGGGTTATAGTATTGACAAAAAACCAGCTTTGCTGGCGATTTTGCGTGGCGCGGTCAAGCCAGTTTCTAGCCACAATATCCTGACATATTTATGCACGTATTTTCAATGGCCCATGCGACCTTTTGTTTCTATCCACGTTGAGGCATTGAAACTCTGGCTTAAACGTGTACGGTATTACTCACGACCAACGGCACCTAAACAGCCATGGTCAAAAACGATCTTAGAGAAAAACAAACCAAGATAGCGACAAGCACTTGGTCAAGGATACAGAGGCAATGAAGGCAAGAATACAGAATTGGTTATTTTTTCGGTTATGCAGACATATTCGTAAAGGGAAATTAAAGATCACCCTGCCTGATGGTTCCTTTCATCATTTTTCTGCAAAGGAAGACGGCCCGCATGCTGAACTAATCTGCCATGATCAGCGTGCTATCGGGATGATTTTAAGGCATGCCCAGATGGGATTTTGTGAAGCCTATATGCTTGGCTATCTCGACAGCCCTGATGTGGTGAAAGTGATTGAACTGGCATCTGTGCAGCAGGATGTCATCGAAAAAGGCTCAGGATTCGGTTTTGTCCGTAAAGTCCTGTTAAAATGGCAGCATTGGCGGAACCGCAATAACCGCAAAGGATCTCGCCGTAATATTTCTTATCATTATGATCTGGGCAATCAATTTTATGCCAGCTGGCTTGATCAGAGCATGACCTATTCTTCTGCCTATTATGGTGATGCCACTGATGATCTCTATGAAGCCCAGCAGAGGAAATATGCACGGGTGGCCGAATTGGCAGGCGTCACCAAGGGCGGTCATGTGCTGGAGGTCGGTTGCGGATGGGGTGGTTTTGCTGAACATGCCGCAAAGGAATATGGGACGCAGGTTACGGCCATTACAATTTCACAGGAACAATATGATTTTGCCAAAGCCCGCATTGAAAAGGCTGGTCTGGCGCATCTGGTAGATATTCAATTAACAGATTACCGTGATGTTAAGGGCACATATGATAGCATCGTATCCATCGAAATGATTGAAGCCGTCGGCGAAAAGTTCTGGCCATCCTATTTTCAGACCTTATCGGATTGTCTAAAACCGCAAGGTAAGGCTGTCATTCAGATGATTACCATGAATGATGATTGTTATGATTATTACCGGTCAGGCCCTGATTTTATCCAGCGATATATTTTTCCCGGCGGGATGCTACCTGCCATGAATCCATTACAGCCCATTTTTGATAAATCCGGTTTAGCATTAATATCAGCAGACGGGTTTGGGCTTGATTATGCCAGAACACTCGCCGCATGGCGTGACCGATTCTGGGACGCATGGGATCATATTGCAGCAATGGGTTTTGATGACCGGTTCAAACGGATGTGGGAGTTATATCTGATGTATTGTGAAGGTGGGTTCAGGACAGGCTATATCGATGTCAAGCATGTGTTACTGAAACGACAAGCAGACGCATGATGTTTGATCCTTGTGCCTATTTTGATGGCCGTTTCAAGGCTTCAGGTATGTTTATTGATCGCAAAGGCATCATTCGTCGCCGTTTTGACGTCAATATTACGGCAACCCCGCAGGATAATGGATTTATTCTGGATGAAGATTTCCTATATGATGATGGTGAAACGGAAACCCGGCAATGGATTGTTACCAAAAACGGCGACCATCAATTTACAGGTGTTGCCGGTGGCGTCATTGGTGAAGCCAGAGGGTATATTGATGGCAATGCTCTGATCTGGCGCTATAAGTTTGCTTTGCCAGTTGGCAAGCGTCATATCACGATCAGGTTTGATGATGTCATGGTGCTTCAAGCTGATGGTATTTTGATTAATCGTGCCCGCCTGACAAAATGGGGTATATGGGTCGGGGATGTATTGATCAGCTTTCACCCACAATAATTGATTTCTTATGATGTTTTAGCTGTTTTAAGTCGGAACAGGCGCAAGATACGCCGAATAAGCCAACCTATATATGGTAGCTGGTTTAATAACTGGCTCGCGCTATCCCAATGATCAATATGCTTTGTAACAAGTCCGTCTTTATTGAAATGCACCTCAGACATGCCATCAAGATGAAGGGAAAGTGACGAATAGCCGATAATCTGGCCAGTCATTGTCCATCGCAGATAGACGGCATCCGCGCCCATTGCCATATCGCTCACAACAAATCGGGGATTCTGGCAGGTGGCAAACATATGGGCAAACACATGACGGAAACCATCTTTGCCATGTACAGTATTAAACGGGTCGGTAAAAACAATATCAGATGCCGCCAGTGCCACCAGATCATCTAACGAATCCGGGGTCAGCTGTTCAAAGGCATAACGATATCTATTAGCAGCATCAGTAAGGGTCATTAGCGTTGTCCGATCATGCGTTTCATTAACCAGAAATACCAGCGATATGGGATGATGCGAAGGATTTTCAAACTCAAGGCAAACATAAATGGAAAACTGATCATGAATTTTGATGAACGCATGCCTTTAATAATAGCATTCGCCGCATCAGGTGCTGACATGATCATGGGCATCTTGAATGTATTCTGGGCAGTGGCCTCGGTTTCAACAAATCCGGGGCAGATAACCTGTAATTTGATATGGTTTTCATGGCAGAAAAAATATAGGGATTCGGCAAGTGATATGCTTGCAGATTTTGTTGGGCCATAACTTGCCGCTAATGGTAATCCCCGCCATCCTGCCACCGAAGATACCAGTGCAATATGTCCATTCTGTCTGTTTTCCATCAATGGCAACAAAACAGCTAATGCATTAACCTGCCCCATGTAATTGATATCCATCTGCTCGCGGAAAAGGGTGGGGTCTATGGATAAATCTGTTTGTGGTACATAAGTGCCGGCATTTAATATGGCCTGATCAATGGCGCCAAACTGCTGTTCTGCCCGACAAATAGCATCAGTAACCCCGTCGCCATCAGTCACATCACCGACAATGCCAAAAAACTGATCATATTTGTCTTCAAGGGTTTTCAGGGCGTCGGCACGTCTGGCCATGCCTGATACCTGATAGCCGCGTTCAAGCATGGTTACAGCAAGTGCCCGACCTATTCCTGATGATACGCCAGTGATAAAAGCATGAATATTTTGTGTCGGATTTTTGGTTGTCATTATTGCTTATATAGCCCATAAATACGATTAATCCATCGTAGTATATTTGTTTGATTTCCCTTTTTATGGAAACGAAAAATTTGCAAATGAAATTGATAATATATCGCACTTGATATGGTTTTATTGTGAGGAATTGCCATGAAGATGACCACTGAAGAGGCATTTGTTAAGGTTCTGCAAATGCATGGAATTGAAGAAGCGTTTGGTATTATTGGTTCTGCCTTTATGCCTATTTCAGATTTATTTCCAAAAGCTGGTATCCGTTTTTGGGATGTTGCGCATGAAAATAATGGTGGCATCATGGCTGATGGTTACACGCGGGCGACTGGAAAAATGTCCATGTGTATCGCACAGAATGGCCCCGGCATTACAAACTTCGTTACAGCTATTAAAACAGCTTACTGGAATCACACACCGCTATTGCTGGTAACACCGCAAGCGGCGAATAAAACGATTGGTCAGGGCGGTTTTCAGGAAGTCGAACAGATGGCTCTGTTTAAGGATATGGTCTGTTATCAGGAAGAAGTCCGTGATCCGTCCCGTGTGGCTGAAGTGCTGAACCGTGTGATTGAACAGGCATTCCGGGCAAGCGCACCAGCGCAGATCAACATGCCACGGGATTACTGGACACAGGTTATTGATATTGACTTACCGCCCATTGTCCGTTTTGAGCGTCCGTCTGGCGGCGCAGACGCCATTGATGCGGCGGCTAAATTGTTATCTGAAGCATCATTCCCTGTTATTCTATCAGGTGCTGGGGTGGTTATTGGTGGCGCAATTCCTGAAGTTATCAAACTGGCAGAACAGCTGGATGCACCAGTGGCTTCTGGTTATCAGCATAATGATAGCTTCCCCGGAAGCCATGAACTTGGCGTCGGCCCGCTTGGATATAATGGATCACGGGCGGCAATGGAACTCATTTCAAAAGCTGATGTCGTGCTGGCATTGGGCACAAGACTGAATCCATTTTCTACCTTGCCGGGTTATGGCATAGACTACTGGCCAAAAGACGCCAAGATCATTCAGGTTGATATCAACCCTGACCGGATTGGACTTACCAAGAAAGTATCCGTTGGTATTTGTGGGGATGCGAAAAAAGTAACCACCCGTATTATGGATGCCCTTTCTGCCAATGCTGGTGATAAAAATAGGGCTGAACGTAAATCTGCTATTCACATGGCAAAATCATCATGGCTACAAACGCTCAGCTCCCTTGATCATGAAGATGATGATCCGGGCACATCATGGAACGCCGATGCAAGGCAATCCGAACCTGATCGCATGTCACCACGGATGGCATGGCGAGCCATACAATCGGCCTTGCCGCGTGATGCCATTATTTCATCTGATATTGGTAACAATTGCGCGATTGGAAACGCATATCCCAGTTTTGATGAAGGAAGAAAATATCTAGCACCGGGGCTGTTCGGCCCTTGCGGATACGGATTTCCAGCCATTCTGGGGGCAAAAATTGGTTGCCCTGATGTCCCTGTTGTTGGCTTTGCCGGTGATGGTGCCTTTGGTATTTCCATGAATGAGATGACAGCATGTGGCCGTGATGATTGGCCTGCCATTACCATGGTTGTCTTCAGAAACTATCAGTGGGGCGCGGAAAAGCGTAACACAACGCTATGGTATGATAATAACTTTGTTGGTACCGAACTTGATCCGCATTTAAGCTATGCGAAAGTGGCAGAAGGTTGCGGGCTGAAAGGGGTCAGTGTTACTACAATGGATGAACTCACCGATGCGCTGAAAACGGCAATTGATGATCAGATGAATAATAAAGTTACTACATTCATTGAAGTCGTGCTTAATCAGGAACTTGGCGAACCCTTCCGTCGGGATGCCATGAAAAAGCCAGTTGCAGTTGCTGGCATTAATCCTGATGATATGCGGCCACAACAGCCCGCATGATGTCACGTTTGACCATTCGGCGGCCAGATGACTGGCATCTTCACTTGCGTGATGGTGCTATGCTGGCCGCTGTTGCACCGGATACAGCGCGGCATTTTGGTCGGGCAATGATCATGCCTAATCTGGTGCCGCCGGTAATTGATGTGACCGCGGCGTCGGCTTATCGTGATCGCATTATGGCCGCTACTGCCGGCTTTGATTTTACACCGTACATGACGCTTTATCTGACCGAAGATACCAGTGTTGAGATGATTGAAGCGGCGGCGGCAGATGATACGGTGCTGGCAGTTAAACTGTATCCGGCCGGGGCGACTACCAATTCGGCATCCGGTGTCCGTGATATGGATAAAGTCATGCCCCAACTGGAAGCCATGGCTAAATTAGGCTTGCCCCTTGCCGTTCACGGTGAAGTCACTAATGATGAAATTGATATCTTTGACCGGGAAAAACGGTTCATTGATATGGTGCTGGACCCGTTGCGCCAGCGTCTGCCTGATTTGCGCGTAGTGATGGAACATATTACCACTATTGATGCGGTAGAATATATACGCGGGTCTGATCGTAATCTGGGGGCAACGATCACGCCGCATCACCTGATGATTACCCGCAACCATATTCTGGCAGGGGGGATCAGGCCGCATTATTACTGTCTGCCTGTCGCAAAACGCAGCATTCATCGTGATGCATTGATTGCGGCTACTATTTCCGGAGATGCCCGTTATTTCATGGGTACGGATAGTGCCCCCCACCCAGATAGTGGAAAATTAAGCCCTTGTGGGTGTGCTGGCATATATTCCGCACCGGTTGCCATGGGGTGTCTGGCACAGGTATTCGAGCAGGAAAACAGCCTTGATAAACTGGAACAGTTTGTTAGCCTTAATGGCGCCGGATTTTACGGATTACCAGATCATTCATCCACCATAACATTAATCCGCCATGATAAACCGCACGCCCATCTGCCAGCGATAGATGCAGGCGGGGAAACAGTTACCGTGTTTGACCCGATGCAGCCGGTATATTGGTCTGTTGCGGAATAGATAGTTTAGACATATTGGTATTCTGATACTGATAACGGAATAAGGAGCTATGACCATGTTTGCCAACAGCTTTCCGGATAAAGCCTTTATCGCGAAACAGGCGGCTAGTATGTTGCTGGAAATTGAAGCGGTGCATTTGCGGCCGGATGAACCATTCACCCTTACGTCAGGGGCAAAAAGCCCGGTTTATATTGATTGTCGCAAGTTGATTTCCTTTCCGCGTATTCGTTCAGCATTAATGGATTTCGGATGTGCAACGGTAATGCGTGACGCCGGTTTTGAAGCATTTGACGCTGTTGCCGGAGGAGAGACAGCAGGGATTCCCTTTGCGGCATGGTTTGCGGAACGGCTTGGTTTGCCGATGCAATATGTGCGCAAAAAACCCAAGGGTTTTGGACGTGATGCACGGATAGAAGGCCATCTCAACCCCGGTGACAGGGTATTGCTGGTTGAAGACCTGGCCACAGATGGCGGCAGCAAGATCAGTTTTGTTGATGCGTTACGCGACGCCGATGCCAAGGTCGAACATTGTTTTGTGATTTTCTTTTATGATATTTTTCCAGCGGCAAGGAAAATCCTCGCTGATGCTGGTATCACACTTCATTATCTGACCACATGGCGCGATGTTCTGGCGGTAGCTACTGAAAAAGGAATGCTGGCATCAGATCAGATCAAGACCATTGAATCATTTCTGGATGATCCCGCTTCCTGGTCGGCCAGTCATGGCGGCGCGGAATAAATCTACCTTCCTAAAGGGCAGTGCCTTTCAGCATATCTTGTAATTTTGGGATATAGGTAATCGCATCAGGGCTGAATGGATGAATTTCCAGTACCTTTTCATAGATGGATAATGCGCTGGAATATTCCCCCTGATGCAGGCGGATCATGGCAAGTCCGGATAAAGCCCCAAAATGTTTTGGTTCTATTGCCAGAACTTTTGCAATATCGTCAGCCGACCCTGACCAGTTGCTCCGCAAAAACCGAACCGTGGCACGTTTATTCCATGCTTCGGCATATTCGGGATGCTTTTCAATGATGTTGCTGAATACATCCTCGGCCACCTGTAAATTGCCTGTCTGCATATAAAAGATACCCCGTTCCATCAACTCATCCGTAGCGGTATCCCCACTGGTTGACATCCAGCGATCCCAGATTTTAAGCGCAATATCATTGGCAGTTTCACCGTCATCTGCCTGTTGCAGATTGCTGAATAGCTGCTGAAGCGTTTCATCATTCTGGCTAGTAACTGTTGCGGCATTAACAGAAAAGGGACTAGCCAACATAAAAACAAAAACGGCTAATGTCAGGGCTAAACAGCGATATGTCATGGGAATGTTTTTACAGATTATCATGGTCATGATTAATAGTTATCTCGATTTATCCGTCTGGCAAGATGCCATATAATGATAACTTGCTCATTTATCTTTATTGTGGTGACATGGCTTGCGATTGCTGTCTGGGCTTGTCATAGTAAATAGATATTTTTGTTATAAGGATAGTATCATGACAACTGGCGCATTATCAGGCATCAAGGTTCTTGATCTGACACGCATTCTGGCTGGCCCCAGCTGTACCCAGATGCTGGGTGATCTGGGGGCAGATGTGGTGAAAATCGAACGCCCGGGCAGGGGTGATGATACCCGTTCATGGGGGCCACCATATGTCACGGATAAAGATGGCGCAAATACGACTGAAAGCGGATATTATCTGTCAGCTAACCGGAATAAGCGATCTATGGCGGTGGATTTTACAACCGAAGAAGGCGCTGAACTGGTGCGATTACTTGCCAGCAAAGCCGATATCGTCATTGAAAATTTCAAAGTTGGCGGATTGAAAAAATACGGCCTCGATTATGACACCCTGAAAGCGATTAATCCGCGCTTGATCTATTGTTCCATTACCGGTTTTGGCCAGACAGGGCCTAATGCTAGCCGGGCGGGATATGATGCTATGGTGCAAGGCTATGCCGGTATCATGTCCCTGACAGGGGCGCCAGATGGGGAACCCTATAAAGTAGGCGTTGCTATTGTTGACGTTATGTGTGGCATGCATGCCATTACCGGTATTCTTGCCGCGCTTCATCATCGCCATACCAGCGGCAAGGGGCAATATATTGATGTTGCATTAGTTGATAGTCAGGTATCTTGGCTGGTTAATCAGGGGGCGAATTATCTGCTTAATGGGCAGGTTCCAAAACGATACGGAAATGCTCACCCCAATATCGTGCCCTATCAGGTGTTTGCCGTATCCGACGGGCATATCATTGCTTCTGTTGGCAATGATCAGCAATTTGCCCGTTTTGCAGATATTCTTGGTCTGGCAGAATTAGCTGACGATCCCCGCTTTGCCACTAATCCGGCGCGGGTTCAGCATCGTGATATTCTGACCCCCATTCTGTCTGAAACCATTGGCCAGCGGAAGAAAATCGAATTGCTGGAAGCGATGGAACAACAGGGTGTGCCGGGTGGGCCGGTACATACACTGGATGAAGTATTTGCATCAGATCAGGTAGATGCCCGTGATATGATTGTGCGTATGCCTTATGATCTGGCTGGTGATGGTGAGGTCAGGTTAATAGGAAACCCTATCAAGATGTCCGATACGCCGGTCAGCTATCGTCACCCTCCACCCCGTTGCGGTGAACATAATGATGCGATCATGCAAGACTGGCTTCATGGTGCGGATTGATCATAGCGTTGCTCTATCGCAAGGCATTTAGATGTGCCACGGCGGAATCATGCAACCCTTCCAGATCATAACCACCTTCAAGAATAGATACGATCCGGCCATCCGCATATTGATCAGCTAGTTCCCTGATCATAGTGGTAATATTGGCGAAATCCTGATCTTCCATATTCAATCCCCCTAACGGGTCTTTCGTATGGGCATCGAATCCGGCGGAAATAATGACTAATTCGGGTGACATAGCGGCAATATTTGGCAACAGATCATCCTGCCATATCCGGGCAATACTGGCACCATCCGTACCGGGGTCGATAGGTGCGTTAAAAATATTCCCAACACCGGTTTCACTGCGTGCGCCGGTTCCGGGATATAGGGGCATCTGATGGCTTGATGCAAAGACACAATGGCTATCTGACCAGAAAGCCGCTTGTGTACCATTGCCATGATGAACATCAAAATCGACAACGGCGACCCGGTCAAGTCCGTGTGTGCTGATGGCATATTTGGCGGCAATGGCGGCATTGGAAAAAAGACAGAAACCCATCGCCTGTTCTGGTTCCGCATGATGTCCCGGTGGACGCGAAGCAACAAACACACGCTCACTTTCACCGGTTAGCACTTGTCTTGTGGCTTCAACAGCACCGCCAGCACCTGCTAGGGCGGCTTTCAGTGAAAGGGGCGACATATGTGTATCAGCATCCAGACTTACCGTTCCATTTTCAGGAGCTGCCTTAAAAATGGCATCCACATAAGCAGGGGAATGAACCAGATGCAGATGATCCATATCAGCTTGTGGGCATTCTGATTGCGGGATATCGCCAAAATCCTGATCAAGCATAGCATTGATGACCTTAATGCGGTCAGGTCGTTCGGGATGCCCGATAGGCACGATATGATCCGCAAAACAACTATGGCGGAGGATGGATAGATGTGTCATCTTAAGCCTTTCTTCTGATGATGTTTATGCTATCGTGAATGAAATTAAAGGATCAAGTACCAATGACAGAAATTGTAAAAAATCATATTGCCGGATCACTGGTCGATGGTGATGGAAGCTTTATTGATAAATATTATCCAGCAACTGGTGAGGTGATTGCCAAAGTATCATGTGCATCAACCGATCTGCTTGATGAAACGGTCGCAAAAGCAAGCGAAGCACAGAAATCATGGGCTAGCCGGTCTATTCAGGAACGTGGCCAGATCATGATCAGGGCGGCACATGCCTTGCGTGACGCTAATGATGAATTGTCACGACTGGAAGTTCAGGATGTTGGCAAGGTTTATGCGGAAGCGGTTAGTGGCGATGTGCCTTCGGGGCCAGATGCGCTTGAGTTTTTTGGTGCTGCTATCATGACCTATACAGGTGTTCAGCATCAATGGCCGGGGGCTATCGGCTATTCACGTCGTGTGCCGCTTGGGGTTTGTGCAGGTATCGGGGCATGGAACTATCCGGCGCAGATTGCATTGTGGAAATCGGCACCTGCCCTTGCCATGGGTAATGCCTTTATCCTTAAGCCATCTGAAATGACGCCGCTTGTATCCATGCGGATTGCCGCCATTATGGAAGATGCTGGTCTGCCCAAAGGATTGATGAATGTCATCCATGGTGATTATCGCATGGGTCAGGCTATCTGTTCCCATCCCGGTATTGCCAAGGTATCACTCACAGGCGGGGCAGATACTGGCCGCATCATCATGAAACAATCAGCAGATACATTAAAACATGTGACCCTTGAACTTGGCGGCAAAGCCCCTTTGATTATATGTGCTGATGCCGATCAGGATAAAGCGGTGCAATTGGCCATGGATGCCAATTTCTACACCGCAGGTGAGGTATGTTCCAACGCGACAAGAGTCTTTATCCACCGGTCTATTGCTCAGGACATTATTGCCAGAATGGTTGAAAAAACCGCCAGACTTAAAGTGGGTGATCCCATGGCGGATGATGTTGATATTGGGGCTCTGATATCCGAACAGCATCTGGGCAAGGTGATGGGCATGATATCCAAAGGGGTAGAAGAAGGTGCTCAGCTTGCTGTTGGTGGGCAAAGGGTGCGCCCGCAAGGATTTGAAAATGGCTATTTTGTTGAACCGACTATTCTGACCGAATGCAGGGATGATATGACGGTAGTGCGGGATGAAATCTTTGGCCCTGTGATGAGTGTACTGATTTTTGATGATGAAGATGAAGTCATCAGCCGTGCCAATGCAACATCATATGGGTTGGGTGCCGGGCTGGTAACGCGTGATCTGGCGCGGGCGCATCGCATGGCTGACCAGCTTGAAGCGGGAAATGTCTGGGTCAATTCCTATAACCTGATCCCACCTGATCTGCCTTTTGGCGGGGTTAAGGGGTCGGGATTTGGGCGTGAATCCTCGCTATTTGCCCTAGAAGGGTATAGCGATGTCAAAGCAACATATATTGCCATAGATGAGTAGGAGTAATGATGAAAAACGATCCTTTTTTTGAACCTGTATCAGGGGCGGTTTTACCGCGTTTTGCCGGAGTGCCGAGTTTTATGCGGCTTCCGGTAGTTGATGAAACTCATGCCCGTGCCAGTGATGTAGATATTGGTATTGTCGGTGTGCCTTGGGATGGGGGGACAACAAACCGTCCGGGTGCCCGTCATGGCCCGCGCCAGTTGCGTGACCTGTCTACCATGATCCGTGCAACGCACCCGGTTTCACATATTTCACCATTTAAGATGGTAAATTGTGCGGATTTGGGAGATTGCCCGATCAATCCGGCTGATCTGGAAGATACCATGAAGCGGGTGACAGCATTCTATGCCAATTTGAAATCCCGAGGCATTACCCCGATGACAGCAGGTGGTGATCATCTGGTATCTTTGCCAGTCTTGCGCGGTCTGGCGGGTGATACACCTGTTGGCATGATTCATTTTGATGCCCATACCGATTTATTCGACAGCTATTTTGATGGCTTCAAATATACCCATGGCACGCCGTTCCGCCGCGCCATAGAAGAAGGTTTGCTTGATCCGAAAAGGGTTGTTCAGATTGGTATTCGCGGAACCATGTATGATGGTGAAGATATTGAATGGGGCCGGGCTAATGGCGTTACTATCATCACGATGGATGAGTTCGCGGAGCAGAGCATTGCTGATGTGATGAAACAGGCTCGCCATATTGTTGGTGATCAGCCGACTTATGTCAGTTTTGATATTGACTGCATTGATCCTGCCTTTGCCCCCGGAACAGGAACACCGGAAATTGGCGGCTTTACCACAAGAGAAGCCCAGTTACTGGTGCGGCAACTCAAAGGTCTTAATCTGATTGGTGCTGATCTGGTTGAGGTTTCACCCCCATTTGATGAAAGCGGAAATACCGCATGGGTTGGTGTATCCATGATCTTTGAAATATTATGTATGCTTGCCGTTGCCGTCGACCAGCGGAACTAATGATGATGAATCATGTCTGATATTGATACCAAAGCCACCAGACATGTTCAGCATTATCTGGCTGAAGCGGGACTAGAAGATCGCCTGCTTCAGCTTGATGATACCTCACGAAGTGCAGAAGAGGCGGCATCTGCCATCGGAGTTGCGGTTGGCGCGATTGTTAAGACGCTGATCTTTACCATTGAGGAAACGGGAACAGGCAAGATATGGACTATTGCCGCACTGGTAAGCGGTGATAGGCAATGCGCGGTTGAAGCCTTATCTGATCTGGCAGCAATTGATGGTAAACCCAAACGTCCGGATGCTAATTATGTCAAAGACGTGACAG
>JBMYKD010000009.1:0-68202 GCA_049595035.1 Puniceispirillales bacterium (SeqCode) | reverse complement strand
ATCACCGTTCTGCATATCTATGACTGGTTAGATGATGAAAAGAGTAGGGGGCTTTCAACACCCAGTATCAACCGCTATGGGGTTGCTATGTCCGCGTTGTTGGGATTTGCTGTTGAAGCAAAGCTTCGCTCTGACCCAGTAAAACTGAGGTATGTAAAAGAACTGCCTCGTAAGCGTTTCACTCTATCTGAGGTTATTCGCCTAAATAGATTTATTAAATTTCTCTAATAAGCTAGCTTCTTTGATCTTGGTGGATTTAACAGCATCTTCTTTAACTGGACCAAAGCCGCGTATCTGATCTGGTAATTCGGCTAGATCAACGGCAATGTTGTAATTTGCTTCATTCAATTTTGCCATAACTACTCTAATCATGGCCTGATATTCGGTCATAAGGGCATGTTCCATGCGTCGTTCTGCTGTATATCCAAAGAAATCAGCCCAGCTGCCCCGCAGGTGTTTGCCATAAGCAAGCATTTTGAGAACTGGTCGTATCCATCCCCCAAAGCGTATTTTTCTGGGGCGGCCAGTGCGAGCATCAACGCGGTTAAAAAAAGGTGGAGCAAGATGGTGAACGACGCGATACTTACCTTCGAACTGATCAGAAACAGATCTCATAAAGTCAGAACTTGTAAGCAGTCTGGCCACTTCATACTCATCCTTAACGGCCATAAGTTTATAGAGTTGGCGTGCTACCGCTTTGGTCAAAGGCTTCAAGGGATCAATATCTACAACACAAACCAATCGCATAAACTCCTCATAATCCTTTGCATAAGCCTTATTCTGATAGTCAATAAGACGGCTGGCACGATCTTTAATAATATCCTCAACAATGTCTGCATCTTGGCTCTCATTATTCTTGATATCAAGCAGAGCAGGGTTAACCGCATAAGCCCGCCCCCAGCCAAAGGCCGCTATATTGAACTCAATCGCGATATGATTAAGTTGGATAGCCTTCATAATTGCTTCTTCGGAAAGTGGGATAAGACCGCGTTGCCAAGCCACTCCAAGCAGAAAGAGATTAGCGCCAATCGTATCACCAAGCAACTGCTGGGCTATTTCGGTTGCGTTGACCATAAGGCAATGTTCTGCTGATACGGCATGGTGAAGCCTCTTATGCATCTGCTCTGACGGAAGCATGAAGTTACGGTCACGGACAAAGTCACCTGTCATCATCTCATAAGTATTGGCGATGATATGTGCTTGCGGTTTTAGTAGGCCAAGCGCTTCATGACCTGCGCTGGTGAGAAGATCGCCACCAAGCAAGAGATCAGCCGTCCCCGGCGCAATGCGAATTGCCTTGATCTGATCAGAGTCGGCGGCAAGACGGATGTGGGTTGTAACCGCCCCGCCTTTTTGGGCTAGTCCATTCATGTCAATCAAGCCAACACCTTTGCCTTCGATATGTGCGGCCAGGCCAAGCAATGCCCCAAGAGTGACAACGCCGGTGCCGCCAACGCCAGTGATCAGGATGCTTCTGGGTTGATTGAGGTCAAGGAGTGGTTTGGGCATAGGTAAATTGGCTGGAAATTTGGCAAATGTCTTTGGCTTGCGGAGCTGGCCACCTTCAATAGTAACAAAGCTAGGGCAGAACCCTTTGAGGCATGATATATCCTTGTTACAGGCAGATTGATCGATTGTCCGCTTTGTGCCAAAAGATGTCTGAAGCGGCAGGATCGCAACACAGTTCGATTGCACGCCACAATCGCCGCAACCTTCGCAAACATCGGGATTGATCATCACCCGACGTGGTGGATCAGCGACAAGCCCGCGCTTACGGCGGCGACGGTTTTCTGTCGCGCAAGTCTGAACATAAATCAGCGCTGTCACCCCTTGCACTTTTGCAAGTTCACTCTGAACGGATTGAATCTCATCACGCTCATATATCCTGACGCCGGCGGGCAATCCTGTGGGATCAAACTGCTTTGGCTGATCGGTCACAATCTTGACTTGAGAAATGCCGGCGGCGAGCAATTCGGCAGCAATCTGGCTCGGTGATAAATTGCCTTCATGCATCTGCCCACCGGTCATGGCAACGGCATCATTATGAAGAATTTTATAGGTCATATTGACGTTTGCTGCGATAGCCGCGCGGATAGCCATGAGGCCAGAATGATTATAGGTGCCATCGCCAAGGTTCTGAAATATATGGTTGCGCTGTGAAAATGGCGCCTCACCAATCCAGTTCGCACCTTCGCCACCCATCTGGGTGAAGCCTTCGCTGGACCGCTCCATCATCTGGCTCATCCAATGGCAACCGATACCGGCATATCCGCGCGCGCCTTCTGGTAGAACAGTTGAGCTGTTATGGGGACAGCCAGCGCAGAAATAGGGGGTACGGGCAACATCTAAAGGCCGCAAATCATGCGCTGGAAAGGGGAGTCGTGTGATTTCATAAGCCGTTAGCCGTGGGGCTAAATGATGGGCAATTAACACTGAATCAAGCACGCCATCAGCAGGAAAAAGCACATCACCATCCTCATCCATTTTGCCAATAATATCTGGGGCATCTTTATGGCCATAGAGAATATCACGCGCCTGCATCTCAATTAAACCGCGCTTTTCCTCAATAATGATCAGTTTATCAAGGCCAAGGGCAAAGCGCTTTAGCTGTTGCGGCTCAAGCGGCCATACCATCCCAACTTTATAAGTAGCAAGGTTTAGTTTAGCTGCCCGCGCCTCATCCAACTCAAGTAGGGCTAACGCAGATTGGGTATCCATCCAGCTTTTGCCAGTGCTGATAATTCCTATTTTTGGCCTCTTGCCGCCTTTCCATATAATTTGATCAAGATGATTTGCCCTAGCGTAAGCCTTAGCCGCATTGAGCTTGTAGCGATGAAGCCGCCGCTCCTGGTCATGACGGTCGTCAGCTGCCCGAATATTAACTCCGCCCTTGGGCAGATTGATATTAGGACATATTGGAGCTGGCTGATCGGCGGGCAGATGAACAGAGCCACTGCTCTCAATATTGTCTTTGACACATTTAAGCCCTACCCACAAGCCAGAAGCCCGGCTCATCGCCCAGCCATGTAACCCATAAGCTACAATTTCCTCGATATTGGCTGGATTTAGCACCGGCATCATCACATCGACCAGCGCATATTCACTTTGATGGCAAGTTGTGGAACTTTCTGAGAAATGATCATCACCCATGAGCATGAGGACGCCACCCTTAGCAGCACTGCCCGCAAGATTGCCATGGCGCAAGGCATCTCCTGACCGATCAATGCCAGGTCCCTTGCCATACCAAAGCGCAAAAACCCCATCTTTTGTTCCCTCACCACGAATACTTGCCTGCTGTGACCCCCAGATAGCGGTGGCCGCAAGGTCTTCGTTGAGAGCAGGCTGAAATAGGATACCTGCTTGATCAAGATGCGCTCTGGCGGCGGTAAATTGCTGATCAAGTCCGCCAAGTGGTGAGCCACGATACCCAGTCACATAGCCAGAGGTGTTCAGCCCCATCATACGGTCACGTTCGGCTTGGATCAGGCAAAGACGGATAATCGCTTGCGTCCCTGTCAGAAAGACGCTGTTACAGGAAAGATTATATTTATCATTTAGGGATATTGGCGGTATAGCAGATGATGGGGCGGTATTTCCCTCACCCTTATATGCATTTGAAAATTGAATTTCACCTTCCATAGCAACTCCTCCATTGATTAAAATAGTATCACCAACATGGCAAAATTATTATCTAAATTATGCTATAATTATTGTCATTATTAGCAGATAATGCTAATTTAAACTCATGGATAGGATTGATCTTAATATTCTCAAAGAATTACAGCAGAACGCTCGTATCACAAATCAGGAATTGAGTGAACGGGTTAATCTGTCACCGACGCCATGTCTAAGGCGTGTCAGGATGCTTGAAGATGCTGGTGTGATTAAGGGTTATACTGCGGTTGTTGACCCTGATGCCTATGGCTTGCCCATCATGGCTTTTATTACGGTTAGGCTTGAACGTCAGACCGATGCTGAGATTGGCAGTTTTGAGAAGGCTATATTGGAGTTGGATGAGGTTATTGCCTGCTATCTGATGTCAGGACGCCAAGATTATATGTTGCAGGTTTTAGCACATTCGCTCAAAGACTATGAGAAGTTTGTTCGTAACAAATTAACACATGTGTCCGGCCTTGGTGAGATGGAAACCCATTTTGCCTTTGGTCAAGTCAAACGGTCAATGTCCTTGCCAAATGTAAATATGGACGACTAAAACCGTCTGCCTGAATTAATGTAATTCCTTTAATGGAATATGACAATGGATGACATGACCTTGATCAGATATTTGGGCAGGTGGTGTTTGGTTTTCACAAATCTCACCTAGTTTCTTTGGACAACGTCGCTGAAAAGGACACCCTTTTGCTGGTGGCGACAGTTCAACCACATCGTCGGCGCTAAGGGTCGGTGTTGTATCGGGGTCAGGTTCCAAAACCGCCCCAAGCAAGACATCTGTATATGGATGAAAAGGGGCTTGATAGACCGCATCAGAAGGCCCAATTTCACATAATCTACCCTGATACAGCACCGCCACACGATCAGAGATAGCCTTAACCACGGCCAGATCATGCGATACAAAAATATAGGTCGTACCGCGCTCTTTTTTCAGCACATTGAGCAAATCCAGAACGGCGGCCTGCACCGATACATCAAGGGCTGAAGTCACTTCGTCACATAAAACAATTTCGGGTTCTGCGGCAAAGGCACGCGCGATGGCAACACGCTGTTTTTCGCCCCCTGACAACTGGCTAGGTAGTCGGCTAAGATAATGTTCACCAAGCCTAACCTGTTCCAGCAATTTGACGCTGCGGTCGTACAAATCCTTGCCCGATAACTGAAAATAAAGCCTTAGCGGTTGTGCCAGTATCTGTGCCACTGTATGGCGCGGATTCAGGCTGTCATCCGGGTTCTGGAAAATCATCTGAATCTGCCGCAAGTTCATAGCAGGGCGATCTTCTACTTTGGCTGTCAATTTGGTTTCCTGGTTAAGAATAATCCCGCCATTTTTGGGTGAGATAAGACCAGCAATGGTTTTTAGGATCGTTGATTTACCGCTACCACTCTCGCCTACAAGACCAAGGGTTTCGCCTTTTTCAATATTGATATTGATATCATCGACGGTTGCAGGCGGAGGCGGGCTATTGCTCAAAAACTGTGTTAGAAATCCAGATTTTGCATAGGTGATGGCCAGGTCTTCTAACCCTAATGTGATTTCACCTGTGCCCTTCCTGGCAGCTTTTCTTTGCTTAACCCTTTGGCTTGAGGTGGCTAATTGATCAATCTTATCATGATGAAAACATCTAATGCTTTCTGCACTTTCAAGGCAAGTAAGAGGCGGTGATGTTGTTCGGCACTGATCATCTGCCAGAGCGCATCGATCGGCAAAGGCACATCCGGTAATTGTCTCCCCAGGCATGGGTGGCCTGCCATCTAGTGCAACTGGCAATTCCTTTTGCTTTAGCCGTGGAATAGAGGTAAGGAGGCCATGAGCATAGGGATGCTTTGGCGCGAGTAAAGTCTGGCGTGATGATCCTGTCAGCACAACTTCGCCAGCATACATGACGACAACATTGTCACAAACACGCGAAATAGCACCAAGATCGTGGCTTACATACAGCATGGCCATATTGCGGTCACGGGCGAGGTCTCTAAGCAATTCGAGGATATGTGCTTGTGTGGTGACATCAAGGCCAGTAGTAGGCTCATCAAGAAGTAGAGCATCAGGCTGACCGGCAAGAGCCATGGCGATAGCAACACGTTGCTGCTGACCACCTGATAATTCATGGGGGTAACGATTAATTAGCGCTGCCGGATTTGGCAGGCGTACTTGTGAGAGAATTTCAATAATGCGATCATCAAAAGCCGTTTGGTCAAGGTCACTATGCAATCGCAAGGCTTCGGCGATTTGCCGCCCTATCCGGAGGGTTGGAGTCAGGGATTGTCCGGAGTTTTGAGGGATCAGAGCGAGATTACCACCTCTTATTTTCTGCAGCTCATCATGATCAAGATCCAGCATGTTGATATTATTGAAATGCACGCTTCCATCCAAGGCTCTAAGCCCGCGTTTGAAATACCCCATTGCCGCCAGCGCCAGTGTGCTTTTACCAGACCCGCTTTCCCCGACAAGCCCGACACTCTCGCCACGATTAATCTTGAGGCTGACATCACGCAGAACCTTAATGATTTTCTGCGACCGACTTGTATATCCAACAGAAAGGTTCTGAATATCAATAAAGGATGACGAACTCATTTATACTGGCGCTTTCTGGGCGCGATCAATCCCTAACGCCTTAGCCAAGGCATCTGCAGTCAGATTGATCCCTATGATCAACGAGGACAACGCAATAACGGGGCCAATGACCCCCCATGGTGCGAATGACATGAAGCCGCGCGCATCTGAAATCATTAATCCCCAATCGGGCGTTGGCGGCGATACCCCAAAGCCAAGAAAAGATAACGAAGAAAACGCCAGCAACATCCACGACCAGCGCATAGCACCCTCAACCATTAAGGCATCCAGAACATTCGGCAGTAACTCACGCCAGATGATACTAATCCGGCTATGTCCTCTGGCCTTGGCTGACCAGACAAAATCACGCGCGATCACATCATGAGTGGCGGCGCGGGCAATCCTGATGACAGGCACTCCATAGAAAAATGCTAGTGTTGGGATCAGCACTGTCGTTCCTGAACCAAAGGTGACAATGATGACCAACATTTTCAAAATCCATGGCAGGGAGAGAAAGGCGTCAACCACGCGCATAAGCACCTCGTCAAGACGGCCACCGACAAGGCCGAATAATATGCCAATAAAGCCCCCCCATATCACCGCTAGAGGAGTAGCTATCCCTGTGACTAGGAGAGCTTCGCGGCCGCCCATCAATGTTCGTGAGAACACATCTCGGCCAAGATGATCAGCACCCAGCCAATGCACCGCATCAGGAGCAGATAACATCAGGGAAGAGTTTTGCAATTTATAATCAAAGGGGGTGATATAAGGGCTGATGATCGCCAGCACGAGATGAAACATAACCAGTGAAAGCCCAATCGCCCCAGACGGACGCGACACAAGGTCTTTAAGGACAGTTAGCGCCCTGCTTTTTTCAAAATGATGTGTGATGGCTTGAGCCATTATTTCCTCGTATAAACAGTTCGCAATTTCGGGTTCGCCAACATTGTTAATAAATCTGCTGCTAAGTTAACGCAGACATAAATACTTGCCACAATCAAAGCAATGGACTGCACAACCGGCAAATCTCGATCAGAAATGGCATCAATCATGAGTCGCCCTAATCCCGGATAATTGAACACTACCTCAATCACGACAACGCCGCCAAGCAGCCAAGCAATCGTAAGCGCCACAACATTTATCGCTGGCAATAGCGCATTTGGTAAGGCATGACGAAACACCATCTGCCAATATGGCACACCTTTAAGCGTCGCCATTTGAACGTAATCACTAGACATGACATCAATCACCGATGAGCGCACCATACGCATGATATGGGCGCACATCACCAGTGACAGCACGATCACAGGCAACAAAATCTCTGGAAAAAATTCAGATATAGGCGCGCTCGCCGATGTTAGCACAATTCCAGGCAACCAGCCGAGCCAGATGCTGAACACCAGAATTAGTAAAGTTGCCGACACAAATTCAGGAATAGTCATGGCAAAAATAGCCAATGTCGATATGACTAGATCAGGCATCCGATCACGCCAGAGACCGGTGATGATGCCCAATATCAGCGCTAAAGGGATTCCAATAAGCATGGCACAAAAAGCAAGTAGCAGTGAGTTTTTCAGACGATCACCAACAATCGTGCTGATTTTGGTTTTACCATCAACAGCCATGCCAAGGTCGCCTTTCATAGCGCCGCCAGCCCATTCCCGAAACCGCTCATGCGCTGGTCTGTTTAAATCCAGGTCTTTCCGGCATTGTTCAAGCAATTCTTTATCAGCCTGATATTCACCTAAATATTGGGTGCAGGCATCACCTGGCAGCATCTCAATCCCACTAAAGATAATGATGGATACCAGGCAAACGGTAATAAAGCCCAGTAAAATTCGTCTCATCAGCATCACAATCATAATTTAGTTTTCCGTTTGAACGTGATCAGGATTATGGGTTTTCAACATTATGTATGTAGGGGGCCAGTTTCTATTGCCAAGATAGTCAAGGCGTAGCCACTGGCCCTATTATCAGGTTTCTCAATTGATTTGTCTATTCGACCGTAACCTTATTCCAGCGAATAGAGTGGTTTTCCACAGCATCAATGCCATCAACTCGCGCATTATAGACATAAAGCTTAGAGACATGATAAGGGATCAACGTACCAGCAGTCTCATAAAGATGTTCCTGTGCCTGGACATAAATCGCCTTACGCTTTTCGAAATCAAGCTCACGTCTTGCTTCACCAAGCAAGCTGTCAAATGCCGGATCGTTATAATAGGATTCGTTCCATTTTGCAGTTGAGAGATAAATCTCATGCAGAGCGGAATCCGCAGGCCGTTCATTCCAGCGTGTAGCTGAAACCGACTTTTGCATCCATGTATCGCTCCAGTAGCCATCAGACGGAACCTGCTTAATGGTAACTCTAATGCCTGCTTCTGCGGCCTGTTGCTGATAGGCTTCGGCAAGAATTGGCCATGTTGGCTCAAGCGTTGCAACATAAACCTCAACATCAATACCGTCAGGATAACCAGCGTCGGCAAGCAGCTTCTTTGCCCCTGCAATATCCTGCGGGCATGAGATATCGGCACGATATTGATCATCAGGCTTAACAGGCGTGTCACAAGCTACCGTAGCGGCACCACCCATTATCAATTTGACCAATTCTTCACGGTCAGCGGCCATCCGCACAGCTTGCCGAACCCTGACATCTGTAAATGGTTCAACATCGGTGCGAAATACCAATCCACGCCAGTTGCCGGTTGGAACTTCCACCATCTTGAATTTATTGCTGCTTGCAAACATTGGCTTTTGCTGATTGGTAACGGTGTTTTCAAAGTCAATTTGACCGCCAAGCAAGGCTTGCATGCGTGCCTGACCATCACCAATACCGATGATTTCCATATTTGCGACACCTGGAGCGCCTTCCCAGTAATCCATATTGGCTTCTAGTTTTGTGACCCCTGCGGCATCAAAGGAAACCAGCTTAAATGGCCCTGTTCCGATGCCTGAGGTTGCGATGCTGTCACCTGAATCTTCCGGGATAATCCGCAACCGGTAATCCATCAGCTGAAGCGGCATATCGGCAAATGGGGTGGACAGGGAAAACTTGACCGTCATGCTGTCAACGGCTTCCATGCTTTCAATCATTTTAATAGCTGACCGTGCCGGAGACTTGTTTTCAGGGTCGAGAACGCGCTCAAATGTATAAATGACATCGCCAGCATCAAAGCTGGAGCCATCATGGAATCTGACTCCTTCGCGCAAGTTGAGCGTCCATTCGGTTGCTTCTGCGTTTGCGCTCCATGATGTGGCAAGGTCTGGGCTAGGCGAGCCTTTCAAATCTGGCCTGATCAGCCGGCTCATCAATTTTTCAGTGATCTGCATGACCCGGCCACGCGACGCGGGATCAAGATTGGATTTGTCACCAAAACCATATTCATGTGCTTGTCTGAACGTTCCGCTAGGGGACGCGATCGCATTTGCACCACAAAGCATTATGATTAATGCTGATGCGATAAACGATTTTTTCATCTGATTTCCTCCATCATTATTGATAACTGGTAAAGGTTTAATTCGTCCCTTAACCATTTCCATTTTTGGGTGTGACAGGCAAAGTTATCCTGTGTGTTCGTTTGTTATTAATGACTATGAGATTTAAGAAATATTATAACAAATATAATTTACAAATATATTCATACGTATTTTGTATGAATTAGTTTTTTATATTCGAATTGCTTATTTTCTGAATTCAGGTCAGGCTAATCTTTCGGGAGGCGAGAAGAACGAATGGCAATACAGATATATGCTGTTGGCGGTGGCGGATTTACCCATGCTGATAATGGCCGGCCTTATAATAGATTGAACGGTGATCCGTTGTTAGAAGACCGTCTGCTTGATCTTGCCGGGGCAGCGCAGTCAACTCATATTGGCTATATCGGTCATGCCAGCGCTGATAATCCTCAAAGAATTGCCAATTTTCACAAGCGCTTTGATGATTGCGCGGAAACCCGTCATCTGCCCATAAGCGCCGATGCAAGCGAAACGACCGCATTTTTCCAAAATCTTGATATCGTTTATATAGGCGGCGGCGAAACCGCCACCATGCTGGCGCATTGGCAGCGCTCAGGCATCACGCCTTTATTGATGGTTGCTATTCGGCAGGGTGTCATCATGGCAGGGGTAAGCGCTGGCGCGATTTGCTGGTTTTCTGATCTGTTATTGGGGAATAGTTCAGATGGCTATGAATTGCGCCCAGGGCTGGGTTTGCTGGCTGGCAGTGCTTGCCCACATTATAGCAACGAAGAGCCAAGGAAAAACGCTTATCACCACCATATTGCTGATGGAAGCTTATCTTCAGGCATTGCTATTGACGATGGGGTGGCCGTTTGGATTGTTGATGGTGTTGTCAAATCGGTTGACATTGCCCGCGATGATGGAAGCAATGCCTATGTTATCAGCCAAGCAGCAGAGGGGGTTAATATCCAGCCTCTTAAAGCTGGTCATGATATTGGTTTGGCAAATATTGGTTTTACTGGCCTCACTTGACAGCGCATTTGATTGCATGTGATCGGTATTGCGGCTGAATATCGGTCAGGAATTAGCGATGCGACTTGATGATAGAATCGTTTTGAAAGCCATTGATAAGCAGGTCTGTCAACATTCTGGTCTCCCGCGTCATGGTATCCAATCCGCGCGTAATGATTGCAATATGATAATTCAAACTCTGCAAAAGCGGCCTGATAACAACGCCGCCTTTTTCCGCCATCATCTGCGCCGAAAAAGGATCTAGTATGGCTGGAATACCTGTTTCCTTGACCAAGCTGGCGGCAGCAAGCAAATTGGCGATACTATATCGGGCGTTTTTCTGTAACTGTTCTGCTAGTCTTGGCGCCATGCCGTACATATCCAGAGGATATACATTCCCAAATGTGATGAACTCCTCCGTTGCTGCGGCTTTTTCCAGATCGAGGCATTTGTCAGGTTCTGCCAAAGCGTGATGTTCAGGGATCAGGGCCACATAATTGACCGATGCCTGATAGAGAATATGAACGCCTTCATAGGGCGGAGACCGTGATACAATCCCAAGATCAAATTGTTGCAACTGTATGGCATCAACGATTGCCGGAGTATTGCGAACATGCACCTCAATATGGTTTTGCCCCTCGGCCTTGCTGCTTTTCCCCAACACTTTTGGCAGTAATGTCAAGGAAACGGTTGGAATAACACCGACCGAAACCTTGCCAACCGTCTTTTTGCGAATAGACGCGGCCAGTTCATCCAGTTTTTCAATATTAATAAAGGCACTTTCCACGGCTTGATGAAACCGCCGTGCTTCAATCGTTGAAATAATGCCTCTGCCTTGTCGGATGAATAATGAAAATCCAAGCGTAGTTTCAAGCTCATGTATCAATCTGGTAATGCTAGGCTGAGATACATTCAATGCCTTTGCCGCCGCAGTGACTGTGCCAAGACGCATGACGGTATCAAAGGCTTTGAGTTGGCGAAAATTAAACATATTATCTCCTTGACGAAAACTATACCTTTTCTTGATCAATGTATCCAATAATTATATTTGTTCTATGATTTTTTAATCTGTAAGTTTTTCATTTCATTATCAGGAATAGCTCCGTGCCCAAGCAAATATATACCATTGATGACGCACAACGGCGCGCCAAGACCAGATTGCCAAAAATACTTTATGATTTTATTGCCGGCGCATCTGGTGATGAAAGCCTGCATGACAAAAATAGCCAAGCTCTGAACGAAGTTCGTCTGATGCCGAGGGTTCTTAGGAATATTTCAAAGCGATCCCTGTCTTGCCAAATCCTTGGATTGGAAGCGGATTATCCGTTTGGCTTTGCGCCGATGGGGATGACCAACCTGGCTTGGCCGGGGGCTGATAAGTTCATGGCCAAAGAAGCTTCGGTGCGGCGCATACCCTTATGTGTGTCAACAGCATCTTCCTCGACGCTTGAGCAAATAATTGCGGATGCGGATGGCTATGCGTGGTTTCAGCTCTATGCCGACCAATCTGCTGATTTTGTTGATGAATTGATCAGCCGTGCTGAGGCCGCCAATTACAGCACCTTAATTTTTACTGTTGATGTGCCGATCCCTTCGGTGCGGGCGCGTGATCTAAGAAATGGCTTTGCTATGCCAATGCGCTGGGGGCCATCGCAGATTTGGGATTTTGCCTCACATCCGCGTTGGACGTTGGCGACACTTGCGTACAGTATCCGCAATGGATTACCCAAGCCGATGAATTATGCTACCTCAAGCCAGAACACCAAATTCATCCGCAAAGCCAGTCGTGATGCCGCCGATTGGGGATTTTTATCTAAATTGCGTGATAAATGGCGTGGCAAATTAATTATCAAGGGCGTCCAGTGCCCAGAAGACGCGATCCGAATTAAGGCGATGGGCGCAGATGCCATATATGTGTCTAATCATGGTGGAAGACAGCTCAACGCAGCGCCAGTATCTATTCATTCCCTGACCCAGATAAGGCAGGCGGTTGGTCATGACATGCCGTTGATTTTTGATAGCGGTATCCGCAGTGGTGAGCATATTATCAAGGCGATTGCCTTAGGTGCTGATTTTGTCATGCTGGGGCGATCGGTGATGTTTGGTCTTGGTGCTGGTGGCGCAACAGGGCTATCTAATGTTCTGGATGTGATTAGCGATGAAGCCAGCGCAGTTATGGGATTAATTGGCCAGACTCAAGTCAGTGATATTGATGAATATTGTTTGGCGAGTTCACATGGATATCTATCGAGCCAAGATATGCAAAGGAGTGTTGCAGAATGAATGATATAAAAAAAATTCGTGGCGGGGCTTTGTTGGCAAGAGCATTACAAGAAAAAGGCATAGATCATGTCTTTACCTTATCTGGCGGATTTTGTAATCCTGCGCTGGAAGGTTTCATGGAATGTCAGATGAAAGTGATCAACTGCCCGCATGAGCAAATAGCTGGGCATCTGGCTGATGGCCATACGCGCATCACCAGAAAACCTGCTGTCTGTCTAGTTGGGCCAGAAGGCTTTGCCAATGCCGTGCCATCCATGATGGAAGCGTGGGGAGAACGCTCACCTGTCATTTTTGTAACAGGTTCAAGCACACTCAAGCGGCAAGGGGCAGGCGGCTTTAAGGAAATTGACGATGTTGCCATTTCCGCGCCATTGACCAAATACAGCGCTAGCATTACCGATGGTGAGCGCATTAATGAGTTTGTTGATCGCGCTTATAAAATTGCCACTAATGGCTATCCAGGGGCCGTACATCTCAGCCTGCCTGTTGATATTATGTTTTCGTCGTTTGCCGAAGATGCTGGCCGCCAAGAGCGACCTTTTGATATTAGCCCGCCAGCACCGGCAAGGGCATGGCCTGAACCGCAACGCTTAAGCTATATCCTGAGCAAGCTGAATACTGCCCGAAAACCTGTTTTGATTGGCGGACACGGGGTATGGTGGTCAAAATCAGAAGCCTTGCTGGAACAGGCTGGACGCAAATGCGGCATCCCTGTTTTCAATATTCCCTATCACCAGAAATTATTAGGTGAGGAATGTGAGGCTTATATGGGGCTGGCAGATATTCACCAATATCATCCCTCCGCTGATGCCTTTCATGATTCTGATCTGGTGCTAATGGTTGGGGCGCGGCTTGATAATCAGATGAATTTTGGTAATCCGCCACTGTTTCCTGATACTACAGAACTGATCTGTATCAATGGCTCACACCAAGAAATTGAGTTTAATCGTGCCGCCGATTATACCCTGTTGAGTGATCCGGGGGTATTTTTGCAAGCGCTGATTGATCACGCCGATAATCCAGATTTTACCCTTGACCGACAATGGTATGAATTAAACCGAGAAAAGCGCGGCGAATGGGTCAATAAAATGATCGCAGATGTTGAGCATGACGCGGCTCAAGCGGCGTTTGGGGGTCGCATTCATCCGCTGCAACTGGCGCTTGATGTGCAAGACGCCATGGCTGATGATGACTGGCTCGTCATTGATGGCGGTAATACTCATTTCTGGTCCGAAATCGCTATTAATCTTGCTGGATACAAGGGCAAAAAACTAGGCGGTATCCTGCATCCAGGAACGTTTAGCTTGCTTGGTGTTGGGGTGTCTTTTGCGATATCAGCCAAGAACACTCATCCCGATAAAAATGTTGTCTTGATTAGTGGTGATGGGGCTTTCCTTTCCGGCGGATTGTCGATTGAGGCGGCATTTCAAGAAAATCGCCCGATCACTGTTGTTATTGATAATAATGGCGGGCTGGATTGCATATCGCAGCAGCAAGAACGGTTATTTGAGAGTGGCACTCATTATGCAACAGATTTTCGCGATATTCCTTTCCATAGCATGTTTGAAGGGCTTGGCGGTTATGGTGAACTTGTCGAGAAAAGGGAAGATATCATCCCAGCTGTTCAAAGAGCCATAGCCAGTGGTAAAACCGCTTGTGTCAATGTTAAGGTGAAGGGTGTGATTAGCCCTATTGTATTAGCAACAACGTCAAAACGCGACAAAGCCTCTATTGAATAGAGATAAGCGTGGGAAAGGGGTATTATGGCCATTCTTTCATCACATTTTCTGAACGCCGTTGACGGCACCCATGCGGGTCAGGTCGGTGTTAGCTTGTTTCTGATAAAAGATGATGCGAGCCGCCAGATCATTTTCACCGAAACAAGTGACAACGGCGGCAGATTTTCAAAAGAATTTGATGCTGTTATTGGCGGTAGCTATGAAATGGTTATTGCCAGTGCCGCCTATTTTAATCAATTTGATATGCCAAAAAATGGTATGCATATTCTTGATGAGATCGTCATTCGGTTTGCTATGCCTGATGCTGATGCTAAATATCATATTCCAATTATCATGTCACCAAACAGCTATTCCTGTTGGTGGTCGAGCTAAGAATCTTTCGGGGGGAAGAAAACATGTCAGAAACAGGTTTGAATATGTCGCGCCGGATCAGGCGAACACCATATACTGACAAGGTAGAAATTCATGGAGTGAGAGGCTTTAGTGTTGTTAATCATATGCTTCTCCCCAAAGCCTTTGCCGCTACTGTCGAAGAAGATTACTGGCACCTGCGTGAGCATGTCCAGATTTGGGATGTTGGATGCCAGAGGCAAGTCGAAATAAAAGGCCCTGATGCGGCGCGTTTGGTTCAGTTAATGACGCCCCGCGATTTGCGGAAAGCACATGTTGGGCAGGGGATGTATATTCCCTTGATTGATGAAAATGCCTGTATGCTCAATGATCCCATTTTACTGAAACTGGCTGAAAATCATTTTTGGATGTCGATTGCGGATGCAGATATTCTGCTTTGGGCGAAGGGTCTGGCATTAGGATTAGGGCTTGATGTGAGTATTGATGAACCTGATGTTTACCCTCTTGCGATCCAGGGCCCGAAAGCGGTGGAGCTGATGAGTGATCTCTTTGGAGATACTATACGCGATCTTAAATATTTTCACTTTGATACATTTGATGTTCTAGGGACTCCGCAAATCATTGCCCGTTCGGGATATTGTAAACAAGGCGGTTTTGAGATTTATCTCAAGGGCTGGTATCTTGGGGATAAATTATGGGATTTGATCTGGAAGGCTGGCAAAGATTATCAGATTAAGCCTGGTTGTCCCAATTTGATTGAGCGTATCGAAGGGGGATTATTCTCTTGGGGAAATGAATTTACCCGTGACAACAACCCCTTTGAATGTGGCTTTGAGTCATTTTGCTATCTTGGTGATGATATAGATTATTTTGGTAAGGCCGCGCTCCAGAAAATTGCTCATGATGGCCATCACCAGCAACTTAGAGGGGTAACATTTGATGGTGATAAAGCCCCACCTTGCGGCAAGCCATTTCCTGTCACCACCCTGGATGGTGTCAATATTGGACAAATTACATCGGGGATTTATTCACCGCGTCTGCAATCTAATATCGGTATTTCCATGATACCTAAATCACATTGGCAGGTGGGGACGCCAATTGTGGTGCATACACCTGACGGCTATTCGCGTCGAGGGCTGGTATCTGATTTACCATTTTAATTTGTGAAAGTGAGGATGCTTATACGAGGCTGAAAGGATGAGTCAAGCACTGAGCTGATTTACACATGATAAAATATTCGTGCCTGTTGACAGTGAAGCACATACCTATAATTTATTGATATTGCCTACAACAGGTGGAGCATTGGTGCTGTACATAGAAACTAAACCTCTCCGCCGGCATTACTTTCCACATCACATTATGGACTCACACAGTGATTTGTAGGCATTATGCAATGTCTGCGAGGTGTGGTGATTTTAAATGTATATTGCAGTTTCAGGACTTAAACCAAAAGGGATAATTGGCACAATACGTTTTTGGATGTTGTCTTCCCACATAAATCCTATTTCTTCTGCAAGCACATTCGATGAGCAAAAGAAAAAGCATAATAATAATTGGAATATAAATTAAAAAGTAATCTTCATCCTCTCACCCTATCTGGCCTCAGATTCTAAATCTAGTCTTCTTAAATCTACAAGTTGTGGGCGTCATTCAGCGGTCAGTTATCATCAGCTGACCTTATTCAGAGTCAAAATTGAGAAGCTGATGTGCAATTAGCAGGTTGCAGGTTCGAATCCTGCCGGAGTCGCCATTTATTTATAATGCTCACGCCTATCCGAAAATGCGCGCACGCGCCTTCGCCATGCTTCATAACTGCCGCGCTTTAGATGTTTTCGCATTAACTGTTTGACCTGTTTTTCCTTTAATCCATACAGGTTTTCTATCTGTTTAAATGTGGTATGGTCAGATAAGGCCATTTCAATAATTTCATCTGTATCTTCGATTTTATTTGGCATGCTATATCTCAGATCATGAAAATATTCTGTAACGCTATGCTAGAATATTGTCATATGTTAAATAAATATATTTAATTTAGTTAATGCTTTGTAGAATATATATAAGTCGTTTTAGCATTTAGTTGAGTGACAATGCGTGAAAATATTTTAGCTTTATTGATCATAGCAGGGCTGATATCGGGGCTCTATTTTCTTGCTCCGGTGATTTATCAGCATATCGGCTTTGCTGACCCTGATGAAATTGTCACCGTTCACATTGAACTGGAAAATAGATGTTCATTTGATGATAAGGTTTTTGTTGTAAACGCCGTAAATACAAGCCGTAGTTTCCGTTTTCATGATGGTAAAGCCACTATACGGGTTCCTCGTAAAACCCAGCTAGTGCTGGCGGTCAGTCGTGATTATCCGGGATTTGAATATAGTGATATTCCGCAAAAAATCAGCGATGATATGCCAATGAAAATGATTGCCGATTGTACTACCTCACCTAGGCTGAAATCCACGATGGATGCCCTTAACGAACAATTCAACTAGGCTGTCTTTTGCCAGAATAAGAATTGTTATTCTTTTCCTGATGATAAGTAAATTTGCCTGATGAATATCTCTGTGTTATCTATCGGACTAGTGTGTTGTGTTTGAGTATGTGTTTTCAACATTAAAAAACTCATGGAATACGCGTCATGACACTTCCTATATTCTCTATTGTTTTCAGCAATTTTAGTAAATCTTTCCACCTTCTTATTCAGTCGATAAAACATTTCTGGTTTATCCTGATACCAGTGATGATTACCGCCCATTTTACATGGTTTGAGATCATAAGATTTTCATTTCATAATAAATATATGGCTGGTTTTCCATATGGCCATATGTTTAACAACCTACCGGGCTATATGTATAATAATCTACCGAGTTATATGCATAACAACATACCAGATAGCATGTTTTATCACCATGGGCTTCATATGTTTGCCGGGCATTTATTATTCACTATCCTGTTTCTTATCATATCTTCCTTTCTGCTGATGTGGGTGGCTGTTGTCTGGATGGAAAAAACAATCACGCATTCCACACCCGATATTCGCTTTGATAGCCGTTTTGTTACAGCTATGTTGATTGATATTCTGCTTGGGTTGATCATTATTATTCCCATTTCCGGATTGATATTGATGGGGGGGAGTCTGGATTATGGCGGCACATTTGGCGGCATCATAAATATTCTGACCGTTATCGCTATCATTGCGTGGCTGATATTCTGTATCCGGTTTATCGTGATTTTTCCTGCTATTGCCGTCAATAAACATACATTCCGTTTTAAAGCAGCACTAGCCCTGACCAAAGGCAACACCATACAGCTCTTTACGGGTTATCTGCTTACCATTGGGGTATTTGTGCTTATTGGGATTGGCCTTGGTTATATCATCATCCAGTTACCAATGAATGCTGGCGGATATATGATGAGTCTTTTTCTGATATCGGTTTTCGTTCTATATTATGTGGTGCATATACCAGAATTCATCAGTATGGTTTATATGTGGCTAATCAATATGGAAATTGCCTGAACATATCGGTTTATCTAATCCGTTTTCAGGGTGACAATGGGATCTGTGGTAAGGCTATGGTCACGCGGATCATGGCTTACCATCAGCACGGGCAGATTTAGCCGTTCTACTTCTCCTTTGACCAGGTCTATGATCTGGTCGCGCATATCATGATCAAGGCTGGAAAATGGTTCATCCATGAGCAATGCTTCCGGTTCGGCTAATAGTGTTCTCAGCAATGCGATACGGGCCTGCTGTCCCCCTGAAAGGGTATTGGGGTCACGTTTTTCCATTCCGGTCATTCCCACCCGACTTAACGCATCGGAAATCCGGTCTGATCTTTCGGTTTTATTATATTTTTGCGGAATACCAAAACCCAGATTTTCAGCAACCGTCAAATGGGGAAATAGTAATGCTGACTGAAACAGAAATCCGATATGACGATGTTCTGCTTGCAAGAGATCCAGACGTTTATCATTTAGCCAGATTTGTCCCTTGTTAATCATATTTTTCGTTTTCAAACCGGCAATCCAGCGAAGAAAACTACTCTTACCGGCGCCACTAGGGGCATCTATCAATATGATCTGCCCTTTATTAACCGATAGATCAATGGCCTGGAAAAGCCACTGATTATCATATCCAACACTAGCATTTTTCATGATAAGCATAAGATATTCATATTCCCTTTTCATACTATTTTCTTAACGTTAAAAGAAAATTAACATTTATAAACTATGATAGTGTTGTGTTGAGCAACATAAGCCATGGAGAATACAATGATAAAGGCGCGTTACCACAACATTTCCATATTTAGCCAGAAATATATAACAGCCATGACCATATTGGTAAGTGTTTGTATGATAATGTTTATTCATCATCATGCAAGGGCAAGTGATTTTGATACCATCATAAATAAAGCGAAAGGACAGACTGTTTATTTCAACGCATGGGGCGGATCACCCGCTATCAACAGTTATATTGACTGGGTTGGCGGCCGTGTTGAAACGGAATATGATATCACGCTTGTTCATGTCAAATTGTCGTCCACATCAGATGCGGTGTCACGCATTCTTGCGGAAAAAACAGGTAGTAAAAACAAACATGGCTCTGTTGATCTGATCTGGATTAATGGTGAAAATTTTGCCGCAATGAAAAAAAATGGGCTATTACGTTCTGATAGCTGGGCATATGATTTGCCATCTTTCCAATATACCGACCCTGTTGCTTTGCCCGGTATTCTTGTTGATTTTGGCATAGCTACTGAAGGACAGGAATCCCCATGGGGTAGGGCACAATTAGTATTTGGATATGATGCGGCTTATATAGATACCCCGCCACGTTCAGCGGCAGAACTGGCTAGCTGGATACAGTCAAATCCGGGGCGATTTTCTTATCCAAAGCCATCTGACTTTATTGGCATGAGTTTTCTGAAACAGATTTTGTTGGAAACCTCACCAGATATTCATATTTTTGCCCAGCCTGTTGATCAATCTGATTCAGTTAATGCCCTTCATCCTTTATGGCAGTGGCTGGATTCGGTGCATCCGCATTTGCGTCAGGGGGGTAAGAATTTTCCTGCTAATTATACGGCTATGATACAGATGCTTGGTGATGGGGAATTATCGATTGCTTTTGCTTTTAATCCGGCAGAGTTTTCAAATGGTATAGCTCAGGGTGTTCTGCCTGATACTGTTCGCAGTTATATTCATAATAGTGGGACGCTAGCTAATGTTCATTTTGTGGCCATTCCTTTTAATGCTAATGCTCCAGAAGCAGCACAGGTGGTTGCCAATTTTCTATTGAGCCCTGAAGCACAGCTTCGCAAAGCCCATTCGGATATCTGGGGCGATCCGACTGTTCTGGCTTTAAAAACACTTCCGCTAGATATCCAGCAGGCTTTTGCTGACCTGCCCAAAGGTATTGCTACCCTTGATGAAGACGCACTTGGAATGACCTTACCCGAATTTCATCCCAGCTGGGTGCCTGTGATAGAAAAACAATGGGCTGATCGGTATACAGATTAATTCTGTATCGATAAAATGATATATGATGATTAGCCGTTTTATCATTATATTCATATGCCTTTTACCCATAACAGCAGGGCTTGCGGGTGCTATTCTTCCAGCGACAGGATGGTTTGCACCACTTGGCCGATATCAGTTTTCCATGGAACCGCTAAACCTGTTTCTGGAACAACCGGGTATCTGGTCATCTATCTGGCTCAGTATATTTACGGCATTTATTGCAACCTTAATATCATATGTTCTTGCTTTATTTTTATTGGCCAGATTTGCTTATATTGGCCGTTCAGGAATATTATTCCGGCTTCTTTCACCGATATTGGCGGTTCCGCATATCACCATTGCCGTGGGTTTTCTGTTTTTATTACAACCAAGCGGCTGGTTATTTCGTCTGATTTCCCCATGGTTAACAGGATGGTTTCGGCCACCTGATATTTATCTTATCCCTGATGCATATGGTATAGGGTTGATAATTGCATTAGTAGCCAAAGAACTGCCCTTCTTATTATTAATGGGGTTGTCTGCGCTCAGCCAGATTAGGGTAAATGATTATATGGATTGTGCTACCAGTCTGGGATATAGCAGACATTCGGCATGGCTTTATGCTATCCATCCACAATTAGCCAAGCGGATGCGATTACCGGTTCTGATTGTTCTTATGTTTTCTATATCAGTTATCGATATGGCATTAGTTTTAGCCCCAACGGTTCCGTTACCACTAGCCCCGCGTATTCTTGAATGGTTTCATGATCCTGATCTCAGTTATCAGTTTATCGCTGCTATTGGCGCGGTTGTTCAATTAGTATTGGCATTTATCTGCTGTGTGATATGGATTGGTTCTGGTTATATATTCAGCCGGTTTATTTGCTATCAAACCTATCTGGGTAAAAGAGGTTATGTTTACCCACCAATTGCGTATGGCTGTAAATATCTGATCTTTATGATGGCGATACTACCATGCCTGATTGCTATCCTAGGACTGATCAGTGTAACGATATGGGGGTTTGCCAATATATGGCGATTTCCGGCCGTTCTGCCTGACCAATGGGGGGTCCGCGCGTGGATACATACATCAGATATTATGGTCATTGCGGGTGCTAATAGCCTGATCATTGCAGGTTTATCGTCGCTATTTTCTCTTATCCTGGCAATGGTATGGCTTGAACAGAAGTCTTTAACAAGACATACGCAACTCGAAAAATGGCTTTATCTGCCTCTTCTATTGCCGCAAGCGTCGTTTCTGTTTGGGTTACAGATTTTGCTTATTCTGGTTCGGCTTGATGGGTTTTATATCACCCTGATCTGGGTTCATATGTTATTTGTATTTCCTTATGTGATGCTATCACTAAGCGCTGTATGGCGGCAATTTGATCAACGTTATACTGATATGGCGGCAACACTGGGAGCCAGTAGGGTAAGACAATTTTTTCGCATTAAACTACCGCTTTTACTGACTCCTATCATGACGGCTTTTGCCATAGGTTTTTCGGTAAGTTGCGCTTTATATCTGCCAACTATATTTGCTAGCAATGGGCGTATGATTACCCTGACCACAGAAGCCGTAACCCTTGCTTCCAGTGCTAGCAGGCAAGCCCTAGGGGTAGCATCTGTATTACAAATGGCAATGCCGTTAGTCGTATTTTTGATTTGTGATATGGTGTTAAGATGGCGCTTTCGCCAATTCAGGTATTTTGACCATTAGGCCTTTCAGGCATTACTGCCGCGCATTCTATCAAAACCAGCTTTCACATCATCCAGCAAATCCGTTTTATCTTCAATGCCGGCATAAATACGCAATAATGTACCTTGCGGAATATCGGTTATGGTTCGTTTAAGATGCCCCTGACTGATTAGGCTTTCATGACCGCCCCATGATGCCCCGATCCCGAATAAATCCAGTCCATCTGCCATAGCATCAATGGCTGTGATAGGAATATCGGGGTCAATCACAAATCCGAATAAACCGCATGATCCAGTAAAATCACGTTGCCAGTGATGATGGCCGGGATGCGACGGAAGAGCCGGATGGAGCATTTGAATCACTTCGGGCTGTTGTTCTAACCATTGCGCTAGAGCAAGGCCGTTTTCTTCAGATTGCCGCAACCGGATAGCCATGGTACGCATACCCCGCATGGCCAGATAATGTTCGTCTGGTGCAACGCATATTCCGGTATTCTGGGCATAATTCCGGATAGATGAAGCAGTTTTTCCACTAGATACCACAAACCCCATGCTGACATCGGAATGGCCGGAAATATATTTTGTTCCCGCTTCGATAATTATATCAATCGCATGGTGAACAGCATCAAAATATAATGCTGTTGCCCATGTGTTATCCATGGCAACCAGACAATCATGATCATGGGCCAATTTCGTGAGGGCAGGGATATCCTGCATTTCGAAAGTTAGACTGCCCGGGCTTTCCAGATAGATAAGACGGGTATTTTCGCCAATCATATATTTCAGTTCACTGGCTGTCACACAAGGATCATAAATGCCGACACTTACCCCCATTTGCGGAAGGACTTTATCGATAAACCGCCGACCAGAACCATACATACTATCCGGAAATAACGCATGATCACCAGCCTTCAGCACAGCTGATATGCCCAGACATATGGCCGACAGACCCGATGGAGTGGCAACACAGTCTTCCATCCGGTAGAGATCTGCCACCGCTTTTTCCGTGGCTTCGGATGTAGGGGTTCCTTTTCTTCCATAATCATACTTACCGCGAGCATGGCGATAATCATCCAGACTTGGTTTCATGACGGTTGACGTATGGAAAACGGGAATATTTGCCATACCTTCTTGTTCCAATGGTTTAACCGATGCATGAACAACCTTTGTTGCTGGTGTTATGTTATGAGATTCATCAGTTTTTTTTGTCATATTATTTTCCTCCTTTATGGGGGATTATCCTGTAACAACAGGGCAGGTGATACGATCAGATTCAGGTGATCCCCATTCAGACCATGAACCGTCATAGATAGACACGTCCTGTTTACCGATTAGTGCAAAACCAAAGGCAAGACCACAAGCCGTTACACCAGACCCGCAGCTTGTCACAACGGGTTTATCCAGATCAATGCCAGCTTCTAAAAATATGGACATGATCTGGGCAGGGGATTTACATCGACCAGTATCAGCATCAATAAGGTGACTAATCGGGCAGCTTAATGCCCCCGGCATATGGCCAGATGCCATGCCGGGGCGTGGCTCTGGCGATTTTCCGGAAAACCGCCCAGATGAACGGGCATCAATAATCTGTTCGGGACGTTCTGATGGCGGCGTAGCGACAAGGGCAACCATATCATCAAGCGATCTGATTGCCATGGGGGATGCTACATCTGGTGCTTTGGCTATAAATGATCCTTTATCTGGAAAAGCAGCCACCCCTGATTCTGTCGTGCCGCCAGCATCTATCCATGCTGTCATACCTCCATCAAGAATAACCACATGATCATGACCAAAATAACGCAGCATCCACCATGCCCTTGCCGCGGAAAGCATACCGGATTGATCATATAGAATGACCTTCTGATCAGAATCTAATCCCAATGCACTCATATGACGGGTGAAAACTTCAGCATCTGGCATGGTATGGGGCAGGGGTGAGCTGTCATCAGCAATTTTATTGATATCAAAAAATACAGCATGGGGGATGCGTTGTTCCAGATATTCTGCAAAGGCATCTCTGCCCGAATTGGGAAGAACAAAGGTTGCATCCATGATCAGGGCTGAATCTTCGGATATTGCCCGAATAGCATCTTTCGCACTAATCAGCATGGGGCTTAGCTTTCATCAAGCCATGATGGAACGGGAAGGTTTTTTTCTTTCAGAAATACCGGATTCCATATTTTTGACTGATAACGCTGACCACTATCGCAAAGAATAGTAACAATAGTTTTGCCAGGCCCCAGATCACGGGCAAGCCGCATAGCACCAGCAACGTTAATTGCACTTGACCCACCAAGCAGTAGCCCTTCATGTTTCAGCAGATCAAATATAATCGGTAATGCCTCGGTATCAGGGATGCTGTATTGTGTATCGATATCAGCTTTTTCCAGATTTCCTGTAATGCGACCCTGACCTATTCCTTCGCTAACGGAATTCCCTTCGGCTTTCATTTCACCATGGGCATAATGGTGGTATAGTGCTGATCCATGAGGGTCACTTAGGGCAATGGTAATATCGGGATGTTTTTCTTTCAGATAGCGGCTAATGCCGGCGATTGTACCGCCTGAACCGACTGAACAGGTAAAGCCATCTATTCTGCCTTTTGTCTGCTCCCAGATTTCAGGTGCGGTATATCGATAATGGCCTTCCTGATTAGCAATATTATCAAACTGGTTAGCCCATATAACGCTTTCGCCAAGGCTTTCTTTCATTTCATTCACAAGCTGTTCAGAATACCGGACATAATTTCCGGGGTCTTTATATGGTTTTGCTGGAACTAAACGCAGGTCAACACCAAGAAGACGGAGCATATCCTTTTTTTCCTGGCTCTGGGTTTCCGGCATAACAATGATGGTTTTATAGCCACGGGCATTGGCGCACATGGCCAGACTGATACCAGTATTACCAGCCGTGCCTTCAATGATGGTACCCCCCGGAACGAGTGTTCCGTTTTTTTCGGCATGTTCAATAATCCCGCGCGCTGCTCTATCCTTGACTGAGCCGCCGGGGTTCATAAACTCGGCCTTGCCATATATCTCACATCCAGTCATTTCACTAGGGCCATTAAGGCGAATTAGTGGTGTGTTTCCAATGGCTTCCATAAAACCAGAATATTGTCCTGACATAATTATATCCTTTTGTGATATCTGTTCGCACCATAGCAAAGCCAGCATCTATAAAAAAGACTTTTCGCAAAGCCATATGACTGGCAGAATGAAACCATTACTTTTGCGGATAAGGCATATGGCTCGACTTCTGATTTTACGGCATGGGAAAACAGAACTGGTATCGGAAACAGGACGCGACTTTGATCGTAAACTGGTTGAACGGGGTAAAAGAAACTGTTCTGATATGGCCAGATATATCAAAGGCCATCTCACCATTCCAGATGTCATACTGGTTTCCCCTGCGGTGCGTACCATTGAATCGGCAGAATGGGTCATGAAAGAATGGTCGCAACAACCGGAATATATTATTGATGAACGTATCTATAACGCCAGCAGCGACACATTATTTGATCTGATCCATGAACATGCAGGTGATGCCAGCACCGTTATGATTATCGGCCATAATCCGGGAATGATTTTGCTCTGTCACGATTTAATCGCAGAAGATGGCAATCAGGCAGGCAAAGATGTCAATGATTATCCGACAGCAACATTGGCGGATATGGTTTTTGATCTTGATCAATTTAAAGACCTTGAAAGAGAAAGTGGTAAATTGCTTTCCCTAATCCGTCCTCGTGATATGGTGAAGGTAGATGATAAAGGTCGTCTCAATTAATCATCACCCTGTTGTGAAGACATTCAGCAGACTTGAACATTTTTACAACACATACATATTTTATAGTTAATGAATATGGTTAACAAAAAATATCGCGTTAAGGTAAAATGACAGGATGAAGGGTATGTTAGTCAATCACTACAAAAAACAAATATTTTCTTTTTTCCTCGGCATGATCATGTCCGTCATGGCAATTTGCCATGCTCAAGCCCAAGAGGAAATTATTCTTGGTGATATGCGGATTGTCTATGAACGCGGGTTTTTTGATCAATCCACATTAAAAGGCGACGTATCGGATATCCGTTTCTACACTGGCAATGCCTATATAGGTTCATCCGATCGTGTTGTTCTGGATTATGAAATTACAGCTGGCGTGTTCAAAATTAATGCGTTCTTGATTGAAGGTATGCGTTTCAGTGATGAAGGGGTTGATTTTTATCTTGATCGGATGTCAGTGGAAAATATGATTATCGATGACCATATCCTCGACCCGATGTTCTGGAACATGACAGATAGCCTTAAGATATATAATACTGGTGATATTGTCATAAATGATATGGATATTGAAGCTGATGGCTCACGCATTTCGATAGCGGAGTTTTCGATGAATAATATTCCTCTTTTGCCATATCAGGCGTCATATATTCCAGACTTTGACGCTGAAATTACGCTTGATAAACTTACCATTGCGTTAAGTCCATATGATCCTACCCTGGCTGAATATCACATGATGCTGAACATGCTTGGTATCAATGATATCACCATTAATATGAACAGCATCTCTTCGCATCGCAATGTAGGTGATCGTTATCATCAGGTAAGCGCGGGGGAAATTGAACTAGAAGGGTTGGGAACACTGGAAAGCTATGGTGATCTGGAATATCTGAAGCAAACCTATCATATGATCAATGATGCTGATTTTGAAAACACAAGCTCAGATCAGGCGCTAATGATATTATCATCACTTGGTGGTGGTATTTTTATCAATAGCTTTGAACTTGCTTACAGGGATGAAGGCTTAATGGATTATGCCCTAACGCTGGCCGGACAGACATCTGGTATGACGCGAAATGATATTGCTGATATGTCTGTGATGATGTTACAGGCAGAATTAATGCAATTCCCGGAACTGGCTAATATGGTTATCCCACCAATTGAACAATTTATCAAACGTGGTGGCAGACTTGTGGTTAGTATTGAACCATCAGTTAAATTGCCAGTTATATCAATGGTGCCTTTGATGAGCTCACCGGCTGATGCTATTTCTGTAATGGGGCTGAGAGTGTCGAATTAAACAGGGATATATACATGCTAAAAGCAGCGCATGTGATGAGCTGATAAAAAATATATGGAAAAATGGCTCCCCAGGACGGATTCGAACCGCCGGCCAAGCGATTAACAGTCGCTTGCTCTACCGCTGAGCTACTGGGGATCACATTATTCAGACTTGATAATCAAACTTACTCATCCATGCAAGAAAAAAGATCATTTTTTGTAACCTTTATCGCATTTACCTTTTCGGCGATCTGTATTGCCGCCTGATCAATATGCTTATCCGTTAGTGTTTCCATGTGAATTAAGCCTAACGATACCCTTTTTCGTCGTCTGGCTGATGACTGATAGGCTGGATCATAATGGTTTTCAATCAAATGTGTTACTAATTCTGGCCAGTTTTCATCTTTGATCATGGAAGACCATTCTGATGTAACGGCATACCCATGCCGTCTGACCATACCATATACTAACTTGGTCAATACTGATGGTTCACTGATGATATGATCATAATCACGCATAATATAATTTACCCGCGCGGCCAGATCAGCGGTGATCGTAATGCTTGGTGCCGATATCATTTTTTTCCATAACCCATCTGGAATATGAATTTGTCCGATTTTGCTGCTTTCAGCTTCAATAAGAACAGGCCGGTTCATATCACATCGCATGAACGCATCCAGCAATTGGCTTTCAAAAAGCCGTTGCGAGGGTTGTTGCTGGTCAGGGATAGAACCCAGAACAGACCCCCGGTGAACGGCTAACGCTTCCAGATCAATGCTTTGCACATCATATTTAGCCAGAGCCGATAGGATAAGCGTTTTGCCGACTCCGGTTGCACCATCAAGCATGACCGGATGCAATTGACTGGCCAGATCTGTGAGGGCAGCTCGAACCATTCTCCGATAGGCTTTATATCCGCCATCAAGTATATGAACAGGCCAACCGATTTCAGAACAAATACGCGCCATGGCACCAGAACGCTGACCACCCCGCCAACAATAGATTAATGGCGACCAATCAGATGGATATTGACCTAATTGCTGATCCAGATGATTGGCTATATTGCGGCTGATCAAAGCAGCGCCAATCTTTCTGGCCGCAAAGGGTGATGATTGTTTATAGATGATGCCCACTTCCACCCGTTCCTCATCTGATAAAACAGGTAGGTTTATAGCCCCCGGAATATGATCATCGGCAAATTCAGATGGACTACGAACATCAATAATTGTGTCATATTCCCCATGCCAATCACTGGTTTTTTGAATAGGTGCTGGCATAATAGGCTAATCCGTTACCGTTATTGCGCCGTCATTTGCATCATTAATATAACCAATGATAGATGCCTGATGGCCAGTTTCCATTAACCGCTGGCATAATTCCTTTGCGTGATGAGCCGTCACCATCATCAAAAGGCCGCCGCTTGTTTGTGGATCATGAAGCAAGGCATGGGGCAGGGGTATGCTTGCAGCATTAACCACACGCGTTGCTGCCGCATTATCCGATACCATGCTGGATGCTATTTCAGCTTTGAGTAATAGATCAATGCCATCAAGACATGGCAGTTGCTTTATGGATACCGATAATCCCATTTGCGGATCATATCTGTCTGCCAGTGATCGCGCATGTCGCATCAATCCAAATCCCGTGACATCGGTTATGGGGAATACGCCATATGCGGAGGCCAGTTTAGCGGCCGCCGCGTTGCTTGTTGCCATGATATCCATGGCAGATTGCACCATCAACCCTGTTACAGCAGGATGATTCTGATGATAGGCGGCCATAATCATTCCAATACCAAGGGGTTTAGTTAATATTAAGGCATCACCAGTCATCGGGGTAGCTTCGACAAGACCGGTTTCTCGCAATCCGCTTACCGCCAGTCCGACTTGCATCGCATCGGAAGCTATCGTATGGCCACCATTTAATCTAATTCCATGTTCGGCCAGTGCAATCATCATGGCGGTCAAGATATGAACCAGATCATCCCCCTGCTGAATACGACCAGCACGAGGCAGAGATATCAACCCAAGTGCCGAAAATGGCATGGCATGGGCGGCAAATAGATCACTAAGCGCATGCAAAGTGGCAATCCGGCCAAGCATGAAAGGATCATCTGTAATAGCCGAAATAGCATCAACAGACTGGAACAGATCATAAGGAATATGACTATCTGGCAAAGTGATCTGTCCGGCATCCTGATTAATATGTCCTTCAGAATGGGGGAAAGTCAGATCAGGGCGCATCTGACGGGCTTTATGTGATGCTTTATCGATAGCATCAGATAATGTTGACCATCCTGCTTTACCGCCGCATCCCATACATTGCATGGTCAGAAATACCGGATCATCGGTTTTTTCGATATGACTGGCAAGTTCAGGTTGTGGCGGAACAGCCATGGCTGGCAAATCTGAAAATCGTCGGATAAAGCGGCGATCAATCCATTCTTTCAGTTGCCATAGATATCGGCGGGGTTTCAGGGCGAAGGGACCTCTCACCGCCATGGCCATGCCGCCACCAACCCCGATCAAGGCCAGATAACGCCGTTGTGGGTACCATTTTCGCAAGGGTTTGCTGGTAAGCGTGCGTCTAATGTTATCATTCAGAATAGCGCCCGCCCTGACAGCAAAAACACCTGATTTAGGACGCGGGTCATCAATCAATGTGGCGATGTCACCAGCCGCAAAAATATCTGGATGCGATACACTCTGGCAATGTCTGTTAACCGCAATAAACCCTGATGAACAGGTGCTTATGCCAGTATCCTTAAGCCATGTTGGCGGCGACGCACCAGTAGTGATCAGTGTCAGATCAGATTCGATTCTGGTGTGATCATCCAGGGTTAGATATGACGGCGTAACGGAAACAGCCTTCCTGCCTTTTAACGTCCTTATCCCGCGATGTTGTAGGGATTGTTCGATCATTGCTGTTGCCGCATGATTCATATGTTCAACCAGACGCGTGCCCGCATGAATAACCGCAATATGGACGTCCTGCCGAGCCGTGACATTTAGCCGGTGATGGAGAGCAAAGGCAACTTCAACCCCGGCAACCCCGCCGCCTATGATATTTATCGTCTGGCATTGCACCTTACCTGTTGTTATGGCATCGATATGTTCCATCAATTCAGGCACAGGTTTGACGGGCAGGGCATGTTCTCTGGCGCCAATAATAGGATCAAGACTGGGGGTAGACCCTATATTGACAGATAGACGATCATAATGAACAGGCGGATGGTTAGCCAGAAAAAGCATATGCTTATCCGGATCAATTCCTGTTGCATGATCATGAATAAAACGTGCTCCGGCAAAATGTGCTAGCCGAACAAGATCAATCATGGATTCTGTTTTTGAATATCTGCCTTCAATATATCCGGGAAGCATACCAGAATAGGGGGTAAGGCGATCACGACTAACCAGTGTAATACGCAAACCTTCAATAGGGTGCATTCCTAACGATTTCAGAACAGATATCTGGGCATGACCACCGCCAAGCAGAATCAGATGCATCAGATCAGGTGAATGTGACTTCATATATCATGATATAGTCGTTTTTTACCAAAGCGTCTATCTTGCGTGTCGGGCGGGTGTCAATTCAACCAGTAAGATTGCCACCATGATAAATCCGGCCCCAATAATAGCTAACCCTGTCATATCCTGTTCCAGTAGTACCCATCCTGCTAATGCGGCAAATACACCTTCAAGCGATAAAAGAATGGCCGCGGCTGAAGAAGAACAATTTTGCTGGGCAACTAATTGTAGCGTGAATCCAACAGCAATAGATAAAACCCCAGCAAAAAGAATATCTGGTAACACAGCATAAGCCAGCATCAGATCAATACGATCAATCACAACAAAAACAACAAAAGAAAAGAGCGCTGTTAACATTGTTTGAACAAATGCTAGCTGAAATGGCATTTTTGTTAATCTTACCAAGGCACCAACCAGCATAATATGCAATGCCCAGAACACGGCACTGGATACAACAAGCCAGTCACCAAAAGTGATACTGTTGAGATTGGTTCCGGTCATCAACCAACTGCCAATCATGAACACAAGTACAGCAAGCCAGCGCATCCATGGCAGATGAATACCAAAGAGGAACAACCCGAATATGGGAACCAGAGGAACATATAATGTGGTTAGATAAGCTGCGTTTGCAACGCTGGTGGTATGAAGGGCAATTTGCTGAAGCGATGAGCCGGCAAACATAAATACTCCAAGCCCCAGTCCACCCCATAGGATATGTTTTCTGCTAATATGTTCCTGCTGTTTCCAGAATGGGTTTTTGCGATATTCCCATAACGCAATTGGCAATAATGCGAGTCCACCAGCAAGAAAGCGATAAAACTGAAATCCCATTGCGCCAACATCTTTCATTCCCGTTGTCTGAAAGACAAAACTTACCCCCCAGATGAAAGCTGTTAGCATCAGAAGGGCATGAGCAAAATAGCGTGAAGTTAAAAAGGACATGGGACAAAATGCATGAAGGACAGTTTACAGGATACAAATAATAAGTGCCGTTATATATATATTAGCGTCAGTTATGGCTATCATAATTTTTATCTTTGTTCATTAGCATCCTTGTCTATCTGGCTATATTTGATCACGAAATGTCGAAAATAAGATATAAATTGTCTTTATGTGATTAAATCGATGCCTTCATTCTGCCTTTCATTAATAACAAGGAGAATTTCATGCCCGACAATAATCCGAAGGGACGTTCATCACGGCGTTCAAGACGCCAAAGGGAAAAGATTGATAATCATGATCAGCAATCGCCCGTTCATTACGGTAGTTTTATCAATCATATCGGCTATCTAAATCCACTGCGCGAAGATGATATTCTAAATATCCATAATAATAGCATGGCCATTATCCGTGATCACGGACTGAAAGTGTTAAGTCCAACCCTGCGCCAGCATCTAAAAACACAAGGTTGCCGCGTTGATGAAGACAGCCAGATCGTTTATGCAGATGAAGATTTCGTGATGTCGCATATAGCCTTAGCGCCATCGCAATTCACCCTGACACCCCGCAATAGCAAACGACAGATTGTCATTGGTGGCAATCATGTCAATTTTGGTATGGTTTCAGGGCCGCCGAATGTAAGCGATAGAACCCGCGGCCGACGTTCATCACAATTATCTGATTTCACCGATCTGATTAAATTGGGACAAGCCCAGAATAACATACAATTTTATGGTAATCAGACCTCGGCCACTAATGATCTGGCCGTACATACACGCCATCTGGACAGTATGCTCACCACCCTCCTGAATAGCGATAAAATAACGGCCTGCATGTCTGTTGGCCGGGAAAGGGTAACAGATGCTATGGAAATGATAGCCATAGCCCGTGGTATATCTTTGCAAGATATGAAATCATCACCATCTGCCATCACAAATATTAATGTCAATTCGCCACGCGTTCTTGATATGGAAATGTCTGACGCTGCTCTAGCTATGGCAGAATGGGGTCAGGCCACTATTGTCACCCCATTTACCCTGATGGGCGCCATGGCGCCGGTATCTCTTCCTGCCGCGTTGTCCCAGCAGAATGCCGAAGCTTTATTCGTTATTGCCATGATTCAGTCAGTTTATCCCGGTGCGCCGGTCGTTTATGGTGGATTTACGTCTAATGTTGATATGAAAACAGGATCACCTGCATTCGGCACCCCGGAAAATGCCCTGACCAATCTAGCAGGTGGCCAGTTATGCAGGCATTATGGACTGCCATATAGAAGCAGTGGTTGCAGCGCGTCAAATATCCCTGATGCTCAAGCTGCTTTTGAAACACAGATGTCATTATGGGCGGCCATATTTGGCGGGGCAAATATGATCTATCATGCCGCTGGCTGGATGGAAGGTGGGCTGGTTGCCAGTTATGAAAAAGTTATGCTTGATGGTGATATGATTGATGCGTTTGCCAAAATGCTAACCCCAATTGATTTTTCACCTGACGAACTTGGCTTTGATGCTATTGGTGATATTGCCCCCGGTGGTCATTTCTTTGGTCACAACCATACGCTTGACCGGTATAAAACAGCTTTTTTTGCACCAATCTTGAGTGATTGGCAGACCTTTGAAAACTGGCAGGCTAATGGTTCATTAACGGCATTTGAACGGGCAGAAGAACAATGGAAGGCTGTGCTTCAAGATTTTGTACCGCCAGATTTAGACCCGGCCATTGCAGAAGCGCTTCACGATTTTGTTTCCAGACGTAAAGACATGATTGGTGACCGGCCATTATAATTTTGTAAAAGAAATTACAAATCCCTGATAGAAAACGGCAACGCTTCACCAGAAGACGTATTATAAAGAATAAGGCCGCCACTACGCGTGGAATGACCAGTCACTGCCGAAATCACAACCTGATGTGTGATCATCAGTACCAGTTCGTTTTCATGAATGGTATCCAGTTTCCCGGATAGGAGAGCAAGGGTTTCCGTCCGGTCTGCATGATCCTGAAAAAAGGAATTAAGACCGGCAAAACTATGCCAGTCACCCAGCCCTAGCTCTGACGCTGTTTCTTTACACCGGCACCATTGGCTAGACAATATATCCGTAAATATTAGCTGTTCTGTTTTCAGATACTGGCCGATGAATTTCGCCTGTACCCGTCCAGTATCATCCAGATTGCGTTGTGTATCACATTGATTGACATCAAAATGGGCTGGGTCACCAAATCCGGGGGCTAAGGCATGCCGCATAAAGATAACATTCGCTTCAATCTGATAGATTGCATCTGTTAGGGTCTGGTTATTGTTATTAGCCTGAAGATGAGCTGGCGTTATAGATAAAACGAAGAAGGTTAATAAATTAAATAAATATCTAAACATAACACCCTGAAAACAATAATAATAAATCATAATATGTCAGGGAAAGATGGAGGCCCAGACCGGAATCGAACCGGTGTACACGGCTTTGCAGGCCGCTGCATCACCACTCTGCCACCGGGCCATCATGCAATCAGGAACTGAATAGCGCAACTGTTGCGTAACGTCAACTATCCACAAAAACTTGTTAGTGTTTTGATTCAGATTTATCCGATTTTAACAAAAAGATTATCGTAAATTTCACTAATTTGCTCTAGGCATTTTTACAACAATTCGTTATGTTAATTTGTGCGATCCTTTCAAGAACCCGCATGTAGGAGTCCCTGTTATGTCTGTTTATGCCAATCGCCGGCGCAATATGGTTGAATGTCAGCTACGCGTTAGCAAAGTAACGGATGACCGTGTTATTGTTGCATTTGAAAATGTGCCTCGCGAAGAATTTGTCAGCCCTGAGCTTAAAGGCCTTGCATATATTGATGAAGATTTGGTGCTAGGTTCTGGTCGTTTCATGCTTGAACCCATGGTGTTAGCCCGCTTGATACAGGCGTTAAACATAATGACCGATGATACCATTCTGGATATTGCAGCCGGATGCGGGTATAGCACGGCTTTATTATCATTATTAGGCCAGTCTGTTGTCGGTATCGAAGCAGACGAAAATCTGGCGAATGCGGCACAGGATAACCTGATCAAATTATCCGTTGATAACAGTGTAATTTTGCATGGTGCGCATGAACTGGGTTTTGCTAGTGAAGCACCTTATGATGCTATCATTATTGAAGGGGCAGTGGCTGAAGTTCCTGTTCAGATATTAGAACAGCTTTCTGAAAAAGGGCGATTAGTTACCGTTATCCGCGATCATCATGCGTCCCCCGGCAAGGCTATGTTGTATCAGCGCAGTAAGAATGGCTTTTCAAAGCAATATCTGTTTGATGCACAGACACCACTTTTACCTGAATTTAAAAAAACCGCAGCTTTTCAATTTTAATGTCATTGCGGTTACAGGACATTTTATGCTTTCACGCCTTTTAATAATTCTCTGTCTTATTGGAACGACATTACCTGTCTATGCTAATGATGATACGGCGGTACTACATAGCTATTTACAATATGCTCTCGATCATAGCGAAGCCATAGAGGCAGAAATAGAAAGCATCAAATCGGCCAAGGAAGAAGCTATTATCGCTAATTCCAGCATGGAATGGTCGGCGTCATTAAGTTCATATATCAATCGTGGTGACCGTTCAGTGAATGACAGTGACTTCGCCCAGACAGAAAACGAAAATCTGAGCATAGTCATCACAAAACCTTTATATGATGGTGGTGAAGCAAAAGCCGACAGTATTATTGCCAGATTAACCTTGGATAACGCTATCCTTTCCTATCGGCAGGCAGAACAAAATTTGCTGCTGGATGCTTTAACGGCACATATCAATCTGGTAACAGCCCGCCAGCGGCTTCAGGTGGAACAATCAAATGTTGACCGGTTGAAGCAACAGGTATCTGCAAGTGAGTTGAGAGTTCAGCTTGGTGATACGACTCCAACCCAACTAGCCTTGACACAATCGCGTCTGGCAAGAGCAGAATCTTCTTTTATTTCCGCAGAAACACAGCTCAATACAGCAAGCGCAACTTATACTCGTTATTTTGGCCAGCTACCTGATCAACTTACGCTTCCGGGTGTTATCGGTCAGATACCAACCAGTGCAGGTCTGGCCGGTGATACGGCACTTGATTATCAACCCAGCCATCAGCAGGTTAAAATCAATGAACGATTAACGCGGTTTGGAATGGATGCACTGATTTCAAATATCAGTCCACAAATTGATTTTACCCTTACCGGTTCAACGACTAATTCTAACGTTTCTGCATCCAATGTTGATTCGGTTGTTGCACAGATCACTTTTTCAACACCGCTTTATCCAACAAAAGCCACACGATCTAAATCCCGTGCATTGGTAGCTGATCATCAATCTATGGTATTGAAACTGGCTGACTCGGAACAGTTAACGCGCCTTAATGCTGAAAATACCTATCGCCAATTTTTATCAAAAGATAGCCTGATCAAAGCCAATCAGTCTGAATATGATGCGGCTATCATATTCCGTGATGGGGTCAGAAAAGAGGTTGAGTTCGGGCTAAAAACCCTTCTTGATTTACTTGATGCCGAACAGGACGTTGTAAATGCCGAACTGAACCTCATCAGTACCCGTGGTGATTATGTCCTTTCTGGTTATGTTATGCTCGCCAGCATGGGTCAGTTAAACGCCGAAACCTTCGGGCTTTCGCCTGTTTTTGTATCGCTTGACGATTTGCCGGAATATGAATTGCCCTTTAGCGGTATTCCGCCCAAAGTCACTTATCAGGATTAAACACATGGCGTCACATCCGAAAAAAACGGATAAAACGTCAGCTATTCTTGATTTACATGAAGTGGTTTCAAAAGGACAAAAGACGAATAATCCGCTTAAAGATGCTTTTGAAATGCTTGAAGCAAAACTGTCAGCCCTACCAGAAGACAAAGCGGTTCTGATTCTTAATGAAGTTATCCGGCTTATTGATAATATACCTAAGCCTGCTGAACAGAAATCAGATGATATGGCCGTTTTATTTAGCCAGAATATTCAGTCTTCGGTTGAAGCGGTCATCACAAAGGAACTGGAAGACTGGATCAGAAACAGATTGCCGCAGGTATTTTCCGAAACCGTTTCAGCGCAATTAGAAAAACCCATTACTACTTCTAAAGCATTAAAAAAACAATGATAAGGATTCGACATAATCCTTTCCAGACTGAATAAATCGTTAAAGATGTTTCTGGCTACTATAAACTCTTTTGTCATAAGGCTTGTGATATAGTGCGTAAATGTCTAAAAAGCATTGTGTGAAACCATATAACATTTTCTGACATGCTTGATAAAATATATAATCCAAAACAATTTGAAACGCGCTGGTATAAAGCCTGGGTTGACAGTAATGCCTTTGCCAGTTCCCCGGACAGCCCTGAATTGCCATATACGATTATGATGCCCCCGCCAAATGTGACGGGTTCATTACATATTGGACATGCGCTAACATTTACTCTGCAAGATATATTGATCCGTTATCATCGTATGATTGGGCGGGATGCGCTCTGGCAACCGGGCACTGACCATGCTGGTATCGCAACCCAGATGGTGGTGGAACGAAAACTAGATGCAGAAGGCGTAAAACGCCGTGATCTGGGACGTGACAAGTTTGTTGATGAAGTCTGGAAATGGGTTGATGAATCTGGTGGTACTATTTCCCGACAACTTCAATCCTTAGGGGCTTCGCCTGACTGGGCAAGAAATCGATTTACTCTGGACGATGGATTATCCAAAGCGGTGCGATTGGTATTTGTCCAGATGCACCAGCAAGGATTGATATATCGTGACAAAAGACTTGTTAACTGGGATCCAAAATTACAGACCGCTATTTCTGATCTGGAAGTCGAACAACGTGATGTCAATGGCCATTACTGGCATATTCGTTATCCTGTCGAAAACAGCGATAGGCATCTTGTTGTTGCAACTACCCGCCCAGAAACCATGTTTGGTGATACGGCAGTTGCGGTTCACCCTGATGATGAACGTTATCAGGATTTGATTGGCACATATATCATTCTGCCTCTTATGGGGCGGCGGATACCAATTGTTGCTGATGAATATGCCGATATGGAAAAAGGATCAGGAGCGGTTAAGATCACGCCTGCCCATGATTTTAATGATTTTGAAGTTGGCCGCAGGCATAATCTGGATATGATCAATGTCATGGATGCCGAAGGCCGGATGAATGCGGTTGTTCCCGATGCTTATCAGGGGATGGATCGTTTTGACGCTCGGAAAAAACTGATAGCACAACTCGAAGCAGAAGGGCTGTTAGAACATATTGAACCAACGATTCATACCGTTCCACATGGTGACAGATCAGGGGTGCCACTAGAACCATGGTTGATGGATCAATGGTATGTTGATGCCAAAACACTTGCTAAGCCGGCTATTAAAGCGGTTGAAGACGGCCGCACCCGATTTGTACCCAAGCGCTGGGAAAAAACCTATTTTGAATGGATGCGTAATATTCAACCATGGTGCGTATCACGGCAATTATGGTGGGGGCACCGTATCCCCGCTTGGTATGGCCCTGATGATACGCCTTTTGTTGCTATGGACGAACAATCAGCACTGGCTGCCGCTAAAGACCATTACGGCAAAGACGTATCATTGCGGCAGGACGAAGATGTTCTTGATACATGGTTTTCAAGTGGTTTATGGCCTTTTTCCACTCTTGGCTGGCCAGAAGAAACGGATCATCTGAAAAGATATTATCCGGGTGATGTTCTGGTGACCGGATTTGATATTATCTTTTTCTGGGTTGCCCGAATGATGATGATGAGCATGCATTTCATGGATGGAGAAGTCCCGTTTAGAGATGTTTATATTCATGCACTGGTGCGGGATGAAAAAGGCCAGAAAATGTCAAAATCCAAGGGTAATGTTATGGATCCGTTGGATATTTCAGAAAAATATGGTGCCGATGCGTTGCGTTTTACCCTTACGGCTTTGGCCGCGCAGGGCAGGGACATTAAACTGGCTGAAAGCCGGATTGAAGGATATCGCAATTTTGCCACTAAAATCTGGAACGCCTGCCGTTTCCTTGAAATGAATCAGGCGACAGGAAAACCGGGACTTGATGATATAACGGTTAGTGATCCCATTAATCAGTGGATTTTATTTGAACTCAATCGAACAAGTGAACATATGAAAACCGCCATCACGGAATACCGTTTCAATGATGCCGCGGATACGATCTATCATTTTATCTGGCATCAATTTTGTGACTGGTATCTGGAATGGATTAAACCGGTGCTTGGACATGGTAACGCAACAAGTGATGAATACACTAAAGTGGCCACCACCGTCATGGCTGAGGCAATTACCATGCTTCATCCTATTATGCCATTTATTACAGAAGAGCTATGGAAAGAGATTTTTGATGGTGAAGATATGTTAATATCATCACCATGGCCAGAACGTGATACGGCTGATTTTGCCAATGCTGGTGAGCAGATTGGGTTTATCTTTGATATTATCGGCACGATCAGGTCTTTGCGAAATGAAATGAATATTCCAGTATCTGCTAAACCCGATCTGGTTTTGTTATTGAGTGAAGCCCTGAATAAGGACTGGGTGATTGATCATCGTGAATCGATCTTACGATTGGCACGATTAAATGATATCCGGTTTGAACAAGATATGCCGCCGCAATCCGCGCAGGCTGTTGTCAATGGGGTTGAAATTGCCATTCCATTGGCAGGGGTGCTTGATTTTGATGCGGAAAGAAAACGCCTGTCAGATGCCTTAAAGGCAACCGAAGCAGAGGTTAAAAAACTGGAATCAAAACTGAATAACCCCGGTTTTGTCAGCAAGGCACCGGCTGATGTTATTGAAGAAAACAAACGTAGGCTTGACGCAGAACTCGAACAGCGCAACAAATTAGATATCGCTATTAAGCGTTTACAATAGACAGGAGATCAACAATGTCATCACAGTCATGGGATAAATCTAACCTGCCCAGCCGCCATGTTAGCGTAGGGCCAGAACGGGCACCACATCGGTCATATTATTATGCGATGGGCATGACAGAAGAAGAAATCAATCAGCCACTGGTTGGTGTTGTTTCGACATGGAACGAAGCGGCACCATGTAATATTGCCCTAAGCAGACAGGCGCAAGCCGCTAAGAAAGGGGTTGCCGATCATGCTGGTACCCCGCGCGAGTTTACTACCATTACCGTAACAGACGGTATTGCCATGGGGCATCAGGGTATGAAATCGTCATTGGTAAGCCGCGAAGTGATTGCAGATTCGATTGAACTTACCGTGCGTGGCCATTGTTATGATGCCATTGTTGGTCTGGCAGGATGTGATAAATCTCTGCCCGGAGTAATGATGGCTATGGCAAGACTGAATGTACCGTCAGTTTTCATGTATGGCGGGTCAATTCTCCCCGGTCGTTTTAAAGATAAGGATGTCACCGTTCAGGATGTGTTTGAAGCGGTGGGGGCATATGCCGCTGGCAATATGTCTGATGAAGACCTGTTTGAACTGGAATGTGTAGCATGTCCGAGCGCGGGGTCATGCGGGGGGCAGTTTACCGCTAATACGATGGCTTGCGTGTCTGAAGCAATTGGTCTGGCTATTCCGGGGTCAGCTGGCGCACCTGCCCCTTATGAAAGCCGTGATGAATATGCCTATCATTCTGGCCGTCATGTAATGGACATGCTTAAATCCAATTTGCGGCCACGCGATATCCTGACAAGAAAAGCATTTGAAAATGCCGCTACTATTGTTGCCGCTTCAGGTGGGTCAACAAATGCTGGCCTGCATTTACCTGCTCTTGCTGCAGAATGCGGAATTGATTTTGATTTGCATGATGTGGCTGAAATTTTTAAGCGCACGCCATATGTTGCCGATTTGAAACCGGGGGGGCGTTACGTTGCCAAAGATATGTATGAAATAGGCGGTGTTCCGGTTCTACTAAAAACTTTGTTCGAAGGTGGATTTATTCATGGTGATTGTCTGACCGTGACAGGCAAAACAATGGAAGAAAATCTGGCCAATGTATCATTCCCTACTGATCAGGATGTTATCCGGCCAGTTAGTGCGCCTTTATCACCAACCGGCGGCGTTGTCGGCTTGCGGGGTAATCTTGCTCCTGAAGGTGCCATTGTGAAAGTGGCCGGCATGACAAATCTGGTCTTTACAGGAACAGCGAGATGCTTTGATTGCGAAGAAGATGCTTTTGCCGCCGTCGAGCGTCGTGACTATAAAGAAGGTGAAGTTCTGGTTATCCGTTATGAAGGCCCCAAGGGTGGCCCCGGCATGCGTGAAATGCTGGCAACGACTGCCGCTATTTATGGGCAGGGTATGGGTGATAAAGTCGCCTTGATTACTGATGGCCGGTTTTCTGGTGCTACCAGAGGGTTCTGCATTGGGCATGTCGGCCCTGAAGCCGCTGTTGGCGGGCCTATCGGTTTGCTGGAAGATGGTGATGTTATTACCATTGATGCAGAAAATGGGTCGATTACGGTTGATCTGTCAGACGAAGAACTAGCAAAGCGTCGCCAGCAATGGAAACCACGGGAAACAGATTATCAATCCGGAACATTGTGGAAATATGCACAAACCGTAGGATCAGCTGAAAAAGGTGCGTTAACCCATCCGGGTGGTAAGGCTGAAACACATATCTATGCTGATATCTAGACGCGTGGAATATGATGGGTAAATTGACATAAAACAGGGGTATGATCGCTGGCGCGGTCTTTACCCCTAGGGGTTTTATCTATATGCGAATCTAAAAGACAATCCGCGGCTTCTGCATTCAGCATAAAGTGATCAATGCGGATACCGTGGTCTTTTTGCCAAGCGCCACCCTGATAATCCCAGAAACTATATGCTTCGATTGTAGGGTGCAGGCCGCGCCATGCATCCATATAACCACTATATGATAATTGCCGCCATTTTTTAAGGGAATCTGGGTGATGTAGCGCATCACCTTGCCATGCGTTAATATCATAACAGTCTCTGGTGTCGGGAATGATATTATAATCACCAGCAAGAATGACCGGCCGGTTTAACGTATTCAATGATGCCGCATGCTGATTGAGTCTATCCATCCAATTCAGTTTATAGCGAAACTTTTCTGACAGATCGCCATCAACCATCACCGGATTACCATTTGGCAGATACAGGCATCCAATAATAAATTGCTCATATTCCACTTCTATATAGCGTGCTTGTGGATCACTGTCATCGTCATCATCCGCAAGAGGAGGCAAGCCTTTCCGCCGTAGAGTAAGAGGAACCTTTGACGCAATGGCGACACCATTATAGGTTTTCTGGCCATGGACATGTACCTCATATCCGGCGTCGCGAAATGCCTCAATAGGGAAGTTTTCATCAATGGATTTGAGTTCCTGCATCAGCAGGATATCGCATTGCCCCTGTTTCAACCAGTCCAGCACCGCTTCAGCACGGACTTTGATGGAATTTACATTCCATGTTGCAACAGTAAAGGGATCAGAGCGCAAAAGACGTACCACATCCACATGCAGCGGTTGCATTGGGATTCACAACCTGAAAATACTGACCAGCAAGTTCATTAACGAAATCAAGCTGGCCACCTGAAATCAGTTCAAGTGACATGCTATCAATGAGAGTAATGACATTAACTCCTGTTGAGGTAGCGTTATTCAATACAACATCGTCATCGGTTTTTTCATCATCAATGCTGAACTTATATTGAAATCCGGAACATCCACCACCGAGAACAGAAATCCGGAAATATGTTCCATGTTCCGTTTCCATGATTTTGGCTATACGATCAGCGGCCTGATCGCTAACAGAAAACGTCATCATATTCTTGCTGTGATCATTCATGATTCATCCCTCTGATATGAATATAATCATCTTCCTTGTTGCCATCAAGTGAGTTCGGTGAATTGCTTGATCTTATGTTTTTACCCGTTTCCAGCATTGCTTCAATATCTTAACCGCGTTATGTTTCGATTTGACAATAATATCCTCTCATAAAAGGCTAATTTCCATTATGACACAACTTGCTGTTTATGCCTCACAGGCAAGCGAAAGCCGGGGGCGTCATATTACCAGAACAACTAGCCATGATCACATGCGATCTGTTTTCCAGCGTGACCGCGACCGGATTATTCATTCTTCCGCCTTTCGTAAGATGAAATACAAAACACAGGTTTTCATCTATCACGAAGGGGATTATTTCCGCACGCGCCTTACGCATTCTCTGGAAGTATCGCAAATTGCCAGAACAATATGCCGTCAACTTCGGTTAGATGAAGATTTAGCAGAAGCTATTGCACTCGCACATGATCTTGGCCACACGCCATTTGGTCATGCTGGTGAAACCGCTCTTGATCAGATGATGCAGGATTATGGTGGTTTTGATCATAATGAACAAACTATCCGGGTCATTACCATGCTTGAGCAATGTTATGCAGGGTTTGATGGACTTGATCTGACATGGGAAACCATAGAAGGTGTTATCAAACATAACGGCCCTATCAGTAATAATTGTCGTCCCACCATTTCAGCTCTTGATCAGGATATGCGTTTTGGTCTTGATAGTTACCCCTCACTAGAAGCCCAGATTGCAAATATCGCTGATGATATCGCCTATCTGGCACATGATTGTGATGATGGAATACGGGCAGGGCTCCTAGACCCGGATAAAATGCTGGATTTACCATTAGCCGGTGGGGTAATCAAACAATTGAAACATGATTATGGCAGTCTGAAAACATCACGACTAGTTCATGAATTGACCAGAAATCTAATCAAATTAGCTGTTAATGATTTATTGACTGAAACAACGAAACGACTTGTAGAACTCAACCCGCAACATGTTGAAGATATCCGCAAAGCTGATCACCAGATCGCCAGTTTTTCACCAGATATGGGTAATGATTTATCGCAATTGCGGGCGTTTTTATTCCAGCATGTCTGGCGTCATTACAAAGTAAATCGCATGACAAGTAAAGCCAAGCGCGTGATCAGGGAAATGTTTGCCCTATTCATGGAAGAAACAAATACATTACCCGATGATTGGCAATATCTTGACCAGCAACATTTGAATACGATAGACATCAACGCAAAAGCCAGACATATTGCAGACTATATCGCCAGTATGACGGATCGCTTTGCCGTTATGGAACATGAACGTCTGTTTTCACCCGGGCCAATTTTAAGATAACTTTTTACCGAGAACTGTTTAATGAATATTTTTTCCCATTTCAGTCAGCAGATAACCATGATCACTGACCAGTTAGTGCAAAATGGTATGATTTCCCTTTCCGGTGAAGCAAGACCAGCCGCATGTGAACCGCCGCGTGATCCCAGTCATGGTGATCTATCAACTAATTATGCCATGGTTATGGCAAAGCTGGCTGGCATGTCGCCGCGTGATCTGGCTGGACTTCTGGTCAAGGATATTGCCGCCCTTGATGGGGTGGAAGACGTTACTATTGCAGGCCCCGGATTCATCAACCTTACGCTAAATCCTGCTATGTGGCAGGATCGGATAGATGATATCCTAATCGCTGGCTCAAACTGGGGGGCCAATCAGCTGGGTAAAGGGGAACATATAAATGTTGAATATGTTTCCGCTAACCCAACGGGGCCTTTACACGCCGCCCACGCCCGTGGAGCAATCGTTGGTGATAGTCTGGCAAACTTGCTGGAAACATGCGGTTATCATGTTACCAGAGAATATTATATCAATGATGCTGGCAATCAGGTTGATGTATTGGCACGGTCAGTATTTACCCGATATAAACAAGCACTTGGCGACAAAACCGCAGAAGTAACCGAAGGTCAGTATCCGGGGGAATATCTTAAAGATACCGCCGCAAAACTGGTGTCTTTGTATGACGACAGCCTGCTTCATATGGATGAAGAAAAGTGGTTACCGCTAATCCGTCAATTTGCGATTGATGATATGATGCTATCCATTAAAGCAGACCTTGATCGCCTTGGCATTCATATGGACCGCTTTTCATCAGAATATGAACTGGTAGAAAATGGCGCGGTTCATGCGGCAATAGATATGCTCGCGGAAAAAGGACTCATTTATCAAGGCGTGCTGGAAAAACCAAAAGCCGAACAGGCCGAAGACTGGGAACCGCGGGAACAGATGCTTTTCCGGTCAACCGATTTTGGTGATGATGTTGACCGCGCCGTGAAAAAATCTGATGGCACATGGACGTATTTTGCTTCTGATGTTGCGTATCATCTGGATAAGATCAAACGCGGGTCAGATAAGCTGATAAATATCTGGGGGGCTGATCATGGTGGATACGTTAAACGAATGAAATCTGCTGTTTCGGCGTTTACCGGCAAGAAGGATAGCCTCAATATTCAACTGGTACAGCTGGTCAAATTGATGGATGGTGGGCAACAGGTTAAAATGTCAAAACGGGCAGGTACTTTTGTCACTCTATCTGATGTGCTAGATGCGGTTGGCCGTGATATCTTACGTTTTATCATGCTTACGCGACGGGCAGATCAAACCATGGATTTTGATTATGCTGAAGTAACAACCCAATCCCGTGAAAATCCGGTTTTCTATGTTCAATATGCCCATGCGCGTGCTAGTTCCGTGTTACGCCAGGATGAAGCAAAGCAGATCGACCTGACCAATGCTGATCTGGGATTGCTAACAGATGCCAGTGAAATCGCCTTAATTCGTCAACTTGCCAGCTATCCACGTCAGGTAGAGGCGGCGGGACAGGCCTTTGAGCCGCATCGTATTGCATTTTATCTAATGGAGCTTGCGGCAAGTTTTCATGGCTTGTGGAATAAGGGTCGGGATAATGCCAGTTTACGATTTATCACTGATGATCCCAAACGCACCGCGGCAAGATTAAAACTTGTTCATGCAACAGGTATTGTTATCAGAAACGGTTTTGCTATTCTTGGCGTTGAGGCCATTGAGGAAATGTAACCATCACAAAGATGGGTTGAGGGTATAAATGCGAATTATTCTAATGCTTTTTGGTGGTGTCGCAGTTCTGATAATTGCGGGAATTGGTTATATTATGTTTATGTCACCACAACAGATGGATGAAATTGCTATTATCACAGCTGATGAACGCCCCTATAAGATAGTTCCTGTTAATCCGGGGGGCGCAGACATTAAAAATACCGATAGCACCTTTCTGAACTCGTTGGATAGTGGCGGTCAGATTCCCGAAGGGGGAGAACAATTACTTCCCGAAGAACCGGTGCCAGAATTACCGCCCATTGATGTATCAGCTGATCTGGCAGATCAAGAAATCGAATCCGAAACAGATATTGTTATAGATAATCAAACCATCGCAACAAACGAAGCGGATACGGTAACAGATTTAGAAACGATATCAGAAACCAGTACAGTTAACATTGATCCGGAAACCACGGATATAACTGAGAATGATAATCTGGCAACCCAAGACGCTTCAGATGATAATACAGCATTGGCAAATGCCGAAAACAATTTGGCCGCTGTTTCATCATCACCGGAACAGATATCAGAAACTCCTGAAACGGCTGAAACGGCTGAAACTGCTGTTGATCCGGTTGATATAGATTTGGCCAGTTCATCTGTACCCATTCCAAAAGCAGGTAAAAACCTAAACCGCCCGGATGAAAGTTTATCAGCATTCTATCGCGTTCAACTGGCAGCATTCAAAGATGAAGGGAAAGCCATGCAGGTGGCCGCTATCCTTATGAATAAGCATATTTCAAGGCTTGATCAGGTATCCATAGGGGTCATGTTGCATGATGCTGGTGAACAAGGGATGTTCTGGCGTGTTGTGACTGACCCTATGCCACGAGCTAATGCCAGTAAATTATGCAATACGCTCAAATCTGTCGGGCAGGACTGTATTTTGCGATCTTGGAATTAATGGCCAGAGGATGCAGCATTCATGACTGATGGCTTTGATGATAAATTGACTGCCTCTGAAGCACGGCAAGCAGGGCAGCTATCTCTTTTTCTGGTTCTTGACGGATATGAAGGGCCTATTGATCTATTGCTTGATTTAGCGCGGGATCAGAAAATTGATCTAACGCAGATTGCCATTCTACCGCTGGCTGAACAATATTTGGCCTATATCAACAATGCAAGAGAACTGGATATTGAAGTTGCAGCAGATTATCTCGTCATGGCGGCGTGGCTTGCTTATCTGAAGTCCCGATTATTACTGCCAGACCCGGAACCCGAAGAACAGATGGAAACGCTGGATATGGCCGAAGCGTTGCGACGCCAGTTGTTGCAATTGGAAGCCATGCGGAAAGCCGGTAAAGAACTGATGGCATTACCGCGACTTGGTATAACACGATTTAAGGGTGTTCATCATGAACGCTTTGACCCGGTTAATGTGGTATCACATACCGCTACATTATTTGATTTGCTAAAGGCATATGGTGAGATTGCAAGCCGCGAAGAAGCAAGCACATTAACCATATCCGCATCGCATCTCTATTCAGTTGAAGAAGCGGTGGCACGGTTGGGCGATTTGCTAAAATATGCCAAAGGATGGAACAATCTGTTGTCCTTTTTGCCGCCAAACCTTAAAACAGAACTCGATCATCGGTCTGCTATTGCGTCACATTTCACTGCTACCCTTGAAATGGTTCGTGATGGGCAGGCACAATTGCGACAGGATAATCAATTCGGGCCAATCTATCTGGCCTCAACGGAAGAAAATATCTAATGGATCAGACCATCCTTCATTATTGCCGTATTATTGAGGCATTGATCTTTGCGTCACCTGATGCCGTGACAGATAAAATCATTCGCCAGCATCTACCTGATGATGCAACTTATGATGCCGTCATGGAACAGCTGCACACCCGATTTGGTGAAGATAGTGGCATTAATCTGATTCAATTTGATGGCAATTGGGCTATGCGAACAGCCGCTGACGTGGCTGAACATTTAAAAACCATTCGCGAAAGTGAAAAAACACTGTCACGCGCTGCTCTCGAAACGCTTGCCATTATTGCCTATCATCAACCGGTGACGCGTGCAGAAATCGAAGAAATCAGAGGTGTGTCAATATCAAAAGGAACATTAGATATTCTTCTTGAAATGGGATGGGTAAGACCAAAAGGCAGACGCCGCACACCCGGCCGACCTATCACATGGGCAACTAGCCCGGGATTTCTGGATCATTTCGGGCTAAATCATATTTCTGATTTACCCGGGCTTGATGAATTAAAGAAAACCGGATTGCTATCAACCGGCCATACGATTAGCGATGTTATGCGGGCAAATGATATGGCAGACACGGAAGATGAAGATCAGCTAGAACTGGATGAACTGATTACCGAAGATGATATTGCCGTTGATCTGGCAGAAGAGCATGAAGATGATTGAGTTTAAAAATATCTCTCATCAATATGGCCATATGCCTTCTGTTCAGAACATTAACTTCACGGTCAATAGTCATGAGGTCGTGGGATTACTTGGCCCTTCAGGATGTGGAAAATCCACCATTTTGCGATTAGCGGCTGGATTAGAAACGCCGTCTGATGGTGAAATCTGGATTAAGGGTGAAAAAATTGCAGACCCGAAATCAACAATGCGACCTGAAGACCGCGGCATTGGCATGGTTTTTCAGGATTATGCCCTTTTCCCGCATATGTCCATCATGGACAATATTCTGTTTGCCTTAAATGGCCAGAATAACGCTAGCCTAAATAGTGTTCAGAAAGCGGAAATGGCATTACATGCCCTGGAACAGACCCATCTGACAGAATATCGTGATGCTTTACCGCATCAGTTATCAGGAGGCCAGCAACAGAGAGTCGCGCTGGCCAGGGCTCTTGCCCCTAATCCGGGGTTAATTCTGCTAGATGAACCATTTAGTGGCCTTGATAGTCGTCTGAAAGAACAGATTCGTGATGACATGCTGCATGTATTGCATGAAATCGGAACGGCCGTTTTAATTGTGACACATGATAGCGAAGAAGCTATGTTCATGGCTGACCGTCTGATGGTCATGGAAAAAGGATCAATTATTCAGACTGGTGCGCCTGTCGATGTTTTCTGCCGGCCAGACAATGCTTTTGTGGCCGAGTTTTTTGGCGAAATTAATCGTTTTGAGACAAGCATTACATCCGGAATGGCAGATACGCCTTTTGGTGCATTTCCGGTTGATGATATGGATGATACGGAAGATGCCGTCATGATTATCCGTAATGATGGATTAATCATAGACCCGCGTGGTGAAACGGCTGATGCTGTGGTCGTGGAAACCATAATGCTAGGTCGATATAGCATTATCCATCTTGAGCTATACTGGGAAAGAGTAGGGGCTATGCATTTGCATGCAAGAGTTCCCGGGATAACATGGTATGATGAAGGAACCGAAGTATCCATTAAGCTTGATAACAGTCAGGTTTTTGTTTTCCCTCAACAGGGATAAATAAAAATATCTTGTTGTAGTATCGGGTATCTGGATATGATATCAATCAGATGTTAATCATTTTTTAAATTAAGAGGTAAATATGTTTGGTGGCGCATTTGGAATATGGCAATGGGTAATCGTCCTTGTGATTGTTCTATTGTTATTTGGTGGTCGCGGAAAAATATCCAGCTTAATGGGTGACTTTGGCAAAGGGCTTCGAAATTTCAAAACTGGCATGAGTGGTGATGAAAATGATGCTTCCCAGCCTGATGATGAGGAAGAGTTGATCGAAGATGATACGGATCAAAAACCAGCGGCAAAAAAACCTGCTGTCCGGAAACCACGAAGTACAGCGGCAAAAAAGACAACAGCTAAGAAAACCGTAAAAAAAGCAACGACCCGCAAGAAAACATCAGCTAAATAGTTGCATTTTTTAGGGCTTCATTTGTCTATGGATGACTTATGTTAGATTTTGGATGGCAAGAAATTATTGTCGTGGCTTTTGTGCTTGTGCTTGTTGTAGGGCCAAAGGATATGCCGCGGGCACTAAAAGGCTTTACCAATTTTGTTGGTAAAATGCGCGGCATGGCGAATGAATTTCGAAAATCCATGCTGGAAGTGGCCGATCAGGAAGAATTTCGTGACGTTAAGAACGCCCTCAATGAAACCAAGGCCGGTTTGATAGAACAGACAAAAGACCCCATTAATGCGATTAAAAAGGATATGGATGATGTTGCGGATGATATTAATCTTACCGAAACCGTGTCCAAGGTTAAAGAATCTGCATCGGCAATGACCAAAGAAATCAAATCACCACCACAGGAATTGACAGATTCCAGTGAAGCATCACAGCCGAAAAGCAATAACAAAAAAACCAAGTCAAAGCCTAAATCAACCACATCATCATCATAACCTTTTATAAGTATTCAGCATCATGACAGATCAGGATAGCATTACCGCAGAAACAGAAGATGACAATGGCACTATGTCATTGCTTGATCATTTGACAGAATTGCGCAACCGGCTTGCTATTTCTATGGGGCTGTTTTTGCTACTGTTTCTGGTTTGTTTGATACCGATTGGTGCCGCCAGCAACACCATAGCCACAAAGGTTCAGCTGTTTTTACAACAACCGCTAGCAGACTGGTTTGCTGCCAATAATCTAGAAGGCCGAATGATATTCACAGCCTTGCATGAAGGCTTTTTCACCCAGATCAAAGTTGCCTTTTTCACCGCGTTATTTGTTTCATTTCCCTTTATCCTGCTTCAGGTATGGCGATTTATTGCACCCGGACTTTATAAAAATGAACGCAATGCATTCTTACCATTTTTGATCGCCACCCCGGCTTTATTCCTATTAGGCGGGGCAATGGTTTATTATATGGTTATCCCACCGGCGTGGAATTTCTTTCTTGGCTACCAATTTTCAGGAACTGAAAGTTCACTTCCGACAGAGGTTGAACCAAGGATTAGTGAATATCTAAGTCTGGTTATGCGGCTTATCTTTGCTTTTGGGGTTGCTTTTGAATTGCCGGTCATTCTTATGCTGTTAGCTAAGGTTGGTATGGTGACGGTCGCCGGATTACGGGCTAAACGCCGCTATGCTATTGTATTTTCTTTTATTGCGGCGGCATTACTGACACCACCAGATGTTATTACTCAGGTCATGCTAGCCGTTCCGGTCATTTTATTATATGAATTGTCCATTATTGCCATTTCATTAACGGTAAAACAGGATTTTTCCGACGACGAAGATGACGACTAAAGAGCACGTTTTCTTCAAATTGAATAAGGATTATTATCATGCATGATATTCGGTTTATCCGAAACCATCCCGATGAGTTTGATAAAGCTATGTCACGTCGTGGCATTCAGCCTGTATCAGCAGAAATTCTGGCCATAGACCAGAAACGGCGTTCTATCCAGACCGAAATGCAGGAAAAACAGCAACGGCGCAATGAAGCATCCAAAGAGGTAGGCAAAATCAAATCCTCTGGCGGTGATGCATCAGCCCTGATTGATGAAGTTGCTTTTCTGAAATCCACGCTTTCTGATATGGAAGATCAGGATCGTGAATTAGCCACCACGCTAGATCAAATGCTGATGGATTATCCCAATATCCTTAATGCTGATGTGCCTGATGGCAATGATGAAGATGATAATATGCTCATCCGCACTAATGGCGACGCTGTTCTGCCTGATTTTCCTGCACAGGATCATGTAGCCATAGGTGAGGGGCTTGGCATGATGGATTTTGCGCTAGGGGCAAAATTATCCGGGTCACGATTTGTTGTTCTCAAGGGTGATCTGTCCCGACTGGAACGGGCTATTGCCGCTTTTATGCTGGATACACATACGCGGGAATTTGGTTATACGGAATATCAGCCGCCTTATCTGGTGAAAAGTGAAACCATGGCAGGCACTGGACAATTACCCAAATTTGCCCTTGATCTTTTTCGCACAACAGATGATCGCTGGCTTATCCCGACAGCGGAAGTCCCTTTAACCAATCTCGTTGCCGGTGAAATTCTTGATCAATCAAGCTTGCCATTGCGGATGACGGCATACACCCCATGTTTTCGTGCCGAAGCAGGTGCGGCCGGTCGCGATACCAGAGGAATGATCCGTCAGCACCAATTCAGCAAAGTTGAGCTTGTATCCATCAGCCACCCCGATCATTCAGATGAAGAACTAGAACGGATGACACATTGTGCCGAAACAGTTTTACAGAGGCTTGATCTATCCTATCGGGTAATGAAACTATGTTCCGGTGACACTGGTTTTTCGGCTAGAACAACATATGATATTGAAGTCTGGTTACCCGGTCAGAATGAAGGCAAGGGAATGTATAGAGAGATTTCATCCTGTTCCAATTGCGGTGATTTTCAGGCTCGTCGGATGCGGGCACGTTTTAAAAATGATCAGAGCAAATCTAATGAACTGGTGCATACGCTCAATGGTTCGGGGTTAGCGGTTGGCCGGACAATGATTGCTATTCTGGAAAATGGTCAATGTGAAGATGGTAGTGTTATTCTGCCATCAGCTTTACACCCCTATATGGGCGGGCAAACTAAATTAGAAAGACTTATATAATGAAACCTACGGCAAGCGGTAGAGTAGGCCGGATACTTATTTCGAATGATGATGGCATTAATGCAACCGGCCTTAAGGTCATGGAAGATATTGCCAATGCAATAGCTGATGAAGTCTGGGTTTTTGCGCCAGATGATAACTGTTCCGGATACGGCCGCGCATTGACCCTTAAGCGTGATTTAAATGTGACAAGACATAGCGATAAACGGTTTTCATGTGACGGAACCCCTGCGGACTGTATGGTGCTTGCTCTTAACCATTTTATGCAATCTGCTATGCCGGACCTGATTTTAAGCGGTGTTAATCTGGGAATGAATATTGCTGATGATATTACCTGTTCTGGCACTATCGGGGCAGCGTGGGAAGCCACGGTTCATGGCATTCCATCCATTGCAATATCACAGAAAATCAACCGTCAGAATATTCCGGTCGATCTGATGGATGCTTATGCTATCACCCGGGCAGAAGCTTTACCTGTCATATCGGCATTGATAGAAAAGGGATGGCCAGATGATGTTATCATGAATATCAATTTTCCATCTGTTGCACCCAAAGGGATTAGACCATTTCCCGTAGGACGGCATAAAGCATCTGATGAAATTGTTCCTTCAGATACGGAAAATGCTTTCCGCATTGGATTATTGCGTCAGCGCCGTGATATTAATAACGAAGATGATTATTTCGGTATCATGAATGATTATATTACCATCACGCCATTGGCACTGAATATGACAAGTCAGCAAGAACTTGATGATCTTAAAGTCCTGTTCAATGATAGAAACGGATAAATTATATCTGCATCTGATGGAACAGCGTGCCCGACTGATCATGCTTCTGCGTGGAATGGGTGTCCGCGATAAAAATACATTATCAGCCATTGAACAAACGCCACGAGAAGGCTTTATCCCTCAAGCTTTGCATCAACATGCCTATGATAATGTTTCCTTGCCCATCCGCTATGGTCAGACCATTAGCCAGCCTTTCGTTGTTGCTATCATGACAGCGCATCTGGAATTAACTGGCAGAGAACGTGTTCTTGAAATCGGTACAGGTAGTGGCTATCAGGCGGCAGTTCTGTCACATATTTGCCGACGTGTTTATACAATTGAACGAATCAGACCATTGCTGGTGGAAGCAGAAAGACGATTTAAACATTTCAAATTGACAAATATTACCAGTCGGTTAGCTGATGGCCAATATGGCTGGCCGGAAGCTGCGCCATTTGATAGGGTAATTGTAACATGTGGCGCGTCAGAAATTCCACTTCATTTACTGGAACAAATCAAAGATGATGGTATTATGATAATACCGGTCGATAGCGCAAATGGCGACCAGACGCTTAAAAAGGTGACATGGAATGCAAATAGAGATGATGCTGTGATTACCGATATTATGGATGTTCGATTTGTTCCCTTGTTATCTGACATAGATAATGGAGACAATTGATCATGCTCATATCCTATGTTGATCCTAGAAAACAGACCTTCATTCCGCCCGCGGCTTTGCTTATGGTTATGCTCAGTTTTCTCATTTCTGCCTGTCAGATACAGGAACGGTCACCAGTACCTGTCATTAATGCTCCTAATCGCGAAGAAACTAGAGAAGTCCCGCCAGATGGTATCGTTCCTGTTGAAGCCGGGGATACCATCTATACCGTGGCAAACCGTTATGGCGTGACGCCCCGTAAAATCATTTTAGGCAATCAGCTAACACCACCTTATCTTTTGGATGGGCTAACGACGTTGATGTTGCCAAAGCCGCGGAATCACAGGGTAAAACCGGGGGATACGCTAGATGCACTATCTGAACGCTATGCTGTCACGCGGCATGAATTAATCCGGCTTAATCAATTGCAATCTCCTTATACCTTACGTCCAGGAACAACACTGGTAATCCCGCGGACATTAGATTATTCCATGCTTGATTTACCGGGTATAAATCCAAGCAGCAAAATCAAGGTTGTGCCGGGGGCAGAATTACCGGCAACATCATCAACAACAAATACAACCACCGCATCATCGGCGCCTGCAGAGCCAGTGGCTGTTGGTGCATTGGCCTTTGGCTGGCCTGTTAATGGCCAGGTGATAGAAACATTTGGATTAGTTAGTAGCGGCGTGAAAAATGATGGCATCAATATCGCAGGAAACTTAGGTGATGCTGTTGTTTCTTCTTATGACGGGACAGTAGCATTTATCGGTAAAGACTTGAAATCATTTGGTAATATGATTTTGATAAAGCATGATAATGGATGGATCACGGCATATGCGCATCTTGGCGATATTGGCGTCACGGAAGGCCAGAATATCAGTAAAGGGGAACGGATAGGTTCTATCGGCCAAAGTGGTAAGGTACGACAACCGCAAGTCCACTTCCAGATCAGGAAATCCCGTCAGCCTGTTGACCCTCTCCAATATATGTCCTGAACCTAAAACGATCTGATATTTAATAGGATGACAGATTAATAGTTATTCCGGCTTCACCCGCGGCATGGGTGATGAATTGCCATGCGACCCGACCCGACCGACTGCCACGGGTGATTGCCCATGCCAGCGCCTGATGATGCAGTTCTTTTCTTTTTTGGGCATCACTATCCAGATGAATAGCATCGGCATAGGCGGTAATCATGGCTAGATAAGTATCCTGATCAACATTATGAAAGCCCAGCCATAGACCAAAACGATCGGAAAGTGATACTTTTTCGTCAATAGCCTCAGATGGATTAATTGCTGTCGAACGTTCATTATCAATCATGTCCCGTGCCATCAAATGGCGGCGGTTTGATGTGGCATAAAAAATAACGTGTTCAGGCTTGCCTTCAATACCGCCCTCCAGAACAGCTTTTAGCGATTTATAGGATGTTTCTGCCGCCTCAAAGGCCAGATCATCACAAAATACGATGAATCGTCTGTCTTCATATAGATTTAGGCATGACAGCAAACGCGGCAAGCTATCCAAGTCTTCGCGATGAATTTCAATCAATGTGATGTCTGATGTTTTTGCAATATCCGCATGTATGGCTTTAACCAGAGATGATTTGCCTGTTCCGCGCGCCCCCCATAACAACGCATTATTAGCAGATAAGCCATTAGCAAAACGCCGGGTATTTTCATACAGAATATCCGATTGATGATCGATACCTTGCAAAAGCGTAAGCGGTATATGATTAACCTTAGGAACCGGTTGTAAATGATCCGGATTAGTATGCCAGACATAGGCAAAGTGCTTTTTTTCCAGAACAGGCGATGTTCCCGTTTTAGTGAGGTGTTCAAGCGCATCTGCAATACGGCGAAGTTCGGTGAGGATATCTTCATTATGTTCATTCATAACTTTATTATGCGTCCGTTATGGCAATCGTCAATCTGGATTAGCATATTCTATGCTAAATTATCTGAAACATGATCAATACGGCGCATTTGCATTTGCCTTTCGCCAGCGCATGGTTGTATGTTGGTGATGCGATTTTATTAACATAATGGAGTTTTTCATGATCATTTCCCCAGCCTATGCACAAGCTGCAGGCGCAGGTGGAACAGGCGGCATTGTAGGTGCGCTTCTGCCATTTTTTCTGATCTTTGTTGTTTTCTATTTCCTGCTGATCCGACCACAACAAAAACGGGCAAAAGAACATCAAATGATGGTGAGCAACCTGAAAAAGGGTGATATCGTAATCACGGCTGGCGGTATTTCCGGTAAGGTAACAAAAGCGGTTGAAGGCAATGAAACCGTAGATGTCGAAATCTCAAAAGGTGTCAATGTAAGCATTCTGCGTCACTTTATTTCCGAATGCCGTGATAAAGATGGGCGTGTTCTTTCAGCAGGGGCACAACAGTCTAATCAGAAAGCCAAATAACTGATTCTTAATCACTGAAAATATCCAAAGCGGGTTGATATGATACGCCTTTCTTCATGGTTTTATAACCTGACCATTATCGTTGTCTTGTTGGCGGCATCAGTGGCCGCAAGCACGGTTATGTTTCAAGATAATGACGATGGCAGTCTGGGCATAAATCTTGGCCTCGATTTACAGGGTGGTTCATATCTGTTGCTTGAAGTCGATATGGATTCGGTTGTTCAGGAACGGATGGATAATCTGGCTGAAAATATCCGGATTAATTTGCGGAATAAACGCATTGGTATCAGCAATCTTTCTGTGAGTGATAATAACCTCAGCTTCCAGTTAAGGGAAGCATTCCAGTTTGTGGAAGCAAGGGAAATTCTGAATGGAATGATCGCACCTGAAATGCAGATTCAGGTGTCAGAAAACACTTTATCCGTATTTTTTGATGATGCTGGTCTATCACAATTAACGACAATGACCGTTGGTCAGGCGATTGAAATTGTGCGTGCCCGCGTTGATGAAACCGGAACAAAAGAACCTATCATTCAACGGCAAGGTAACAATCGCATTTTGTTACAGCTTCCCGGGGTAGATGATCCGGAACAGGTAAAATCCCTGCTAGGCAAAACGGCAAAACTTGGTTTTCAGCTTGTTGATATATCAACATCGGCAGAATCAGCAAAAGCATCTGGTCGCGTGCCTCCGGGGTCTGAGTTATTGCCTGCTCGGGATAATCCTGACCAACATTATCTACTGAATAAGCGTGTTCTGATTAGTGGTGAAATGCTTGAAGATGCTCGCCCATCCTTTGATGGTCAAACCAATGAAGCGGTTGTTGCTTTTACGCTTAATTCTACGGGCGCAGAACGTTTTGGCCGTGTGACGGCACAGAATATTGGCCGTCCTTTTGCCATAGTGCTTGATGATGAAGTCGTTTCTGCACCAGTAATCAGATCACAGATTTTTGCAAATGGGCAAATATCCGGTGGCTTTTCTGTTGAAGAAACCAATGAATTGTCCCTGCTTTTGCGTTCTGGTGCATTACCTGCACCTCTTCTGGTGGTCGAAGAACGGTCTGTTGGCCCCGGGCTTGGAAGTGATTCCATCAAAGCCGGTCAGATCGCATCAATAGTCGGTCTTGCCGGCGTCGCTTTATTCATGATTTCCAGTTATGGGATGATCGGATGCCTTGCTGTCATTGCCGTCTTTATCAATATGCTTCTGTTATATGGGCAACTTTCTGTCCTTGGGGCGACCTTAACCTTGCCCGGCATTGCTGGGATTGTTCTCACCATTGGTATGGCGGTTGATGCCAATATTATTATTTTCGAGCGGATCAAAGAAGAACTCCGTGCAGGAAGAAAACTTTCCACTGCTTTCAAGACGGGTTTTGATCAGGCTACCGGCACCATTATTGATGCCAATCTGACAACATTAGCGGCGGCATTATTCCTTTATTTTCTTGGCTCAGGCCCCATTAAGGGATTTTCTGTGACCATTTCCGTCGGGGTTGTTTCATCCATGTTTTCCACCATTATTGTTATGCGTGTGCTTCTTGCTCTTTGGATAAATATGAAGAAACCAGATAGCATCCTGATTCCAAAACAGGATATGGGAGCTTAGTGATATGGCTTTATTGAGATTTCTTCCTTCAAATCTGACCATCCCTTTCATGAAGGGCAGGGGCATAGCATCAGGTTTTTCAGGAATACTGATAGCAGGATCAATTCTGTTCTGGTTATTCGTTGGTTTGAATACCGGCATTGATTTTCGCGGTGGATTTGTCATTGAAGTAAAAACACTAGAAGGCGCGGCCAATGTTGAATCTTTGCGCAAAGAACTTAGTGAACTGGAACTTGGCGATATTTCTCTGCAGGAATTTGGTAGTGAACGTGAAGTATTAATCCGTGTTCAGTCCCAGGATGAAGGTATGGCCACCAATTTGAGTGATGCCAATAAACAGGCCATTCAGCTTGTTCAGGAACAGATTGCAGACCGGTATGAAATCAGACGAACGGAGTTTGTTGGTGCGGTTGTGGGTGATGAGCTAAAACAGAATGCCATTTACGCCGTTATTGCTGCTCTGGGATCAATTATGGTCTATATCTGGTTCCGTTTCGAATGGCCGTTTGCGGTATCAGCCATTCTGGCCTTGGCTCATGATATTATCACGACCATTGGATTGTTTGCTCTTACTGGAATTGAGTTCAATCTAGCGACAGTGGCAGCATTATTAACTATTGCCGGTTATTCCATTAATGATACCGTGGTGATATTTGACCGGATCAGGGATAATCTGAAAAAATATAAATCATGGGATAATGATACGATAATCAATAACTCCCTCAGCCAGACGATTTCCCGAACGTTAATGACATCACTCACCACATTAATCGCGCTATTAGCAATCTATTTCTTTGGTGGGGCTGTTCTTGGTGGATTTGCGTTGGCTATGATCTGGGGCGTCATTATTGGTACTTATTCTTCCATTTATGTCGCTTCGACCATTTTATCACGGTTTGACCTGCGGCCTTCCGATGATGATGACATGCTACCTACACATGAACGCAATGACAAAACATCATAATACAGACACCCCAATTATTACCGATTATGATCAGGATGGATTTACCATAGATCATATTCGGTTTGACAGTGCTATTGCTATTCTTGGTGCTGATGCGGTCGGCTACACCATCACTGATATCGCCTTATCTGATCATGGTACGATGACACCTGATGATCTGAATATTTTTTCAAGTCTTGATGAAGACCCACATCTACTGATTATTGGCATTGGTGAGGTGATGAGCCACCCTTTCATAGATTTACGAAAAAAATTGCAACAAATAGGACTAAAAGGCGAGGTTCTACCAACAGGTGCGGCATGTCGGACATGGAATCTGCTTTTATCAGAAGGCCGCAAAGTGGCAATGATAGCGGCACCAGCAAGCAAGAAAACAGGTGAATAATGGCAGAAAGTAGCGTGTCTTCTCTTCGCCATGAATTTCCGGCTCTTGCGCTTGCTCTCACCTTTATACCATACCGACATAGGCCAATTTATAGTGATCTGTTTCTCTTATGGCTGGAAGGCAGGCGTGCCACTTATGCTAATGAAGCTATGATTGCGGCAGTCAGGCTGGCGTGGTGGCGTGATGCGATCACAAATCAGGCCAGTCAGTCTGTGCCTCTTGCAGACCGATTGCTGGCATTGAAAACATCCCATCCGGATATTCTTCTGGCCATAACTGATACTTTAAATCAGATGATTTCCCTGTTAAGTGGTGGCGCACCAAAAGCGAAAGCGCTGGCGATCTGGCATCACATGGTGGCAAATCAGCTGATTTCATATACCGATCAGGCAAATGGGGAAAGACAAGATCATCAAAAAGAAGCCTTAATGCTTCATGTGCTGGATCAAACCCTTCTTGGGAAAGCAGATACGGATCATCAGGCCTATTCCGGAAAACATATGCTATTTCGATTAATCAGCTGGCTAACCCAAGACCCGCCGCGATTATATTACCCGGATCAGAGACCCATGCTGGCTTTAAAAATGACGATGGCTGTATTATTTCGGAATATTTAGGTCGACCATGACGCGAGAGCAGTAAGCGCACGATTGGCCATAAACGCTTTTCTATCCAGACCTTTTAGCTTCCGGCGTTTCCCATTGGCAGTGATGATAACAGATTCGCTTTCTGTTGGTGGTGGGAACAACCCGAAATTGATGTTCATAGGCTGGAAACTATCGCTTTCAGCCCCTGATGTAATATGATTCAGCAAAGCACCATGAGCCGTTTCAACAGGTGGCAGGGTAAAGATGCTATTATAGGCATCTGCGGCGGCCATGCGGCCAGCCATTAATCCGGTTGCCGCCGATTCCACATAACCTTCGACGCCAGTGATCTGACCGGCAAAACGGATATGTGGCTGTGTTTTCAGTCGTAATTGTTCATCCAGTAAAATAGGAGAGCGAATAAAGGTATTGCGATGCAATCCGCCTAATCTTGCAAACTCGGCCTGTTCTAGCCCCGGTATCATCCGAAAAACACGCACCTGTTCGGCATATTTCATTTTTGTCTGAAACCCGACCATATTGAACAAGGTGGCAAGGGCGTTATCCTGCCTTAACTGTATAACGGCATAAGGCCGTTTGCCTGTATTGGGATCAGTCAGTCCAATAGGTTTCATCGGGCCAAACCGCGGCGTATCAATTCCACGTTCTGCCATGACTTCGATGGGCATACAGCCTTCAAAATAGGGGGTATTGGCTTCCCATTCATGAAAGGTTATTTTTTCTGCCGATAGCAATGCCGCAATAAAATCAGCATATTGATGTTCATCTAGTGGACAGTTGATATAATCCTTACCAGTTCCTTTATCATATCGGGATTGAAACCATGCTTTGGTCATATCCAGACTATCCCGATAGATAATAGGGGCAATGGCATCAAAAAAGGCCAGATCATCCTCACCGGTTAATGATCTGATAGAATGCGCCAATGGACTTGAGGTGAGGGGGCCGGTAGCAACAATGACAGGTTCATCTGTAAACATATCAAGAGAAGGTATTTCCTGACGTTTTAACGATATCATCGGGTGATTTTCAATCATCTGGCTAACTGCAAAGGCAAATCCATCACGGTCAACCGCTAATGCCCCGCCGGCAGGCACCGCATGTTCATCGGCCATTCGCATAATGAGCGAGTTCAGTTCCCGCATTTCCTGATGCAAGACCCCAACCGCATTGGCCTGATGATCATCAGACCGGAAAGAGTTTGAACAGACTAATTCTGCCAGATGTTCTGTTTGATGAACATCAGTTCCCTGTTGGGGGCGCATTTCATAAAGAATGACAGGAACCTGCTGTTCTGCCAGCTGCCATGCCGCTTCAGACCCGGCAAGACCGCCACCGATAATATGAACAGGCCGCATCATGATCCAGTTAAAGCCTGATTTTGGCGTTTCCGGCCTACCTGCCTATCCATCAGGGTTTTCAGATAGGCTCCTGTAATGGAGGCTTCATTTTTGATGATATCCTCCGGTGTGCCGATAGCAACGACCTGTCCACCACCATCGCCACCTTCGGGGCCGATATCAATAATCCAGTCAGCTGTTTTAACAACATCAAGGTTATGTTCAATCACGATCACGGTATTTCCACTTTCGACCAGTTCCTGCAAAACAGCCATCAGACGACGAATATCTTCAAAATGAAGTCCCGTGGTCGGTTCATCCAGAATATAGACTGTCCGGCCTGTCGCCCGGCGTGACAATTCTTTAGATAATTTGATGCGCTGTGCTTCACCACCAGACAGGGTAGTGGCCTGCTGGCCTATCTTGATATAACCAAGACCCACACGTTGCATGGTAACCAGCTTATCGCGTACCGATGGAACCGCTTTGAAAAACTGCACCCCATCATCAATTGTCATGTCAAGAACGTCGGCTATTGATTTGTTTCTCCACATTATTTCTAATGTTTCACGATTATACCTCTTGCCCTTGCATTGTTCACATGTCACATAAACATCAGGCAAAAAATGCATTTCAATTTTGATTAGACCATCGCCCTGACAGGATTCGCACCTGCCGCCTTTTACATTGAAACTAAACCGTCCGGGATTATAACCGCGCGTACGGGATTCAGGCAGGCTGGCAAACCATTCTCTTATTGGCGTAAATGCACCTGTGTAAGTCGCTGGATTTGATCGCGGAGTTCTTCCAATAGGGGATTGATCAATATCAACCACTTTATCCACTTGATGCAATCCATCTATTTTTTCAAGTGGAGCAGGCACTTCACGCGCATTATGTAGGCGTCTGGCCATGGTTTTCCATAATGTTTCCAGAACTAGGGTAGATTTTCCACCACCAGAAACACCTGTTACACAGGTTAGAAGCCCAAGAGGAAAATCAACATTGATATGCTTTAAATTATTGCCAGTTGCGCCCTTAATGGTGATGGATTTATCTTTTTTCCGTTTCCGGCGTTTGTCCGGAATAGCGATTTCTTCTATTCCTGATAAATATTTACCTGTTAGGGATTCCGGATGTGTCACAATATCATCCGGCTTGCCTTCAGCAATAACTTCACCACCGTGAATACCTGCCCCTGGCCCCATATCAATCACATGATCCGCGGCAAGAATAGCCTCTTCGTCATGTTCAACAACCAGAACAGTATTTCCCAAGTCCCGCAATCGTTTTAGTGTACTGATCAAACGATCATTATCACGTTGGTGCAGACCGATTGACGGCTCATCAAGCACATAAAGTACACCTGTTAAGCCTGAACCAATTTGTGATGCCAGTCTGATCCGTTGTGATTCGCCACCTGATAACGTGCCAGATGATCGTCCCAAAGACAGGTAACTTAGCCCGACATTCGTCAGGAAAGTCAGTCTTTCCAGAATTTCTTTCAATATGCGTGAGGCAATGACGTTTTCCTGCTGGCTGAGTTTTTCAGATACAGACCCAAACCAATCCAAGGCATCACCAATAGACAGGGTTGATATATCGGCGATATCTTTATCTGCCACCTTAACGGCCAAAGATTCCGGTTTTAACCGTTTACCGCCACAGCTATCACAGGGATGATCAGCCTGATATTTCCCTAATTCTTCCCTGATCCATGATGAATCCGTTTCCCGCATGCGTCGTTGCAAGTTAGGGATGACACCTTCAAAAGGCTTTTTTGTACGATAAGACCTAAGCCCATCATCATATTCCATAACAACATTTTCTGAGCCAGAGCCATAAAGAATGACATGACGGTGATTTTCATCTAGTTGATCAAAATTGGTTGTCATAGAAAATCCATAATGTCGCGCCAATGACATAAATGTTTGCTGGTAATATTTTGCCGTGCCAGATGCCCAAGGCGCAACAGCACCATCAGACAGGGATTTGCTGGTATTAGGAACAACTAACTGGGCATCAAAATGACTTGTTTTTCCAAGTCCGTCACAGTCAGGACAAGCGCCATATGGATTATTAAAGGAAAATAATCTTGGTTCAATTTCATCAATGGAAAAACCGCTTACCGGACAGGAAAACCGCGCTGAAAATACAAGTTCTGATGCATCATCGGCATTTTCAGCAATCATCAGACCATCAGCGAGTTTTAATGCTGTTTCTGTTGAATCCGCCAGCCGGGAAGGTAAGTCTTCATCTTCATGACGGATAACTATTCTGTCAACCACAAGGGAAATGTCATGTTTTTTCTTTTTATCTAGGTCGGGCAGGGTTTCCATATCATATATCTGGCCATCAATTTTAACCCTCTGAAATCCAGCTGCGTGATAGCTGGCTAATTCTTTGCGATATTCTCCCTTACGACCGCGCACCACCGGAGCCAACAAATAAAGCCGCACCCCGTCATCCATCGCCATCAGGGCATCCACCATCTGGCTAACCGACTGGCTTTTGATAGGCAGACCTGTTGCCGGGGAGTAGGGAATTCCAACACGCGCCCATAAAAGCCGCATGTAATCATAAATTTCCGTTACTGTTCCAACAGTTGATCTGGGGTTGCGAGAGGTTGTTTTCTGTTCAATAGAAATAGCCGGTGACAAACCTTCTATCAGATCAACATCAGGTTTTTGCATCATTTCTAGAAACTGCCTAGCATAGGCAGAAAGCGATTCCACATACCGACGCTGGCCTTCTGAATAGATCGTATCAAAGGCGAGGCTGGATTTTCCGGAACCTGATAAACCAGTGATAACAACGAATCGATCACGCGGCAGGTCTACCGAAATGTTCTTCAGGTTATGTTCACGCGCCCCTTTGACACTGATAGATTTAAGCATGGAAGGGCTTACGGAAGAAAGTGATGTATCTGGCATGTCATCAATATAATTAGGGTTTCAAAAAAAGCAAAATGCTAATAAGGTTATCTTTATAAGATTGGTTCAAAAAACCGTATTTCAATTGCAGACTTTAATCTGATTAACATTATTTATTCTAGCCAAAAGCAACCCCCTATAAAAACGGAGAAAAAAATGAGTGGAAGCGTTAACAAAGTCATCTTGATTGGTCGCCTGGGTAATGACCCACAGGTTGCAACGATGAATAGCGGCGACAAGGTCGTTAATTTATCCCTTGCTACCTCGGAACGGTGGAAAGATCGCACAACAGGTGAACAACGCGAAAAAACCGAATGGCATCGGGTAGTCATTTTTAATGAAAATCTGGTTCGTGTGGCTGAACAATATCTCCGCAAAGGAAGCATGGTCTATATTGAAGGTCAATTGCAGACACGCAAATGGACAGATCAGTCTGGTGTTGAAAAATATACAACCGAAATTGTGCTTCAACGTTATCGGGGTGAGTTAACCATGCTAGGCGGCAGAGCAGACAATCAGGGTGGCGGATATTCGGATAACAACCCATCCACCATATCTCAAAATCAGTCCAGTCAGGGATCAAGTCAGCCATCGGTAGCGCCGCCAATGGGCAATGATCTTGATGATGATGTTCCCTTTTAAATCAACAAGTGGGATCAGAAGATCAAATCGGTCTTCTGATCATGATATACTGCATTTTTATGACACAATATGTAGTATTTCTCACAATCTGGTGATATAATATGTTGTTATAACACAAAAGATTGAGAGCTAATCTTGTCAGATCAAAAACCACCACAACCACCGGTACTATCAGGTGGCGAAGAAAATATTTCTATCACCGATGAATTGCGTAAATCCTATCTTGATTATGCAATGAGTGTGATCGTATCGCGCGCATTACCTGATGTGCGTGATGGCCTAAAACCTGTCCATCGCCGCATTTTATATGCCATGATGGAAGGTGGATATGATTGGTCAAAACCATATCGTAAATCCGCTCGTATTGTGGGTGATGTGATGGGTAACTATCACCCTCATGGTGATTCGGCGATTTATGACTCACTTGTCCGAATGGCACAGGGCTTTTCCATGCGGTTACCCCTTGTGGATGGTCAGGGCAATTTCGGGTCTGTTGATGGTGATCCACCTGCCGCCATGCGATATACGGAATCGCGCCTTCATAAGGTGGCAGAAACATTACTCCGCGATATTGATCGTGATACTGTTGATTTTATTCCTAATTATGATGAAACACAGCTTGAACCAGCGGTCCTGCCGGCTGAATACCCCAATCTATTAGTCAATGGTGCTGGCGGAATTGCTGTTGGCATGGCGACTAATATTCCACCGCATAACGCTGGAGAAGTGATCGATGCCTGCATAGCCTATATCAAGAATCCCGCATTATCCCTTGATGAGATGATGGAAATAGTTCCCGCACCTGATTTTCCAACTGGCGGTATTATCATGGGACGGGCAGGGGTTCGCAGTGCTTTTGAAACTGGCCGTGGATCAATAGTTATTCGTTCTAAAACGGAAATAGAAACACATACGAACCGTGATCGTATTGTTATCCATGAATTACCTTATCAGGTGAATAAAGCCCAATTGCTTGAACGCATTGGTGAACTTGTTCGCGACAAGACCATTGAAGGCATTGGCGATATTCGCGACGAATCAGATCGTCGTGGCATGCGCGTTGTCATTGATCTGAAAAGGGACGCGCAAGGCGATGTTGTCCTTAATCAGCTATTCAGGCACACACGAATGCAGACCAGCTTTGCGGTAAATTTGCTTGTTCTGGATAAAGGTACGCCTAAACAGATGGGGCTTATGGATGTTATTCATGCCTTTTGTGAGTTTCGTGAAACGGTTATCACCCGTCGCACACGTCATCTGCTGACTAAAGCGCGTGATCGGGCTCATATTCTGGCCGGGCTGATGGTGGCACTAGCCAGCATTGATGAAGTGATCGCTCTTATCCGCGCGGCTCCAGATGCTGAAACAGCCAGAAATGAGCTTACTGGGCGGAAATGGCCTGCCCATGAAGTGGAAAGCTTTATTTCATTAATTGATGATCCCGGTCATCAGGTGATTGATGGGCATTATGTTTTATCTGAAACACAGGCTCGCGCTATTCTGGAATTAAGGCTTCAACGCCTTACCGGAATGGAACGACACAAACTGGCAGAAGAAACGCAGGAACTAGCTGATAAAATAAAAGAATATCTTTCTATTCTGTCTAGTCGCGACCATCTTACACAAATCATGCTGGAAGAGCTCACCAAAACCAGAGCATTGCTGGATGATCCTAGACGGACTGAAATTTCCGACCATCTTGGTGATCAGGATGACGAAGACCTTATCCCTGTTGAAGACATGGTCGTCACGGTTAGCCATCGCGGCTATATCAAACGAGTTCCTTTATCAGATTATCGGGCACAACGCCGTGGCGGAAAAGGCCGTGCCGGTATGAAAACCCGTGATGAAGATTTTGTTACCCGACTCTTTATTGCAAACACGCATACTCCGATTCTGTTTTTCACCTCAACAGGTCTGGTTTATCAATTAAAATGCTATAAATTGCCATTAGCCGCACCACAGGCGCAAGGCAAGGCAATGGTAAATCTTCTGCCTATTACCCCTGATGAAACTATCCAGACTGTTATGCCAATGCCTGAAGACAAAGAACAGTGGGATATCATGAATGTCGTCTTTGCTACTGCAAATGGTAATATTCGACGCAACATGCTATCAGATTTCACCAATATCAAACGCAATGGCAAGATCGCAATGAAACTGGCCGAAGGCGATCAGCTGATTTCTGTTCAGCCATGCTATGATGATGCCGAAGTGCTATTGGCTACCTCACATGGTAAAGCTATTCGTTTCGGACTTGATCAGATTCGTGTCTTCCGTGGTCGTGACAGCACAGGAGTTCGCGGTATACGTTTGAAAGAGGATGATAAAGTTGTTTCCATGTCTATCCTTGATCACGCACAGGAACAATTTGTTCTTGCCGTCACTGAAAACGGCTATGGGAAACGCACGCGTGTCAGTGATTACAGGGTGACTAATCGGGGCGGGCAGGGCGTTGCCAATATTGTAACCTCACCGCGCAATGGTAATGTTGTTGCATCATTTGCTGTTACCGAGGATGATCAGCTCATGCTTGCAACAGATATGGGTAAAGTTATCCGCATCAGGGTTTCCGGGGATGAAAGCGATCAGATTCGCGTTGCCGGCAGACAGACACAAGGTGTCACGCTATTTTCCATTGATAGTGAAGAAAAAGTTGTTTCTGTCGGACTTATTCAGGAAAAAGATACTGGCGAAGATGATCCGGATGACATCGCAGATACCCCATCAACAGATCCTTCAGATCAAAACGATACCACTGAACACGCTGAACCCATTGGTGATAATCAGGAAAACGGCGCAGAAACATGACACATATAGCTATATATCCGGGTACATTTGATCCTGTTACACGCGGGCATATTGATATCATTGCGCGGGCGGCTACCATTACCGATAAACTGATTGTTAGTGTTGCCGCAGATGGTGGAAAAACAGCCTTATTTTCCCTTGATGAACGCGTGCAAATGGTTAAGCATCATATTGATGAGATTCAAAAAAGTAATGGTTCTATTCAGGCTGAAATAACGGTTCAGTCTTTTTCAGGTCTTTTGATGCATTTTGCAGAAGATCAAAAGGCAAAAATGATTATTCGCGGACTTCGGGCCGTAACCGATTTTGATTATGAATTCCAGATGACTGGTATGAATAGGCGTCTTAATCCGAATATAGAAACCGTATTTTTAATGGCTTCAGAAACAAATCAGTTCATTTCTTCCCGTATGGTAAAAGAGATTGCCCAATTAGGTGGGGATATTAGCAGCTTCGTTCCTGCTCAAGTTAAAGACGCTTTATTAAAAAAATTAAATTAATTTCGTTTTTCCGTATAATTGTGGTTGCACAATTGGCTCAGATTTCATAGGTTGCCTCTACTTGGTGTGGGCGCGTAGCTCAGTTGGTAGAGCAAGTGACTTTTAATCACTGGGTCACAGGTTCGAATCCTGTCGCGCTCACCATTTTCTTTTGTCTTTCCTTTATACTGATCCGGTTTAAGAAAAATTGTTTGCCGTACAAGGCATCATCCGTGTCAGGTATTCATTTTTTCCCGATAAATAAATTTATTTTCAAACCCTTTCCTGTCATATGCCAAATAAGTGATAGGAAAGGGATTTCTTATATTTG
>JBMYKD010000008.1:0-83836 GCA_049595035.1 Puniceispirillales bacterium (SeqCode) | reverse complement strand
AAAAATCGAGCTCTTCCGCCCCTTCTGGAAGCCGCGCCTTGATCTTAAAATCTGATGGAAAGCAGAAAGCCCGGGAAACCCTGAAATGACCAGCCCTTCAATTGAAACCGCCATTAATATTTTAAAGCAGCGTTTTGGCGACCGGCTGTCAACGTCGGAAAGCGTGCGCCAGCATCACAGCCACACAACGACCCAGATCAGGAGCGAGCGGCCCGATGCAGTTATCTTCGCCCATTCCACCGAAGACGTGGCGGCGGTGGTCTCGGTCTGCCAGGAGCATCACTGCCCGGTCATCCCCTTTGGTGTCGGCTCATCGCTTGAAGGGCATGTGAACGCGCCTAAAGGCGGGATTTCTATAGACATGAACGCCATGGACAAGGTGCTGGCGGTGCATGAAGATGATCTTGATGCTGTGGTCCAGCCCGGGGTGACGCGAGAGGCACTAAATACCCATCTTCGTGACAAGGGGCTGTTCTTCCCGATTGATCCCGGCGCAAATGCCAGCCTTGGCGGGATGGCGGCGACCCGCGCATCGGGCACCAACGCGGTGCGTTACGGGACGATGAAAGACAATATCCTCGCGCTGGAGGCGGTGATGGCAGACGGTACGGTAATCCGCACCGGCAGCCGGGCCAAGAAATCCGCCGCCGGGTATGATCTGACACGTCTTCTCATCGGCTCCGAAGGCACCCTCGGGATCATCACGGAACTGACGGTGAAACTCCACGGTATTCCTGAGGCGATCGCCGGCGGTATATGTTCATTCCCCAGCGTTGAGGCCGCCTGTAATGCAGTGATCACAACCATCCAGTATGGTATTCCTGTTGCCCGGATGGAGCTGCTGGACGCAGTGCAGGTGCGGGCCTGCAACCAGTATTCGGGGCTTGATCTGCCGGAGGAAACCTTGCTTCTACTGGAATTTCACGGTACCGAAAATGGCGTGCGGGAGCAGTCTGAGCTATTCGGAGATATCGCCGCCGAACACACCCCGCATGCGTTCAGATGGACCACAGATCCCGAAGAGCGGGGTAAACTCTGGAAGGCGCGGCATGATGCGTTCTGGGCAGCGATGTCGCTTCTGCCCGGGGCGCAAGGGATATCGACCGATGTATGCGTGCCGATCTCACGGCTGGCGGAATGTGTTGAGGAAACCTGCCAGGATATCAAGGCCACCGGCATCATCTCACCTATCGTCGGCCATGTGGGGGATGGCAATTTTCACACGCTGCCGATGGCGCTTCCCGACGACGCGGAGACATGGGCGAAAATCAAGGGATTTTCCGAACGGCTTTCTGAACGCGCCATTGCCATGGGCGGCACCTGCACCGGTGAGCACGGCATCGGTCAGGGCAAGATGACGTATTTAAGGCAGGAGATGGGCCCGGCGGTAGATGTCATGATCGCGGTCAAGAAGGCGCTCGACCCCGATGATATCCTCAACCCAGGCAAACTCTTCGGCGCGTGAAGGTTCGTGCGTAAGCTTCAGTTGGCATGGCATGCATATGTCATGGTTATGATTATTTACTTTTGCTCTGGCAAGACTGGTGGTAAAAGCTAAGGGTGTTATAATATTATAAATAATTAATATTTCGAATTTGGGGAGGAAACTATGTACACTAAGATATTTATCAGAACCTTTCCATCTGACGAAGAATGTGAATTGTTTGAATCACTCCTCAAAACAAGATGGCCCAGCCTTCTTGAAGGGATAGAAAATGTGTCTTTCAATGCGTTCAAAAATATGTCTCAGAAAAATATTCTGACAGTGGTCTGGTTTTTTCCGGATAAAGATACTCAGAATGAAGTGGAAAAACTGATTGACGAACATATTACCAAATTCACCAAAACCTTATCACCTAAAACCATGACTTTTTCCGGTGAAAATATATTCTCACTTTCAACCTGATAAAAAGCCACCTGAAAGCAATAGGTTTTGTGCCCTTGCCTATAAATCCCCATTAATAACATAACGCAGAATACGGACGATCTGATCAGGGGTTTCAACAACCGCAAGCGCGGCGGCATCAATTTCCTTCAGGGCGTGTTGATGATCAGCCCCGTGCATAACAATAATAGATTTGCCAAGCGCGGCGGCATAACCTGCATCAAAAGCAGCATTCCATTGTCTGTATTTATCCCCAAACCGGACGACTACTATATCTGCTTCAGCAATGGCCTTTCTGGTGCGAATGGCATTGATTTTAGCCCCCTTGTGATCATGCCAGAACTTATCCGGTTCATCGCCAAGAATAGCAACCCCGCAGTCATCGCTGGCTGCGTGATCCGTAACAGGTGCGGTAAAACGCACATCCATGCCCTTTGTGCCAGCAATAATCTGGTCACGCCAGTCAGTATGTATTTCTCCGGACAGATATAATGTGATGGTCATGCTTGATCCCTTATGGTCATTGATCATAAATGGTTACGATTATTTCGCATAATTTATCCGGCATATGTTCCGGGTGCAAGTATCATGAAACACCATCCCGTTTAGATATCTGATGAGATCAGCATAAAAGAACGATTGCCTTTATGCTTTTGGCACCATACGATTTCTGATCAATATTGGGCACAATAAAGTGATTGATGATATCTTTTCTTATAGTCTAGCCGCTCCGCCCTTTCTTAATGGTTCGGTGGTGACATTCTGGTCAATTTGTGCGCTTGCCGTATTGCTGATGGCTATTGCCAAATCCGGATTTGGTGGTGCTATTGCGTCTTTATCAGCACCATTGATGCTTACCATTCTGCCGGCGCGAGAAACACTGGCTATTCTTCTCCCTCTTTATATGCTGACAGATATATGGGCAATTATGATCTGGCGCGGTTATTGTTACTGGCGCATTTTATTCTGGATGGTGCTATTTGCCGTTATCGGGCAAATTCTAGGCTATCTGCTGATCAGTATGATTAATGACGATATGTTGAAAGCCATGATCGGTGCTATCGCCATTGTGATCGGATGCCGTTATTTTATCCGGCTGAATAGCCAAACCAGAAATGATGAAAAACGCAAGATGCGGAAAAACATCCCTGCCCGGGCGTCAATATGGTGCAGTCTGTCAGGATTTTCATCCTTTATATCATTAACAGGCGGCATTCCGGTACAGATATTCTTACTGCCCTTACGCATGCATCGCTATCTGGTTGTGGGGACTAGTGCTTGGTTTTTCTTTTCTATCAATATTGCAAAGATACCATTTTTTCTTCAGCTGGGTATGTTCACACCAGCGACGTTATTTATCACCCTGTCGCTAATTCCGGTCATTCCGGTGGGCGTTATGATTGGCAAATGGCTCAACCGGAACATCACAGATAATTTGTTTTACCATCTAGTGCATGCTGGCCTTGCCTTACTAGGATTACGGCTAGTCTGGGGAATCGCTGCATCAGCATGGGCATAGATAAAATAAAAAAAAGCGCGGATGATGCCGCGCCTTTTCTTGGATTTTTGTTTATATCTAGCAACTCATATCTGGCTGTACAGCGTTCAATGATCCCTGACTTTGCTGTAATCGCATCGCCAGCTTTGCTGCCCGTTGCCTTTGATCATCATTAGGCTCTTTACCGGCGCTTTGTAGGGATTGCATGGAACTACCAAATGCCATCAATTTAGGCATAATTTCACCAATTTCGGAAAAACAGACCTTATCCTGATTTGCCATTTTTTCAAAATCTGATACCAGACTTTCAAAATTATCCAGCAATTTGTTGATTTCCGGATCGCCTGACTGTCCGCATCCTGCCAGACTCAAACTGGCAAACAGAACGAACATAGTTGCAAATACTCTCATCTTAATCCTCTTAATAAAATATAATTGGTAATGATAAGAGTTAGTTTTATTTTTCCGGTTGGAAAGGGTTTAAATATATTATTGATAATTAATATGACATGTGGAAATGGTCACCACTTTCTTTCCTGATGAATCAGATGCCGGTTGGCGGCGTTCTAATCTAGCCGCCCTTCGATATGGGCTTTCCATACTTCAAGCAGTAATTCTTCACATTCCTCATTAGATAGAAACTGAGGTTTGTTTTCAAAGGCATCAAATACCTTAGCAACAAACTCATCACCATTCTCACATCCTGCTATATAGCGTTCTGCCTTATGTAGAAAAATATGCAGATCGGTGACACGTTTGCGGGCTTCCTGATTAAATTGCATCTTTATTACCTTTCCTTCTGCATCGATTATCTTACCAATATGACAGCAGAAAAGCCATATGACCACTTTTTATTGTGAATATTCTGTAAATTTATCCAGTATACGCATGATAAAAACCAGCATGATCATGCTGATGATTAAGCCAGATATGTCCCCAACAATATATCGAATGATGATCGACATCAGATATCCGGGTTCAATCAGCTCCCCTTTCAGATAGGCACCAGTAAATGAATTAAACAGAGATGCAATAATTCCCGCAAGGATTACACCTTTCCAGTTCGGAAGGCTGTATGAATTAGGATATACATTATAACCTATCATCCGCAATGCTTCAAAACCCACCACCGCCGACATGGCACTAAAGACCGGAATAAGCAAGCTGTTGGGATAGGAAAAATCAAGCCCCCAGATAGAATGGGCAATCACTTCAGCCGGTATCAGCGCAAATAATACTTTTGGCCCCAACAGCCATGCCGCTAATACGCGCACAGCATGTGGCAGAAATAGAATACTGGCAATGCCTGTTGAACTTCCGAATATCGATAACTCTAGCGGAAAAATAATATTTATGCTGATCCAGAATAACCCGAGATATAGGGTAATGACAAAGCCAGACCAATGCTGGGAAATCAGACGTATAACATACAATACAATAGGGCCTTGATACCAGAGCTTCAAATGATGAAAGCTATCAACTTCTCATGTGAGAAAGGTATGACAATTTATATCTTTTGACTAGTTATATCTTTTGACTATGCCTGACATCACATTTATGAATCATAACCCGTCATCGGTGTTCTTTTATCAGAAAAAAAGTCAGGAAAACCGTTCGGTTTGCGGAACATAAAGCCCCGAACGTTCTGTTCCCACTTTATTGATATATCCGGATTTGATGAGCGTCTGGAAGGCGCGATATAATGACGGCTGTGGCATGGATTGCACCAGAGGATGTTCGCGCAACTGGTCAAGATGGATGGGCTTTTTTTCTTTATTTGATAAAATGATAAGGGCGGAAATGACTTTCTTTTCAATCTCAGTCAGCGATGAAATAGACATGTCACTCTCCATTTGCAGGATAAGATGTCTTAATTCAGCATAATATTTGATGTCAGACATGTAATTGAGCCCTTGAAACAATACCTGTGTATAATAACCATATATGAGCTTTATTTTTATTTTCAATAATTATCCGTTAAGAATTGGCATAATTGTAAATACAAACATTTAAATACTGTTTTCTCAAATTATGACAAAACAAAACGCACATTTTAACCATCATTATTATGAAACTGGCTTCACGCATACCTCATCATAATCATGTCTGGTTGAAATCTTGCCATCATGGGCAAAGATATCCAGCATAGCCGCATAGCCTGCATCTGTGATATCCATATGCTCTGGCCAGCATCCCATCATCTGATAAGCCCGAATGCAATCTGCTAGTACCAGTTCATCAATATCAGGGAAAAGCGGTTTTTCCGCTTTAGCGATATCTTCTGCAGAAACGGTATTCATATATATTCTTGTTTTCTGATAAGCTCTGCAAAAGGCTTTCCCTTCATCGCTCATCAACCAGTCGGGCATAGCGGCCAGACTGGAAAACGCGCATGAGCCAACCATTGGCCCCAATGCAGCAACAACATGCCCCGCGCCATCAGCTTCAATCTGTTGAGGTGCTGGCCCTTGCTGATGAATATATTGTCCGGTTCCTGCCCGAAAGGCTGCATCCATTTCCTTTGCATTGCCAGCATCAATCATATTGATCTTTGACACATCAATCCCTGCCTTGTAACAGGCATATTTGAACATCGTCATGGGTTGACCACCATGATGCACCAGAACATCCGCGCCTTCCAGCTTTGCCCAGCTAAAATCCGGATCGGCTATGCGACTGGTGAGAAAAAAACCATCCATATCATTAATCAATGCAAAATGCCGCGCCGCAGTCTTACGGCCTTTTTCAAGAGAGTGAAACCCCTGGCTGATGGTAGACTGAACCACTTGTGCAGAACCATCTTCCAGCGCGGCTAAAGCAGACACACCAGGCTTCGCCACACTCCAGTCATAATCAAAACCTTCTTCTGCCAGATATCCGCCTGTCATGGTAGAAATCAGAGGAGAGTAAAAGGCAGAAAACAGCGTGAATTGAATATGAATATGTGGCATAGCATCATCCTTTAAAATAGTATCATAGCCCTGCTGGCATGCATGATTATCGCTAAACCTATCATTCGACCCATGACAGTCAAGCAAGAGTGCATGTTTTGAAAAAGAGATAAAATACAGATAATTAAAATTTATCTCGCTTTTTACTGAACAAAGTGCCATAAGCATAGCACTCTGCAAAAAGTGCTGAGGGTCAACGATTTGCTTCTCCACGGAAAAGAGGTTGATTGACGATTTAACAACCCTTTTCTAAAGGAGAGAAAGATGCCAAATGGCACCGTAAAATGGTTTAATGAAACCAAAGGATATGGGTTCATCGAACCCGAAGATAAGTCGCAAGACGTGTTCGTTCATATTTCTGCTGTCAAGGATGCTGGCATGCAGACTCTGAACGAAAACCAGAGCGTCAGCTATGAACTCGAGCAGGGTAAGAATGGCAAAAGCTCAGCGGTTAATCTGAAAAGCAGTTAATCGATTTTGTCATCAGATAAAACGGTTTTATCAAAGGCCGGCCTCTTATGGCTGGCCTTTTTTCGTTTTCATAATGACGGTGGGAAAATCTAACGTAATCGCATTTTAATGGTCAGTGGGAACCCACGCACCTGTTCACGAATGAAAATAAACAACCCACTCGCCACAATAACCATCATCCCAAGCATGGAATAGTAATCCGGCACCTCACCAAACATGAAATAGCCAATAGTAATAGATATAACAAGAAGCGTATATTCAAATGGGGCAATGACTGGTGGCTGGCTGATCCGGTAAGCAGATATCAGGCATAAGGTGCCTATTGTTGCCACCAAGGAAATAATGATGACTGCGGAAAGAATGATCAGATTGTTAAATACCCACGGCCGGAATACATATTCCAGCCCCTTAACACCATCAAACGTCCATCCCATAAAACGCGCTACCAGCAATGTGATAATCCCGCAGATAATACTGGCTATATACATATGAATAGTTTGCTGAAATACATTATCCTTTTCCCGCGTATGTTTGGCTAATATCATGGAAACGGAATAGCTGAGCGCGGTGAATAGCGGCAGAAGATATGCCCACTGAAAATTGCTGGTGCTTGGTTTAACAATCAGAAGAGTCCCGATAAACCCTGTCAGAATAGCTGCTATGCGGTACCAGCCCACATCATTACCAAGAAATAGCTTTGATAAAATGGTGATGAAGAACGGGCTGACAAAGAATAACGCGGTCGCCTCGGCAATCGGCATCAGGGAAAGCGAGATATAAAAACTCATAAACCCTAAAAAGAACAGCGTTGCCCTGATTGAGGTGAGAAGCGGATAGGCGGTTGTTAAAATAATCGGGCGACCACTGATATAAAGAAACGCAGAAATAAAAGCCGTTCCAATGAAACCCCGCATAACGAGAATCTGTAATAATGATCCGTCTTGGGCAAGTGCCTTGATGGTAACATCCTGAATACTGAACAGCGCCATCCCACCGATGATGAGCAATATGCCTAATTTATCATGCATCAGCATCACTCCCATTACCTGAAGAAAGCGTCTAATATTTTTACAATATAATCAAGGGGTTAATAATTTACAGTTTTGTCGCAAAAATACTATTTTTATCTGGCAATCTATTTTCGTTGCGACTTTGTTTTCTGAATACGTCATAACCAAGACAGAAAAGCAAATCGCATTTCCCGCATGTTTTCCATATGATCTGTTTTGATATATCGAGGGTTTGGATTTACATATCCTGAAAAAAGGTTCAGATCAGTGAAATCACCACTAACCGGCATCCCATCACCAGAAAAAACAGCAGGATCAGTTTTCTGAATATCTCTGCCGATAAATAGCTTCTGATCCACTCACCAATCATGAAGCCAGCCAGCGCAGCCACCAGCCCCAATAGGGACGTCACCGCCAGATCAAAACTTAGCACTCCGTTTAGAATAAGCGCGAGAACCAGCGGGGCGCATCCTGCAAAAAAGAGAAAGCCGGTAGCGGCAATAAACTCATCCTTATCGGCCTCACGGCCTAACAGATACATGACAATGGGCGGCGAAAAGACAGAACTTAATCCGCCAATAAAGCCCGTGACTATGCCGCATATCACCTGCCAGTATGAAGCCGGAGAAAATCGCAAGGTTAAGCCGGCAAAGGATTGCACCGCGAAGATAACCATAGCCATACCTAAAACAAGGAGCAAAAGCGTTTCCGGAAAAGACAGAATAAAATAGCCAGTCAGAAATATACTGACCAGCAGGGTTATGCCAAACACTCCATATTTTCGCACCACCATGTGACGCGCGTCAGCACGTTGTATCTGCAACAGATTGACAATCATGGTAGGAATAGCTGTCAGGGGGATAGCTTCCAGTGGTGGCAGAAACAAGGTTAGCAACACCATGCAAATCGCCGGCATACCAATGCCAATTACCCCCTTAACCGTACCAGCAACCAGAAATGTAGCAATAATGGCTAATATGGTAGCCGGATGATCAAAAAATCCGGATAACGCCGCTGGTATCACAAAGAATACCCGCAGAAACTGGCGACAGCTCTGGCTATTTCCATGCCGCGGGTAGTCAGGGGAAGAAGCCCGATGGAAATCACGGCAATAATCAACCAGATTGTCCAGATGACACGGTCAGCCCCAGCATCGCCTGATTGATTTTCAGAAGATTTTTGATCAGGTAGGGTCATGAATTTTATGTCCTAACGACAAATTCCATTCCGGATTGATTGCCAACATAGATTTGCGGCTTGTGGCGATACAAGCGGATAATCAGATCACCAAGCGCGACATCAAAACCATCTGGTCTGATCCTGATAATTTTGCCCGATGCCGTAACCCCTGTATCAGTGCATTCCACAGTAACTTTTTGATCCAGTGTTAACATACTTGCCTCACTTTCTGGCGGTATTGATAGGCTTCTATGCCCTATTGGTATTATTGCTGTTATCACCATCAATAGCCAGTGATTTAAGATGATCAATATCACAAATATTCAGACTAGCCATATTTGTTGCCGCTAGCACAACATAAGGTGCAGAACCTGCCTGCCGTGCCTGTTCCCAGCGGCTGGCGCATAAGCACCACTGATCACCAGCTTTAAGCCCCGGAAACCCGTATTCCGGCCTTGGCGTTGATAGATCATTCCCTACCGCCCTGCTAAAATCAAGAAAGGCATCTGTCATAACGGCACAGACCGTATGCAGTCCCATATCCTCGTCGCCTGTATCACAGCAACCATTCCGGTAAAATCCGGTCATTGGTGCGGTCGAACATGGAATCAGCCAGCCGCCAAGCACATTGCGCTGTCTATTATTTCCACCTGAAAATCCGTCCATAATACCCTGATCCTTTTCTGATTATCCCTGTTCAACCAAATGATTTGGGTGCCAGTTTGCGGGATTCTGTTTCAATCACTTCCTCGACTTTTGTCATCAATTCCTGTCTTGTCAATCCAGCCGGGATTGACGGCATTAACCGCACCGTAATATGGCCCGGTGTTTTGGAAATGCTATCCTTTGACCAGAAATATCCGGAATTCAAGGCCACCGGAACCACAGGCAACTCCGTCGCCGAATAAAGCGCATAAAGCCCGTTATGATAGGGTTGATAATCATCCGGAGAAAGCCGTGTCCCCTGAGGAAAGATAAGCAGATGCCGCCCCGTTGATGCCGCATTTTGGCTTACTCTTATCATCTGTTTTAAAGCAGCCTTACCCTTGCTTCGGTCGATACCCATGACCCCGTACCGGGCCAGATACAACCCAAAAAGCGGAATAAACAGCAATGATCTTTTCATCACGGTCACCGGTTGGCCAAGCATGGCCAGCAAAACAATTGTCTCCCATGCCGATTGATGTTTTACTGCATAGATCACCTGCCCATCAGGCATGTCACCGTCAATATGTGAAGTAATCCCACAAATCATTGCCAGCAAGACCATCATTATCCGCGCCCATAACCATTGCCAGAAAAAGATCACCGGTCGCGGCAAAAGCAAAAGCGGCAAGCCAATAATTGCCATGACAGCAGTGATGCCATAGAATAGGATGGAAAATATAAGACCGCGTAAAAATCGCATGACTTGCCTTTAGAACATTTAGTTTCTGGTGATGAGATTTAACACAACACCATGATAAATTACTACCATGACTGACAAGGTGAAAACAAACCCCGATAGCCAGAAAAATGAATGGCAAAATCATGTGCTGGCCATATTGGCATCTCTGGCCATATCGCGACAGACGATCACCTATGCCGATCTAGCCGATCTGGCCGCTTTGCCATCCCCGCACCGTATTCATAAACTGGCAGATTACCTTGAAGAATTAATTGCTAAAGATATCGCATCTGGCCATCCAATCCGTGCCGCTGTTGTCATTAGCAAACGTGATCACGGATTACCCGCGGATGGTTTTTTTGATTGCTGTCAGTCCCATGGGCTAACCCCCGCCGGAAAAGAAAACCGGAATGCCTTTCATGCCAGATTGCTAGAAGCAACCTATCATATGGCAAAACAGCCTGATGCCAATTAGATCAATCCTTTAGCCTTTACGGATACGAAAAGAAATCAGCCCCTGATCATGACTATGCTGATCCATCAGGGTATGGCCACCGACTTCACAGAAATGGGCAAAATCCAGTGGTGCGGCCGGATCATCTGCCAGAACAAGCAGGATCATATTGCTATCCATAGACGCGATCTGCCGCCGCGCTTTAAGCACCGGCAAAGGACATTTGAGCCCTGAGGCATCAAGACAGTAATCATGTTCACCATAGTCAGACATAGGCAAGGTCATAGCATTTTTTACATTAATGGCAAACTATGATCTGGCAGAAGCCATGGCGGTTTTACTTGCCAAGCATGTAGGAATTGCCTGATAAGAGAGCATGAGCATCTGGGGTATTATTATTGGCGGAACAGCCGGGCTAGCAATTGGCGGCCCAATAGGTGGCCTGATCGGTGCGCTTGCCGGTCATGCCATTGAACATCTGCGGGAAGGCGATGATGAACATCTGCGCCAGAATGTTGCTTTTTCTGTTGCCATGATTGCTTTATCCGCCAAGATGGCCAAATCGGATGGTAAGGTAACCCTGGACGAAGTGCTGGCCTTTCGTGAAAAAGTGGATATCCCCGAACATGACGTGTCAAAAGTAGGCCAATTATGGGATTTAGCCAGACAAACCACCACCGGATATGACGCTTATGCCAGACAGTTGCGTCAGCTGTTTGGAGCCAGAGCCATTATCTTTGAGCATCTGATGAGTTTGTTATTCCATATAGCCAATGCTGATGGCACGGTTACAGATGAAGAAGATGAATATCTATATCATGTTGCTAAAGAACTGGGCTATGACGACGCTGATTTTGAACGGCTGAAACAAATATATGGCAATTATCCCGAAAACCCCTATCAAATATTGAACATTGCACCAGATGCAGATATGGATAGCGCAAGAAAAGCATGGATTGATCTCATGCGGCAGCATCATCCCGACCGGCTTCAGGCCGAAGGCCTGCCAGCCGAGTTCTTGCGGTCAGCCACCGATAAAGTTGCAAAAATAAATGCCGCCTATGAAACCATACGGCAATTACATGAAAGCTAGAACACATGAAAGCTGGGGCAAATGGCTGAAAATCTGTTGAGTGTTCATGATGTCGGGGTCAATCTGGGTGACCGGTGGCTGATGCGGGGTGTTGATGTCAGCCTTGAAGCGGGTGATCGGTTATGTCTGGTTGGCCGAAATGGCGCTGGCAAATCAACATTAATGAAAATCATGGCAAACCTGGCCGAAATGGATGAAGGGTCGTTGTGGATTGCCCCCGGCAAAACCGTATCCTATCTGCCGCAGGCGCCGGCTTTACCAAGAGGCATGAGTTTATCCAGTATTGTCCAGCATGGAACAGGTAGTGATGGTGATGTTGTTATCCAGACACATATCGCCGAAGCCTATCTGACACGAGTGGGGCTAGACCCTGACCGGTTAAGCGATGGGCTATCCGGTGGCGAGTCCCGCCGGGTTGCGCTGGCAAGGGCATTGGTAAAAGAACCTGATGTGTTGCTGATGGATGAGCCAACCAACCATCTGGACCTACCTACCATCACATGGATGGAAGATTTACTGATGACCCATAACGGGGCTTTAGTTGTGATCAGCCATGACCGTGCCTTTCTCAACCGTATCGGAAATGGCACGTTATGGATTAATCATGGAAAATGCCGCCGCCGTCAGGGGAATTTTACCGGCTTTGATGAATGGGCTGATACTATTCAGTCCGAAGAAGCTGTCAGACGGCAAAAACTGGATCGCCGAATTATTTCCGAAACCCGCTGGTCTATCGAAGGCATCAGCGCCAGAAGAAAACGTAATCAGGGGCGTATGCGGGAATTGCAGGATATGCGGCAAGAACGTGCCCGGATGGCAGCAGGTGCAAGCCGGGCTAGCCGGATGCTTACCGCCACGCTGGAAACAGGTGGCCAGATCATGCTTGAGGCCATTGATCTGACCGCTTCTGTTCCGTCACCTGACCATAACAGTGGGCTCCATCAGGGAAAAGACAAAAGCCGCCGTATTCTGATAAAGCATTTTAATCAGATTATTCGTAAGGGCGACCGCATTGGCATTATTGGCCCTAACGGGGCAGGTAAATCGACCCTTGTTAAAATCCTGCTTGAACAGATTGCACCAGATAGCGGCCGTGTCCGGGTTGGTTATGGACTGGAAGCATCCTATTTTGATCAGCAACGGGAAACCCTGAACCCCGAAGACACCCCATGGCAGGTGCTTTGTCCTGATGGCGGTGATACGGTTGAACGTGATGGCCGGAATCTGCATGTCAAACGCTATTTGCAGGATTTTCTATTCGATGATCATAAAGCTACCCAAAAAATACGAACCTTATCCGGGGGTGAGCAGAACCGGTTATTGCTTGCGCGTTTATTTATCGAAAAACACAATATGCTTGTTCTGGATGAGCCGACCAATGATCTGGATATGGAAACGCTGGAATTACTGCAAGAGGTGATCGCAGATTATAAGGGCACCGTCATCATCATTAGCCATGACCGTGATTTTATAGACCGAACCGTGACCTCTATCCTTGCCTTTGAAGGTGATGGAAAGATTATCAGCCATGCAGGGGGATATTCGGATTATCTGGAACGGCGCAACCGGCAGGATATAAGAACGGCAGATAAAAAGGCAAAAGCCAAACAGAAACCAAAATCACCCAAGCCCGAAAAACAGCATGAACGCAAACTCAGTTTTAAGGATATTCACGCGCTTGAAACCCTGCCTGATGAAATTGCCACACTGGAAAAAAGCATCGCTGCTATTGAACAGAAACTGGCTGACCCTGATCTGTTTGCCCGTGATGCAGACCTGTTTCAGCTTTTGGTGAAACAACGGGAAGCCGAACGGGAATTGCTGGCAAAACAAGAAGAACGCTGGATAGAAATTGCCTTGCTAAAAGATGAAATCGACCATAACGGCTAAATCCGGATCAGCGGCGTCACGCTTGACAGGATAGATGCAACATCCTAGATATCTAAAAAGGTCAGATGGTCGGATGATCGCTGTTTCGGCAGAGGAAAGTCCGGGCTCCAGAAAATCACGGTGCCGGATAACGTCCGGCGAGGGTGACCTTAGGGAAAGTGCCACAGAAAACAAACCGCCATCATCAGATGGTAAGGGTGAAACGGTGCGGTAAGAGCGCACCGCAATGCCGGTAACGGGATTGGCAGGGTAAACCCCACCGGGAGCAAGACCAGATAGGAACATATTGCCATATGGCAAAGGGTGATTTTCCCCTATGTTCGGGTAGGTTGCTTGAGGCGCGAAGGTAACTTCCGTCCCAGATGAATGATCATCCCGTCGCATCGCGGCGGACAGAACCCGGCTTATAGACCATCTGGCCTTATTTTCTTTTGTCTTGATATTTTATTGTCATGAATTGGTCGATATGCACAACAGAACGGCTAGAAATGCCGATTCTCATCGCTAAGATATTGAAAATATTGAGAACATAAAGTGAACAAATAAAATTATTGTTTCTTTTCAATGATTAAACGAAAAGCTTTAATAATTTAGTCTAACTATATGAATTAATTACATTTTTTTAGGCATTTACGGGTTTTCCCATTGACATACCATAAATTCCCATGTTATCCCATAATATCCCATAAAGTGCGTTCGGCATTTATGGACAGGAAAACATAAAGGCAAGAGGCGATTGTGGAACTATTCACATCCACATTTGAAAACAAGGTAGACCGGAAAGGCCGCGTATCCGTTCCGGCAAAATACCGTGCTATTCTTGATGCTCGTGGAGAGCCTGTTATCCTGACCAGATCGCTTACCCTGCCCTGCCTTGAGGGCATGTCGCTTGATCGCATGAATAAATATGCCGATGCCATTGACAGCATGGATGCGTTTTCTGAAGAAGCCGAAATGTTACAGATGATCATTGCCAGCGCACAGGAAATGCGCCCTGACAGCGAAGGCCGGATTGTTCTGCCCGAAGAATTTCTCAGCCATGCCGATATCAGCGATACCGCCACATTCATAGGTATTGGCCGGTCATTCCAGCTATGGAATCCGCAAGCATATAAATCCCGCGAAAGCAAAAGCCGGGATGCAGCCCGCAATGGCAAGATGCCTAAATTGATCCTCAACCCACGACCAACACCAGGAGGCGGGGCATGAGCTTTCATCCGGAGCATAATCCCGTTCTGGTTGTTGAAGTTGTTGAAGCACTGTCGCCTAAAGCTGACGCGGTATATCTTGACGCCACTTTTGGCAGGGGCGGATATAGCCGTGCCATTCTGGACGCCGCCCCATGTGAAGTGATTGCCATTGACCGCGACCCTGATGCCATTGCAGCCGGGCAATCGCTCTGTCGGGAATATGATGATCGCCTCACTTTACTGGAAGGTCGGTTTTCACAGATCCGTTCTCTGCTGGCTTCTATTCATGTGCCATATGTTGATGGCATCGTGTTTGATTTCGGGGTGTCCTCACCACAACTGGATGATGCTGATCGCGGGTTTTCCTTTCGCTTTGATGGCCCCCTTGATATGCGTATGGAAAAATCAGGGACAGATGCCAGCGATTTTATCAATGCCGCCAGTGAAAAAGATATCGCCGATATATTATGGCAGTTCGGGGAAGAACGCGCATCACGCCGCATTGCCCGCGCCATTATAGAGGCACGAAAAGAAACAGAAATAACAACAACATTCCAGCTGGCGAAGATCATTCGTGCGGTCATGCCGCGCCCGAAACCGGGGCAGATTGATCCCGCGACACGCAGTTTTCAGGCTATCCGGATTTATATCAATAATGAGCTGGAAGAAATCCGTGCAGCCCTGCCTGCGGCTATGGCATGTTTGAAACCGGGTGGAAAGCTGGCCGTGGTTGCCTTTCATTCGCTTGAAGACCGGCTTGTCAAAACATTTATCATGAATGAAGCAGGCAAAGCCCCGCGCCCATCCAGACATTTGCCCGATCTGGAAGAACATCCCCCGCGGCTAAAGATGATTACCCGCAAACCGATCATACCATCTGATGATGAAATGCACCGGAACCCGCGTTCCCGATCAGCACGCCTTCGCATAGCTGAACGCACTGATGCCCCCTTACTGGATGAGGTGGCGTGATGAATGTCTTTTCCCTGCGCGCTACCATGATTCTCACCTTGATCACCATGTTGCTGGGGCCGCTGGTATATCTATCGGGGATCCGCAAGGATAGCCGCGAAAGTGAATTGATGCAGATCAAGGCCAGTATTGACGAAACCCGTGACAGCATCACCGTACTTAAATCCGAATGGGCCTATTTATCAAGGCCTGACCGTATTCTGCAATTATCTGAACGGTTTCTTGATCTGAACCCTCTTGATCCACATCAGATTATTCCGGTCGATGAACTAGGCAAGATCACCACACCTGACCAAAGCACGAATATCGAAGAGGCCCATTTAATCTGGAGAGTGGAATGAGCATCTGGTCACGTCTAATTCGCCTTATTTCCGATATGCCTGCAGCAGAAGCCCGGCGCGTCGCCGCTACCCGTCTGGGGGTTGTGCGGATTGTTGCTCTATGCTGTTTTTGCGCCATCGGGTTGCGTGTTGGCTGGCTGGCCTTTGATTTGAATAATGAAGCGCAAGCCTATACCCCGACCACCAAACAGACTATTCGCGGTGATATCCTCGACCGAAACGGTGAGGTAATGGCAACCACCGTGCCAGTGTTTGAACTTTACGCTGATCCAAATGAAATCCTTGATCCACGCGAAGCCGCTATCAAACTAGCCACGGTTTTAACCGATATGAGCGAAGAGACCATTTATACCCGCCTGACCCGTAAAACCCGCTATGCCCAATTGGCATGGCGGCTATCACCAAAAAAATATGCCGATGTATTGCGTCTGGGTGTGGCAGGCATACATGGTCGCCGCAAATTAACCCGCGCCTATCCGAATGCCATTGCCGCCGCGCACCTGCTTGGCGGCGTGAACAAGGATGGTAAAGGGATTGCCGGAATTGAATATCATCAGAATGCCTTGCTAGCATCAGGCGAAAATCTGACCTTATCTATCGACCTGAACATTCAGGCTATTCTGCGAGAAGAAATCAACAGCCAGATTGATCTATTTGAAGCTATCGGCGGGGCTGGCATTATTCAGGATATTGAAACTGGTGAAATCATCGCCATGGTATCCCTGCCTGATTATGATGCCAATCATATTGGATATATCCCTGATGATCATGAATTTAACCGGGCGACAAAGGGGCTTTATGAACTGGGTTCAACATTCAAGGTGATCAATACCGCCATGGCACTGGAAAGCGGTGTTTTCAAGGAAACGGATATGATTGATGTGGTATCCACCTTGCGCGTTGGTCGGCACATAATTGGTGATTACCATCCGGAAAAAACCAACCTCAACGTATCCGAAGTGTTGATTGTTTCATCAAATAAAGGGTCTGCCCGTATCGCGGATGAAATGGGGGCAGATATCCAGAAGCATTATCTTGAACAGCTGGGTTTCTTTGAAAAAACTGGCATTCAAATTCCCGAACTAGGTGAACCATTGCTGCCTTCCCGCTGGGGACGCGCAGAAGTTATGACCATTTCGTTCGGGCATGGCATTTCTGTCACCCCTGTCCATCTGACGAGTGCAATTGCCACAACAGCCGGTTCCGGCATGCTTGTCACCCCGACATTAATCAAACAAACCGAACCAGCAGACATTAATGTTCAGATATTTTCCCCACAAACAACGGCAAAAATCCGCGCCATGATGCGGCGCGTCGTCAGCCATCCCCGTGGGACGGCCAATAAAGCCGATATCAAGGGTTATATTGTTGCCGGAAAAACCGGCACTTCCGAAAAAATTAGCGGTAATGGTTATGATCGCAAAGCCAATATCACCAGTTTTGTCAGCGTCTTTCCCGCGCATGATCCGAAATATGTCGTTTTCACCATGATTGATGAGCCGAAAGGCCAGAAGCATAGTTACAATTATGCTACCGCAGGCTGGGTTGCCGCACCGGTTGCAGGCCGCATCATCCATCGCATAGCCCCTATGCTTGGTGTTCACCCTATTGACGAAAATGCGCCCAAAATCCGCCAGAGTTTGATGCTTGATTTACCCGAACTTGAACAAGAAGGGACAGAACATGCATCTTTCTGACCTGCTAGATCATGCGCATCTGGTGACAGATAATCCCGCTATCCATGGCGTGAGTTGTGATTCACGCCAGATAAAGGAAGGATATGTCTTTGTTGCCATTAAAGGCACATCCGACGATGGCAACCAATTCATCAATGATGCGATTAGAAATGGCGCAGTGGCCATTATCACTGATCAGGATATCACCACGCCATCTGTTCCCATGGTAAAAGTCAATGATAGCCGCATCACGCTTGCCAGCATTGCTAACCGGCTGCACCGCAAAAAACCCAATCTGCTAGCCGCAGTAACCGGCACCAATGGCAAAACTTCCGTGGCTGAGTTTTTACGCCAAATCTGGCTTCGTATGGGGTGGCAGGCCGGAAGCATCGGCACATTGGGTGTTCGGTCAGGTCATATGGAATTACCAATGCCCCTAACCACGCCTGATGCCCTAACCCTGCATAAAGCCATTGAACAGCTAAGTGATAATAATATCTCTCATGTGGTGCTGGAAGCATCAAGCCATGGCATTGAACAGCACCGGTTGAGCCAGCTGCCTATCGCCGTGGCCGGTTTTACCAATCTGACCCGCGATCATCTGGACCACCACAAAACCATAGAAGCCTATTTTGCCGCTAAATTGCGTCTTTTCACCGACGAGCTGGATGATGGCGGCACGGCCGTTATCAATATTGATAACGATTACGGTAAAGCTATTGTTGAAGCGATTTCGTCGCGCCAGATACGCATCATTACCGTTGGCCGCCATGAAGAAGCCGATTTCCATATTGCGGAAAATCAAAATCTGCCATGGGGACAGCTGGTATGTATTAAACATAAAGATCAGACCTTTAAGGTTCCTCTTGCCCTTTTGGGTGAATTTCAGGGTGAGAATGCGGTTCTTGCGGCCGCTATGGCACATGCGTCAGGATTATCGGCGACCCATGCCTTATTATCCCTGCCCTATCTGATGCCCGCAAATGGCCGCATGCACAGCATTTTTCTGCCGCATAATACGGCCAGAGTCGTGGTTGATTATGCCCATACACCAGATGCACTGGATACCGTTCTCAAAACACTCCGGCAGGTTACGACGGGCAAGTTGAGTGTCATTTTTGGTTGTGGCGGTAACAGAGATAAAGGCAAACGGGTCGATATGGGAAAAAGCGCAGCCGCATGGGCAGATCATATTATTGTCACTGATGATAATCCACGCAACGAAGACCCTGATGCTATCAGAGCCGATGTGATGGCTGGCTGCCCAGATGCTGAAAATGTTGCTGATCGCGCCAAGGCCATTGCCCATGGCATTTCCCGGCTGAAAGATGGTGACATTCTGCTTATCGCTGGAAAGGGTCATGAAAATCAACAGCTTATTGGCGATGAAACTTTACCGTTCAGTGATGAAGGTGTTGTTCGCGCTTTTCTGCGGAGTCAGGCCTCAGGAGAAACAGCATGATCTGGACAGCGGCTGACATTATCTCTGCTGTAAATGGTAAGACGGATGGTGATACCACATGGTCAGCTGATGGTATCAGCATTGACAGCCGTCACGTGTCATCAGGGGATCTGTTTATAGCCCTGAAAGGCGACCGCCATGATGGTCACGACCATATCGAGGAAGCAAAACAAAAGGGAGCCGTTGCCGCGTTAATATCGCGTCCGGTCGAAACAGACATTAACACCATCACGGTAGATAATACCATGACAGCATGTGAAATGTTGGCTTTTGCCGCCCGCCAACGTCACCAAGGCCGGCGCATTGCCATTACCGGCAGTGTCGGCAAAACCGGAACCCGGATGCTGGTAGCAAAAGTGCTGGCCAGTTACGGGGCAACACATTTTTCCGAAGGCAATCTGAACAATCATATAGGCGCACCATTAAGTCTGGCCAGAATGCCGGCTTCATGTGATTTTGGTGTCTTTGAACTTGGTATGAACCATGCTGGTGAATTATCACCACTTAGCCAGCTGGTTGCCCCTGATATTGCTGTTATTACCACTATTTCCGATAGTCATATTGGTCATTTTGAACATCTCAATGACATAGCCATGGCAAAGGCGGAAATCTTTGACGGATTAGCGCATCCTGATAGCCATGGTATAGCCATGATCAATACCAGTGATCATTTCACGCCGCCACTGCATCAGAAAGCCTATGATGCCGGCGCCAGAAAAGTGCTGCGTTTCGGGTTATCTGATGAGGCAGAATATCAGCTCATCAAAGTCACGCGGCATGCAGATGGCATTAAGATTAACGCCAATATCCGGGGGGAGCCTATTAGCTTTTCCCTTGGCATGATGGCATCACACTGGGCAGGTGCCGGCCTGATTGCGTTAGGCATTGTTGATGTGCTTGGTTTGCCGCTTGACCCTGCTTTATCCGCCTTAGCATCAGCACGGGATTTACCCGGGCGCGGTGAACGCAGTCAACTGATCTGGCGAAACAAGGATGCCTCCATCGGATTAACGCTGATTGATGACAGTTATAACGCCAGCCCGTTATCCATGGCATCGGCAATTGAAAATTTTGGTAGTGACCGCGTCACCGGCCGCCGGATAGCTATTCTGGGTGATATGCGCGAATTAGGTCATACTGCCGCCGAAAAACATGCCGCGCTTGCCCATATGGTAGAATCATCAGGGATATCCATCCTGATCACTGTTGGCCCATTGATGGAACATTTAAACCATGCCATTTCAAGCCCCGGTGTTACCGCCATACATGTCAAGGATGTAGATGCCGCCATCAGATTGATGGGGTCAGTGCTGGAACATAATGATGCTGTTCTGGTTAAGGGATCACATGGCGTTGGCCTGACCAAACTTGTAAATACCCTCAAATCATCTTCTTCAGCATCAAATGGAGATAGCCATGCTGCCTGATCTGCTGGTTCCCCTTGCTGACCAATTTCAGCTGTTTAACATTTTCCGCTATATCACTTTCCGGACAGGCGGGGCAATTATGACAGCCTTGATCATTTCCTTCCTGTTTGGCGGCATGATGATCAACTGGCTTAAATCGCTGCAAGGCGAAGGGCAGCCTATCCGTGATGATGGCCCGGAAAGCCATATCGTCACCAAAAAAGGCACGCCTACCATGGGGGGGTTGCTGATCCTTGTGGCGTTCGGGGTATCGTCACTATTATGGATACCGATGGCCAGCATATATCTGTGGCCTGTTCTGTTTGTGTCTATTGGTTACGGCCTGATCGGGTTTTCTGATGACTATCTGAAAATCAAGCGGCGCAATTCCAAAGGAATCCCCGGACGTGTCAAACTCATTGCACAGGTCGGAATTGCCTTTCTGGCAACATTATATCTGGTTGAAGTTACGCCCCTTTCCTTACGCTATTCGCTTGCCATTCCATCATTTAAGGATGTGCTTTTACCGCTTGGCATGCTTTATGTGCCATTTGCCATCTTTGTCATGGTGGCGGCATCCAACGCTGTTAATCTGACAGATGGGCTTGACGGGCTGGCTATCGGCCCTGTGATCATCTGTGCGTTATCCTTTGCCCTGATTTCCTATCTGGTTGGTAATGCGGTATATTCGGATTATCTGCAATTGCATTATGTTCCCGGAACCGGTGAGCTAACGGTCATGTGCGGTGCGCTGATCGGTGCCGGGCTTGGTTTCTTATGGTATAATGCGCCGCCTGCCAGCGTTTTCATGGGAGATACAGGTTCACTGTCGTTAGGCGGTTGTCTGGGCGCCATGTCTGTTGCCACCCGCCATGAGCTTGTTCTTGCTATTATCGGTGGACTTTTTGTTCTGGAAACCGTTTCCGTTATTGTTCAGGTGGTATCGTTTAAACTGACCGGCAAGCGTGTTTTTGCCATGGCTCCCCTGCATCACCACTTTGAAAAAAAGGGCTGGGCGGAACCAACCATCGTCATCCGTTTCTGGATCATTTCCATCATTCTTGCCCTGATTGGCCTTGCAACACTAAAACTGAGATAGAGCATGATCATTCCGCATCATATGTCAGGAAAAACTGTTGCCATTCTGGGGCTTGGCCGTTCCGGCATCAGTGCCTGTGATGCGTTGCTGATGGCAGGGGCTATCTGTTATGTCCATGATGATCAGATGATACCAGATCATACCCCGCAAGAGGCGATTATTGCCGCCCCTGATCAATGGCCATGGGATGATATAGATGCGCTGGTGATGAGCCCCGGGATTCCAACACGCTACCCTGCCCCGCATCCGGCGGCAGAACAGGCACAGGCAAGACAGATTCCCATCATCAGTGATATCGAGTTATTCATGAACGCGGATATTGCGGCACGGGTCATCGGGATTACCGGCACCAATGGTAAATCCACTACGACGGCGCTGGTTGCCCATATTATTAATCAATGCGGCATACCCACTATAACCGGCGGCAATATTGGCACACCCGTTATGGCACTGAATGATCCGGGGGCTGATGGCATCATCGTGCTTGAGCTATCATCCTATCAGTTGGAGATTACGCCTTCGCTTCGGCTAGATGCGGCCGCCATTCTCAATATTACCCCTGACCATCTGGACAGGCACGGGGGATGGGATGGATACCGCGCCGCAAAAGAACAGATTGCCCATGCTGTCACCGGAACAGGTGGGTTGATTGTAGGAACAGATAATGCCTGTCAGGACATTGCCGCAACATTTAGCCATATTGCCATTAGCATTGATCCGGATGTGGTATCAGCCAAACAACCGAATATCAACCTGCCGCCAGCGTTGAAAGGTGGACATAACCTGATGAATATTGCCGCCGCCATGCTGATCTGTGACCGGCTGGATATTTCGGTATCATCATGGGAAGAAACGCTTTCCGGATTTAAAGGCCTTGCCCACCGGATGGAATGGCTGGGTCAGCGTGATGGCATTCAATTTGTCAATGACAGCAAAGCGACCAATGGTATTGCCGCGGCGAAAGCCCTAACCAGTTATCCGGCTATATACTGGATTGTTGGCGGACAGATGAAAGAAGATGGCCTGGGTGATACCATAAACGCCCTTGATCATGTTCGCCATGCTTTCGTGATCGGGGCAGAACCCGCTGATTGCGTGGATATTCTGACGCCATATATCCCCGTTAATGCCTGTCACACCATTGAACAGGCGACGCAATCAGCTTATGCAAAAGCCCATCATGATCAGATAGATGGCGCTACTGTATTGCTTTCCCCTGCGGCCGCCAGCTTTGATCAGTTTAAAAACTTTGAACATAGAGGCGATTGTTTCCGCGCCGCCGTCAATCATATTCTGGCTGAAACACACCCGATGGAGCATGCCCATGTTTAATCGGACAGATCGGAGTTTTGTCAGCATCTGGTGGTGGACTATCGATAGAACGATTTTATCACTGGCATTGCTTTTATGTGTCGCCGGTTTGTTCATGGTGATGGCGGCAAGTCCGACCATTGCTCTAAAAATTGGATATAATGAGTGGCATTTTGTGATCAGACATGCCGTATTTCTGGTGCTTTGCCTTATTCTGATGGTCAGCATGGCTATGCTTAACGAAGGCATGATCAGAGTCGTTGGCATATTAGGCCTGATAGCCACCATGATCATGATCGGCATGACATTGATGATCGGGGATGAAGTCAAGGGTGCTACCCGCTGGATTTCATTAGGTGCTTTTAAGATACAGCCATCCGAGTTTGCCAAGCCGTGTTTTGCCATCACCTCTGCCTGGCTTTTGAGCATGTGGCGGGAAGAGCAGAATTTCCCCGGCTGGATCATATCTATTGGTCTGCTTGGACTGATGGTTTTGTTGCTTGTCTTACAGCCTGATATTGGCATGACCATTCTTTTTGTGATGACATGGGCCATGCTGATTTTTCTGGCAGGAATGCCTATCGGACAGGTTATTGGTCTGGCTGCACTGGCACCAATTGCAGGTTATCTGGCCTATATTTTTATGCCGCATGTCACGATCAGGGTGAACAAATTTCTCAATGGCACAAATGATCAGGCCGATATCGCCATGGAAAGCTTTTCTCATGGCGGGCTATTGGGTGTTGGCGCATCCGAAGGGGTGATTAAAAAATATTTACCAGATGCACATGCGGATTTCATCTTTGCGGTCACCGCCGAAGAATATGGCGTTTTGATCTGCATTGCCCTGATCATCTGTTATATTATCGTGGTGCAACGTGGCTTTGCCCATGCCCAGACATCAAATAGTCTGTTCCGGACATTAGCCATTGCTGGCCTGACCCTGCAATTCGGATTACAGGCGGCTATCCATATGGCGTCATCTGTCCAGCTGATTCCGACAAAAGGCATGACCCTGCCTTTCATCAGTTATGGTGGATCATCCTTGATGACATCCGGTTTGACTATCGGATTATTGATTGCGCTAACCAGACATCGTCAATATCGGGACGCGCCACCCCAAACGGAAACGACCACCCAGACCAAGCATGGAGAAGCCTATGGCTAAACCGGTAATCATGCTAGCAGCAGGTGGAACAGGCGGTCATATTTTTCCAGCCCTAGCCGTCGGTGAGTATTTAATTGATCAGGGATGGACGCCTGTATTTGTTACCGACAAACGTGGTCGGCATATGATACCGCAAGGGTTGAAAACTATCACCATTTCGGCGGCATCGCCCTTTGCTTCACGTCTTCATCTGCGGTTATGGCGACTGTTCCGCCTTGGCATGGGATTGCTTTCATCTGTTGGATCCATTCTGTTCCGCCGGCCAAAAGCGGTTATCGGCTTTGGTGGTTATCCGGCTGTACCGCCTGTCATGGCCGCTTATGGGCTTGGCCTGCCGGTGATGCTTCATGAACAGAACGCTTCAATGGGAAGAGCTAACCGTTTTCTGGCCAGACGTGTCAGGTTGCTAGCCACATCATGGCCAGATACGAAAGGTATTGAGCCTGCTAATAAAACCCCGGTCGTTATTACCGGAACCCCTGTCCGTGCCGCGTTTCATCACATTGGCGAGGATGGCTATACCCCACCAGAAGATAACAAACCTATTCGCATTCTTATTGCCGGTGGCAGTCTGGGGGCAAAGGTATTTGGTGAAACCGTGCCCGAAGCCATTAGCCGCCTGCCTGATGATTTAAAAACACGTCTGAAACTGGTGCATCAGGTCAGAGCAGAACAGATGGACGAAGTCAGAGCGCGATATAAAAACAGCGGCATCAATGCTGAGCTTACCTCATTCATCCATGATATAAGCGCTGAAATGAAACAGGCACATCTGGTGATCTGTCGGGCTGGCGCATCATCGGTGGCAGAACTGGCGGCCGCGGGTCGCCCTGCCCTTTTGGTACCATATCCCCACGCCATGGATAATCACCAGACAGCAAATGCACAGGTCGTCCATGACATTGGCGGCGGCTGGCTTACCCCGGAATCAGAAATGAGTGCAGGTTCGCTGGCAGGCAAAATTGCCGCCCTGATTGCTGACCCTGCCCGCCTAACTGTCGCCGCTACCAATATCATGCAACTGGCAAAACCAGATGCGGCAAAAGATCTGGCTGAACATATCATCAGCCTTACCCGGAGGGAACACACGACATGAGCCAGCTTCCCCTCAGCATTGGTAGGATACACTTCACCGGTATTGGCGGCATCGGGATGAGTGGCATTGCCGAGATTCTTCATGATATGGGGTATCAGGTAAGCGGCAGTGATATGTCCAGCAACGCCAATGTAAAAAGGCTGATTGCCAAGGGGATTGCCATCACCATCGGCCAGCATGAAGACAATGTTTCCGGTGCTGCGATTGTCGTTGTTTCCACCGCCATCAAACCAGATAACCCCGAAATGATAGCGGCCAGAAAACATTTTCTGCCAGTTGTGCATCGGGCGGAAATGCTGGGCGAATTAATGCGGCTGAAATGGTCTGTTGCTATTGCCGGCACCCATGGAAAGACTACCACCACATCACTGGTGGCATCGCTGCTGGATATGGGCGGCATTGACCCAACTGTCATCAATGGCGGCATTATCACCGGATGGGGTAGTAATGCCAAATTGGGCAAAAGCGAATGGATGGTGGTCGAAGCAGATGAAAGCGATGGGTCTTTTTCCAGACTGAACCCGACGGTAGCCGTTGTCACCAATATCGACCCCGAACATCTGGATCATCATGGCAGTTTTGACAATCTTAAACAGGCATTCAGGGATTTTGTAGCATCTATTCCGTTTTACGGTTTTGCCAGTTTGTGCATTGATCATCCCATTGTCCAGCGCATGATTGCCGATATTCCGGAACGTCGGATCATTTCATACGGATTTTCAGCCAGTGCCGATATAAGAGGCATTAATTTACGTCCCGATAATGGCAATATGGTGTTTGATGCCATGGTCAGCAAACGCATTAACCAGCATGGCATCATCGAAGGCTTTCGCCTGCCCATGCTGGGTGATCATAATGTGCTGAACACACTTGCCGCCATCAGCGTCTGTCTGGAAATGGGGATAGCCACTGATAAGATTATTCATGCTGTTAGCCAGTTCAAAGGCGTAGGACGGCGGTTTGACAAAAAAGGATGCGTGTCTGATATCACCATCATTGATGATTACGGCCACCACCCTGTTGAAATTACAGCCGCGCTTTCCGCCGCCCGGATGCTTAAGCCAAAACATCAGATCATTGCTGTTTTCCAGCCTCACCGTTACACACGGATGCGTGATCTGTTTGATGAGTTCTGTGCCTGTTTCAATGATGCTGATCATGTGATTATCAGCGATATCTATGCCGCCGGCGAAACCCCGATAGAAGGATATGGCCGTGATGATTTTGTCAATAATCTGCGCGCGCATGGGCATCCGTCGGTAGAAGCATTGGAACAACCTGATGATCTGGCACAACTTGTTATGGCCAAGGCAAGGCCGGGGGATGTGGTCATGTGCCTTGGGGCTGGCACGATTACAAACTGGGCAACCGCATTACCAGAACAGATCAGCGCCATAACAGGTGATGAGGTGATAGCATGACCACGCTTATCAACCAACTGCCTGAGGTGCGTGGCCACTATAAAGAAGCTGCTATGCTTTCCGACTACACATGGTTTGGTGTCGGGGGCCCGGCTGAGGTATTATTCACACCAGCGGATGCAGATGATCTGATCCATTTCTGCCGGAATACAGATGCCAGTATTCCCGTTTACACGATTGGGGCAGGATCAAATCTGCTGGTCCGTGATGGCGGTATGGCTGGTGTTGTCGTTTCCACCAAATCCATCAGACATGAACATATTCAGGATAAAACCTTGACCGTAGGAAGCGGCTTTCATGATGCAGAAGTCGCAAGGCTGGCGGCCAGACACGGCATTGCCGGATTAGAGTTTCTGGTTGGAATTCCCGGCACTATTGGTGGCGGCTTACGGATGAATGCCGGTGCTTTTGGTAAAGAGTTCCGTGATGTTGTCAAAACCGCCACCGCTATTGATCGCAAAGGGAATATCCATCAGATGACCCCGCAGGATATGGGTATGCGATATCGGCATACCGACACACCGGAAGACTGGATTTTCACCGAAGCAACCCTGACAGGGGAAGCGGGTGATACTGATGCTATTCGTGCCACTATGAAAGATATTATCGCCACCCGTTCGGATAGCCAGCCGCAGGGTGTTCGTACCGGCGGCAGTACCTTTGCCAATCCGGACGGGCATAAATCATGGCAGCTGATTGATCAGGCCGGATGCCGCGGGCTTTCTTATGGTGGCGCCATGATATCCGACAAGCATTGCAATTTCATGATCAATGCCAATAACGCCTCCGCTAGTGAAATAGAAACACTGGGCGAGATGGTAAAAGAACGTGTCAAAACCACAAGCGGTGTGGATTTGCGCTGGGAAATTCGCCGCATTGGTATACCCGGCACCAGCCAGAAAGATGGAGGCCAGCATGACTGATAGGTCTGGGCTTACCGTTTTCCTGATGGGCGGCTGGACAGATGAAGCCGACGTATCGCGGAATACCGCCAGAGCATGTGTTACGGCGGCGCAGGACGCTGGCTGGAATTGTGAATTAGTTGAAGTCGAACATGATATTGCCAGCCGTCTGCAAGAATTAAACCCCGTGCGGGCTTTTAACGCGCTTCACGGGCAACTGGGTGAAGATGGCAATATGCAGGGCATGCTTAATCTGATGGGAATTCCCTATACCCATAGTGGCGTTCTTGCGTCGGCGGTGGCGATGGATAAACCCATAACAAAAACTGTTCTGGCACAAAGCGGGATAACTTTCCCAGAAGATATCCCCTTTCGGATCAATGATGGTGTTATCACTCCGGATCAGAATACATCCCCACAAGCCATGGTGATCAAGCCACGCAATACCGGTAGCAGTGTAGGGGTTCATATCTGGCATGATGGTGATGACCTTCCCCAACAAAATCTCTGGCCTGAAGGCACCAGCCTGATGGCTGAACGCTTTATTCCGGGACGTGAATTAACAGTATCTGTTCTGCATGGTGAACCATTGACGGTAACCGAGATTATCCAGAATAACCGGTTTTACGATTATGAAGCAAAATATGCCGATGGTGGGTCTACCCATATGGTTCCGGCTGCTATTGACAGCGATATTTTTGCCAGAGCCATGACATGGGCAGCAACCGCCCATGATCAGCTAGGGTGCCGCGGTGTTTCCCGTTCAGATTTTCGATTTGATGACGCAACAGAGGAGTTGGTGATGCTGGAACTTAACACGCAACCTGGCATGACCAGCACATCATTGGTACCTGAACAGGCCGAATATAAAGGCATCAGTATGAGTGCGCTGGTGTCATCATTACTGGAGGCGGCGCAATGCGACTAGCGCTTTATAAAGAGAATTTTTCCGATAAACAGGCAAAACAGCCACGGCGGTTCCGGTTCCGGATGCTGGCCGGCATATGCTGTATCGGGATTATGCTATCGGCTAGCGCGTTCTGGTGGTGGCGCGACAGCATTGCTGACCGTTTTATCACGATCAGTGCAGATGCTGGCATCAAGCTGGAAGGCATAACGGTATTCGGCCGCATCAATACCGACCAGAGGGATATTCTGGGCGCGATTGGATTAAAACGCGGCGATCCGATGCTTGGCATGAATCTGGGTCAGATCAAGGATGATATTGAACAACTGGGCTGGGTTAGTCAGGCAAGGGTGGAAAGACATTTTCCGTCTGATCTGGTGGTCTATCTGACGGAAAGACGCCCAATTGCCATTTATCAGACAGCCGCCGGCCATCAGGTCATTGATAAATCTGGTGAGATTATTAAAGGCATCAAGGTTGAAGATTTCCGGCACCTGCCTGTTATTAGCGGCAAGAATGCCCAAACCCGTGCTGGTGAGATTATTGCCATACTGGAAAGCGAAGCTGATCTTTATAACGAAGTCTGGTCGCTGGCCTATCGGTCAGAACGCCGCTGGGATGTATTTCTTGGAAATAATATTCGCATCATGCTTCCAGAACAGAACCCGATAGATGCATGGAACCAGCTGGCAAAGCTGGATCGCCAACACAAACTCACCAAACGAAACACCGTTGATATTGATCTCAGAATACCCGGACAGATCATTATCAAACCTGATCAGCCAGTGAAAGAAAAGGGAAGTCAGACATGAATGTCATGCCACGCATATCAGGCTTGCTTGGGCAAAGCAAAACAAGACATGGAACCATCGGTGTTCTGGATATCGGCACCAGTAAGGTTGTATGCATGATTGCCCATAGTGATGGCAATGCCCAGCCCACCATCCGGGGGATTGGACAACATGCTTCTGCCGGGATCAAACGGGGTGAAGTGGTAGATATTGCTGCGCTCAGTCTGGCTGTTGGCAAAGCCGTGGAAGCAGCGGAAAGAATGGCGGGCATTTCTATCGAACATGTCGTTGTTGGCTTATCCGGCGCAGGACAAACCTCACAGATCAGAACCCATCAGGTAGATGTAGCAAGTGGAGAGGTGCTGGAACGGGATATCCGCCGGCTTCTTCATCAGGATTTTAACCAGCCGGAACCTGAAGGCCAGTCGAATCTGCACCGCCTGCCTATTGAATTTTCCCTTGATGGCATCACTGGCATCAGAAACCCGCAAGGCATGTTTGGCCAGACACTCGGGGTCAAAATGTGTTCGGTCTATGCGTCTTCAACCGCGCTTCGCAATATACAGATGGCGGTTGAACGTAACCATCTTGCCGTCGAACATTATGCCGCGAATATCTATGCCGCAGGCTTATCTTCGTTACTGGAAGATGAACGTGATCTAGGGGCGACCGTCATTGAAATTGGCGGCGGTGTGACCAGCATTGCCTATTTTACTGATGGCGAACTTCGTTTTATTGACAGCATTCCCCTTGGCGGCGCCAACATTACCAATGATATTGCCCGCGGGCTTTCCATTCCTGTTGAAGAAGCAGAGCGGATCAAAACCCTGAAAGGCAGTGTGCTGGCTGCACCCGGCGATAGCGATGAAATGCTAACTCTGCCCATGCTTGGTCAGGAAACCAATATGCCGCTATCGGTAGAACTGGGCGTATTAGGGGAAATTATCCGCGCAAGGGTGGAAGAAATTCTGGAAATATTACTGATGCGATTGGAAAAAGCAGGCTATTCCGCCGCGGCCAATCAACGGGTCATTCTAACAGGTGGTGCCGCGCAATTGCCTGGCATGCGGGAGTTTGTTTCCACCATGATTGGCCGTTCAGTCAGATGTGGACGACCAGCAGGCGTCCTCGGGCTCACTGATGCGACAGCCAATTCTGCTTTCGCCTCACCCGTTGGGTTAATTCATTATAGCTATATCAGACAACAGCTTGAACTATCACTTGATGATACGCTGACATCCGGTCGCACCGGACGTTTCAGCCAGATCGGAAACTGGTTCAAGTATTACATTTGGGATGCCGGAAGCCGATGAGATATCACTCTTTCCATCGTCAGACCATGACATATCCGTCATCCGAATACGGCAGATGCGTGTTGCAGGCGTATCACCCTGACCAAATCTGTTGCCAGCATGTCATGGATGCAGGGCACAATAACCTCAAAAGGAGATCATACCATGACTCTTAATATATCAATCCCCAGCGCGACTGAGGAATTACGCCCTAAAATCACCGTGATCGGTGTTGGTGGGGCTGGCGGAAATGCCGTCAATAATATGATTGAAGCCAATCTGGAAGGGGTTGAGTTTCTTGTCGCCAATACAGATGGACAGGCACTGGCAGCGTCGCTGGCTTCACGCAAGATGCAACTTGGCCGGCTTCATACAGAAGGCCTGGGGGCTGGATCAAAGCCGGAAATTGGCCGTCTGGCCGCCGAAGAAAGCCTTGATGAGATTATGGCAGAACTGGCTGATAGTCACATGGTGTTCATTACAGCCGGCATGGGTGGTGGCACAGGAACTGGTGCTGCACCGGTTATTGCCCGCGCCGCAAGGGAGCAGGGTATCCTTACCGTTGGAGTTGTTACAAAACCATTCGAGTTTGAAGGCACACCAAGAATGCGGCTGGCCAATCAGGGCATTGAAGAATTACAGGCTTATGTTGATACGCTGATTGTTATCCCTAATCAGAATCTGTTCCGGCTGGCCAATGAACGCACAACATTTACCGATGCTTTTGCCATGGCTGATAATGTGCTGCATCAGGGCGTATCCGGTGTGACTGATCTGATGATCAAGCCGGGCATGATTAATCTGGATTTTGCCGATATCCGTTCAGTAATGACGGAAATGGGCAAAGCCATGATGGGCACAGGCGAAGCATCAGGCGAAGGCCGCGCCACGAATGCTGCTGAGGCAGCCATTCACAACCCGCTACTGGACGAAACAACCCTGAAAGGCGCACAGGCTTTGCTGATCAATATCACAGGCGGGTCTGATATGACATTGTTTGAAGCAGATGAAGCGGCCAATCATATCCGCAAGGAAGTTGATAATGATGCTATCATCATCTTTGGGGCGATTGTTGATCCGAAAATGGAAGGCGTGATGCGGGTATCGGTTGTAGCGACCGGCATGGAAGCCGAAAGCCAGAGCGCACGTCCGCCATCATTCCAGCAGACAAGTGCCGTAGCAAGTGCATCCCGCATAACCCATCAGGATAGCCAACAGCCTTTTTATGCCACAAAGCGCAACGAAGGCGTGATTGAAAAAATCATTCCGGAAACCACGTCTGTTTTTCCGGCTGAAGCAGAACAGACTGTTCCATCCATTCTGGCCAAAGCGCAGGCATCACATCTGGCAGATAGCCATGCCATGGATATGACTCCTGAAGCCATAACAGAACCCGCCCCAGAAGCAATAGAAATACCAGAAGCAGTAGCAGAAGCAGCATCCGATATCGGCAATGATACCGGAACAGGTGACCATCAGCTGAGCATTATGGATTTTGTTGATGAAGAGCCAAAGCCCAGTGAAACAGAAACAGAAGCAGAAGCAGAACTGGCACCTCTGGCAAGTGCGTCCAGTGAAGGGGCCGATGATGAAGTTCCTTTCACACTAGGCAGAACAGTCGATATTGCCACGGAAGAGCTGTCAGAAACAAAAGAAGCCACTGGCCTGATGCGGCATATCACACGCCTGTTTTCATCCCATCAGCAACAGGAAAAGAAAGCAGAGTCACCTGTTATATCCGATGTGGAACCGTTCACCCTGCCAAAGGCTGAACCCATGTTCCGTTCAGGTGATGAAACAGATACTCATGCTGTTGCAACCAGCCCGTCTGAACAGGCTGATCAGAAAGAGTTAAATACCAAAACTGATGAGCTATCTGATCAACATGATCAGATCAGCCTAACTAATAACACAAGGGCACCTGAGCTGGATATGAAAGATCAGAAAGATGAATTCGATCTTGAAATTCCGGCCTTCCTGCGTCGTCAGGCTAACTAATCATCTAAAGGTATGATCCACATATAAGTTGGTTACCGATCTGCAACAATCGGTAACCAATTGTGATTTGCCACAGACATGAAAAAAAATAATATTGTGTAATAGCAAAGGATTATGTCTGTGTTAGACCGTCAGAAAACCGTAAATACATCTGTCACAAGAAGCGGCATTGGTCTGCACACCGCCCGTCTGGTAGTTATTACCATCCGCCCTGCTCCGGTTAATACAGGCATTGTATTTTACCGCTCTGATCTAACCGGAATTGATACCGCAATCCCTGCCCATATTTCAAATGTCAGCGATGTATCACTCAATACCAGTATCTGCAACAGCGATGGTGCCGAAATAGGAACCATAGAACATTTAATGGCGGCATTTGCCGGACTTGGTATTGATAATGCCTATGTTGATGTTTCCGGCCCCGAACTGCCTGCATTTGATGGAAGCTCAGATCGTTATTGCCAGATGATCACCGAAGCAGGCATCAAAGACCAGTCCGAAGATCGCCGCTACATTAAAGTACTCAAGCCTATTTCCGTCGAACTGAATGAAGCCATTTCCACCCTGACACCATCCTCAGTCTTGCATATTTCCACTAAAATTGATTTTAGTGATCCTTTTATCGGGGCTTCACAATATTTTTATGTTCATGATGATGATAGTTTTATGAATGAGCTATCTGCCGCACGCACATTCTGTCTTTATAAAGATGTGTCACAGATGCGAGCCGCAGGTTATGCCATTGGCGGTTCACTGGATAATGCCATTGTTGTTAAAGATGGCCAGATGCTGAATGAAACGCCGTTGCGTTTCACTGATGAATTTGTCCGCCATAAAACGCTGGATTGTCTGGGTGATCTCCGACTGGCAGGGCTAGGCATTATCGGACATATGACAGCATCCCGGCCGGGGCACCGCATTAATTCCGAATTGCTAAAGGCATTATTTCGCAATGATAGCAATTATGCGATTGTCACCAGCAAGGAATGCAATGACACCGAAGACAAAGTTGCCTGAACGGATTTTTATCTGAAAAGGTGATGAATGTACTTTGATTGCGTTGAGCATCAGCATAATATATATTCAGCATAAAATGAATGGAGACAGGGTTTGCATCATCTACTGGTGAAATGGGTAACGCTTTTCTGCATGGCAGGTATGGCCATGTTAACAGCATGTTCTGGCGGCAATGACGAGCTGGTGCAAATCGAACGCCCTGTTGAAGATATTTATAATGAAGCCCTTGATCTTGCCCTTGCTGGCGACGTCGAAAAAGCCGCCCCGCTTTTCGATGAAGTGGAAAGACAGCATCCTTATTCCGAATGGTCTGCTCAGGCACAATTAATGGCGGCATGGGCATTATATGAAAATAATGATTATCCGGCGGCAATTGCTGCATTGAACCGGTTTATCGAACTGAACCCTGCCCATCCAAATATTGATTATGCCTATTTTCTGCGTGGCCAGTCCTATTATGAACAGATTGTTGATGTGGAACGTGATGCCAGCATGACAGTATCGGCCAAAGAAGCGTTTGAAGCGTTAATCCGGCGGTTCCCCAATAGCAGTTATGCAAGAGATGCCAAATTGAAAGTTGATCTGACCCTAAGCCATCTGGCCGGTAAGGAAATGGCTGTTGGGCGTTTCTATCTTAAATCCGGCTATTATGATGCCGCACTCCGGCGGTTTAACAAAGTGATCACCACTTATGAAACAACCAATCAGGTGCCCGAAGCCCTTTATCGTATGGTCGAAGGCTATCTGGCATTAGGCATTGATAACGAAGCCGAACGTTCTGCCGCTGTATTACAATATAACTTTCCTGACTCTATCTGGACAGAACGGATGGCATTGCTAATCGAAGACCCGACTAGGGATTATGATCCATCTGTTCTGCAATCCCTTTTTGGTCGGGCGACCTCCTGGTTTTGATTTATGCTGACTTTACTGGCTGTTCGTAATGTCGTTCTCATCAAGACGCTTGATCTGGAATTCCAATCCGGCTTAACGGTTCTGACGGGTGAAACCGGGGCTGGTAAATCCATTCTGCTTGATGCCCTAGGGCTTGCTCTTGGTAGCCGTGCCAATTTTGGATTGATCGGGGCTGAAAGCCCAACAGCCGAAGTCACCGCCATCTTTACACCAGAAGAACAGCATCCCATCTGGCATATGCTAGATGAAAATGGCATTGAAGCAGAAGGTGAGATTATCATGCGCAGACGATTGCGGGATGGAAAATCCACGGCATTGATCAATGACACGCCTGTTAGTTTAAATATCATGCGGCAGGTTGGTGATCTGCTGATAGAAATACAGGGACAATTTGAAGGCCGCGGCCTTCTGGATCAGGCTACCCACAGGCAATTGCTTGATCAATTTGCCAGCCATGATCATCTTTGCGCTGATTGTGCCGATCACTGGGACAATTGGATATTGGCGAAAAAGGCTTATGAAACCGCCCTTGCCAGCCGCAAGGAAAGCGAAGATAACGCCGCATGGCTGAAAGAAGCCGTCACAGAACTGGATCATCTTGCTCCGGAAGCTGATGAAGAAAGCCGTTTGATGGAAGAACGTGATCTGCTATCCAATATCACGCGCATTGCTGAATCCCTACATACGGCAGAAGCCCTGATAGATGGTGAAGATGGGGCGATTAACCAGATAGCACAAGCTGGCCGCGCCATCACCCGCATAACTGATGTTGCCGGACATCTTACCACTGATCTTGATCAGGCCTTACAGCGAACAGAAGCCGAACTTAGCGAAGTCAAGCATGCGCTTGCTGTTGCCCAGGCCAATCTGGAAGGCGACCCGAAACGTATCGAACTGGTCGATGACCGGCTATATGCCTTACGCCAGCTTGCCCGTAAACATGGGATAGATGCTGACCAGCTTCACCAGAAACGTGACCAGCTGCATCAGCAATTAGCCGCACTGGAAGATAGTGGCGGCGACTTGACCACGCTGGCAGCAACCATGACAGAAGCAGAAAGACGTTATCATCAGGCGCGGGATGCATTAAGCCAATCCCGATATGCGGCGGCAAACCGGCTGGATGCTATGATCATGGCTGAATTGCCGCCTTTAAAACTGGAACAGGCCGAGTTCCGAACATCAATTACGCCCCTGCCCGAACAACAATATCAACGTCATGGTGGTGATGCTATCCGGTTTGAAGCCAGCACTAATCCGGGGATGAATCTGGCACCGATTGATCAGATTGCATCAGGCGGTGAACTAGCGCGTTTCCTGCTGGCACTAAAGGTTGTGCTTGCTGATACCAATGCGCCGGTCACGCTGATTTTTGATGAAGTGGATGCAGGCGTTGGCGGTGCTGTTGCAAATGCAGTTGGCACCCGGCTGGCACGGTTAGGCGAACAGATGCAATCTATTGTTATCACCCATTCACCACAAGTTGCCGCCCGTGGCCATCATCATTATCAGATCAGCAAATCCGTAGCCGGACAAGGCACTATTTCTTCCACTGCCATTCTTGATCAGGATGAACGCATAAATGAAGTCAGCCGGATGCTAGCTGGCGAAACCATCACAAGTGAAGCCCGCGCCGCCGCCATCAGATTGCTTGAGGGATAAGATGGAAACCGAGCATATTGCCGTTGCCGACTTGACAGAAACAGACGCCATCAACGAACTTGACCGGCTTGCCCTTGCCATCACCTATCATAACCAGAAATACCACCGTGATGATGCGCCGGAAATTAGCGATGCGGCCTTTGATGCGTTAATGCGACGCAACATGGATATTGAAGCGGCTTTTCCTCATCTGATCCGGCTTAACAGCCCATCCCTGACCGTTGGGGCAACACCATCAACACAATTTGGCAAATACCGCCATCATATGCCGATGCTATCGCTTTCCAATGCTTTTGATGACAATGACGCCATGGATTTTGATCAGCGGGTAAAGCGGTTTCTCAATCTGCCAGCCGAACAGGATATCGCCTATTCGGTTGAACCTAAAATTGATGGATTATCCATATCCCTGCGTTATGAAAATGGCCAGCTGGTTGCCGGTGTTACCCGTGGGGACGGAATAGAAGGAGAAGACGTAACAGCAAATATCCGCACCATTTCCGATATTCCGGAACATCTGACCCACTGCACATTATCGGTAGCAGAAATTCGTGGTGAGATTTTTATGACAAAGGCAGATTTTTTTGCCCTTAATGAAAATCAGCAAAAGGCAAATGGCAAAATCTTTGCAAATCCGCGTAATGCTGCCGCCGGCTCACTGCGCCAGAAAGACCCGACCATAACCGCCAAAAGAGCATTGCGTTTTTTTGCTTATGCCGCCGGCGAAATGAGCGCATGGACGGTCAGCAGTCATCATGAATATCTCAATCTGCTGAAAACATGGGGATTTGTTATTAATCCCCATTCTGCCATAACCCCGAATATGGCTTCTGCCCTTGAGCATTATCAATATATCAGCAGTATTCGGGCTGATCTGGATTATGACATTGATGGCGTTGTCTATAAAGTCGATCAGCTTGATTTTCAGAACCGGCTTGGTCAGGTTAGCCGTTCTCCCCGCTGGGCTATCGCCCATAAGTTCCCGGCGGAAAAGGCACAAACCCATATCACTGATATCGATATTCAGGTGGGTCGGACAGGGGCATTGACCCCTGTTGCGCGCCTAACCCCCGTCACGGTCGGCGGCGTTGTTGTTTCTAATGCTACGCTTCACAATGAAGATTATATCAAGGATAAGGATATCCGTATCGGTGACCTGGTACAGATTCAAAGAGCTGGTGATGTTATCCCGCAAGTGCTGTCGGTTGACGTGCATGCCCGTAACGGTGACGAAACCCCTTTCGTCTTTCCTGATCGATGCCCTTCATGCGGGTCACCCGCCATCCGCCCCGATGGGGAAGCCGTGCGCCGTTGTACCGGACAGTTATCATGCCCCGCGCAATTGCTTGAACGGCTCAAGCATTTCGTTAGCCGCGATGCGTTTGATATAGAAGGACTGGGCGCACGCATTATCGAAGAGCTGCATCAGGATGGTATGCTTAATGAGCCCGCTGATATTTTTCATCTGGGGCAGTATCGTGACACCCTTTCTGGACGCGATGGCTGGGGGGAATTATCCGTCAAAAATCTGCTTTCTGCTATTGAACAACGCCGGAATATTCCACTTGAACGACTCATCTATGGGTTGGGGATTCGCCAAATTGGACAGGCAACCAGTTTATTGCTGGCAAGGCATTTTGGCACATTGGATCACCTGATCACCACCGCCGAGGCCGCACAGGATCAAATGAGCGAAGCATGGCAAATATTAACCGGCATAGACCAGATTGGTGATAGTGTTGCCCATGATATTGTACGGTTTTTTTCTGACAGCCATAATCAGGATGCGATAAAACGGCTGTTGGATGTTGTTCACCCTATCCCGCCTGAAGCCATTGCATCAGACAGTCCGGTGACCGGAAAGACAGTTGTTTTTACTGGTACGCTTACCAGCATGAGCCGAGCTGAAGCGAAAGCCAAAGCCGAATTGCTTGGGGCAAAGGTCGCCGGATCAGTATCGGCAAAAACCGATTATGTGGTCATTGGTGCAGATGCCGGAAGCAAGGCACGGAAAGCCGAAGCATTAGGGGTGACTATTCTGGATGAAGATAGCTGGATCAATATGACCAAAACATGATCAGGCGATTATAATGGGGCCGTCTGTGCCATCAGCCAGTCTAACACCCCAGCATCACCCAGACCCTTGATTGCTGGCATGATTTTATCCCTGATATCCTGATGATACTGATTAAGCCATTCCCGCTCAGTCGGCGAAAGCAGGGTGAGATCAATCAGACGGCGATCAAATGGCACCCATGTGACATGTTCAAAGCCAAGCATATTATTGTCTTTAGCAACAACAATAACCAGATTCTCAAGCCGAATGCCAAAACACCCATCGCGGTAATATCCCGGTTCATTCGATAGCACCATACCTTCATGCAGAGCTTTACCACTGCGAGGAGAAAGGCTGACCGGGCCTTCATGAACACTTAAGGCGCATCCCACGCCATGGCCTGTGCCATGGGCATAATCCAGCCCGACATTCCACATGGGCTGTCGTGTGATAGCATCAAGCTGAATGCCTGTTGTGCCTTTTGGAAAGATTTGCCTATCCAGTGCGATATGCGCTTTCAGCACATGCGTATAGCAAAACACCATATCCTGATCAGGCGCACCAATAACAATGCAGCGGGTGATATCAGTGGTGGCGTCATGATACTGGCCACCTGAATCAATAAGATAGAGATTATTCCGTTGAAGCGGTGCGTTGCTTTCTCTGGTGGCGCGATAATGGACAATAGCACCGTGTTCACCACTGGCAGAGATTGCCCCGAAACTATCCCCCAGATAACCATCAACCTGCTGGCGGAAAAATTGCAACTTGTCACTAGCCTCAATTTCCGTGATAACCCGGATAGGTGCTTCGGCATCTATCCATGCCAGAAAACGGATCATGGCTACCGCATCACGGCAATGCGCGGATCGGAACCCGTCCTGTTCCACGCTATTCTTGACCGCTTTCATCATCTGAAGCGGATGCCCTGTTTTTATGATATTGGCCCCGCCAAGGGTAAGGGCATCGGCCAGTGCTATCGGTGTCTGTGCCGGATCAAGCCAGACAGATAAATCTTTGCACTGCTCAAGATATGGTATCAACTCTTTGGCGGGGACAATCCGTATCTGGCTTTGATCAATCGGTAGAGGGGCGTCAGCATCATAGAATAGAGTCACCTTGCCATCATGTGATAATATGGCAAAGGCCAGCATGACAGGCGTATGGCTAAGATCAGCCGCCCGAATATTAAGCAGCCATGCCAGTTCGGTGGGATCACAGATCAATAACTGATCAGCACCAGCATCAGCCATGGCAGAAATGACGGCTTTCATTTTAGCCGTTCTGGTCTGGCCATAATAGGACGGATCAACATCCCATGGTGCAGTGATAAGGGGGTGCGGCCGATCTATCCATATCTGATCAATCAGATTTTCGGCGATACCAACAAGGGTGATATTCTTATCTACCAGTGCTGTTTTTAGCTTCTGATGATCAGCCATTGTCATCAGCATGGGATCAAATCCCACCTGCCTGCCATTCAGATGCGCCGCTATCCATCCAGATGGTGTTTCCCCGGGCATTACCTTACATTGCCAGGTTTCATTGGTCTGGTTCTGCATCTGGATCGTATATCGGCCATCACTAAACAACACGGCTTCATCCATGGTAACAATGGCTAGTCCGGCCGAACCCGTGAACCCACTTATCCATGCCAGCCTTTCATCACAAAGCTGAACTTCCTCACCTGAAAAAGCATCACCACGGGGGATCAGATAGGCATCTATATCTGCCCTTGCCATGGCCTGCCGCAACCTATCAATTGCAATCCTTTGATCAGTCATATCCGGCTCCATCATTGGGCGTATCCGGTTTTTGCATGATGACCGACATCCAGTCGCCTACTGGCAAGTTTTCTACATGTGATAATCCTGCCGCTTGATGCGCTGATATCACGTCATCAGCATGTTTCAGGTTAAGTCCGGAAAGGATAATCTTTCCCCCTGCCCGCAATACCCTAGCGGCATCATTTGCCATAGCAATCAATGGCGTGGGAAGAATATTCGCCATAATCACATCAAAAGGCATATGGTCAGTGATCAGCGCGGAATCATAACCTTCTGAGATGCCACAAGTAATCTGGGACTGTGTCTGATTATGCAGAATATTCTGCTGCATCACCTCAACCGCCACAGGATCATTATCAACCGCGATAATGCGGCTGGACGGATTGATTTTAGCCGCCACCATAGCAAGGATACCGCTACCCGCACCAATATCAGCTATGGTCAGGGGCGCATGAGGGGATATATATTTTTCGGCGAGCAGAATACAGCCATGGGTGGTTGCGTGATTACCTGTCCCGAATGCCATGCCAGCATCTAGCTGAATGCCGGTTTTACCGGCCGGAAGCGGGTCTGAAATATGGGTTCCATAAATCCAGAAGCGTCCTATATCCAGTGGTTTCATATCTAGCCAGTTTTTTTCCAGCCAATCGATATCAGGCACATTGCTGATTTCTGGTGGCGATAGCTTCATGGCAAAATCTGTTGTCAATAATGTCACCGCCAGATCAAGCCTGATCTGATCAGGTCTGGATTGGCAGATACATATGACATCCCACGGATCATCATCATGATCCCGCAAAAAACTGATTGTATCAGCATCTGATGCTGCTTGCAGAATTTCACTGGCGATATCCTGATCACCATCAAGCTTTAGTGTAACCTGCCAGATACCAATGCTCATTGCTGTCCTGCCCGTTCAACAAAACTGGCAACCAGTCTTTTTTCACCTGCTTTATCAAAAGCAATAGTCAGCTTATCACCTTCAACAGCAATCACATTGCCATTGCCGAATTTAAGGTGAAATACCCTGTCACCGATCACATAGTCACTTTTTCCGGTCAATCCGGCTTTATGTTCACCTGGCGCTTTTGATGGCAGAAAACCCGCTTGACGGCGTTCCTGCAACCGTGTCCAGCCCGGCCCGTATCCTCCGGCGGCTGACGGGACTGGCATGGAATCAAAGCTCACTGGCCGCGCTGTTCCGGATGCCATTCCCTGTTCTGTTTCTTCTAGCAAATGTTCTTCGGGCAATTCAGCCAGAAACCGTGACGGGATACTGCTTTGCCATAACCCATGAACCCTACGGCTGGATGCATAAGAAATATGAAGCTGTTTTCGCGCCCGTGTGATCCCGACATAGGCCAGACGGCGTTCTTCTTCCAGACCTGACGCCCCTTTTTCATCCAGTGTCCGTTGTGATGGAAATGCCCCTTCTTCCCAGCAAGGTAGAAACACAACATCGAATTCCAGTCCCTTGGCGGCGTGAAGTGTCATCAACATGACTTCACCACCTTTATTGGCATTATCCCCATCCATAACAAGAGAGATATGTTCAAGAAACCCCTGAAGATTGTCAAAGTCATCCATTGCGGTGATGAGTTCTTTCAGGTTTTCCAGCCGGCCTTCGGCATCTGGTGTTTTTTCTTTCTGCCACATGGCAGTATAGCCAGATTCATCAAGTACCTGCATCGCTAGTTCCGTATGCGGTATCTGATCCATCTGGCTACGCCAATGGGTCACCATATTAACAAACTGGCCAAGGCTGTTTCGGGCAGCGGATTTTAATTCTGTTCCGGCAAGCATATTTTCGGCCATCGCCAGCATGGGAAGCCCTTGGGCTCTGCTGGCATCACGCACCAGAGACACGGTTTTTGCCCCTAATCCACGGGTTGGGGTGTTAATAATACGTTCAAATGCCAGATCATCGGCAGGCTGTATGATTAGCCGCAAATACGCAATAGCATCGCGGATTTCCTGTCTTTCATAGAATTTGGCTCCAATCACCCGATAGGGAATGCCCAGCTTTATGAAAACGTCTTCAAATTCACGGGTCTGATATCCAGCCCGAACAAGAACAGCCATTTGATCAGGCGAATATTCATCACGCCGCTCTAGTGATGCGATACGGTCAGCTACTGCCCTCGCTTCACTTGCGCCATCCCAGAAACCATGAACACGAACCTTTTCCCCATGATCATCATCTGTAAACAGGTTTTTTCCCAGCCGGCTTTCATTATGGGCAATCAAGCCTGATGCTGCCCCAAGAATATGTCCGGTTGACCGATAGTTTTCTTCCAGTCTGATGGTTTCTGCCTCTGGATAGATTTCCGTAAAACGGAGCATATTTGTCACCTCTGCCCCGCGCCAGCCATAGATGGACTGATCATCATCACCAACACAACACAGATTGCGTGATTTTTGCGACAACAGGCTAAGCCAGAGATATTGTGCCACATTGGTATCCTGATATTCATCTACCATGACATGGGTGATGCGCTGATGATAATCGGCCAGAATATCGGGATATCCATTAAAAATAGTTAAATTATGAAGCAGAAGATCACCAAAATCACATGCATTGAGATCAGTAAGACGCTGCTGATATTGCTGATAGATATCAGCGCCGTTGCCTTCAATCAGATGACTGGCATCGGCCAGACTCACTTTATCAAAAGTCAGACCTTTATCTTTCCAGCGACTGATCATTGCCAGTACCATGCGTGGCGGATGACGTTTGGTGTCAATGCCATTGAGTTCCATCACCTGTTTAATCAGTCGTAGCTGATCATCGGTATCAAGAATGGTAAAATTAGGTTTAAGGCCTACACATTCAGCATGTCGCCGCAATATTCTGGCAGCAAGTGCATGAAAAGTGCCAAACATCACCTGTTCCACCATGGGGCCTATCATGGTGGCAACCCGCTCTTTCATTTCACGCGCGGCTTTATTGGTAAATGTGACAGCTAGAATATTCCACGGCTTGGCACGGCCTGTGGCAATCAAATTGGCAAGCCTGCTTGTCAGTACTCTTGTCTTGCCCGTGCCTGCGCCTGATAGCACTAGCAAAGGCCCCTCCAGATGCTGGACAGCCTTTTTCTGAGGGGGATTTAGCCCATCTAGCCAAGGCGAATGATGCGTTGTATTGGATGAATGAAATAGATCGTTCTGCATGTTCGATTCCTACCATGAAGGCGCAAGAATGAATAGGTCAACAGAAGGAAAATTCTGCCGTTATCCTGGCTTTTTGGTGATTTCTGGCTTATGGCTTTGATTTTTTATCAAGTTAACATAATATATGCCCATGCATAGATATTACCGACTATTTATGATGAATTTCATTCTGGGCATATGGATTTTCCTGCTATCAGGCTGTGCCTCTGCGCCATATGATGAATTGACAGAATCCCGCGACCCTTATGAGAAAACCAACCGAAGTGTTCACAAATTCAATATGAAAGTCGATACGATCATTGTTGAACCTGCCGCCAGGGGTTATCGCCAATTGCCGGATCAGGGGCAAGTCATGCTTACCAATTTTTCAACCTGGACAAGCCTGCCATCAACAACTGTCAATTCGACGCTTCAGGGTGATATGGAAAATGCTGCCCTTGGCACGTTTGAGTTTCTGATTAACGGGCTAACGCTGGGGTTTTCTGATCTTACTGATGACGTGGATACGCCGCGTTCGACCAATTTTGATCAAACCCTAGCCTATCATGAGGCTAGGCACGGGTCATATATTGTGCTGCCTCTGATTGGCCCCGGTACTGTGAGAAGCCATTCTGGCTGGGTTGTTGATAACCTGACCAATCCTCTGAACTTCGCCACGACGCCGGTGGCGACAAATATCACGGCCGTCAAAACGCCTATCCGCATCGTTACCTTTCGGGGAAATAATTTTGAATATATAAATGATATCAAATATCAATCTCTTGATTCATACGCCAGAATACGGTCAGTGTATCTGCAATATGATCAGGCAGATGAACCTGATGCCCGCGAAAATAAAGAGGATGTTTTTGATAGCTTCATAGAAACGGTCGAATAAACAGATGTCTGATATGCGAATTTATACCCATGCCTTAATGAAGCTGATGGCTATCATGGTGATGCTATTTGCGATGGCAAACCATGCCCATGCCGATAGAACAAAGGATGCGGCGGATATGGTGGAAACCCTGATTTTTGAAATTCAGGATATAGCCGCCAATGTTGGATTAGATGAAGATATATATGCCCAAACCGATGATATCATTAACCGCTATTTTAAATACGAAACCCTTGCCAGTTTTACTATTGGCCCATACTGGCGGAAGGCAACCGATACCCAGAAACAACGCTTTCTGAAGACCTTTCGGACGGTACTAGTTGAACAGGCTGCATTTAATTTTGATTATTTCCGGACATTAGAATACCAATTCCAGTCATCCGAAAAAAAAGGGGAACACTGGATTATTGTCAATGGCATTGTTCATGACACAACCGGACAATATCCCGATGCGGTTGTATCCTGGCGGATTAGTGATAAATCCGGACAGCAGCTATATATCTTTGATCTCAGCTTTGAAAACGTATCCATGCTTCTCACCCAGAAGGATGAAAACATGGCCGTGATCAGAAAAAACAAAGGCAGCCTTGATGCCCTTATTGATCTGTTAGCGGAACGCAGTATCGAATTAAAACAGGCGCGACTGGATAACTAGCGCGAAATCGGCTTGTATTTGATACGGGTTGGCTGATCAGCCTCGGCACCAAGCCGGCGTTTCCTGTCTTCTTCATAGGATTGCCAGTTTCCTTCAAACCATTCAACATGACTATCACCTTCAAAGGCAAGAATATGTGTTGCAATCCGGTCAAGAAACCATCGGTCGTGGGTAATGACAACAGCACAACCACCAAATTCCAGCAGGGCGTCTTCCAGTGATCGTAAGGTATCAACATCCAGATCATTTGTCGGTTCATCAAGCAGCAATAGGTTACAGCCCGATTTTAACATTCTGGCAAGATGGACACGGTTTCTTTCACCACCAGAAAGTTGACCAACCCGCTTTTGCTGATCACCACCCTTGAAATTGAACTGCCCCACATAGGCACGGGACGAAACCGTACGTTTGCCTAACGTAATCTCATCAAGTCCGTCAGAAATAACCTCCCATACGGTTTTATCATCGGGCAGGGCATCACGCGATTGATCGACATAGGCCATAACAACCGTTTCCCCTACTTTCAGTTCGCCCTGATCGGGTTTATCCTGCCCTGTGATCATGCGGAAGAGGGTTGTTTTACCGGCACCATTAGGGCCAACAACACCAACAATCCCGCCGGGAGGAAGCCGGAAATTCAGATCATCAACCAGCAGCTTTTCACTAAAGGCTTTGGAAATATGTTGGCCTTCAAGAACAACATTACCCAGCCTTGGACCGGGTGGAATACTGATTTTTGCTGTCTCACTCACGCTTTCATGTTGCTGTTCCAGCAATTGTTCATAGGCGGTAAGACGCGCTTTTGATTTTGCCTGACGAGCTTTCGGGGCAGACCGCACCCATTCCAGTTCCCGTGCCAGCGTTTTGATTCTGGCTTCTTCGCTGCGGCCTTCCTGTTCAAGGCGTTTCTGTTTCTGTTCCAGCCAGCTCGAATAATTCCCTTCAAATGGGATACCCTGCCCGCGATCCAGTTCCAGAATCCAGCCTGCCACCTCATCAAGGAAATAGCGATCATGGGTGATCGTCACGACTGTTCCGGTAAAATCTTTCAGAAACCGTTGCAACCACGCCACCGATTCTGCATCTAGATGGTTTGTCGGTTCATCAAGCAACAACATATCCGGCGCACTCAGCAATAGCTGGCATAACGCAACGCGGCGTTTTTCCCCACCAGACAGATTAGTCACGCCCCAGTCAGATGGCGGCAAACGCAGGGCATCCATCGCAATCGCCGCTTTGCGTTCAAGGTCCCATGCATCGGCGGCATCAATTTTTTCCTGTAACTCACCCTGTTCTTCGATAAGCGCATTCATTTCATCATCGCTCATCTCTTCGCCGAAACGTGCGCTTATTTCATTGAAACGGTCGATAAGCTGTTTTTTCTCCCCCATGCCAAGCATGACATTATCAAGCACATTAAGATTGTCATCCAGCACAGGTTCCTGAGGCAGATAGCCCACTTTTAACCCATCTGCTGCCCATGCATCACCCTGATATTCTGTTTCAATACCTGCCATGATGCGAAGCAAGGTCGATTTACCAGCACCATTAATACCAAGTACCCCGATTTTTGCCCCGGGCAAAAAGGAAAGTGAGATATTTTTAAGCACTTCCTTGCCACCGGGCCAGGCTTTGCTCAATCGGCTCATCGTATAGACATATTGCGGGTTGGACATGGTTTGCGCCTCACGCTTTTTGGAAAATGAATACTCCCCTTCATTTAGCACGAAATGGCCGCCTTATCCATAGTGTCACTTATCTTCTATTCTCTTTTGACGGCGTCAGGGTGATGCGCTATTCATAGATATGAGCGGGGAGATATTGATGTTTAGCTGGCCTGTTGGATTAATTTTACTGGATAGCGCTTTTGCGGTGCTTATGTGGATATGCCTTGGCCGGTTTTTCCTTGGCATTGCCCTGCATGATAATTCCAGCTTTATTGTGATGCGATGGCTGGTTCAGGCAAGCACGCCACTCATCCATGCTGGAAACCGCATCTGCCCAAGAGAAGTGCCAGAAAAATTGCGGTCTTTATATGCCGGTTTTGTTTTACTGGTTATCCGGTTTTATGTATTCCCCATGATCACGGGTTACGGGGTCAAAGGATTAGGGGATTTCCCATTGGAAAAAACCATCCTCGGATTATTCTGATCTGTTTAATCAAGGGTAAAATCCGTAACCTGATCCGGTGTTAGCGTTGCCACTATCTGTAAAATTTCCTGATCTGCTGATAATTTAATGATGGTTATATTACCGCTTTCATTCTGAAAAGCCATTACCGTTCCCCCGTCAGCCGCACTGCTCAAACCGGTTAATGCCAATCCATCAGGCATGCGGATCTGGGCTATCTGATCAGGTGTTTCTGTTCCACCACCTATCTGTGTCGCAAGACCATAAAATAGCAATCCGATACCGATAATAATCAGCAAAGACATAATCTTGACCGCTGTTTTTACTGGCTTCAACCATGCCGGTTCGGTATATGGCATATCATCACCTGTTGATGGATTTGGATTTTCGGGCTGGTGATTTTGATCGCTAGGGTGCATATTTCCTCACATGAATGACACATTAACAAGGTTGACACTTACCGTAGCTGCGGACGCGACGCAAGATCGCATTGACCGCTGGCTGTCTGAATCATGCCTTAAGCTAAGCCAGCAAGATGAAAATCCAGAAAAATCCCCTTATGCCGGATTATCACGGTCGCGGATCAAGGCGCTGATTCGCGATGGTATGGTCACGGCAAATGATACCGTCATCCGTAACCCCTCCGCCTCTATTCAGGCCGGAATGACCTATGTCATCACCATACCAGCGGTCACCTCACCTATTCCACAAGGAGAGGATATTCCCCTTGATATCCTGTTTGAAGATAATCACCTGATCATCATCAATAAACCGGCTGGCATGGTGGTGCATCCGGCGCCGGGTTCCATGCAGGGCACGTTAGTGAATGCGTTGATTGCCCATTGCGGCGATAGTCTAACCGGCATTGGCGGGGAACAGAGACCGGGGATTGTTCACCGGCTGGATAAAGATACTAGCGGCGTTATGGTTGCCGCAAAAACCGCAATAGCCCATCAAAACCTGTCCAGCATGTTTGCGGCCCATGATCTGACCAGACGTTATACCGGACTGGTATGGGGCATTATCAAAACCCGTGAGATGACCATTGATGCCTCTATTGGCAGAAATACAAGAGATCGGAAGAAAATGGCTATCCATGCCAATGGTCGCCATGCCGTAACTCATATGCGGGTCAAACGCATATTGCCGCCACTGGCTTCTGTTGTAGAATGTGAACTCGAAACAGGCCGAACCCATCAGATAAGGGTTCATATGGCTCATATTGGGCATGGCATTATCGGTGATCCTAATTATGGCCGTGCCATGCGGGCAGGGCAAATGCCAGATAATGCGCTTCGTGAAACCTTAGCCTATTTGCGGGCTTTCCCGCGGCAGGCCCTTCATGCCAGCCATTTAGGATTTGACCATCCTGTGACTGGTGCGGCGATGGCGTTTGATACTGACCTGCCTGCTGATATGGCCGACGTCATTAAAGGGCTGGAAGACCGCATCACCAATCGCGGCAGGCTAAAAACATAGTTTTGCCTTCTTTAAATGTAAGAATAATCATCCATATAATAATAATGAGGATACAACATGGCTGAAGCACAATTACCATCTGTTATCGGAAATCTTACCCCCGAAGGTAATCTCACGCGTTATCTGGATGAGATTAAACGCTTTCCTATGCTTTCAGCCGAAGAAGAATATACCCTGGCAAAAGACTGGAAAGATAATGACAATCTGGAAGCAGCGCACAAACTGGTAACCAGTCATTTGCGGCTTGTTGCCAAGATTGCCATGGGCTATCGCGGCTATGGCCTGCCTATGGGTGAATTGATTGCCGAAGGCAATCTGGGCATGATGCATGCCGTGAAACGGTTTGAGCCGGAAAAAGGGTTCCGTCTGTCGACCTATGCGATGTGGTGGATTAGAGCCAGTATTCAGGAATATATTCTGCGCTCATGGTCGCTTGTCAAAATCGGCACAACAGCCGCCCAGAAAAAACTATTTTTTAACCTGCGCCGGATCAAGGGTGAAATCAAGGCCATTGACGATGGCGATATGGCACCCGAACAGGTGACTGAAATTGCCGAACGTCTTGATGTTCCGGAAATGGAGGTCATTAATATGAACCGCCGGCTCGGGTCTGGTGATCATTCGTTAAATGCCACGATTGGCAGCGACGGTGAAAGTGCCGAATGGCAGGACTGGTTAGAGGACAGCCGCGATAATCAAGAAGTCACTTTTGCTGAAGCAGAAGAATATGACAGCCGCCGGCAATTGCTGGTTGCCGCAATGGATGAATTAAATGACCGTGAGGTAGAAATCATCAAAGCACGGCGCCTATCGGATACGCCATTGACGCTTGAAGAATTATCCGAACGTTTTGGTGTCAGCCGTGAACGGATTCGCCAGATCGAAGCCCGTGCTTTTGAAAAATTACAGCTTTCTGTGCGTAACCGCGCCATAGAAAACCAGCTGATTGAACATTGATAGCTATTCAACCAGCAATTCATTATAGCTTCTGATGATAGAAATAATGCGCATCTAGATCAGGGATATTGAATATCAGTATCTCACTATGAAACAGGACATCACGATACACATCTTTCGGCAGGGCAATGATAGATGAAATTCGGGGATAGTCGCCATTAATAAATTTCTGCCAGCGTTTGCTGCATAGGGATTGATTTAGCCGCAATCCATAAGGCGCAAACAGAATGATGGGAATATCCTTACCGAATAGGGAAATTGTTTTCTGAAGCCAGACTTCAGGTAGTAATGGCCGTCCCCCGTATTGTTCAGAAATAATCGCTTTGGTACGCAGATCAATATTAAAGGGTGGATTGGCAATGACTAATGATGGCACCGCCATCTGTTTGGCATCAAATGTGAGAAAATTATGAAGGATAGTGTTTTTATATCCATGATCATAGATATCAAGCCCTATGGTATGAAAACCGGCATCATCAAAAGGATGTAGTAACGACCCTTCGCCAACACAAGGGTCAAACACAGGCCGTGATTTGTCAATTTTATCGGCAACAATATCAAAAATAAACTGGCTCACCCCCGGAGGCGTAAACACCGTTGAATTTTTGGGATCATCATAAAAATTATTGCGGCTTACATTATACATTGTTATTCCTCCACCACAGAGGGATAACAGCCAAAGGTTAATAAATTCTTAAATCCATTTGTTTTTTTGGTTTATTTATCAACCCTCAAAAGGGTCATGCACCAGGATTGTATCGTTACGCTCGGGGCTGGTGGAAACACTGGCGACGGGAATACCGGTTAGCTCTTCCAGCCGCTTAATATATTTTATTGCCTGTGGTGGCAGGTCTGCCCATGAACGGGCTCCGCGTGTTGTTCCTTCCCATCCACTCATGATTTCATAAACCGGTTCAAGCCGTTCCTGATCTACTGTCGCTACGGGAAACCGGTCAATGACCTGACCATCCAGCTTATAGCCCGTGCAAATCTTAATGTCTTTAAACCCGTCAAGCACGTCAAGTTTGGTTAGAGCCATGCCCGAAATACCAGTGATTTTTCCAGCCTGCCTTACCATCACCGCATCAAACCAGCCGCACCGCCGTTTGCGTCCGGTGACAGTGCCAAATTCATGCCCACGTTCACCCAGTAAAGTACCATCTGCACCATCATCTTCTGTGGGGAAAGGCCCTGATCCGACGCGAGTGGTATAAGCCTTTGTGATGCCTAATACATAGCCAATGGTCGTCACCCCTACCCCGGCGCCTGTTGCCGCCTGTCCAGCTACCGTATTAGAAGAGGTGACAAAAGGATAGGTGCCATGATCAATATCAAGCATGACGCCTTGCGCACCTTCATAAAGAATGCGCTGGCCATCGCGTCTGGCATCATCCAGCACTGCCCATGCTTCACCCAAAAACGGAATGATGCGATCACGCAATTGATGAATACTATCGATAATCGGCTCAGCTTCCATTGGCTCTTCCCCTGCCCCTTTGAGAAAGAGATTATGGTGTGCCAATAGAAGCCGCACCTTTTCTGCCATCGCAGAAGGGTCGACAATATCAGCCAGACGCAAGCCACGGCGGGCAACCTTATCTTCATAAGCAGGGCCAATACCGCGCCCTGTCGTTCCGATTTTGGCTTTTGCGGCTAGGGCTTCACGCACCTGATCAACCCGTTGATGCACAGGCAGGATCATGGATGCAGAATATGATATTAACAGATTTTCGGGGGAAATACGGACATTCTGGGCGAGCAGTTTATCCATTTCTGCAATCAATGCATTGGGATCAATCACCACACCATTGCCAATGACTGACATTTTTCCCGGCCGGACAATCCCCGATGGTAGCAGGCTGAGTTTATATTCCACGCCATCAATGACTAGCGTATGCCCGGCATTATGACCGCCCTGAAACCGCACAATGACATCAGCGCGTTCAGACAACCAGTCCACGATCTTTCCCTTGCCTTCATCACCCCATTGTGAGCCGATAACCACTACATTAGTCATAATTCACCTGTCATATTGTTTTGATACCATTAGATGTATAAATATGCGTGGCTTCTTGCGCCGCCGCTTCCGCCTGACATGCCGCATCATCTGCCGGGTCTGCGTCACCAATCACAATGAAATATCCGTCTCTTGTAAGAGAGATCACATGATCCAGACCTTGATCTTTCCTGACATAGAGTTTGTCCTGTTTCGGTGTTGCCGGTGCTGCCTGAAGCACGCGTTCCAGATACAGGGTCACGCCAGTCGATAATTCTGTTGGCTGATCATGGGGGGATTGCGTGCTGTAACGCCCGCCACGGCCAAGTTCACCCCGCACCCCCGGTGCCAGAATAGAAAATCCTATCCCCTGATGATAATCAAATCCACGGCGTTCCAGCGGGTCAATGGTCAAAGACACATAAGGGGCTGAGCGGGCAATCAAATCGGCCAAATCTGCTAGTTCAGCAAGCATATTGCGGGCAGGTTCAGGAATATGCTGATCTAGCCCGACCATATTGGATTTTATATCAGAAGCGGAATTAAGAGGCATATCTAGCAATGTTTTGATCACATATCCCTGCGGGTGATCAACCATGGAAGCCGCTTTACCGTCTTTGATACTAACCGCATGGCGAAGCGCAAGAATCTGGTCATTGTTATCACGATGTTCGGTTCCGTCATCGCCTAGAATAATATCCAGCAGCCGTGGGGCGTTCAGATCAATGGATAAAGACGCGATGCCAGCCTGATAAAGGCTTTCCAGTGCCATCACCGCTACTTCTGCATCATGATGGATTGATGACGCCCCGATCAGTTCCGCCCCGATCTGGACAAGCTGGCGTTCGGGATTAATCGGATCAGGATTAATGCGCATCACCTGACCTGTATAGGATAGCCGTAATGGCCGGGGATGATGCGCCAGTCTACTGCTGGCGATACGGGCAATTTGTGCCGTCATATCCGACCGAAGCGCTAACATCCGCCGCGTCACGGGGTCCATCAGGCGAAAGGTGTTATCAGCAAGCGCCGCTCCTGGGCCTTTTGCTAATAAGGTGTCTTCATATTCTACCAAAGGCGGGCTGACATCAGCATATCCGAAACGGGCAAAACTATCCATAATTGCGTTGAGAATACGTCGCCGTTTGGTTGTATCAGGCGGCAAGATATCACCCAACCCATTGGGAAGCAGCTGAGAGATTGAAGGATTATTTTTAACCATAAATATTGCCCGGACTTCTTATGTCTGATTACGCCCTGCCCTGCTATATGGACTACCCCAGACAGGGTTTATTCGCAACGGTTTTCCACATTGTTTTATGCAGAAGCGGTATTCAGCGCGTCTTGCATCACCTGTTCAAGGGTTTGAGCCCATTTTTGCATATCCGTTGCGTCCTCTGCTTCAACCATGATCCGCAATAAGGCTTCCGTCCCTGAAGGCCGCACAACCACACGGCCTGAAGCCCCTAGCGCATCCTCAGCAGAAGAAATGGCCTCTTTAACGATATGATTTTCCATGGCGTCGGTAATATCCTGCCGGCGTTCTGCTTTCAGATTGACAAGTATCTGCGGGGTTTCCCTAAATTTTTGTAAGGAAACACTAGCAGGTTTATCGGCCATACATAAAGCCGACAACATCACCAGCCCTGTCATAAGACCATCGCCGGATGTGGCATAGTCTGTCATCAACACATGGCCAGATGGCTCCCCCCCCAGATTAAGGTTCTTCTGGCGCATAGCATCCAGTATGTAACGGTCACCAACCTGTGTCCGTAACATATCTATATCTCTATCACCAAGAAACCGCCCCAGTCCGTGATTAGTCATCAGCGTGCCAACCACTGTCTGCCCTTTCAAGGTGCCATTGCCATGCATCATATCTGCGATCACGGCCAGACATTGATCACCATTGATCAGTTGGCCTTTTTCATCTGACATGATCAGCCGGTCTGCATCACCATCAAGGGCTAACCCGACATCGGCCTGATGGGCGACCACGGCTTCGGCCATTGTCATCGGATATACTGCACCACATTTCTGGTTAATGTTAAGTCCGTCAGGATTAACCGCTATCGGAATAACCTCAGCCCCCATTTCAAACAGAACATCAGGGGCGGCGCGATAAGCCGCGCCATTAGCGCAATCTATAACCACTTTCAGCCCACTGAACCGCATATGCCGAGGGGCGGCAATTTTTACCTGTTCCACATATCGGCCAAGACCGTCAAGCATGCGCTTGGCACGCCCTAGATCTTCAGGCGCAGCTAGCACAATATGATCATTCATGATGCTGGCTATCTGATCTTCTGCGGCATCGGGCAGTTTATAGCCATCAGGCCCGAATAACTTGATCCCATTATCATGATGCGGGTTATGGCTAGCCGAGATCATTACCCCCAGATCAGCGCGCAACGTGCGGGTCAGATGGGCAACGGCCGGTGTTGGCAAGGGCCCCAATAAACGCGTATCCATACCAATTGAGGCAAATCCGGCTTGTAATGCAGCTTCGACCATATAGCCGGATAACCGCGTATCCTTACCAATCACAACCAGAGGACGTTGCCGGCTAGCATTTTGCTGTTTTGCCATAAAATACCGTCCTGCAGCCAAAGCTAGACGCACAATATTTTCTGCGGTCATTGCGCCGGTATTAATGGTGGCTCTTACCCCATCAGTGCCAAAATAACGTGTCATGACACATTCTCCTTCATCGGAACCAAGTCTATCATGCGGATGATGGTTTGAACATATCCGTATCACATGAACGCATGGCTTTTGCGACGGCAAGTGCCTGAACCGTTTCGGCTACATCATGAACCCGATACATCTGAACCCCTTGCGCATAGCCTAGTGTTGCCAGTGCAAGTGATCCGGGCATTCTGTCTTTTGCAGTTTCACCTTTTGAAAAATGGGCAATGGTAGATTTCCGGCTGACGCCAAGCAAAAGCGGAACCCCAAGACCATGGAACATGGATAACCATGCCATCAGCACCATATTATGTTCCGGCGTCTTCCCAAACCCGAAACCAAAATCTACCGCTATATTCTCTTTCTTTATTCCTCCGGATACGGCCAGATTGATACGAGTTTCCAGCCAGTCATAAATATCTGCCGGCACGAAATCATATTGTGGCTGTTTCTGCATTGATCCCGGATCACCCTGCATATGCATCATGATAACTGGCATGTCTGTTTCCGCGATCAGTTCTATCGCGCCTTCGTCACGCAAGCCGCCAACATCATTGATAATCCTCGCGCCTTGTGTAATCGCTTTTTTCATCACATCAGTATGGCGCGTATCTGCTGAAACAGCATACCCTTGCCGGGAAAGTGTATCTATAACCGGCAAGATACGGCGACATTCTTCGTCTGTGCCTACTATTTCTGCCCCGGGTCGGGTCGATTCCCCGCCGATATCCAGTATGGTAGCTCCTGCATCTGCCATAGAAAGCGCTGCGTTTATAGCGATATCGGTCTGGGCGTGATCACCGCCATCAGAAAAACTGTCCGGTGTCACATTAATAATACCCATCACATGCGGGATATCCATGGCAAGTCCGGCAAAGGGCGCGCGGGGTATTGTAAAGGGGATGAGCATCTGTTCCGCCAATGCTAGCGCATCTGCACCAGTGGCTTTAGCCGATGCCAGCATATCCTGAACCGACCAGCGTGACACCGTAAAGCTATCACCGGATTTGGTCAGCACATCACATACGTTGAACCCTAACCCTGTACCGGCCAGTGGCCATGCATCATCATCAAAACCCGCATGCAGAGGTGCAAGACCAACCGGTCTTAGCCAGTGCCTATCTGATCCTTGGCCAAGCCGGTGATCCCCAGCAAATAAAGAGGATGCCGTCCCGGGTTGTCTGATCATCATGAACACATCGCCAATTTAGACGACCTGATCACCAGATGCTTCGCCTTCTGGTTTACCAGATGGCTTTTTCCGGCTTCCGGGAATTCCTGTCCGGGTTTTCGCACGCGGGGTTTCCGGCGTATCATCCGTGTCGGTATTGCGAACAATAGTACCCCCTTCGGCAACAATCTTGATCTCATCACCGGAAAGCGTTTCATATTCCAGCAGAGCCTGAGCGACATTTTCAAGTTCACTGGCATATTTCTTCAGCTGTTTTTCGGCATCAGAATAAGCACTATCAACAATTTTTCTAATCTCACTATCAATCGTTGAGGCGGTGGCATCAGACATATTTTTCTGCTGGGATACCGACCGCCCGAGGAATACTTCCTGCTCATCAGCAGAATAGGCCAGAAAGCCCAGTTTTTCGGATAGTCCCCATTCTGTCACCATCCGTCGTGCGATATCCGATACCATACGGATATCGCTTGATGCCCCTGTGGTAATCTTATCAGCACCAAAAATCATATCTTCGGCAATACGGCCACCACAAGCTACCCGCAGATCAGCATATAGCCTGTCTTTGGCCATAGATACGCGATCCCCTTCGGGCAAACGCATCACCATTCCTAATGCCCGTCCACGCGGAATAATCGTCGCTTTATGAATAGGGTCAGATTCCGGTTGATGCAACGCAACCACAGCATGGCCAGCTTCGTGATATGCTGTCAGTTTCTTTTCTTCATCGGTCATGACCATGGAACGGCGTTCAGCCCCCATCATCACCTTATCTTTTGCTTCTTCGAATTCAGCCATGGAAACGGTGCGGCGGTTTTTGCGAGCAGCCTGAAGCGCGGCTTCATTAACCAGATTGGCAAGGTCAGCACCAGAAAATCCGGGCGTTCCACGAGCAATTGTCCGTGGTTCGACATCATTGGCAAGAGGCACTTTGCGCATATGCACCTTGAGAATCTTTTCACGCCCCAGCACATCAGGATTAGGCACAACAACCTGCCGGTCAAACCGGCCCGGGCGCAACAATGCCGGATCAAGCACATCAGGTCTGTTTGTTGCCGCAATCAGGATCACGCCTTCATTGGCTTCAAACCCATCCATTTCCACCAGCATCTGGTTTAATGTCTGTTCGCGTTCATCATTGCCCCCGCCAAGGCCGGCACCACGATGGCGACCAACAGCATCAATTTCATCAATGAAGATAATACATGGCGCATTCTTTTTGCCCTGTTCGAACATATCACGAACACGACTGGCACCAACACCAACAAACATTTCAACAAAATCAGAACCGGATATGGTAAAGAAAGGCACATTTGCTTCACCGGCAATAGCCCTTGCCAGAAGGGTTTTACCAGTTCCGGGAGGCCCCACCAGAAGAACACCTTTAGGAATTTTTCCGCCTAGTCGTTGAAAACGCGAAGGGTCACGCAGAAACTCGACCACTTCTTCAAGTTCGGTTTTCGCTTCGTCAATTCCGGCCACATCATCAAAGGTGACCCGGCCATGATGTTCGGTTAACAATTTGGCGCGGGACTTTCCAAACCCCATGGCGCCGTTTCTACCACCCCCCTGCATCTGACGCATGAAGAAAATCCAAACGCCGATAAACAGCAACATGGGAAACCAGCTCAACAATAATGAAAATAGCCCCGGCGAATTGCTGGTATCGGGCTGGGCAACAATGCGCACATTATTATCACGCAATGTGTCAACAATATCCGTATTATCGGGCATGTAGCTGGAAATTGGAATATTGTTATTGGTCACTCCGCGCAGATTATTGCCTTCAATCGTGACTTCACGCATATCACCGGATTCAACCTGAGCTACAAAATCTGAAAACGGAACACTGGCCGAACGGGAATTACTTCCGGGCTGGAACATATTGAATAACGACAACATCACCACACCAATGATGACCCATAAAACAATATTTCGCGTCATATTATTCACTTTTTCAGCCTTTCCGTTCTCTATATCGGCCTGATACCGTTATGCCCCTAAAAATCGTGCCATGGAAAAATCAGACATCAGTTTTACATGGCTATTTATACTTACTTTCATTAAATGGGGAAATATAGCCCCATCGTCAAGTACAAGCCGGTCAAGTTCTGCAAGATTCTTGGTATTTTCGTCAATTAGAACCGGCAATGACCAGAAAGCCCTTGCCATACATCCTGGCCAGTCATCCACTTGTGGCAAATAGTGTCTTATCTGGGCAAATCGCCTGTCGCCGATAGCTTCCACCCTGACCTGATGGGGATAGTTTATTTTCCAGCGATTATCGAATATCCCCTTCCCTTCTGATAGCATAATGCTTTCTATGGGTGCATCCGGTTCGCGCAAGATAATGATCTGATCCCGATTCTGGCTATCCTGACGCCATTCACACCCGGATAATGTTGCCGCCTGATCAGATAACAGACGTTGCTTTAAGTGAGCTATGGCATCTTCGTTGGCCGGATAGGGTTTTGCCGCCATATGACGCAGAATATGACCAGCGATAAGAAAGAATCCTTTTTCCTTAAGCACATGCTTGGCCATGACAGCACAGCCTTGTGGATAAATCCTGAACATTGTCGGCGCAGATGCTTTCACCAAGTCATCTGTCCGGTCGATAAGCCGCGCAGATAACTGGCATAAGGACATCAATTGCTGGTCTGTCACACCGGATTGCCCACGCATATCTCGATCGGCTCGCAATCGCGGCCTCTGAAACCGCTGATCTATATTTGTGGGATCGCTCACTGGTGCAAATCCTGCATCAATAGCGGCTTTGGCCAACTCGGATTTAGTAAACCCAAGACATGGTCTGATCAGTCTGACCCCTAGATGCCCTACTTCTGGTCGCATAGCGGCCAACCCCCGCAACCCTGACCCACGGCTCAATCGCATCTCCACGGTTTCCAGCTGATCATCCGCGTGGTGCGCGGTTAGCAAAACCGCATCCTGTTTCATTGCTTCAACAGCCAGCAACTCATAGCGTTTTTTCCGTGCCCATTCTGCTAATCCATATTCCGGCGGGTTAGCTGTGATCTGCAGGACTTTGGCCTCAACACCTTTTGCACGCAACATGGATGCGACCTGTTGCGCTTCGGCTGAAGAATCATGCCGCAGACCATGATCAACAATCACCGCGCTGAGGTGTGGAACCAAATGATAGGCAGAATCTGCGGCAATATGATCACACCATGATCTGATCAGCGCAACCATGCCAAGGCTATCGGCACCACCTGATACAGCCAGCACTATGGCTTGACTTGTTTGGGGAAGCTGCCTATCCGCCATGGCATAACCAAAGCGGCGGCATAGGTCATGATCAGGCTTCACACCCTGTCTTATCCTTCAGACGCGCAAGGCGTGTGGTCAGTTTTTGTGGTGGGTCTTCCACAGCCAGCAGTAATTTATTAAAGAAATTACAGGATTCTTCTTTAGGACGGGTGACGGAAAAGGATTCCGCAATCCACATTAATACCTCAACGCGGCGAGGTTCTTCCGGCCATGTCTGGATAAAATTGGTCATCGTTTTCAATGACCTTTGATGTTCACCCTGAACAAACTGCACCCTGCCTATCCAGAAATTGACATCGGCAGATAGATCACTTTCCGGATAACGGGTATCAAACTCAATTAACGCGGCTTCGGCTTCGGCCAGTTTATTTTCATGCATCAGATTTTTGGCAAACTCATACTGCTCTATCTCTGTTCCTTCGGGCAAAAGCGATGGCAGAGTGGGTTCGGGTGATGTCACCTCAAGCGAAGTCGCTGGTGGATTAGCAGCGCCTGATATCTGGTCATCTGAGTCAGCTTCAATCTGTGATTTTGGCAACGCCCATTCCGAAGAATTTTCTGAACCCGTATCGCTATTATCTGTTCCTTCAGCATAAGCAGCATCTTCTTGTTCCGTTATTGGCGCAGATGATCCTGTTTCCGGCGATAAGGCTGAAGCACCATCCTGAGATTGATCAGAAAGATCAATGCCAGCTGATAACCGCATGATGCTCTGTATCTTTGCTTCCAGTTGAAGCAGGCGGAATTCATTATCAGTAGCAAGCTGTAAGGTTCTCTGAATTTTATTATTCAGGGAAATCAATTCATTGGAAATATTATTTATGCTGTTCAGCTTTTCGTCAACACGGCGCAACACTTCTTCGGCATTGCTGCCTGATTCCATATTCTGACGTAACGCAAAAAGGTCATTTTCTACCCGTGCGTTCAAATCACGCAACGTGTTTTCGATCGCAATAATGCGCAATTGCATATCACCAAGCGTCGACTTATCAACATTCTGTGCTTGCGCGGCAGAAATAGAAAATCCACACATCATTATCATGGCCGCCAAGGCACTAATCATATGCCGGCTAGAATTCATGATCTGTTTCATAAAACCAGTATATCTGTCTTGTTGCTCACACATTTTTAGCATTGCTGTTAATGTGATGAAGTCACTGGGGTTTTTATTCGTCATTACTGCCAACTCACGCTGAAATCATAGAATATAAGTTTATATTTATTGAATTAATTAGACCAAATTAAGGCAAAAAAAAACCCGATCAGAATATCGGGTTTTTTGTTTATGTTGTGCAGGTTTAGTTAATCACACTAACCGCACGACGGTTAAAACGCCATGCGTCTTCGTTTGAACCAATGACAGCAGGACGTTCTTTACCATAGGAAATAATTTTGATACGGGCAGGGTTTACACCCTGAGCAACCAGATAATCTCTGGTAGCGGCGGCACGGCTTTCGCCGAGAGCAAGGTTATATTCCCGTGTTCCACGTTCATCACAATGGCCTTCGATGGTGATCCGTACAGAAGGGTTGGATGAAAGGAAATTAGCCTGATTATTTAATACAGATTTTGCAGATGATGTTAACTCATAGCTATCAAAATCGAAAAGAACACGATCACCAATGCTGATGAGTTCTTCGTTGATAGTCATTTCAGTTGAACTTGCTGCATCGGAGCCAGAAGAAGCTGTGGATGATCCAGATGTTGAAGAACCAGAAGCAGCTGTCCCAGCAGCATCACCGGTGGCATTTGGTGCAGTTTCACAAGCGGCAAGCAGAAAAACCGCAGCCAGCAATGTTGATAGACGAAGGAACATTAAATTTCTCCTGATGATGACCGAAATCGATTAATTTATTTCAAAGATTTATTTATCCCAAAATGCAAAATTATTCAAGACAATACCCTAAAAAAATTACAATGAGAAGTATTTATTGATAATACCTTGGACGTAAAGGGATCAAACCTTGTTCTTTAAGAGGTTCTTCATATGCCCTTTAAAGGGTAACCTTTAGGGCAAAAATGGTGACCAGGCCGGGTCTGACGCGCCTTCCGGCGTGATGATACGGCGTTCGTTAAATCCTGTTATATCGATCCGGTAAAGAAAGCTTTCGCCGCCAGTACCATCAGAATTTGTAGGGTATTGCTTAAAATACATCAGGACACGACCATTTGGCGCCCATGTTGGTGCTTCAACCAGAAAGCCTTTAGCCAGCAATCTTTCTCCTGTTCCATCAACATTCATCACGCCAATATAAAACTGGCCTCTATACATTTTCGTAAAGGCTATAATATCACCACGCGGCGACCATACGGGGGTGGCATAACGCCCTTTACCGCGGCTGATTCGCCTAACATTACCACCATCGCTATCCATCACATAGAGCTGCTGGCTACCAGAACGGTCAGAGTTAAAAACAATCCGGCTATCATCTGGTGAATAGGATGGCGAGGTATCAATGAAAGGAGTATTCGTCAATTGCGTCGTTTGTCGGGTGGATAAATCCATTGCAAAGATATTGGTAACCCCACTGCGTGCCAGACTCATGATCAGGGTCTTACCTTCATAGGAAAACCGCGGGGCAAAGCTCATCCCCGGAAAAGACCCCAGCAATTCCGAATTAGCAGATTGAATATCCAGCAAATAGACATTGGGGTCATCATTAAAGTAGTTCAGATAGGCAATTTCCTGAACCCTTTGCGAGAACCGCGGAGTCAAAACAAGGGATGAACCATCGGTCAGATAGATATGATTATGCCCATCCTGATCCATAATGGCTAACCGCTTAATCCGTCTTTCGACAGGGCCGCTTTCAGCAACATAGACAATGCGTGTATCAAAATACCCATCATCACCTGTCCATTTTTTATACACAACATCGGCAATTTGGTGCGAAATACGGCGCTTACCTTTATCAGCAACACTGCCTGAACCGGCAGCTATCAGTTCGGCGCGTAATACATCCCATAGATAAAACTCAACCTCGATCATATTATCAGCGTTATAAAAGGCGCGGCCAATCAGCAAGGCACTAGCACCAATCGGGCGCCAGTCAGCAAAATCCGGACGTTCCGTGATATCGCTAGGGGGGGCAAAAAACGCCGCCTGAGATAACGGACGGAACAGGCCGGAACCTTCCAGGTCATTTGATATGATAGATGCAATATCACGGCCGATATCAGTTGGCTGGCCGTCTGGGCCAATAAAATCCGTGATAGCGATTGGGGTAGGTTCAACATTTCCTTCGGTGATGGTGATCACTTCCGTATCGGATTGCGCCAATGCAGATGATACGAATAATAGCAGAATAGCTAGGCTCCTATATAAGCGACCTGCCCATAATGAAATCATGCGTGTTGGTATCATGTGTGTTCCTTGGATAAATCTGCTCATCATCATGTCAAAAACCCTCTCGGATCAAACCGGAACGGTAATGTTTTCCATTTCTCGAACTGCTCAGGTGGAAGCGGCGGAATAAACGGGCTACATTCTTTAAACGCACGTTCAGCCGCATTTGCTGCCAATCTGAACCTTTCATCAGTTGTATAACGTAAGGTATCCTTAAACTTTACTCTTATCACTTCACCGTCTTCATTAAAATCTACAATTATGTCAACAATAAGGGTGCTTGCGCCTTCGATAGCAGATGGCGGATTCCAGCATGGCTGAATAGCCGCTTTTAAGAGAGTAACAATATCTGCCCCTAATGCGCCATCACTATTATTACTGGTATTTAGGGCCTGACCGGCATTATCGCGCAGGGTTTCATCCAGCAGATCAGATAAATTCTGATTTGATTTAGTGTCATCCTGCTCGATGGTTTTCTTATTTTTTTCATCCTGATCTTCTGGCTTCAGCTGACTCTGGGCTTCATCAAGCAGGTTTTGTATCTGAAGTCCAACTTCATTTTTTGACTTTTCCTTATTCTGATCATTCTTCAGATAGGATGCGATATCATCTGTCTTGATCTTTGGTTGTTTTTTTGGTGGCGCCTCGGTCACTATGGTTTCCTTGGGTTTCGCTTTCGGTGGGACAACCGGTGCTGGTGTAGTTTTGGATTCTTGCGGTTCTGCCTTGGGTTTAGGTGGCGGCACCTCATCTTTTTCCGGCACAACATTTAATGCAATCGCGTCATCTTTTGGTTGATCCTGCGGCAATGGCACGTCAACAGGGTCAGGTTTTTTGGGTTGTTCGGTTTCTTGTTGCGGTGGTGGGGGGGCAGGTGGTGGTGGTGGTGCAGGTGCAGCGGCAGCGGCAGGCGTCTGGTCACTAACCTGCTGATCCACATCATCTTTTGCGCTATTATCTTTTGTCTGTCCCAGCAAACCTTCATCCAGATTGGTCACTGGCACGATATCGACAATTTCCGCTGTCAGAGTAGGGATTGTATCCAGTGGCGATTTCGAAAACCATGGCAAGCTGACAACAAACATGGCCACCACCAAAAGATGGAGCAAAACCGAAAGCCCTAGAGATGAACGGAAATGGAAAGCTTTAAGCATTGGTGTCAGGACTCATCCGCTATTTTTGTTACCAGCTTAACTTGGGCTATTCCTGCCGATTTAATCATATCCATGACCCCGATTACGGTGCCATAGGACACATCACGATCACCGCGAACATAGACTTCGACCGTTGGGTTTTCCACGATGATAGCCTGTAATCTAGCCACTAGAATATCCGCTTCCATCGCTTTTTTCTGCAGATTGATAACACCATCTTCCTGTACCGTGATCACCAGAGGCGCCTGATCATCGCTTAGGGTATCACTGGCCTTGGTTTCAGGAAGTTCAACGGGAATTCCCACGGTTAGCAATGGTGCGGTAACCATAAAGACAATCAGCAAAACAAGCATGACATCAACAAATGGCGTGACGTTAATATCACTCATGGGGCGTTTTCTGCTACGTTTTCCGAATGAACGACTTTGGCCATTTATCTGCATGCCCATAGCGCTTACCCTTCTTCAAGTTGGCGGCTTAGCATTGATGAAAACTCACCAGAAAACCGGTCAACCCGTGCGCCCAGTGCATCAATCCGTGCGTTGAACCGATTATAGGCAACAACAGCAGGTATTGCGGCCACAAGCCCCAATGCCGTGGCAAATAGGGCTTCTGCAATACCGGGGGCAACAACCGCAAGGCTGGTGTTTTTAGATATGGCAATCGCCTGAAAGGAATTCATAATCCCCCATACGGTTCCGAATAAACCGACAAAAGGCGCCACTGATCCAACCGATGCCAGAAATGTCATGCCTTTTTCCATCTGTTCCATTTCCCGCGACATGGTGACTTCCATATTGCGGTCAATGCGATTAGCAGAGGAAACAATCTGTCCGGGCTGGCGAATAGCTTTACCACTCACCCGCCGCCATTCCCGCATGGCGGCAACAAAAACACTGGCCATTATGCCGTCAGGCTGTCCCCCTAGGCGATCATAAATGCGATCAATATGTTCCCCTGACCAGAATACATCTTCGAATTCATCCGCAAGCGCATTCTGCAATCGCAATGTGCGGATTTTATCTATGATGATTGACCAGCTCCATATGGATGCAACTACCAGCAATAAAATGACCAGTTTGACGATAATATCAGCCTGTAAGAACAGACCCCAGATGGATAATTCCTGATCCGATAGAACGAGATTGGTTGTTTCAGTAGCCATTATCTTCCTCTTCTAAGATATTGGAGCAAACTCCAGCTAATGGGTAATGCCATGATTTTGTGGCGGCATGGTGGCAAGGATTTTATTTTTAGTATAGGCATCCAGACGAATGGGCTGGCCTTTCAGACTGGCATAGACAACAGTCACCCTGAGTGTGGCCAGCAATATATCTGTATCTGTCATGATATGCTGGTTCAATATGATCCGAACGCCTGTCATATGTTGTGTTGTCGTGACGACTTTAATCACATCACCCAATCGGGCAGGTTTATGGTAATGAATATCAAGCCCGGCAACAACAAATGCTTTGCCATCGGCCAGCCGTTCCTGTTGATTGATATCCATTAGGGTAAATCCTGCGCTACGGGCACGTTCAGCGTAATTCAGATAATTCGCATGATAGACAACCCCACCTGCATCGGTATCTTCGTACTGCACTTTTAATGGATAAATATGCGTATGAGCTTCTATCCAGCCATTTAGTGATAGGTTATCCGGTCTATTCATCATCAACAGCCGCAATCATTGTATCAATTAGATCAAGCTGGGCGCCTTTAGGCGGCGTCAGACCAATATAATTCCACCCTGCCTGCGACAGGCAACGGCCACGCGGGGTTCGCATGATCAATCCAATCTGCATCAGATAGGGTTCAATGACTTCTTCCAGAACATCACGTTGTTCTGCCAGTATAGCGGCTAATGTTTCCACCCCGACTGGCCCACCGCCATAATGTTCGGCCATGCCTTGCAGATAGCGTCTATCCATTGCATCCAGACCAGAAGCATCAACATCAAGGGATAATAGGGCTTTATCAGCAACCGTCTGATTCACCTGTCCGTCCTGATTAATCATGGCGATATCACGGACACGCCTTAACAGGCGGCCAGCAATACGGGGGGTTCCGCGCGACCGTCTGGCAATTTCAAGCGCACCTTCGGGGGCAAGCGGCATATCCAGCTTTCCGGCCAGCCGCATCAGAATAGTTTGCAAATCTGTTTCGGAATAGAATTCCATCCGCATCTGGATACCAAAACGATCCCGCAATGGCGTGGTTAGCAAGCCTGAGCGTGTGGTTGCCCCTACCAAGGTGAATGGCGGCAGATCAATCCGGACAGACCGCGCCGACGGGCCTTCGCCAATGATCAAATCGAGCTGAAAATCTTCCATGGCTGGATAAAGCACTTCTTCAACAGCGGGATTAAGGCGATGAATTTCATCTATAAATAGCACATCACGGGGTTGCAGATTGGTCAGCAACGCCGCCAGATCACCAGCCTTGGAAATGACCGGCCCTGAGGTAGCTCTGAACCCGACCTTCAGTTCATGCGATATAATCTGTGCCAGTGTTGTTTTACCAAGCCCCGGCGGGCCATGAAGCAAAGCATGATCCATGGCTTCACCCCGCATTCCAGCCGCCTTGATAAAGGTTTCCATATTCTGAAGCCCGGATGGCTGGCCAATAAAATCGCGTAAAGAAGATGGCCGTAAACTGTCATCGCCCTGCTGTGCTGTCTGACTGATCAGCCGTTCTGTTTCTTCTCTTGTCACCGCCGGACTCCTTCTGCTAGCCGCTTAAGTGCCTCCGGCAGGACTTGTTCCAGACTAGGCTGATCCAGACTGCTGATTAATTCCGCTGTCACCTGATGCGCTTCTGCCCGTCCATAGCCCAGATTAACCAGTGCCGAAACAGCATCCGCAAGCACGGGATCACCAGCAGCAGGCATCGCACCGGATATACCCTGCTGGCCAGCTGTGGCAGGCGCAAGGCTGGATACCTTATCCGCCAGTTCATTGATAATCCGTTGTGCCAGTTTTGGGCCAACACCATCCGCCCGACAGATCATAGCCTTATCAGATGCGGCAATGGCCAGCATGACATCATCAGGGGTAAGGGCAGAAAGAATGGATAACGCCGCTTTCATTCCGACACCCTGAACAGATTGCAGAAGCTTCCAAGTGGCCTTAATTTCCAGATCAGAAAATCCGGTTAAGGTGATGCTGTCATCCTTGATGCTCGTGTCGATATATACCGTGACCTCATCCCCTATCTGTCCCAGACGTTCAAGGCATCGGCGTGTCATCTGGCATTGATAACCAACACCGCCAACATTGATGATGCAATCGGCCTCCCCCATGGCGAAAATCTGGCCATGTAACATCGCAATCATGATTGGCCTCCCTGTCGTGCCAGCGCTGCTGAAATGGCATGATCAAGCCTATCGGTAACAGAGGCCTGATCATCATTTGCCGTTAAGGTGGTTTCATTGGATGCGGAAATAGCAACAGCTAACGCATCGGCAGCATCAGCCCCTGATGGCGTGATATTCAGCAATCGTGATACCATCGCCGAAACCTGATTTTTATCGGCACGGCCTGATCCGGTTATATTCTGTTTGACGCGCCTTGCCGATATCTCATCCACGGAAAGACCGGCATCTGCCAGAGTCACAATGGCCACTCCTCTAGCCATACCCAGTTTCAGTGCCGAGGCGGCATTTTTTGCAACAAAAATGTCTTCAATAGCGGCACGGTCGGGTTGATAGGTGCTGATCACATCAGCCAAGCCTGTTCTGATATGGTTGAGGCGTTCCGGCATGGTCATATCCGGATCAGGACGGATCATCCCATCAGCTATCCAGATCAGGCGATTGCCATCAAGCCGAATAATCCCCCAGCCTGTGGACCTAAGCCCCGGGTCAATGCCACATATCTGCATGATCAGCCTTTCTGACGTGATAATGTTATCAGCGTGTTTGCCCTGCCCTGTTCATCATCCATTCATCTTTGCCATGATATCTTCGGGGATATCAACGTTAGAAGCAACATTCTGTACATCATCCAGATCATCAAGCGCATCCATCAGTTTCATGAATGTTTGTGCCTGATCTTCGTTAATCGGGGTGGTGTTATGCGGCTTCCATGTCAGGTCGGATTCTTCCGGTGTGCCAAAATGTTTTTCCAGGGCTTCACGCACATTGTTATAATCTTCAACAGCCGTGGTGATTTCATGCCCGTTATCATCACTTTCCACGTTATCAGCACCGGCATCCAGCCCTGCTTCAAACATGGCTTCATCATCAGCTACTTCATGGGGATAGAGGATTTGCCCGACCCGATCAAACATGAAACTGACACTACCGGTTTCACCTAGATTACCGCCATATTTGTTGAATGTGGCGCGCACTTCGGATGCTGTGCGGTTACGATTATCGGTCAGGGCTTCAACAATCACTGCCACGCCGCCGGGGCCATAGCCTTCATAGCGAATTTCATCATATTGTTCGCCATCACCGCCTTCGGCTTTTTTCAGGACACGATCAATATTATCCTTTGGCATATTTGCACCACGACATGCCAGTAACGCGGTACGCAAGCGGGGATTGCCTTCGGGGTCTGTGCCACCCTTGGCGGCGACAGCTAATTCCTTGATCAGACGTGTGAATTTTTTTGCCCGCTTCGCATCCTGTGCCCCTTTGCGGTGCATGATATTCTTGAATTTGGAATGGCCTGCCATTACTTCGTCTTCCTTCGTCAATTGCTTGGCTAATATTGCTTGGCTAATATGGTATTATATTCTCATCAAGACACTATATACGGTATGCGCGAATTATACCAGCCCAACCGCCGCCATATGATCATATTTGCATCATGTCTGCGATAGCGTTCCACCACGCCGGAAAGGGGTAATATATGTTGCCAGACCAGTGTCATCATCAGTGTCAACAATGATCCCGCTCAGAGATGGTTCACCCATGGCCACGCTCAACTTGCCACCATCTTCACCAATAAAGCGTCCGATTGCCGCTTCCGCATTCATGCCAATTACCGAGGTATAATCCCCGCACATGCCAACATCAGTCATATAAGCGGTGCCTTTGGGCAGTATACGGTGATCAGCTGTCGGTATATGGGTGTGGGTGCCAACCACCATGGAAACCCGGCCATCATAGAGCAATCCTGTAGCATTTTTCTCGCTGGTGGCCTCACCATGTACATCAATCATGATAGCATCCGTATCTTCTTTTAGCTGCATGGTATCAAGACAGGCCGATAAGGCCGGAAACATAGGTTCGTTCGGTGCCATAAACAGATTGGTCATGGCATTGATAATGGTCAGCCGCAAACCGGCATTATTGGTCACCGTCACCATGCCCCTGCCTGATGTCCCTTCGGGCATGTTGATGGGGCGGATCAGACGCGGTTCCTTATCAATATATGCAAAAATCTCACGCTTATCCCAGACATGATTGCCCGTGGTCATGGCATCTACCCCTACGGCCAGAAAACTGTCTGCGATATCCGGCGTCACGCCAAAGCCGCCAGCAGAGTTTTCCACATTGACAATTACGAAATCAGCGGCCAGTTCTGCCCGAATATCCGGAACGCACTCTATCACTTTCTGTCTGGCCGCCCGACCAACAACATCACCTAAAAATAATATTCGCACCTGATCTGCCTTTCTTTTACCCAGCGTCCTGTCCCAAACCCTTCTGCGCCATAAACCCCTGTTCGGTCAATATGGCATCCAGAGCCGCATCATAGGTTCCAACAGGAACAGCGGCAACCTCCTGTCCGGCATAGGCAATACCCACCGCCATGACCGTCTGTCCTCTATTTTGGCGTATACTGGCAAGAGTGCGATCATAAAACCCGCCTCCATAACCAAGCCGGTAGTGTTGCCGGTCAAAAGCCAGAAGCGGTGCCAGAATCAACTGGGGGATTACCACCGGCGCATCTGGTGATGGTTCTGACGTTCCATAGAGCCCATCGATAAGCGTATCACCCATCCGCCATTTATGAAAAACTAGCGGTGTTTCCGGCTTTGGTGTGGCCGGCAGGCAGGTTTCGATTCTGTCATCAGCATCACACAATGCCGCCATCAGGGGTAGAGGGTTCATTTCTGTCCGAATAGGCCAGTAGCCAGCAATCAGCAGCTTATGATCTGCCTGAAGGCCTGTTTGCTTATCAAAGAGATGCTGATCTGTTGCCCAGGTGATCAAGGCCATTGCCTGATCCGCCAGTTTCTGCGCCGCTTCCGGATCATTATCCCTAAGGATTTTCCGATGCGCCGACTGGCTTTTCCTCAACCTTGCCTTTTCTTCCATCAGGGCGGTATCTGTTTGACCTTGGTTCATATGGTTAGCGGTCCTATGGCTAGCATCCTTAGTGATAAGGCAAAATGACAGGCATAATGTGTAGCCAGAATACCGTTGGTCTCATTATCCTCTGTGGCCTGCAAAGCAGGTGGGCGTCACAATAATCAGGCCGCAACCTGATCAGCGGCAACTCCCGAGAGTAATGTTATGGCCCCAGGGATTAATTTACCTGACGCATATTCCAGCTACAAGGAAAGGTTTAATGCGGCTTGATCTGGGATGCAAGCCGTTCGATACGCGCTGTTACACTTTCGATGCTAGCAATAATCTTATCTTGATCAGTTTCGGATGTCTGAACGGGTTTTTCTTCGGCAGAAGTAGCCATATTATTTTCAACTTCATTCAAACGGTCTGCCAGAATTAATCCCATCATGACCAAAAGACGCGATTCGTTTATCGAGCTATTACCATCAGCAATTTGCCGCGCGGTTTCATCAAGACGCGCCGCCAGAGCCTTAATGTGTTCTTCTTCACCAGGTTGACAGGCTAGTGGATAATTATTGCCATTGATGGTTATGGTCACTCTACCTTCAGCCATGGCTTACGCATCCCCGGGTGATGTCTGTTCAAGCAGGGCAATCGCTTCTGCCATCATGGCTTCGATGTCCTGAATATCCTGTTTCACGTTATTATTTTCAGACCCGGAGGCAGACATATCTGACCGTTCAACAACCGTTTTTTCCAATGTACCAAGCGCATCGGATAATTGTTTCAGGGCATGTTCGAGTCTGGCACTCATTCGCGGACTTTCTTTCCAAACCTAGATATTCGGGCTAAATTACATGCATTTCAACGATTATTAGAAACGCGCCCAAATCAGAAATATGATTTATCTACTGATATTTACTTGCCATACTTCTATTAACAAAACAATAAAGAGTTTAAGATGCCCACGTCAATGCTTCAGCACATAAAGATACAAAAAAGAATGCTATCACATGCTTCTGCCAATTGACGGATGGGCTGATTTTTGATCTATGACCATGTATAAGTCTTATCTGATGCGGGAATAATGGAGAATTAATCATGAAGATGACCAGAAATGTACGACAAATCCTTGATTGTTATGAATCCGACAGCCCCGGCGTTAAGGCTAATCTGGCAAGAATACTGATGCAGGGTAAGTTGGGCGGCACTGGAAAACTGGTTATTCTTCCTGTTGATCAGGGGTTTGAACATGGCCCTGCCCGAAGCTTTGCGCCCAATCCGGCCGCTTATGACCCGCATTACCACTATCAGCTGGCGATTGATGCCGGTCTATCCGCCTATGCCGCCCCTCTGGGCATGCTGGAAGCAGGGGCAGATCGTTTCGCCGGTCAGATACCAACAATCCTCAAAGTGAACTCATCAAACTCCCTCGCTCAGTCTGGTTCTGGTCCAACTCAGGCCATCACCGGTTCTGTCAGCGAAGCCTTGCGGCTCGGATGTAGTGCGATTGGCTATACGATTTATCCGGGATCAGATGCGGCATTTGATATGATGACAGAATTTCAGGATATGGCCGCAGAAGCCAAAGCTCTTGGTCTGGCTGTTGTGTTATGGTCATATCCACGCGGTGGCGCACTAAGCAAGGATGGTGAAACCGGGTTTGATATTTGCGCCTATGCCGCACATATGGCCGCGCTTCTGGGGGCACATATCATCAAGGTGAAACCCCCCACAGCATATCTGGAACAGGATGCAGCCAGAAAAGTGTATGAAAAGCATGACGTGGCATCTGCTACCCTGGCCGAACGGATCAGCCATATTGTCCAGAGCTGTTTTAATGGTCGCCGGATGGTTGTCTTTTCCGGCGGCGCCGCCAAGGATACAGACGGCTTACTGGATGAAATTCGTCAATTAAGAGATGGTGGTGCAACCGGTTCCATCATTGGCAGAAATACGTTCCAGCGTCCGCGCGAAGAGGCACTGGCCCTGCTCAATACCATCATTGATATCTATAAAGGCAAAGCATAAAGGATCATTCCATGAAATTAAACGGTAATGCCATTCGCCCCGGAAATGTCATCGAACATAATCAACGGCTCTGGGTGGCGGTAAAAATCTCACATGTCAAACCGGGTAAAGGTGGCGCATTTGCACAGGTCGAATTGCGTGATATTCGTGATGGTACAAAACTAAACGAACGTTTCCGGTCTTCCGAAACCGTGGAACGGGTGATCCTTACCGAATCTGATGCCACATATCTCTATGAAGATGGTGACAATCTGATCTTTATGGATCAAACCAGTTTTGAACAGGTTGCTGTACCGCAGCAAATGGTAGGTGATCAGGCAAAATATCTGCAAGATGGCATGACCGTGACAATCAACAGCCATGAATCCGAACCTATTTCTATCCAATTGCCTGATACCGTGATAGTAAAAGTGCTTGAAGCCGATGCTGTCATTAAAGGACAGACCGCTTCATCCAGTTATAAGCCCGCCATGGTAGATGGGGATATCAAGGTCATGGTGCCGCCATTTATCGAAGCGGGAACGCGCATCGTCATCAAACCAGAAGATGGCACCTATGTGGAACGGGCAAAAGACTGACCTGTTAACACAATCACTGAAAGGAAAATATCATGGCGCAATCAGCGCTTATTAACGTGATCAGGATGGCGGCCGAAAAGGCCGCCCGTGGACTCATTCGTGATTTTGGTGAGGTTGAAAATCTTCAGGTATCGCGCAAGGGTGTTGCCGATTTTGTATCTAATGCTGATCTGGATGCTGAAAAAACCATTGTTGCCGAATTATCCAAGGCGCGACCCGGATGGGGTTTCATCATGGAAGAAGGCGGCGTTGTTGCGCCTGCTGAATCCGATGGCCCATCATGGATTATTGATCCCCTTGATGGTACCACCAACTATATTCACGGCATTCCGCATTTTTCGATTTCCATTGCTGTTATCGACAAGCCCCTCAAGCAGGGTGGTAAATTAATCGCTGGTGCGGTGTTTGATCCTTTAAAGAACGAATTCTTTTTTGCCGAAGCAGGAAAAGGTGCGTTTCTTAATGACCGGCGCATTCGTGTTGCTGGCCGCAAACGACTTGATGAAGCGCTCTTTGCAACTGGCATTCCGTTTATGGGGCGCGGATCAGAAGATCACCATGCGCTTTATCTGAATGAACTGAAAACCGTCATGGGGTCGTCATCCGGTGTGCGGCGCATGGGATCAGCCGCGCTTGATCTGGCATGGGTTGCCGCTGGACGTGTCGATGGGTTCTGGGAACATGAGCTGGATATCTGGGATATTGCGGCAGGAGTGATCATTGTCCGCGAAGCAGGCGGCATGGTATCCGACCATCAGGCCAGAAGTAAGGTGCTGGAATCTGGCAATATCGTGGCAGGGAATAGCACCATGCATTCCGGGCTATTGAAAATGTTGAAAAATAGCCGTCAAAAATAAATCTTGTTCATTTCACATTATTGCCAAATTATATCTGTTATACTGTAAAAAGGCAGTAGTGGAGGCAATGATGAGTTACCCAACACGATATATCATCCGCATGATGATATTTCTTCTGGTTATCATGACGATAATCGGCTTGCTATATGCCCCCCTATCATGGGCATTTTTTGGCAATCCGGTGATAAATGGCATTATTCTGATGGTGTTGGTCATTGGCATTGCTTTCATTTTCCGCCAGACGTCCCGGCTATTACCCGAATACCGGTGGATGCATGGGATGCGTTCGGGCGGTATTCCGACCTCATATCAATCTGGCCGCATGCGCGGCGGCAAGCCCAGTCTTCTGGCCACTGTCGCGGTTATGTTTTCCGATGAAAACCGGCTGACCAACAATATGTCTGCCCAGAGTATGCGATCTGTTCTGGATGGTGTTGCGGTAAGATTGGATGAAAGCCGTGAGATTTCACGCTACCTGATCGGATTGCTTGTCTTTCTGGGGCTTCTTGGCACATTCTGGGGCTTGCTTGAAACCATTCAGGCCGTTGGATTTGTTGTATCGGGCATAGATACGGAAACAGCTGATTTCGGTAAATTAATGCAGGAGTTCAAGGCCGGGCTGGATGCCCCCCTATCAGGGATGGCAACGGCGTTTTCTTCATCGCTGTTCGGACTGGCCGGATCATTGATACTTGGTTTTCTTGATCTGCAATTAGGTCAGGCATCAAGCCGATTCTATTCTGATCTTGAAGACTGGCTATCCACCATGGCCCGTTTCAGTGATGGCGGTCAGGACGGGCTTGATCCAGCCATTTCTATGGGATTATCCGAAGAAGCCGCTGACCGGATGCTGGAATTAACCCGCCATATCAGCAAATCCGAACATGAACGCGGCCAGATGCTTCAGACATTGCAAGAAGTGAATAAAACGCTGGCAGCACTACGCCAGCAACAGAATCAGAATCAGATCATTGCCGAAGGATTGGATTCATTACAACAGTCCATATCCGTTCTGGCACATAATATGGCTAGCGACCGCAAAGAGGTGATTGATGCCATGACAACCGAGTTACGCGCCTTATCGCGTGCTGTTGCCGCTATTTCCCGAAAGGCAAATTAATGGCTTTGGCGCGGCGGTCATCATTGCGTGATCCGGGATTAATCTGGCCGGGCTTTGTCGATGGATTAGCGACATTGCTCATGGTCATTATTTTCGTGTTGATGGTGTTTTTTCTGATCCAGATCAATCTGGCACAGCGGCTATTTGGGCAGGATGAAACCCTGACAGAATTACGGATTGAACTTAATGAACTCACGACTCTTTTAAATATGGAACGTCAGGAAAATGATGCCTTATCATTAAAACGACAGCAGTTACAGATCGCCCTGGATGAAAGCTATGCCAATGCGCTCACACTAGAAGACAGATTAGCCGCCATGGAAAAGGCTTTGCTTATCCTTGAGGATGAAAAACTCACTCTCATGGCAGAACGTGATGCGCTTTCCGCCGATAAGGATACATTGACCGTTACCCGTGACAGTCTGGAAGCGGATAAAGCCAAGCTTATAGCCGAGCGGGATTTACTGCTGGAAAAACTGGCTTCACAGGAACAGAATATCGATATGCTGACAAGCCGGGTTGCTAGTGCGGAAGATGCCGAAGCCACCGCCAATGCGGAGATATCTGATCTGGAAGCACGGTTAGCGGCGATGGAAGACCGCATGGCCACTATACTGTCTGATTATGATCAAAGCGAACGTGATTTGATGGCAAGCCGGAATGAGGTTCTGGAAATGACAACGGCCATGCTCACCCTTCAGCAGCGGCTGGAAGAATTACAGGCTTTACTTGATGAAAAAACCGAAGAAGCGCGTGAAGCAAAGAAGGTTACCGCCAACCTGACCAAACAGTTGAATGAAGCGTTATCAAACAAGGTGGCAGAACTTAGCCGGTTCCGGTCAGAGTTTTTTGGTCGCCTTCGTGATGTGCTGGAAGACCGCTCAGATATTACCATTGTTGGTGATCGTTTTGTGTTTCAATCTGAAGTGCTGTTCGCCCTTGGATCAGCAGATATTGGCAGCGAAGGTGAAATACAGTTAAATCAACTGGCGGATGCGTTAAAACAGTTAACCGCCCAGATTCCCGATGATATTGACTGGGTGCTTCAAGTCGATGGTCACACAGATAACCTGCCCATATTTACCAATGAATTTAGTGATAACTGGGAGTTATCCACTGCTAGAGCCTTATCTGTTGTGCGCTATCTGATAAAAAGCGGGATAGACCCGAAACGTCTGGCGGCAAACGGGTATGGAGAGTTCCAGCCGATTGATCTTTCCGATACAGCAGAAGCACGGGCTAAAAACCGGCGCATCGAATTTAAATTGACAAGACGGGTAACACGGTCACAAAATCCTTCTTAAGTATAATTAATCATACTTTTGGATAGCGATGAATGTGAAAATCCCTTTTGGGTATGGCTATCTTTTACCCATGTCTGCCTTTATTGTTTCTGCATGTAATGCCCATCTGACCGCGTTAGATCATACCACCGCACCATTAGAATATGCGATTATTCAAACCCATGAGGAATTATCAGCAAACCTAGACCAGATATTGCAGGCACGTCTTTATGATTTTGTTAATCATAGCAACAGGATCATGATCAGCGATACTGGTAAAGCGGTTGATGATACCGATCTTTTCATAATGGATGATATAGATATCCATCATTTCCGTACCAATGGACAGATGCATCTGGATTGTTATGGCTTTTATTGTGACGGGGTGGGATTTAACGGTAATGTGGTGATTGATATCAATCATTATTCCAAAGACATATCCATGGAACATATGCGCCTGCAGGATGAAGCAAAGATGTTCACCCTCAGCGGCCGAATCAGCAAATCCTTTGGTGCCGTAAGCACTATTCTAAATCCAGCAACCATTGAGATGACGCTTAAAACACCAAATATTGATATCCCGCTAGACTCTAATGGTGTTTTGAATATCCGTGATCTGCCACCATATGATCATCACGGTTTTCAGACAGATGTGGAATTATCACATGCCCTTAGCCAGACCTATCTGACCGGACAGCTGATATCTGTCAGTGATTAAGGCCAGTCATAAATTGGAGTGAGGCCAGTTTATGATAAATGGGGGATGTTGCCAGTAACGTATCATGATCACCTGATGCTACTAGCTGGCCATAATCCATCACCAGAATGCGATCTGCGTTAATGACCGTGGAAAGCCGGTGCGCGATGACAATCGTTGTCCGGTTCTGCATGAGATGCATCAGCGCGGACTGAACTTTCTGTTCTGACGATGAATCCAGTGCGGAAGTGGCTTCATCAAGTAATAGAATGGGAGCATCTCTTAACAGGGCTCTGGCGATAGCCAACCGTTGCCGCTGACCACCAGACAACTGGACGCCCTTTTCCCCGATCAGGGTATTATAGCCCTGGGGTAGGTCTGCAATAAAGGTATCGGCGTGGGCTTCCTCAGCCGCCTGTTCAATGTCTGCGGGTGACGCATCGGGTTTACCGAATGCAATATTGTCATATACAGACGACGAAAACAGAGAGGCATTTTGCGGCACCACTGCCATATGCCCCCGCACATCATCTGTTGTCATATCTTTCAGGTCAACACCACCAATACTGATATTTCCTGCAATGGGATCATAAAGCCGGAGCAGCATTTTGAAAATGGTGCTTTTACCCGCCCCGCTTTCACCAACGATGGCAACCGTTTCCCCCTGTTTGACCGTAAAACTCAAATGGTCTAGTGATGATTGATGCGGACGGGTTGGATAACTGAAGGTTACCTGATCAAATGCAATAAAATGTTCTGCCTGTTCTGCTGATAACTGTTCGGGAAAAGCAATGGGTGTTTGCGGCTCAGCCAGATAGTCATTCTGTTTAAGCAGTTCGGCTATCCGTTCGGCAGCACCGCCCAGCCGTTGCCATTCCCCGCCAATATCAGACAAAGCCCCCACGGATGTTGCCACCAGCGCGGCATAGAAAACAAATGCCGATAAATCGCCAGCGCTGATATCGCCCCTTAGGAGATCAAGACCACCAAGCCATAGAATAAAGGTAATGGCGGCAAACACCAGAAAGATCACCATACCGCTCATGATGCCACGCAGCAAAATCCTTTTGCGGGACGCGTTAAAGCTATTTTCTGCCGCCTGCTCAAACCGCCTGACCATCATATCACCACGGCCAAAAGCGAGAATATCATCAATAGATGACAGGCTTTCTTCGATTTCAACAGACAGATCAGCAATCCTATCCTGCGCGATCCGTGACTGCCGCCGTAACATACGGCCAATAACCACCAATGGCACCACCACCACTGGCACAACACCCAGAATAACAAGAGTCAGTTTGGGTGAGGTCAGAATAACCATAATCAACCCACCAAACAAAAGCAGGACATTCCGCGCCGCCATGGACATACTTGATGCCAGAATGGATTGAATCATGGTGGTATCGGTGGCGAAGGTTGAAATCAGATCACCACGCCGGCGGCTTTCAAACCATGACGTAGATAATCCGATCATGTGACGGAACATAGCCTTGCGAATATCAGAAATCACCCGTTCAGCCACTCTATTAATCAATACCGTCCGCATGTAACTGCCCAAGGCCAGAAGCGCGGTAATGCCGACACAGATCATGACTGCCCGACGAAGTAATGATTCCTCACCCTGACCAAAGCCCGAATCGACCAGTAGCGAAATCCCGCGTCCGAGGGATAACAACGCCACCGCAACCAGCAGAATGGATAACAAGGCCAGAATAATCTGTTTTTTATGGGGAACAATCCATGGCCAGAATACGCGCATGGATGCAATGACACCTGTCTTACCAGCCGTATTTTCTTGTTCTATACGGGTATCAGACGATGCCTGAGCATTGCTATGTTCTGAATGTGAAACCATAATATCATGTCTTAACGGTTTTGCCTGAAAAGGCAAAAGATAATTGGTCGCAGGAAAATCATCAGATTAGGCTTGCATGCTTGCGCTGATTTGGCTATATATCCGCCTATTCTCATGTCCTTATGGACAAAACAGGGATTTTTACGATGAAAAAAGACATTCACCCAGACTACCACATGATCAAAGTCATTATGACCGATGGCACTGAATATGAAACACGTTCCACCATGGGCAAAGAAGGTGATGTCATTCGTCTGGATATTGATCCAAAATCGCATCCGGCATGGACTGGCCAGCACCGCATTGTTGATTCCGGTGGTCAGGTTGCCCGCTTTAATAAGCGTTTTGCTGGTCTAGGCACGAAATAATCGCGCCTGATCCGGCATTTTCTGCCACCCGCCTTTCATATATCCTTCCGGTTTCAGGTAATACCGATTGCAGGCACTTGTAATCGGTTTTTCCTTTCATATATAAGTCTTGTTGACAGCCATGATGGTGTCAATGGCAATGAACGAGCTATTGGTCTGATGACAGTCGTATCGTTTCTTGCCCATAATTGATCTCTTCTGCTCTGGCAAGAGCAGGACGCATTGCTTTAAGGAGGATGCACATGAATGCACTTGATTTAACCCCTGTTTTCCGTTCCGCTATCGGGTTTGACCGTATGGCCAATCTGGTCGACAATCTGATGACTGGTAGCAATCTGGACAGCCAGTCAAACTGGCCCCCCTATAACATCGAAAAGCATGGCAATGATAGTTACAGAATTACCATGGCCGTTGCCGGTTTTGGGGAAGAAGATATCGACGTCACGGTTCATGATCAGATGCTGATTATCCGTGGCAAACAGGATGACCAGAAAGATAAGGCAAAAACCTATCTGTATCGCGGTATCGCCGGACGTAGCTTTGAACGCCGTTTTCAGCTGGCTGATTTCATTGAAATAGATGGCGCAAGCATGAAAAACGGTTTGCTTCACATTGATCTGCAACGTGAAGTGCCGGAAGCCATGAAACCACGCAAAATCAGTATCACATCTGACAATGCTGGTGCAGGCGCAAAGGCAAAGAAAATCACCAAAGATTAATCTCTGCCCCCTACATGAAAACAGAGCCTGCCAGTCATTCTGGCAGGCTTTTATTTTGTCCCATTTAGCGTGAAATTAACGGCGTCTGATAGATGCCTGAGCCGCGGCAAGTCTGGCAACTGGCACGCGGAAAGGTGAACAGGATACATAATCCAGACCACATTCTTCAAAAAAATCAACCGAATCAGGGTCACCGCCATGTTCACCACAAACCCCTAGCTTGATATCCGGTCGTTGTTTCCGGCCTTTATCACATCCCATTTGCACTAACGCCCCAACACCTTCGATATCCATGGTCACGAACGGATCACGCGGATAGATGCCAGCATCTGCATAATCCCGCATAAATTGTCCGGCATCATCCCGGCTTATGCCTAGGGCTGTCTGGGTCAGATCATTTGTTCCAAAAGAGAAAAACTCGGCATCTATGGCCAGATCATCCGCTACAAAACATGATCGCGGCAATTCTACCATTGTGCCAACCATATATTCAATGGGCTGGCCGGTTTCGGTTCTAATCTGTTCGGCCTGATCATCAATGATCTGGCGGCAGATATCCAGCTCACGGCGTGTCGCCGCCAAGGGAACCATGACTTCAACATCAACCATTTCACCGGTTTCCTTTGTGACATGGGCGCAAGCTTCAAAAATAGCGCGTGCCTGCATGGCGCATATCTCCGGATAAGTGACGGCCAGACGGCACCCTCTATGCCCAAGCATTGGGTTTAATTCCCGCAATTTGGTAGCACGGTCACGCACATATTCCAGACTGACTCCTGCCTGTCTGGCTATTTCTGCCATATCATCATCATGATGCGGTAAAAACTCATGTAGGGGGGGATCAAGCAACCGGATCGTCACGGGAAGCCCCTTCATAATCTGAAACAGTTCGATGAAGTCCTGTCTTTGCATTGGTAACAGTTTATCCAGTGCTTTCTGACGGCCGGCGGTATTGCTGGCGATAATCATTTCACGGACGGCAACAATCCGTTCCGCATCAAAAAACATATGTTCTGTTCGGCTAAGTCCGATGCCTTCCGCACCGAATTCCAGTGCCATACGCGCATCAGCAGGCGTTTCGGCATTGGCCCGGATTTTCATTCGCCGTGCCGCATCCGCCCATGAAATCAAAGTGCCAAACACCCCTGATAATTCCGGCTGGATGGTAGCTACTTCACCCTGATAGACTTCACCTGCACCACCATCAATAGTGAGGACGTCACCTTCGGCTATCTGGTGTGAGCCGATTTTAACCACTTTTGTTTCAGCGTTGATAATCATATCACCCGCCCCACAGACACATGGCCGTCCCATACCACGCGCCACCACAGCGGCATGACTAGTCATACCGCCGCGTGCTGTTAGAATACCGGTGGCCGCATGCATGCCGTGGATATCTTCGGGGCTTGTTTCAATCCTGACCAGAATAACCTTATGGCCAGCCATAGCCATTTCTTCTGCTTTATCTGCTGTTAGCACAACCTTGCCTGACGCAGCCCCGGGGGATGCCGGAAGACCACGCAAAACCATCATCTTATCAGCAGATGGATCAAGCTTCGGATGCAATAGCTGATCCAGTGACATGGCATCAACACGCATGATAGCTTCATCTTTGGTGATTAATTTTTCTTCAGCCATTTCCACCGCCATCCGCAACGCGGCTTCAGCGGTGCGTTTCCCCGAACGGGTTTGCAGCATATAAAGCTTGTTCTGCTGAATGGTGAACTCAATATCCTGCATATCCCGATAATGTGTTTCCAGCATTTGCCGCACCTGACAGAGTTGATCAAATACCGCTGGCATGGCTTCTTCCATGGATAGCTGTTCCAGACCACTTTGCTGTCTTTCCAATGTGGTTAGATTGCGCGGCGTCCGGATACCAGCAACCACATCTTCACCCTGAGCATTAATCAGGAACTCCCCATAAAAGGCATTTTCACCAGTTGATGGATTCCGGGTAAAAGCGACACCAGTGGCACAATCATCACCCATATTTCCAAACACCATCGCCTGAATATTAACCGCTGTCCCCCATTCAGCAGGAATATTATTGAGCTTGCGATAGGTAATAGCACGCGCATTCATCCAGCTTCCGAAAACAGCACCAATAGCACCCCATAATTGTTCATGCGGGTCTTCAGGGAAATCTACCCCTGCTTCTTCACGAACAATGTCAAGATAGGTATTTACGAGCGTTTCACAGGCGTCACCATCAAGATCGGTATCCTCAATGACATTCCGCTCTGCTTTCAGGTCTTCAAGGGCATCTTCAAACAGGCCATGATCAACCCCCAGCACCACATCGCTATACATCTGGATAAAGCGGCGAAAGGAATCCCATGCAAACCGTTTGTCACCTGATCGTTTTGCCAGCCCGGCGACGGTTTCACTATTTAGCCCTAGATTGAGTACCGTATCCATCATCCCGGGCATGGATGCACGAGCCCCGGATCGGACAGATAACAGAAGCGGATTTTCGGCGCCCGCAAATATTGCCCCGGTTTCATTTTCTACCTGTTTGATCGCGGCATTGACCTGATCTTTCAACTCAGTTGGATATGTGCGATCATGATCATAAAACCATGTGCATACTTCGGTGGAAAGCGTGAAACCCGGCGGGACAGGAAGCCCAATGCCACTCATTTCAGCCAGATTGGCTCCTTTCCCCCCAAGAAGATTGCGATCACTGGCTGAACCTTCGGTTAGAGTCTGACCAAAACTATAAACCCATTTCGCCATAAGATATTCCTCTTCTTACACTAGCCTTCAATTTCTGACAAATCTGCAAATATTCTGATGCGACCATCAAGCATCGCTAGCAGATGGAATCTGTTCTGCCGAATATCCTGATTGTCATCATTCACCTTTACCGCTTCAAAAAATGCATTGATCAGGGGGGTCAGATGCACCATGTTTGCCAGCATAGTGGCATCATCCACACCTGTATCAATGGCTTTGGCTGCATCATAGAGCTGCTGTTCGGTGGCATCAACAAACAGATTATGATCAATGTCGCCGGATATATCCGTTTCAGCTTTGCTTTGTTCGGATTCCAGAATGGAATGCACCCGCCGCCATGCCGGCATAAAGGCCTGACCATTTTCGGCATTGATAAACTGATCAAGAATCTTGATACGGTTAATCATGGCCAAGATATTACAACGCGATAATTGATCAGCCGTTACAACGGCACGCACAACGTCGTAACGTAAGCTGCGATCACGGCAATAGACCTGTAACCGGTCGATCATGAATGATAATATGTCTTGGCTGGATTGGTCACGATGATCGCTCATCTGGTGCAGAAAGGCGGCAAGGTCAAAATCAATCTTGGCTTCATCAAGAATACGAATCACCCCAAGCGCGGCACGGCGAAGCCCGAACGGATCACCTGATCCGGTGGGTTTTTTACCAATCCCGAAAAAGCTGATCAGCATGTCGAGTTTATCTGCCAGTGCCAGCACCTGCCCCATCAGCGATGGCGGGATACTATCCCCGCTTCCAACCGGTTTATAATGTTCTGTTATGGCATCCGCTATGTCAGAAGGCATATGTTCGGCACGGGCGAGATGGCCACCCATGATCCCCTGTAATTCCGGAAACTCCCCAACTGTACCTGTCACCAGATCAGCTTTTGCCAATCGGGTGGCCTGATCCATATGGTCAGCATCAATATCTGGTATGCGCTGTGCCAGCATAGCAGCTATTCCCTGCATCCGTTTTACCCTATCCTGCATAGACCCTAATTCATCAAAATAGGCAATGGATTCCAGCCGTTTTGCATGATCAGCAAGAGGTATTGCCCGATCCTGATCCCATAAAAAGCGGGCATCACTCAACCGCGCCCGCAATACCCGTTCATTGCCCTTTCGTATCATGGCATCACGGGTTTTATCAGGGTGCATATTGCTGATGGTGATGAATGCCGGTGCCAGTGATCCATCAGCATGGGTTAGGGCAAAATATTTCTGGTGACTACGCATGGTCAGAACAAGAATATCTTTTGGTAATGACATATAGTCATCATCTATCTGCCCCATAATGGCATGTGGCCATTCCACCAGGCCGGTGACTTCATCCAGAAGGCCATCATCAGCCAGCACGCGCATATTTGCAGATGTAGCCAGATCATCGAGCTGTTGGGCAATCATTGACCGGCGGGTGTCACGATGCGCTATCACAAAATGAGCGTCCATCAATTCATCATATGAAGCGTCAAGGTTTTGCTGACCGCCCAGATCAATATCCTGTGGTGCCAGAAACCGGTGACCATGGCTGATATGCCCGTAGTTTATCACCGCACCGCCACCCAGATCATATTGCCCAGCCACAGACGAACCATCCAAGAGAACATTAATCCGGTGCAAGGGTCGCACCCAGCTCATTTCACCCCTGCCCCAACGCTGGCTTTTCGGCCATGGAAAATCGGCAATCACACGATTGATCATATCAGGCAGAATATCTGCTGTCTGCTGACCCGATTGATGGATCATGGCAAAATAAAACTGGCCTTTCGGGGTATCCCGTTCTTCAAGCTGATCACGGGTTAACCCGACCGAATGAAGAAACCCGTTTAATGCCTGATCAGGGGCACCCACACGCGGCCCCCTTTTTTCAATAGTTTGCGGGTCTTGAGATATGGCCACGTCAGCAAAAGCCACGGCCAACCGCCGCGGTGTTGACCATGACTTTATCAACCTGCCGCCAAGGTGGTGTTCTTTGAGTTGTGATGCAATGGCTTCGGCCATATGCGCTTCGGCGCGGGCCTGCATGCGTGCCGGGATTTCTTCACCAAACCATTCTATAAATAGATCAGCCATCTGATATATCCTTATCTGATGAAGCCCCAGAAGTGACCCC
>JBMYKD010000007.1:0-95472 GCA_049595035.1 Puniceispirillales bacterium (SeqCode) | reverse complement strand
CCCATCCATGGCTGTAACGCCTGACAACCTGCATATGCAGACGAAAAGATTCCAGCAAGTGAGGATAGCAAGATGAGTAACCGCAAGATTATGATTATGCCTGGTGATGGCATTGGCCCCGAAGTCATGGCCGCAACCATGAAAGTGGCCGACTGGTTTGCAAAACATCGAACCTTTTCTTTTGATACTATGCATGGATTATGTGGTGGTGTTTCCTATGAAAAGCATGGCGTGCCCATCACTGATGAAACGATGGCTGATGTCATGTCATGTGACGCGGTTCTGTTTGGTGCGGCGGGTGATCACCGCTATGATAATCTGCCTTTTGAACTCAAGCCGGAACGTGGACTTCTGCGTATGCGGAAAGAAATGGATCTCTATGCTAATCTGCGGCCAGCCCTTGTGTTTCCACCTTTGGTATCGTCATCAACACTGAAAGAAGATGTTATCTCCGGGCTTGATATCATGATCGTGCGGGAGTTGACAGGCGGCACCTATTTTGCCGAACCCCGCGGCCGCGAAGAAAGGGACGGTATCCTTTATGCTTATGATACCAACCTCTATTCAGTACCAGAAATTGAACGCATTGGCCGGGTAGCATTTGATCTGGCGCGTAAGCGGGGCCAGAAAATTACCAGCGTGGAAAAAGCCAATGTTATGCATTCCGGTGTGTTGTGGCGGGAAACTATGACCGCGCTTCATGCCGCAGAAGGCCAGGGACTGGAATATGAAAACATGTATGCTGACAATTGTGCCATGCAGCTTGTCCGGCGGCCAAAGCAATTTGATGTGATTGTAACCGATAATTTGTTTGGTGACCTGCTATCTGATTGTGCCGCGATGTTGACAGGGTCACTGGGCATGTTGCCATCAGCATCCTTAGGTGACATTGATCCGGATACAGGCTCCCGTCGTTCCTTTTATGAACCTGTGCATGGCTCTGCCCCTGATATTGCTGGTAAGGGTATTGCTAATCCTTTAGCACAATTATTGAGTTTTGCCATGATGCTGCGCTATTCCTTTGATATGGGCGAAGATGCTGATCTGGTTGAAAAGGCTGTTGAAAAAGCATTGGAAAGCGGAAAGCGAACAGGTGATATCATGGCACCGGGCGCAACGGAAACAGGTACAGATGGCATGGTCGCAGAAGTCCTTGATGCGCTTGACCATCTCGCAAGATAGGAAAAAATATGAGCTATAATGTTGCTGTTGTCGGGGCTACTGGTGCAGTTGGTCGCGAAATGCTGAGAACCCTTGCTGAACGGGAATTTCCTGTTGATAAGGTGTTTGCTCTAGCGTCAAAGAACTCTGTTGGCAAAGAAATCAGCTATGGTGAAGACGATATTCTGTCTGTTCAGTCGGTTGATGGGTTTGATTTTGCTGATGCAGATATTGCGCTTTTTTCCGCCGGATCAGAACTGGTCAAAGAATTAGGCCCCAAAGCTGGTGCCGCTGGCTGTGTTGTCATTGATAATTCATCAGCTTTTCGGATGGATGAAGATGTCCCGTTGATCGTGCCTGAGGTAAATGGCCATGTGCTTGAGTCATATTTCAAGGATCAGGATCGCCGTAACATTATTGCTAACCCCAATTGCTCAACCGCCCAGCTAGTTGTTGCCCTTAAGCCACTGCATGAAGCTTACGGGATTAAGCGGGTTGTTGTATCGACCTATCAGGCGGTTTCTGGTGCTGGCAATCCGGCAATGGATGAGCTATTTGAACAAACACGCGGGGTTTTTGTTAATGACTTTAAAAAGCCGCAAAATTTCACCAAGGAAATTGCATTTAATATAATCCCCCATATCGATATATTCATGGATGATGGCTTTACCAAAGAAGAATGGAAAATGGAGGTTGAGACAAAAAAGATTCTCGACCCGGCCATTGAAGTGGTTGCCCATTGTGTTCGCGTTCCTGTCTTTATTGGTCACAGTGAAGCGGTATTTATTGAATGCGAAAAGCCATGTGATGAAGATGCGGCAAGGGATATATTGCGCGAAGCCGAAGGCGTGTCGGTGATTGACTACCGCGCTGATGAAGGCTATGTCACCCCGAAAGAAGCGGCTGGTGAAGATGCGGTCTATATCTCACGCTTGCGCCGCGATAAGACAGTTGATCATGGTCTGGTATTCTGGTGTGTGTCAGATAATCTGCGCAAAGGCGCGGCTTTAAATTCCGTCCAGATAGCAGAAGAATGTTTGCGGCGGGGATTGTAATCACCCGTCATTAAAGCATGCCATAATAGCATGGCGGAAGATATCCCGTTCTTTCTGTTTATCCAGATGCTTAAGAATGCGTCCTGTCAGGTCTGCGGTTGTCTGAAAGGCTTTGCCCATGTCAACGCCTTTCATCAGATATCCTGATAACAATGATGCAAATAGATCACCACCACCAGCAAAACCATTGGCATTATGGTCTAGACGCGGGGCCGTGTGATGCATGATCTGATCGCGCTGGATCAGTATATCCATAGACTGGCTATCCAGCACAATACCGGTGATGATTACTGTTTTCATGTTCTCATAACGGGATAGTAAGGTGCGCCCTGCGCTGGCGGCTGTTGCGGCATCAGTGATATCCATGCCGCTGAGAAAACAGGCTTCAAATCGGTTGGGCGTAATGATATCGGCCACGGGTAGCAATTCGTTACGAATGGCATGGGCAATCCCGGCATCGTTATAATGCTTGCCATGATCGCCAAAGGCAGGATCAATAAGCACAGATAACGGTGAAGCCAGTGGGCGGGATTTTGCGCTATCAATCGCGGTGCGGGTTAATCCAACTTGCGTATTTTTAGCCATATATCCGGTTGTGATCATGCCGATATCAGCCCATAGATCAAGGGTTGATATTGCTGTTAGAATGGAGGAAAGATCAGCATCACTGGTTATCCCACCGGCACGGATACCATAGCCCGGATGTGCGACCAGACTGATGGTATTGACTGTTGCGATATCAATATCCATGACATTGGCCACCATGGTTGCCAGCGTATTGCCGACGGCACCAAAACTGACTTGGGACTGAATGGATAAAATAGTTTTCATATATTCCAACATAAATGGTGCTAGCTGATCAATTAATGTGCATGTTTTTCCATGCCAGATGAATGCGACGTTTTAGTACAGCAGGTTTATTGACGGTGGACGTGATAAGGTATTATGATGATATCAATCACTACACTCAAGCATTTCAATTGTTTTGGCAAGTTATTGACATTACCGTGGCATTCTATCTTAATAATATATTAGAGGCATCATGACACCGAAAAGACCTTTATCACCGCATCTGATGATTTATCGTCCGCAATTGACGTCCATGATGTCAATATCACATCGCCTTTCTGGTGTTGCATTGGCCACAGGATCAATATTTCTTGTCTGGTGGCTGGTTGCCCTTGCCTATGGCGGTGATTATTATCAGATGGTTCAGGGCATAGCCGAACATGTTCTTGGTCGGTTGGTTCTGCTTGGATTTTTTGTTGCGGTTAGCTATCACCTTGCCAATGGCATTCGTCATCTGTTCTGGGATTTCGGTATCGGGCTGTCATTAGATGGTGTTTATCGCGGCGGTTATATTGTGATTGGCCTGACGGTTTTATCATCACTAGCTGGCATTTACATGCTGTTTCTGATCTAGGGGGAAATCATGGGCAAACATATTTCAGCATCACAATCTTTGCGCTCTCCGCTTGGGCGGGCACGCGGGCTTGGGTCTTCGCGGTCAGGGGTATCCCACTGGTGGGTTCAGCGATTGACAGCTATGGGAATGATTCCACTGGTATTATATTGCCTGCTCAGTTTTGTTCTGCTCGCTGATGCCGATTTAAATACCGCAAGATCATGGATACAACATCCCTTTAACGGTGTTGCGATGATTCTTTTACTGGCAGTTGGCTTTTATCATGCCAGTCTGGGGTTGCAAGTTGTGATCGAAGACTACATATCTACAAAGACAAGACGAATTCTCACTTTAGCATTAACAAAGATGATCATGACTGCCTTTGCCGTCATGTCCATATACAGTATTTTACTCATTGCCTTGGCTGACGGAGTTTGACATGCCTTCCTATGAAATTACAGATCACTATTTTGACGTTGTCGTTGTCGGTGCTGGTGGTGCTGGGCTTAGAGCAACGCTTGGCATGGTTACATCCGGCCTGAAAACAGCTTGCGTGACAAAAGTATTTCCGACGCGAAGCCATACTGTGGCGGCGCAGGGCGGCATTGGTGCCGCGCTTGATAACATGGGACAGGGTGATAACTGGCGCTATCATATGTATGATACGGTCAAAGGATCAGACTGGCTAGGTGATCAGGATGCCATTGAATATATGTGCCGTAATGCCATTCCATCTGTGATTGAACTCGAACATTATGGTGTGCCATTCTCACGGACAGATACAGGCAAGATTTTTCAGCGTCCATTTGGTGGCCATACCGTTGATTATGGTAAATCTCAGGCTAGACGTGCCTGTGCTGCGGCTGACCGGACTGGCCATGCCATTCTGCATACATTATATCAACAATGCCTGAAACATGATGCCGAGTTTTTCATTGAATATTATGCACTTGATCTCCTGATGGATGATGATGGTGTGTGTCGGGGCATGCTTGCCTTGAAACTGGATGATGGTACCCTGCACCGCTTTAATGCGCATCGCGTGGTTCTGGCAACTGGTGGTTATGGCCGTGTCTATTTTTCATGTACCTCTGCCCATACCTGTACAGGTGACGGTAATGCTATGGCTTTACGCGCCGGACTTCCGCTTCAGGATATGGAGTTTGTTCAGTTTCATCCAACAGGGGTTTATGGTGCCGGCGTTCTTATTACCGAAGGCGCAAGAGGTGAAGGCGGTTACCTGACCAATTCCGAAGGGGAACGTTTCATGGAACGCTATGCCCCGACCAGTAAGGATTTAGCTAGCCGTGATGTGGTTAGCCGTGCGATGACTGTCGAAATTAACGAAGGCCGTGGTGTTGGCCCGAACAAAGATCATATTTTGTTGCATCTGGAACATGTTGATCCGGATACCCTGCATGAACGTCTTCCGGGAATCACGGAAACCGCCCGGATTTTCTGTGGTGTCGATATCACCCAGCAACCGATACCTGTTTTGCCGACCGTGCATTATAACATGGGCGGTATTCCGACAAATTATCATGGTGAGGTGCTTTCCCCGACTAAATCCGACCAGAACGCGGTTGTTCCGGGATTGATGGCGATTGGTGAGGCCGCATGCGTTTCTGTGCATGGGGCGAACCGGCTTGGCACCAATTCACTGCTGGATATTGTTGTTTTTGGCCGCGCCGCCGCCTATCGGGCAGCAGAAACGGTTGAAGCAGGCGCAACACATGCCCCAATTCCGGCTAAAGCCACGGATAAAGCTCTTCAGCGTTTTGATCGCATTCGTCATACCAAAGGCAAAAGCACAACAGCAGAAGTCCGGCTCCAGATGCAGCATGCCATGCAACGACATGCTGCTGTGTTCCGGTCTAGCCAGTCTTTGACCGAAGGGGTCGAAAAGATGGATCATGTGTCAACTGGCATGCAGGATATTGGTGTTCAGGATCAATCCCTGATCTGGAACACAGACCTGATTGAAGCACTTGAGCTGGATAATTTGATGAGTCAGGCTCTGGTGACTATGCGTTCCGCCGAACATCGGACAGAATCCCGCGGCGCGCATGCTCACGAAGATTTTCCAGATCGAGATGACAAAAACTGGATGAAGCATACAGTAATGTGGCTGGACGAAAACAATAAATCCCGTGTTGATCACCGGTCTGTCAATCTGACAACACTCACGAATGAAGTGGAAAGCATTCCACCTGTTGCCCGCGTCTATTAATCAGTAAGGATCATTTCTATGGCCGAGTTTACACTGCCAAAACATTCCAAGGTTCAAAAAGGTAAAATCCACCCTGCACCAGAAGGGGCGACGCGATCAAAGACCTTTCACATTTATCGCTGGTCACCTGATGATGAGGATAATCCACGGATGGATAGCTATACGATTGATCTGGATCAGTGTGGGCCGATGGTTCTTGATGCGCTTATTAAAATCAAGGGCGAACAGGATCAGACAGTTACGTTCCGCCGGTCATGCCGTGAAGGTATTTGCGGGTCATGTTCGATGAATGTTGATGGTACGAACACGCTTGCCTGCCTTAAGCCAATTGATGAAGTCAAAGGTGATGTGACCATCACGCCATTGCCACATATGCCGGTGATCAAGGACTTGGTGCCTGATCTTAGCCATGTATACGCGCAACTGCAATCCATTGAACCATGGTTAAAAACTGATACGCCTGCCCCGGAAAACGGGGAAAGGTTACAAAGCCCGAAAGAGCGTGAAGAACTCGACGGAATGTGGGAATGCGTTTTATGTTTTAGCTGTTCAACCGCCTGTCCGAGTTATTGGTGGAATGGTGATAAATATCTTGGCCCTGCGGTTTTATTGCAAGCCTATCGCTGGATTGCGGATAGCCGTGATGAAAGCACTGGTGAACGGCTGGATGCGCTGGAAGACCCGTTCCGGTTATATCGCTGTCATACGATTATGAATTGCACCAAAACCTGTCCCAAAGGGCTCAATCCGGGTAAGGCCATTGCCAATATCAAAAAATTACAGCTTGAACGTCATTAAAGCGTAAGATGCTACCCTTACCCTGTAATCGGTCGCTTTTATATCCATGGTTATCATTTTCTGCTACGCATCAGATGAATGACTGTGCCGTTTTGTGATTGTTTTAAAAAATGATTAACTTCAAAACGGTGTATCAAATCCTGTCGGTCATCTGGTGTCATCCCGTCGGTATTAATGATCAGATGCCGCAAAGCTAACGGGATTAACGTATCGGCTAGCCGTATGGCCATATCACTCTGATTGATCAGGATAGTAGTGTAAGGTCTTTTCCTATCAGATCAAAGGGATCTTCGGGTTTGTCATCATCTTTCGACAGCACGCGGAATTGCAAGCCATTCAGTGCTACAATTTTATGTATCTGGGGCAAATCCGTTTCATTTTTATCGCCGGAGTAATGATAGCTCACCTGATTGGTCTTTAACGCGGTATGGAACGCAAGATGCAAGTGCTGCCCCCCTAAATCCAGAACAGAATCATAGGGTTTGATCAAACGGCTAGCGCATATATATAAAGGATGCTCAATCCAGCCTGTCAATAAACTTAATGCCATGGCTGGGTGTAAATCGTTGGAATTTACAAGGACTGGCTTGCCGGAAATAGGCGTCACCAGAGTCATCGGTTGTTTGATGTTTTTGATACGATTGGTGATATCATTCTGCAAGGTATTATGTGACAGCAATCCCATCCGAAAACATAGCCGTTCCATCATGTTCATACTGATATGGTTCACATGTTCCTGATCGTGATGCTGTGACTTTTTTGATAGGGATTTTGATAAGGCTTCCATCATTACACTCATTCCAGATAAAAAATAACAATGCTGTAACCCTATCAGACACAAGTTAACAAAAAGTTAACGGCCAGTATTTTTCTTCATGGGTATAATGATCGTCAAAAAGAATAGTGTGATTAAATGATTCTCTTGATGCGATTTCAATGACATAATGGGATCAATAATATTGTTCTGCTAAGTTTCGAGTGCCATGAAAAAACCCATGAAACCATCTGATCACTCACCAAAATATCTGACTGAGTATCTGGATAAACAGATCAGAGATGGCTATCTGACCGAAGATATCGCACAACATGCGATAGCTGACCGGCTAGACCGGCTTATTGATGCGCTGGTAGCTGCAAAATCAGGTGGCTTTTTCAGGTTTCGGCGGAAAAGGACACCGATAAAAGGGCTCTATCTCTGGGGTGGGGTTGGGCGCGGCAAATCCATGCTGATGGATATGTTTGTGCAACTGGCAAGCCATGAACATGGTATTCGCGTGTGCCGGTTTCATTTCCATGATTTTATGACTGCCGTGCATGGCATTGTGCATAAAGAAAGGGAAAAGGGGGTAGCTGACCCTACCGCTTCGGTCATGGATCAGTTAACACAAGATGCCGATGTCATCTGTTTTGATGAAATGGAAGTGCGTGATATCGCTGATGCCATGATTATTGCCCGTGTCATGGATGGCTTCATGCGCCGTCATGGGGTGCTGGTAGTCACCTCAAACAGGCATCCTGATGATCTCTATCTGGATGGCTTGCAACGTGAACGGTTTCTACCATTCATTGCCGCATTAAAAGAATATAATGATGTTGTCGAAATGGGTGGGGATACGGATTGGCGTCAACGGGTGCTGGCGGCAACTCCGGGATGGTATTTTCCTCTTGATGCGAATACGGATAATGCTCTGGCAGGGGTGTTTGAGCAGCTGACAGGCGGCGTCAAAAAACAACCGGTTTCTGTCATGATTTCTGGCCGTGAGATCATTATCCCCTTATCGGCAAACGGTGTTGGGCTGGTAGATTTTCATGATATATGCGGAGTTCCGCTTGCGGCGGCGGATTATCTGGCGCTGGCTGAACGTTTTGCCGGTTTGCTGATTAGCAATATTCCTCCATTAACCGATATGCTTCAGAATGAAACAAGGCGGTTTATCTGGCTGGTTGATGCGTTTTATGATCGCAAACGGTTTTTAATTGCGTCGGCGGCATGTGATATTGATCAGTTATATCATGGCAGACAATGGCAGGCAGAGTTCCCGCGCACCGTATCCCGATTGACAGAAATGACCCGTCTGGCAACGCCGTGATGGTCAGTCATCCAATCCACGGGTTATGTTGCATGAAATGCGCTGTTTTTGTTGCGTAACCTATGATGATTGATTATGGTAAAGAGCATTCGTGGCGTGGATGTTCTGCGCTGGTCTTTTAGAAAGATGCGATTGTTCATATCACCATCTGATAACCGGACTATTCGCATGGGGGGATTTTATGGCAAGACACAAGATTGGTCTTATTGGTGCTGGCAATATTGGTGGAACACTAGCATTGCTGGCTGGAATGAAAGAACTGGGCGATATCGTTTTATTTGATATCATGGAAGGCATTCCACAAGGCAAAGCACTTGATCTCATCGAAGCCAGTCCCGTCGAAGGATTTAACGCGCATATCTCAGGCAGTCAGGACTATGCTGATCTGGCTGGTGCTGATGTGATTATTGTTACTGCAGGTGTTGCCCGCAAGCCGGGGATGAGCCGTGATGATCTGGTCGGAATTAATACAGGTGTGATGGAACAGGTTGGGGCAGGGATAAAAGCGCATTGTCCGAATGCTTTTGTTATCTGTATTACTAATCCGCTGGATGCCATGGTTGGCGTCCTTCAACAGGCATCTGGATTACCTGCTGAAAAAGTGGTTGGCATGGCAGGTGTTCTGGATAGCGCCCGTTTCTGTTACTTCCTTGCCGAAGAGTTCGGGGTATCTGTTGAAGATGTGAACGCATTTGTTCTTGGGGGTCATGGCGATAGTATGGTGCCATTAGTGCGCTATTCTACCGTTGCTGGCATCCCGGTTCCTGATCTGGTGGATATGGGATGGAGCACTAAGGAAAAGATAGATCAGATTGTTCAGCGGACACGTGATGGCGGTGCTGAAATCGTCGGGCTTCTTAAAACGGGATCAGCTTTTTATGCGCCTGCTTCATCAGCTATTGATATGGCCGAAGCATATCTGAAAGATAAAAAGCGGATTCTGCCATGTGCTGCTTATGTTGATGGTGCTTATGGGTTAGACGGGCTTTATGTTGGTGTTCCGGTTGTGCTGGGTGCAGGCGGCGTGGAAAGAGTCGTTGAAATAGCCCTGAACGAAGATGAAAAAGCCATGTTTGATCATTCTGTTGCCGCTGTCCGTTCGCTGGTTGAAGTGGTGGAAAATGTTCGGGCAAATAAATAGCTAATGAATCATATGATGTTTTAACGCTAGCAACGATAGAGGAACCCCATGGAGGACCCTAGCCAAGGCCAAGACCAAGCCCATAATCCCGATCAGGATCAAGAGTTTCTATCCGGCGCGAATGCCATATATATCGCACAGCTTCAACAGAAATGGCGACAGAATCCTCTTTCTGTTGATCAGGAATGGTCGCGCTGGTTTGAACGGCTTGATCGTCTTGCACAGGAAACATCCGCTGGGAACGTAACAGCATCAGAAACGGAACGGCGCCCGTCATGGGGATTAAACGGAAGCGCAGTCATACATGCCGAAGCAGATCATAATAATACAGGCGGTAGCGGGGATATAGCCTCGGCGACAAGTTCACTTGATATTCGAGCGGCAACAATGGATTCGATCAAAGCTATTATGCTGATCCGTGCCTTTCGTATTCGTGGCCATTTACAGGCATCTCTTGATCCGCTTAATCTGGTGGAAAAAACATATCATCCCGAACTTGACCCGGAAACATACGGCTTCACAGATGCTGATATGGACCGCCCTATTTTCATTAATTATGTGCTGGGGCTGGAAATAGCTACCTTGCGCCAGATTCTTGATGTTGTCAGGGAAACCTATTGCGGCACTATTGGGGTTGAGTTCATGCATATTCAGGACCCTGAGCAGAAATCTTGGATACAGGAACGCATGGAAGCAATCCGGAATCAGACCGAATTCACCAGCCTTGGCAAAAAAACCATTTACGAACGTCTGGTATCGGCCGAAAACTTTGAACAGTTTCTTCATAAAAAATATGTTGGCACAAAACGCTTCGGTATGGATGGGGCGGAATCGATCATTCCGGCACTGGAACAAATTCTGAAACGTGGCTCACAATTGAATTTGAAAGAGGTTGTTATTGGCATGTCGCATCGGGGGCGGTTGAATGTTCTGCATAATGTGTTGAGCAAGCCGTTCCGGGCTATCATATCAGAATTTCTGGGCAACCCGGCCAATCCGGAAGATGTTGGCGGTTCTGGAGATGTCAAATATCATATGGGTGCATCGTCTGATCGTGCCTTTGATGATAATGAGGTGCATCTTACACTAAATGCAAATCCGTCTCATCTGGAAGTCGTCAATCCGGTGGTGGTTGGGCGGACACGGGCAAAGCAGAAACAACAAAATGATACCGATGGCAGTAAGGTTATGGGGCTTCTCATTCATGGGGATGCGGCCTTTGCGGGACAGGGCATTGTGGCTGAAACCTTTGCCTTTTCGGCCTTACGTGGATACCGCACTGGCGGCACAATGCATATTATTGTCAATAACCAGATTGGCTTTACCACGGATCCGGCCTATTCGCGATCTTCGCCATATCCGACTGATGTTGCCAAGATGGTTATGTCACCTATTTTTCATGTCAATTCTGATGATGTCGAGGCCGTGGTTCATGTCGCGCGTATCGCCACTGAATTCCGGCAGAAATTCAAAACGGATGTAGTGATTGATATGATTTGCTATCGCCGTTTTGGTCATAACGAAGGGGATGAACCCAAATTCACCCAGCCGAAAATGTATCAGAAAATAGGCGCTCATCCGTCGGTGCGAAGCATGTATGCGGATCAGCTTATTGCCGAAGGGGTATTGACAGCTGATGAAGCCAGACAAATCGTAGAAGATCATCTTGAACATCTGGAAGCAGAGTTTGAAGCTGGTACGAATTATAAACCCAACAAGGCAGACTGGCTTGAAGGAAAATGGGCCGGTTTACGCGCAGCACATGGCGATGACCGGCGCGGTTCTACTTCTGTCAATCAAGACGCCATTGATCGTGTTGCCAAAGCTATGACAACCATCCCTGATGGCCTAGCCATTAATCCAAAGTTGAAGCGGGTGATTGAAGGGCGCAAAACAGCAATCTCATCAGGTGAAAATATTGACTGGGCGACTGCAGAACATCTGGCTTTTGGCACGCTTTTGATTGAAGGGAATATTGTCCGGCTATCAGGGCAGGATTCATGCCGCGGAACATTTTCACAGCGTCACGCTGTCTTTGTAGATCAGGAAACGAATGAACGATATACACCGCTTCATCATATCGCACCGGATCAATCTACCTTTGAAGTTATTGATTCGCCATTATCAGAAGCATCTGTTCTGGGCTTTGATTACGGTTTTAGTCAGGCGGAACCAAGCGCTCTGGTCATGTGGGAAGCGCAATTTGGTGACTTTGCCAATGGTGCGCAGGTCATTGTGGATCAGTTCATTTCATCGGGTGAGGCAAAATGGCTTCGGATGAGTGGTCTGGTCATGTTGCTTCCCCATGGTCATGAAGGACAGGGGCCAGAACATTCATCTGCCCGACTGGAACGCTATCTTCAACTTTGTGCCGAAGATAATATGCAGGTTGTCAATTGTACGACTCCGGCAAATTATTTCCATGTCTTAAGGCGGCAGGTGCGGCGTGATTTCCGCAAGCCGCTTATTATTATGACGCCAAAATCGCTTCTCCGTCATAAGGCATGTGTGTCAAAGATAGATGATTTTCTTGATGGGTCATCATTTCACCGGGTGATTGAAGAAACAGAACCGGATATTGCCAAGACACCAAAGCGGATCGTGCTTTGTTCGGGCAAGGTCTATTATGATCTGATTGATGAAAGACAGAAACGCGGCATTACGGATATTGCGATTGTCCGGATGGAACAGCTTTACCCATTCCCGAAAGGGCCGTTGACACGCGTGTTTGAATCATCACCTGATGCACAGATTGTCTGGTGTCAGGAAGAACCAATGAATATGGGTGCATGGGATTTTGTTGATGCAAGGCTGGAAAAATTATTGTTGTCCATTGGCACCAAGCATACGCGCCCGTTATATGTTGGTCGGGAAGCCGCCGCATCACCGGCGACAGGTAGTCTGTCCAGACATTTAAAAGAACAGCAGAAACTGGTAGATCATGCGCTTGACCTAAATGCTGATGGCGTGCGGTTTGTGGCAGAATAACAATTGGGATTAGCAATGAGAAAGGCATATCCATGAGCATGGAAATCAAGGTTCCTACACTTGGCGAATCAGTCACCGAAGCGACAGTTTCACGCTGGACAAAAGCTGTGGGTGATTATATTGGCAAAGATGAAAATCTGGCTGAGCTGGAAACCGATAAAGTTACGCTTGATGTGCCATCACCAGTTAGTGGAAAAGTGATCAGCCTGTCTGTTGGTGAAGGTGAAACCGTTGAAGCTAATGCCCTGCTTGCCATTATCGAAGAGGGTACCGCGGCTGAAACACCTGCCGATAAACCATCTGATAAAAAGGCTGAACAGCCGGCGAAAACAGAAAAACCTATTGCGCAATCGGCATCTGATGTAGCCGCTGAAGCAATGCCATTATCACCAGCGGTGCGCCGTCTTGTTGATGAACATGATCTTGATCCTAAGGCGATGACGGGCACGGGTAAGGATGGGCGTCTAACCAAAGGGGATGTGTTATCGGCAATGGCGTCACCATCAGCGCCGGCTTCTCCTGACCTTAGTCATGCCGCAGCAACTGCACCGGCACCGGCACCTCTGGCACCACGCACGGATCAGCCGCGTGAAGAACGTGTGCCTATGTCACGCTTGCGGCAAGTGATTGCCCGCCGGCTAAAAGATGCCCAGAATACAGCGGCCATGCTAACCACGTTTAATGAAGTGGATATGAGCGCAGTCATGGCAATCCGTGCCGAATATAAAGACGGGTTTGAAAAACGACACGGCGTTAAACTCGGCTTTATGAGCTTTTTTGTTCACGCTGTAATCGAAGCATTAAAAGACTATCCGGCCGTTAATGCAGAAATTCATGGCACAGATATCATTTATAAGAACTATTATAATATCGGGGTTGCCGTTGGTACGCCGCAGGGGCTGGTGGTGCCAGTCCTCAAAGATGCAGATCACATGAGCTTTGCTGAAACAGAAGCAACGATCAATAGCTTTGGTGAAAAGGCAAGGCAGGGCAATCTTAGCATGGCTGATATGTCCAACGGTACCTTTACCATATCAAATGGTGGTATTTATGGTTCAATGTTGTCGACGCCTATTCTGAATCCTCCGCAAAGCGGTATTCTGGGGATGCATAATATCCAGAAACGGGCCGTTGTTGTTTCTGGCAAGGATGGTGACAGCATTGTGATTAAACCGATGATGTATCTTGCGCTATCTTATGATCACCGCATTATTGATGGACGTGAAGCGGTATCCTTTCTGGTGCGCGTCAAGCAATCCATTGAAGACCCTAAACGTCTGTTGATTGGGCTTTAGGGCATTAACCTATCTTGCAGAAGGATAAGGAACAGGTATGAGCGAAGCCAGAAAAACAGATCTAGCCATCATTGGCGGCGGGCCTGGCGGCTATGTGGCGGCTATCCGTGCCGCCCAGCTTGGCATGACCGTCACGATTATCGAAATGCGGGCAACGCTTGGCGGGACTTGTCTTAATGTGGGATGCATTCCATCAAAAACCTTGCTGAATAGCTCGGAAAAATATGCTGAACTGGCATCTGATGGATTAGCTGAACTGGGGATATCTGCCGGTAAGCCAAAACTTGATCTGGCCAAGATGATGGCGAATAAGGATCAGGTCGTGGCCGGATTAACAGATGGCATCAGGCTGCTGATGCGGAAAAATAAAATCACTCATATCGAAGGTAAGGCGATGATTACCGCCGCCGATATGATAACGGTGACTGATCAAGCTGGTGATCAGCATCAGATTAATGCTGATCGTATTCTGATTGCCACAGGGTCGGATGTTCAGCCACTTAAAGATGTCCCCATTGATGAAATGCGGATTGTTTCATCAACAGGGGCGCTGGCATTAGCCAAAGTGCCAAAACGCATGATTGTCATTGGCGGGGGTTATATCGGACTGGAAATGGCAACAGTCTGGCGGCGGCTTGGGGCTGAGGTTGAGGTGGTGGAATATCTGCCGCGTATCCTGCCCGGCATGGATGCTGATGTAGCCAGCAAGTTCAAATTGATAATGAAAAAGCAGGGCATCACATTCCGTATGGGGACAGCGGTTAAATCGGCCAAGGCCAATAAATCCGGTGTTGTTCTTGATATTATCCCGTCTGACGGGGGTGAAACGGAAAAGCTGACAGCTGATGTGGTGCTTGTTGCCGTGGGCAGACGGCCATATACGGATGGTTTGGGGCTAGAGGAAATGAATATCAAAACGGATGAACGCGGACGCATTAGCGTAGATGGGCAATTCGAAACCTCGGTCAAAGGCATATTTGCTATCGGTGATGTAATTGCTGGCCCCATGCTGGCGCATAAAGCCGAAGAAGATGGCATCGCGGCGGTTGAAATCATGGCAGGCCATAGCGGCCATGTTGATTATGATCTGGTGCCGGGGATTGTCTATACTGATCCTGAAATTGCGACATTAGGCAAAACAGAAGAACAGCTGAAAGCCGCAAGCATTGATTATAATAAAGGGGTCTTTCCATTCATGGCAAATAGCCGTGCGCGTGCCACCGGCCATAATGAAGGATTTGTCAAAATCCTTGCCGATGCCAAAACCGATCAGGTGCTTGGCGTGCATATCATAGGCCATGATGCTGGAACCCTTATACATGAATGTGCTATTGCTATGGCGTTCGGCGCATCATCAGAAGATATCGCCCGCACCTGTCATGGCCATCCTACCCTGAATGAAGCCGTAAAAGAGGCCGCCCTAGCCGTAGAAGGCCGCGCTATCCATATCTAAATATCTGAACGGGTGTGGGTTTCCGCGTCAGGCTATACCCTATTTTTTGACATGCCTCGCGCGGGGATGGGTGGCGCGGTGAATATCTGTTAGGGCGCGTTCATCAACATGGGTATAACGCTGGGTTGTGGTCAGGCTGGCATGCCCCAGCAAGGCCTGTATCGCCCGCAAATCACCACCACCTGCCAGCATATGAGTAGCAAAGGCATGACGAAGCGCATGTGGCGTGGTGTGATTTTCCAGCCCTAAATGATAGCGCAGGGTTTCCACCAGCCGTTGAACCGCCCGCGCATGTAAAGGCCCGCCTCTATTAGCAATGAAAAGCGGCGCATCAGCATGATCGCTTGCCGGTGATAGGGATAGCCAGTGATCAGTGGTAGCGCGAACAATATCCAGAATAGGCACATCACGGGTTTTGCCGCCTTTGCCCGTAATCCGGAGCCATTCCCCAAAGGGAGCGTCGCCACGGGTCAGGCTCAGGGCTTCGGATATGCGCAATCCCGTTCCATAAATCAAAGTCAGGACAGCGATATCCCTTGCTTCCATCCATGCCGGTTGTCCAAGTGACTTAATGCTTGTGATCATATCCTTGATATCTGGTGCGGCAATGGATTTGGGCAGAGGGGCTTTCACCCGCGGGGCTTTTAAAGGGGTTAGATCAATATCGTCATAAAATTGCTGACGCATGGCAAAGCGATAATAGCTTCTTATGGATGACAATTTGCGGGCAATACTTGTGGCGGCTATGGTGCGATCAGTCAGTAATCCCAGATATTCGCGGGCATGTCTGCGGTCGAATTGGTCAGGTGGACAGGATTTTTCATCAAGAAAATGGAGCCATGCTTTCACATCACGGGCATATGCTTCACATGTTTTTGGAGATGATCGCCGTTCACGTTCCAGCCATTCTAGCCAGACTTCAAGAACAGATATGGTCATCACGCGCCTAACGCTGGCCGCGCCACCATCGCAACAGCGATTTTCATGACCAGTTGTTCCAGCAAGTCGGTGCCATGACTGGCTGTGAAACTATCCTTATTCCTGCCTGCCAGTAACAGAAGGGAAGCCCCGGTAGTACCGGGCAGATCATCTGGCAGCCGTACACATGCTATGCTTTCCGGCTGTTGGATATTTGCGGCATCACAGACGGATTGCTGGGCATAATTGACAGGCCCCAGAAAAATGCCATTCATGCAGGTTAATTCATGAAATGCATCTATTGATACCACAAGCACTTGGCTAAGACCGGAAAGGCTGCTATCCGGAGTGGTGATCAGCTTTGCCGCCGCCACATCAAGGATTTCTGGCAGATAGGTAGCAATCGCATCAGCGATATCATTCTGGCTGGATGCCGCTAGCAGAATCAGATCGGCATGATAAAGCCGCAGGTTGGCATCCTGATTAGCCATGCTGTTATCAACAAGCATCTGATGTTTTCTTTTGACATGGCGCATATCTTCCTGCGCTTTCAGTGTCAGTGTATGATTAAGATCAATGATGCTGTTTTTTTCGCTACTGGTCATCGGCAACAGGGCCCAATTAATATCTGCTAGAGAATAGATTGTCCGGTTTTTTCCCAATCCGAAAGAAACGCGGCCAGACCTTTATCGGTCAATGGGTGCTTGAACATGGCTGATATGACTTGTGGCGGCACGGTAGCAACATCTGCCCCCATCATGGCGGCATCAACAACATGCTGAACCCCGCGCACTGATGCGACCAGAACTTCTGTTGGCATGTCATAATTCGCATAAATGATAACAATTTCTTCAATCAGGGTCATGCCATCACTGCCAATATCATCCAGACGGCCAACAAAAGGTGAGATAAATCGCGCCCCTGCCTTAGCCGCCAGCAATGCTTGTGCAGCTGAAAAACATAGCGTGACATTAACCATGGTGCCCTGATCACTTAAGGTTTTGCATGTCATTAATCCGGCTTCGGTCAGGGGAACCTTTACCGCCACATTATCGGCAATAGCGGCCAGTTTAAGGCCTTCCTTCAGCATGGTATCCGCATCAGTTGCGGTGACTTCTGCGCTCACAGGGCCGTCCACAAGCTCACAAATCTCGGCGATGGTATCCATCAGGTCACGGCCTGATTTTGCAATGAGGGATGGGTTGGTGGTCACGCCATCAACGAAACCGGTGTCTTTAAGCGCTTTGATTTCATCAATATTGGCGGTATCAAGAAAAAGTTTCATGCGTCAGGTATCCTTCAATTTGCGCTATGGCTGTTAAATATGGCGTGATTAATTTTTTCTGAAAGCATATTAGCCCAAGACAGCAGAAAGTGCTAGCCTGTGACGCTAACAATGCAGATAAATATCAAGGAAATCATAGCCATTAATGTCAGCCATGGACACATATATTCCAAAAGATACGCCGATTAAAGTCGTGCCGGCAACTGCCTTGCCGCATGTTGATGGTGCTTTGACTTATCGTTGTGATGTTGCCTTGCATATTGGCCAGTTAGTATCCACACCACTAGGTAAGCGTGACGTTGTGGGATTGGTTACTGGTCACGCCACGGATGAAAATATCAGTGGCATGACATTGAAAACAGTCACGCCATATGATGCGCATTATTATCTTACCCCACCCATGCAACAATTCATGGAATGGGTGGCCAGATGGTATCTGCAGAAACCGGGATTGGTTCTGAAAATGGCCTGTTCGGTGCCATCAGCCCTGAAAGCAGATGCTTTATCCATAGGGTATCAGGTGGTGGCAACGCCAGATCAGGCCAAGACAAGCCGACGGCAGTCGATTCTGACCGAATTAGCAGGAAAAATGCCGGAAACGCTGTCCGCTATTCGTCATATGACGGGGGCAACCGCCACCACGATCAAGTCCATGTGTGAGGATGGTCTGCTTGCCGCTATACCCATCAAGCCGGATCATGCCATGGAACATGGCTTTGATAGCACCATGATGAAGGGACGCCAGCAACATCTGACAGATGAACAATCGGGAGCGGCAAAAATTCTGGCTGATTCGGTTATGGCGCAACAATATGAAGCCTTTCTGCTTGATGGGGTAACCGGATCAGGAAAGACAGAAGTTTATTTTGAAGCAGTAGCCGAAGCTCTGAAAGCAGGCCGGCAGGCATTGATCCTATTGCCGGAAATTGCCCTTTCACAGGCATTTGAGGCAAGATGCCATGAGCGATTCGGGTTCCGCCCGCATTTATGGCATTCTGGATTAAGTGACCGTCGCCGCCGCGCCGTCTGGCGCGATGCCATAAATGGAGTCCCTATGGTGGTTGCAGGTGCTCGTTCCGCTTTATTCCTGCCTTTTCGTGATCCCGGTATCATTGTTGTTGATGAAGAACATGAGCTGAGCTTTCGCCAGCAGGATGGAGTACATTATCATGCGCGGGATATGGCGGTTCTCAGGGCAAGATTAAGTCAGATTCCGGTTATTCTGTCCTCGGCAACACCATCTCTCGAATCACTGGTTAATGTTGAGCAAGGCAAATACCGTCATATCCGGTTGATGTCACGATATGGGGCGGCAGGCATGCCAGATATTAAACTGATTGATCTTGGTAAAACCCCCGCTGAACGCCGCCGCTGGCTGTCACCGCCGCTGGTTGATGCTATTGGCAAAGCACTGGAACATAAGGAACAGGTGCTATTGTTTCTTAATCGTCGGGGTTATGCGCCGATGTCGCTTTGCCTGTCTTGTCGGGAAAGAATTGTCTGCCCGAACTGTTCAACATGGCTGGTCACGCATAAATCAGCAGGGGAATTACGATGCCATCATTGTGGGCATAACAGCCGGTTTCCCACGCATTGCCCAGCCTGCCAGACAGAGGGTATGATTATGCCTTGCGGCCCCGGCGTGGAAAGACTATCCGAAGAAGTCGGGATGCGGTTTCCCGATGCGCGGCAAGGGATATTTTCTAGTGATGCGATCACAACGCCAGCTTTAGCCGAACAGTTTTTCAAAGCTGTCCATAATGATGACATTGATATTATTATCGGCACCCAGATGGTTGCAAAAGGTCATCATTTTCCGGATTTGACTCTGGTTGGGGTGGTGGATGCAGATTTGGGACTTGGCGGAGCCGATTTGCGTGGAGGAGAATTGAGTTGGCAACTGTTAACCCAGGTAGCAGGCCGCGCTGGAAGGGCGGAACGGCCCGGTCAGGTGCTTCTGCAGACGGCTATGCCAGAATCGATGGTGTTACAAAGTTTGATTCATGATGACAGGGATGGCTTTATCGCCGCCGAGAAAGCGGCACGGAAAGAGGCTGATATGCCACCTTATGGACGGTTAGCTGCGGTGATTCTGTCTGGCCGTGATGAAGCCAGATTAACGAAGATAGCCAGACAGATGGTGACAGGCTGGCCAAATTTTGAAGGAGTAACGCTATTAGGGCCGGCACCGGCACCTTTACGCCTGTTGCGGCGCAATTATCGGGTGCGATTCTTGTTAAAATCTGGGCGTGATGTGAACTTACAGCGTGTGATTTCATCATGGCTGGCCCAGATCACCATACCTTCAGCGATCAATTGTCAGATTGATATTGATCCGGTAAGTTTCTTTTAATGATAATTTTGCCGGATTTTAATATTTTTTATAAAAGAATGCGGTCATTTTGCCGCTGATGACGTAAAATCATCGCATTGATCTTGCTTTAGGGTTTTTCCTATGATAGCAACCTTCTCAATATGTATTTTGATAACAAACAGGTCTTGGGGCTGATGGATGTGTTTCCTGATTTTCCACTGACCATTTTGGCCGGGGGATAACCGCTCCATGTCATCTAGTGCTAGTTTAGCCAAACGATATGTTAAAGCTCTTTTTGAGCTTGCTGATAGCATGGGCAAGATTGATGTTATTGCCCATAACCTTGCTAACATGGAAACCATGATTGGCGAATCTGATGATTTGCGGAATGTGATTATGTCATCTGCTATGAGCCGGGATGATCAGGCTAAGATTATGCAAGCGGTGCTGACCAAATCCGGTGCCGACGATCTGATGATCAAGTTTATTGGAACCATATGTAAAAATGGCCGGCTTTTTGCCTTGCCACAAATGATTAAGAGTTTCTTGGCCGATCTGGCCAAACGTCGGGGTGAGATTTCGGCAGAAGTCATCTCGGCTGTTCCTCTTGATGCGTCTCATGAGGCTGACGTCATGGAAGCAATCGCAAGCGTGACCAAGAGTGATAAAATTGCTCTGGAAACCTCTGTTGATCCTTCCTTGATTGGTGGTCTGGTGGTGCGTATCGGATCTCGCATGATTGATACATCGATCAAAACGAAACTGAACCGGCTTGAAGCCGCTATGAAGGGTGTTGGGTAATGGACATTCGCGCCGCTGAAATTTCAGCTATTATTAAGGAACAGATCACTAATTTCGGAAGTGAGGCTGAAGTCGCCGAAGTTGGCCGGGTTTTATCGGTCGGTGATGGTATTGCCAGAGTATACGGCCTTGATGAAGTCCGTGCTGGTGAGATGGTGGAATTTGACGGCGGCATCAAGGGCATGGCGCTTAACCTTGAAAGCGATAATGTCGGAATCGTGATTTTCGGTGATGACCGTGATATCAGCGAAGGCACTATCGTACGCAGAACAGGCGCTATCGTTGATGTGCCAACCGGTAAGGGGCTGCTTGGACGGGTGGTCGACGGTCTTGGTAATCCGATTGATGGTAAAGGCCCGATTGAAGGTGGAGAACGCCGCCGGGTTGAAGTAAAAGCCCCAGGCATTATGCCGCGGAAATCTGTGCATGAACCGATGCAGACTGGCCTTAAAGCCATTGACAGCCTTATCCCGATTGGTCGTGGCCAGCGTGAACTTATTATTGGTGACAGACAAACAGGCAAAACCGCTATTGCTGTTGATGCATTCATTAACCAGAAATCCGTTAATGATGCCGCTGGCAAAGATGATTCGCAGAAACTATTCTGCATTTATGTAGCGGTTGGGCAAAAACGTTCAACAGTTGCTCAGATTGTCCGGACTCTCGAAGAAAATGGTGCAATGGAATATTCCATTGTTGTTGCCGCAACTGCTTCTGATCCGGCTCCGCTTCAGTTTATTGCGCCTTATACCGCTTGTGCCATGGGTGAATATTTCCGTGATAATGGCATGCATGCCGTGATCGTTTATGATGATCTATCAAAGCAGGCGGTGGCCTATCGCCAGATGTCCCTGCTTCTGCGTCGTCCTCCGGGTCGTGAAGCATATCCGGGTGATGTGTTCTATCTGCATTCCCGTCTGCTAGAACGTGCCGCCAAGCTGAACGAAGATAATGGTCTTGGCTCCCTGACAGCATTGCCGGTTATTGAAACTCAGGGCGGTGACGTGTCGGCCTTTATTCCAACAAATGTGATTTCGATTACAGATGGTCAGATCTTCCTTGAAACTGATCTGTTCTATCAGGGTATCCGGCCTGCGGTGAATGTCGGTCTGTCTGTTAGTCGTGTGGGTTCCGCCGCCCAGATTAAAGCCATGAAACAGGTTGCCGGTTCTATCAAACTGGAACTGGCCCAGTATCGGGAAATGGCCGCGTTTGCCCAGTTTGCTTCCGATATGGATGCATCTACCAGACAATTGCTGGATCGTGGCGCCCGTCTGACAGAATTGTTGAAACAGCCGCAATATTCACCAATGCCTGTTGAAGAGCAGGTGGTATCTATCTTTGCCGGTGTGAATGGCTATCTCGATGGTATTGCGTTATCTGATGTAGGCCGTTTCGAAGATGGTTTGCTTACCCATATGCGTGGGGCAGGTGCCGCTATTCTAAAGACTATCCGTGAGGAAAAAGCGGTGTCTGATGATACGAAAGAAAAACTTGTTGCTGAACTTGACGGTTACGCCAAGAGTTTCGCCTAATACGGTTCTTTATTAATCAGGATTTTGCCCAATGGCCAATTTGAAGGATTTAAAGAACAGGATCAAAAGCGTGAAGTCGACGCAAAAGATCACCTCTGCCATGAAAATGGTGGCGGCGGCCAAACTGCGACGCGCTCAGGAAAACGCTGAAGCATCTCGTCCATATTCTAGCCGTATGTCTGCTATCATTAACAGCCTTGCCAGCAAGGCATCACCAGAAACGGCACCGGCCTTGCTAGCGGGAACAGGTAATGATAATCGGGTTCTGCTGATTATCCTGTCCGCTGATCGTGGTCTTTGTGGCGGTTTTAACGGTAGCATCATCCGGACGACCAGACGTCAGGTAACTGCGCTGAGAGATGAAGGCAAAACCGTTGAATTGCTGATGGTAGGACGTAAGGCTAAAGATGCCTTACAGCGTGAGTTCAATGATATTATTGTGGAAAGCAAGGAAGGCGTGCAGGGCACGGCTGTTTCATTCGCGGACATAGACAGCATTTCTGATATTATTATTCAGCGACTGGAAAATGGTGATCTGGATCGTTGCCAGATTATCTTTAACCGTTTTGTTTCTGCTATTACTCAAGAAGTTACCATAGACACATTAATCCCTATCACGATTGAGGATGAAGCAGATACTGGCACAGAAGATATGGTTTCTGCACCATATGAATATGAGCCGGATGAAGCCACCGTGCTGGAAGATTTGCTGCCACGCAACCTCAGCACTCAAATCTATGCAGCTGTTCTGGAAAGCTCTGCCAGTGAACTGGCAGCTCGGATGACTGCAATGGATAACGCAACCCGTAATGCTGGTGATCTCATTGATCGTCTGACCATGGTTTATAACCGTTCACGTCAGGCCGCCATTACAACTGAATTGATTGAAATTATTTCTGGGGCAGAAGCGCTGTAACCCAAATAACTGGAAGCTGGAGCATCGTATCATGGCCAATAACGCAAAAGGTAGACTGACACAGATCATCGGCGCTGTTGTCGATATTGAATTTGATGGTGAACTGCCACAAATTCTTAACGCTATTCATGCCGAAAATGGCGGGCAGAGACTAGTGCTTGAAGTAGCACAGCATCTTGGTGAGCAGACGGTACGTTGTATCGCCATGGACTCAACCGAAGGTCTGGTTCGTGGACAGGAAGCCATTGATACAGGTGAACCTATCCGTGTTCCTGTTGGCCCCGAAACTCTTGGCCGTATCCTTAATGTGGTAGGTGAGCCAGTGGATGAAGGTGCGCCTGTTAAATCAAAACAGACCTTCCCTATTCACCGCCCGGCACCCGAATATATTGATCAGTCAACAGAAGCTGAAATTCTTGTGACCGGTATTAAGGTTGTTGACCTTCTCGCACCATATGCCAAGGGTGGTAAAATTGGCCTCTTTGGTGGTGCTGGTGTTGGTAAAACGGTTCTGATCATGGAACTGATTAACAACGTGGCAAAAGCCCATGGTGGATATTCTGTTTTTGCCGGTGTTGGTGAAAGAACGCGGGAAGGTAACGATCTCTATCATGAAATGGTGGAATCCGGCGTTATTAAAACAGATGGTGAAGGTTCCAAGGCCGCTCTGGTTTACGGGCAGATGAACGAACCTCCCGGTGCCCGTGCACGGGTTGCGCTGACAGGATTGACGCTGGCTGAATATTTCCGTGATGAAGAAGGACAGGATGTGTTGTTCTTTGTGGATAACATTTTCCGCTTTACTCAGGCCGGGTCCGAAGTGTCTGCCTTGCTCGGCCGTATTCCATCAGCGGTGGGATATCAGCCAACACTGGCCACGGATATGGGCGCATTGCAGGAACGGATTACAACAACGCGTAAGGGATCAATTACATCTGTTCAGGCGATTTATGTGCCTGCCGATGACTTGACTGACCCTGCACCAGCGACGTCATTCGCGCATTTGGATGCGACAACCGTGTTGTCACGCCAGATTGCTGAACTGGGTATCTATCCCGCAGTGGATCCACTTGATTCGACATCCCGTATGCTTGATCCCCGGATTGTTGGGGATGAGCATTATGCCGTTGCTCGTAACGTGCAGGAAGTGCTTCAGCAGTATAAATCACTGCAGGATATTATTGCTATCCTCGGAATGGATGAACTATCAGAAGAAGATAAACTGGTTGTTGCCAGAGCCCGGAAAATCCAGCGTTTCCTTTCCCAGCCTTTCCATGTTGCTGAAGTCTTTACAGGATCACCGGGTAAGCTGGTTTCTCTTGAAGACACGATTAAAGGCTTTAAGGGTATTGTGGACGGCGAATATGACCATCTACCAGAAGCCGCTTTCTATATGGTAGGCACCATTGAAGAAGCTGTCGAAAAAGGCAAAAAACTTAGCGCCGAAGCGGCCTAGGTTAGCGAATAGAGATTGAGAACAGGGTTGGAACATGGCTGAAACCACCGCATTCGAACTGGTTACACCGGCACGCATTATGATGGCAGTAGATGCCAGTATGGTAGTTGTGCCCGGAAGCATGGGGCTATTTGGTGCCATGCCACGTCATGCGCCAACCATCTCAACGCTAAAGCGCGGCATTGTTGAGGTTTATGTCAATAATAGCGTAAATTGCCGGATCATGGTTGATGGTGGTATCGTTGATGTTACCGAAGATCGCTGTACTGTGCTGGCTGAACGTGCCGTAAACCTTGATCATGCTGATCGTTCGGATCTGGAAGCCCAGCGTCAGACAGCAAATCAAAATGGCAATGCAAGAGAAGAAGAATTTCTTGATGCCGCCATATCAGCGCTGTAATCAGTTATTAAATATATCTCTGAAGTCATTTATGATTTTGCTATAAACCTGTCTTTTGAACGGAACAGCCAGTTCATGAAGAATATCGGCAGGTGACCACCGCCAATCACAAAATTCGGGATGTTCGGTAGCAATATTAATATCCGAATCGTCACCAGTATAACGGAACGCCAGCCATTTCTGGGTTTGACCACGATATCTGCCATCCCAGAGCTGATTCGCTAGCCCTTCGGGAATGCTGTAAGATAACCATTCAGGGTGTTCGCGCAATAATTCAGCTTTATTGGTGCCAATTTCTTCATGCATTTCACGCAAACCAGCTTCAATCGGCGTTTCCCCTTTATCAATGCCGCCCTGCGGCATTTGCCATGCGTCACCATGATTATCAAGGCGTTGCCCGACAAAAATCTGGTTGACCGAATTAATCAGCATGATACCGACACAAGGACGGAAGGGACGGCTATTGTAATCGATAGGACGGCTCACTGCACCACTCCTTGAAATACTTTAAGCCCATTAAGCAAGTCCACGGCGCGGGCAAGTTGATAATCTTTGATGCCTTCTTTTTCGCTGTTATCCTCTGTATCGATGTCTTTTCCATCTGTGGAAGAACTAGACTGTTCCTGATTTTCAAGTGAACCTTTTAGGTCTTCTTCCCGGAAAGCACCATCATCGACATTTTCAACAATAGCTAGCTCGACAATAATATCGGGGGTAATACCTGTGCCCTGAATGGAAACACCGGATGGTGTGTAATACCGTGCCGTTGTTAGTCGCATAGCGGCATCATTACCAATGGGCACGATACTCTGGACAGATCCTTTGCCAAATGACCGTGTTCCCATGATCAATGCCCGTTCGTGATCTTTTAAAGCACCGGCAACGATTTCAGACGCAGAAGCAGACCCTGAATTAATCAGCACAACGATAGGCAGGCCATTGGAAATATCACCTGACCGGGCAAAATAACGCGAAGCCGAGCTTTCGTTGCGACCGCGTGTGGATACAATTTCACCCTGATCAAGAAAAGCATCAGTAACAGAAATAGCTTCACTAAGAAGCCCGCCCGGATTATTCCGTAAATCAAGCACCACCCCAATCAGGTTTTTGCCATGCTCATCTTGTAATCCTTCCATGGCATCCAGCAAGCCGGGGGTTGTCTGTTCAGTGAAGTTGGTAATCCGTATATAACCAACATGGCCATAGCTATCAAAACGCACACTTCGCATTTTGATCACATCACGTTCAAGGGTGATATCAAAAGGCGCAAGATCACCGCGTTTGATGGTCACCGTGATTTCACTTCCTATTTCGCCACGCATCAGATCAACCGCTTCGGTAAGCGTCATGCCAAGGACATTCTGGCCATCAATACCAACAATCAGATCGCCAGATATGATTCCCGCTTTGGCGGCTGGCGTATCGTCAATCGGTGATACCACTTTGACAAATCCGTCTTCCATGGTGATTTCAATACCTAATCCTCCAAACTCACCTCTTGTGCGTGTCTGCATCTGGTCAAAATCATCAGCGGTCAGAAAGCTGGAATGGGGATCAAGTGAGGTCAGCATGCCATTGATCGCGGAATGAATAAGATCGCGGTCATTAACCGGTTCTACATAATTATCCCGAATGCTTTCATATACCTGACCAAACAGCGATAAATCCTGATAAACCTGTTCGCGGGATGTCTGGCTGCTTGATGGAGAGGACATGAAAATGATAACCCCAATCATCATAAGAATGCCCAGCATCGTCATATAGAGATATCGTGATGATGATGGTTTTTTCAGATAAGAGTGCATATCAATACGTCCAGACTTTAAAAAATAATCCATCTATCATGTTGCCTTCAGAAGATGGCAAGATCAAGACAGGAAAGTTTAATTGTAACTAATAAGAGAAATACCAGTCATTTCATCTGGTACCGATACCCCTAATAGATCAAGCAGTGATGGGGCAAGATCACTTAGCCCGCCGTCACGGATATGGCCATGTGGAGGTGCGCCAATCCAGTAAATCGGAACAGGATTTGTGGTATGGGCAGTGTGTGGGCTGTTACTGTCTTCATCCCACATAAGTTCACAATTCCCGTGATCAGCGGTTAGCAACATCGTACCACCACATGCTTCAAGTAAAGATATAACCTTTCCCAGCGCCTGATCAACGGTTTCAACCGCTTTGATGGTGGCTTCCAGATCACCAGTATGGCCGACCATATCCGGATTGGCAAAATTGACGATAATCAGATCATGACTCTGGCTATTAATGGCCTGGAGAAGCGCCGAAAGCACTTGTTCTGCGCTCATTTCAGGTTGCAGGTCATAAGTAGCCACTTTGGGCGAGGGGATCAGACATCTTTCTTCACCAGGATGGCAATCTTCGCTACCGCCATTGAGAAAGAAAGTCACATGGGGGTATTTTTCCGTTTCTGCTAGCCTGAGCTGGCGTAATCCTGCCGCCGCTACAACATCGCCAAGCGTGTGAGTAAGCGTGAGGGGCGGAAACAGAAGATCGCATACGGCATCCAGTTTTTCCGAATATGAAGTCATGGCAATGGCGGTGCTGATCGTCCCTTCCGGTAAAGGATGATCTATGGGAGTATCGGTAAAAAGAAACCCGTCAAGCAACTGCCGCACGCGGTCAGCACGAAAATTCGCCATGATGATAGCATCGCCTTTAGCGATACCATCATAATCACCAATAATGGTGGGTAAGAAAAACTCATCACTTTCGCCGCGGGCATATGCACTGGCAATTGCCATATTCGCGTCAGCATAATGATGGTCAGCTCTGGCATATGCTATTGCATCAAAAGCAAGGCCAGTCCTTTCCCAGCGATGATCCCTATCCATGGCATAATAACGGCCGGTTACCGTGGCGATTTTAGCGCTAGCCGGACAGGCATTGATAAAATGGTTGAAATGATCTGTTGCGCTTCCCGGCATCGTATCGCGGCCATCAGTGAACAGGTGAAGCCATACAGGGATGCCGCGATCACATATGGCACGGGTAAGGGCAAGAATATGATCCGAATGGCTATGGACACCGCCATCAGATGCCATACCTAGGATATGAACCGCCGCACCATTCTGGCTTAACGCATCAGCCATATTATCCAGAACCGGACTGGTTTTGAACATATCATTTGCAATAGCATCATCAATACGAACAAGGTCCTGTTTGAGGATACGGCCAGCCCCAATGGTCATATGCCCGACTTCTGAATTGCCAACCTGTCCGGCGGGTAATCCAACAGCCGATTCCGACGCGTTAAGGAATGCCTTGGGAACTGTGCGATCTAGCCGATCAAGCACGGGTGTTCGGGCCTGTTTAACAGCATTATACTGGGTGCCGTCGCGGTGACCTAGCCCATCCATGATGGCAAGAACAACCGGCGTTTGTGGTGAAGATGGATGAGGTGATGAAGTCATGTCAATTTATACGCCGTTCTTGGGCATTTTGCCAAGCCGCTATTCTATCTGGTTTATCTAGGCATGGTGATATGGATGCCGTGCCAAAATCATTTCCGCCCGATAAAGCTGTTCGGCAAGCATTGCCCTGATCAGCATATGTGGCCAGGTCTGTGCCCCGAATGCCAGCAATTTATCAGCCGCCGCAAGCACCGCATCACTATGCCCATTGGCACCACCAATGGCAAACACCGCATCTCTTGTGCCTGTATCGCGCCATTGTGAAATCAGTTCTGCCAATTGGGGTGAAGACAGGTTAGCCCCACTTTCATCTAGCACCACCAATTTGCACCCGGAAGGCAAAGCCGATAGAAGCCGTTTGCCTTCATCACGTTTACCCGCCAGCCCAGATGTTTTTGATGAATCACGTTCAATTATTCCGCCTTTATGGGGGAGGCGATCAAAATATCGTTGAACAAGAGTATGTTCTGGGGTTTTTCCGGCTTTACCTATGGCAGCGATACTTAAACGCATGATCAGGTATTAGGCTAAATGCTGGCTGTCTGGCCAGTGGTCGTCCCATTTTTATCTGGTTCAAGCCACATTTTTTCAAGCTGATAAAACTCTCTCACCTCAGGCCGGAACAGATGCACAATAATATCACCGGCATCAATTAGTATCCAGTCCCCTTGCTGTGCGCCTTCTGTGCCAGTGCTTTTAACCCCGTTTTCTTTAAGCGATTTCCCCAGATGATCAGCCATAGCCATGAGCTGCCGCGAGGATGTACCCGAGGCAATGACCATATAATCCGCAATCGAGGATTTACCAGCTAGAGGGACGGCAAGAATATCAGTTGCCTTATCGTCATCTAAGGATGACAAAATCATCTGAAGCAGATGATCGCTGTCTGTTATGTGATGATCGGAAATGGGTTACTCCTTCATGTTAAACACATCCGTCACTTATATATACTAAGATAAGACAGATATCGTGAATTGCCAATATTTATTGATAAATATTTATTGCTTGGTCTTTCTGTGTTGGGATGCCCGGATATCGGTAGCTGAAAGTGGGTTTAACCGAGGTTGAATGAAACTCCAGTAGTTCTGCTTGCGGTAATGGGATAGCTTATGTTTCATTCGCCGTAATCGCCGGGCTGGTAGCCGAACCATGCGACTGGCCATCCGGCTGGATAATGCGGCGGCCTGATATCCGGGGCGATTAACCACAACCAGTCGGGTATGGCGGATAATGTCATCTGTGCGGTGCCATTGATGAAATTGTGCCATATTATCAGCACCCATCAGCCAGTAAAAAGTGAGGCGCGGGCATGTTCTGGCAAGATAACGGATTGTATCAGCGGTATAGCGTAGTCGCAAAAGATGTTCCAGTGCGCTAACCTGCATATGATGATGCCGCCGGCATTGCTGTGCCATGCCCTTGGCACTGGCCATGCGATGGGTAAATGATGCCATATCATGGCTGGATTTCAGCGGGTTCTGCGGGCTTACCAGCCATATCACTTGATCTAATTGTAGTTCTGCTGCGGCTATATCAGCGATATGGGCATGGCCCTGATGCGCGGGATTGAATGATCCTCCTAATAGCCCGATATGACCATGCCGTCGGGCGCGTAGTCTGGCTAGTTCCATATGATTAGTTCGGGATATCATGGGGGGTATCATGGGCGCGTCTGTCCATTACCTCTTACGATATATTTGAAACAGGTAAGCTGTTCTATGCTGACAGGACCCCGCGCATGAATGCGTCCTGTGGCTATCCCTAATTCTGCCCCCATGCCAAACTCACCACCATCAGCAAACTGGGTAGATGCGTTGATCATAACAATGGACGAATCGATCTGACGAACAAAGGTTTCCGCTATCTCCATATCCTCGGTGAGGATGGATTCGGTATGATCACTTCCATATTGGCGGATATGGTCAATGGCGGCATCGACGTTATCAACACACTTAACGGCAATTATAGCATCCAGAAACTCATGCCCAAAATCCGAATCACCGGCGGCATCAATCCAGGGGCAGATAGCTCTGGTGGCTCTATCACCACGAATCTGGCAGCCAGCATCACGCAATGCGGCGGCAATATCTGGCCAGATAGTATCAAGGATGGCCTGATCAATCAGTAATGTTTCTGCCGCCCCGCAAATGCCGGTCCGGCGCATTTTGGCATTAACAACAACAGATATTGCCAGTTCCGGATTAGCATCGGCATGAACATAGATATGGCAAATGCCTTCCAGATGCGCAAAGACAGGGATTTTTGCTTCTGCCTGAACACGTTCTACCAGTGACCGGCCGCCTCTTGGGACAATAACATCAATACCGCCCTGGGCACGAAGCATGGCTCCGACCAAGGCACGATCAACATCAGCGATGACTTGCACCGTATTTTCAGGCAGACCAGCATCACGCAATCCATGGCGCATGATTTGTCCAAGTATGATGGCACTATTGATGGAATCGCTGCCGCCACGCAAAATGACGCAATTTGCCGATTTTATGGCAAGAGCGGCGGCATCAACCGTCACATTGGGGCGGGATTCAAAAATAACACCCAATACCCCAAGCGGCGTGCTAACCCGGCTAATATCCAGTCCATTTGGCCGTGTCCATCGTGCCAATTCAACACCAACCGGATCATCAAGTCCGGCAATAACGTGCAGGGCTTCAACCATGCTGGCAATGCGATCCGGGGTTAGAGTCAGGCGATCAATATAGGCATCGGTTAATCTGCGGGTTCTGGCCTGGGCGACATCTATGGAATTTGCATCCAGTAATTCGTCCGTTCGGCTTTCCATTTCCTTGGCGGCAGATAGTAGCGCTGCATTGCGCTGATTTATGTGGGATTGATACATCTGCTGTCTGGCCAGATGCGCCTGATCGGTTAGCGCCATCATGGCCGCTTTGGCATCATCTTCTGTCATGTTTTACATGTCCTTTTTTTGTGTTTGTCTTGCTGTTGCATCTACGACCAAATCATCAGCGTGAATCACTTCGTTATGATCACGATATCCTAGAATAGCTTCTATTTCACCGCTATTATGGCCTTGGATCAGGCTTATGTCACTAGCACTATACCGGGTCAGACCGCGGGCAATGGTGACTTCTGCCGGATTAGTAATCGCCACCAGATCACCTTTATCAAAATGGCCGGTAACTCCGGTAATGCCTGCCGCTAACAGGCTTTTGCCGCGGGATAAGGCCAGACTTGCCCCGTCATCCACCATGATGGCGCCTTTAGGTGTCAAGCCGCCATCAATCCATGTTTTGCGGGCCTGTAAAGGGCGGCTGCTGGCGCGAAACCAAGTGGCGGTGCCACCATCATATAGCCGTTGAATAGGATGATCTGCCCCGCCATGACATATAGCCATATGACAGCCCGCACTAGTGGCAATGCGAGCGGCTTCCAGTTTTGTGATCATACCGCCACTAGAAAAAGCATGTCTGGCAGGGCCGGCCATCGCCATAATTTCCGCTGTCATATCGGTGACTTCGGGAATATGTGTGGCATGTTGATCATCTTTGGGGTCACTGGAATAAAGCCCGTCAACATCAGATAACAGAATAAGAGCATCAGCGCTGATCATCTGTGCCACTCTGGCGGCAAGCCGGTCATTATCACCATAGCGAATCTCTGCCGTGGCAACCGTATCATTTTCATTCACAACAGGAACGATCTGATGGTTTAGCAATGTCATCAGTGTTGCTCTAGCATTGAGGTGTTTGCGGCGCGTTTCCGTATCATCCGGAGATAATAAAATCTGTGCCGTCATCATGGCATGTTTAGCCATGGCCTGTTGCCATTCGGCATTTAATCGGATTTGTCCGATAGCTGCTGCTGCCTGTTTTTCAGCCAGACTAAGCCTGGCGTCAGGGGCGACAATCATGCCCCGCCCAAGCGCAATCGCACCGGATGAAACAATAACAATATCATAGCCAAGATGTTTCAATCTGGCCAAATCCTGTGCCAGCCCGTTCAGCCACTGATCACGCAATGTTCCGTTGTCATTGACCAATAAGGCTGACCCGACTTTAACAACAATGCGGCGGGCAGAGCTGAGATAAGTTAGGGTTGCCATGGTTCAGGCTCACTATTGGCGGCAATATCGGCGGCATGACTCTGATCAATTTCTTTTTGCAGTAAGCGCAGGGTTTCCGACACGCCATGCCCGCTTATCGATGAAAGGGTTACCACATGTTTAGCACCTGCATGTTCCAGTGCCGCTTTGATATCGGCTAGCCGTTCTTCATCACAGGCATCCGCTTTTGATATGGCCGTGATTTCCTTTCGGCTGGCCAGATCAGCATCATAAGCGGCTAATTCTCCCCTGATCACGCGCCAGTTTTCAACTGGCTGTTCGGCGGTAGCATCCACCAGATGAAGCAATACCCGACAACGTTCCACATGGCCAAGAAACCGGTGACCAAGACCAATGCCCTGATGGGCGCCTTCAACCAGCCCCGGAATATCGGCCAGAACAAACTCACGTTGGTCATTGCGGACAACGCCAAGCCCGGGATGAAGCGTGGTGAAAGGGTAATCAGCAATTTTCGGCTTTGCTTCAGATACACTTGATAGAAAGGTCGATTTACCGGCATTTGGCATACCCAGTAATCCTGCATCTGCAATCAGTTTCAACCGGAGCCATACCCACATTTCCTGCCCCGGAAACCCGGTTTCATGGCGACGTGGTGCCTGATTGACCGACGATTTAAAAGAGGCATTGCCGCGGCCACCATCACCGCCTCTAGCCAGGACAATCTGCTGGCCGACTTTGGTCAGATCAGCAATCACCATATCATTATCGTCATTGAGAATCTGGGTTCCAACAGGCAGTTTGAGAATGATATCAGCACCGCTGGCACCGTTTTTATTGCGGCCAGCCCCCGGGCGACCGGACTGGGCTTTGAAATGCTGTTGATAACGATAATCAATAAGTGTGTTCAGCCCATCGACACATTCGGCAAGCACACTGCCCCCGCGTCCGCCATCGCCGCCATCAGGCCCTCCACGCGGCACATGCGCTTCACGCCGGAAACTGACTGAACCGGGGCCGCCATTGCCGCTCTGAATAAAGATTTTAGCCTGATCAAGAAATTTCATATTGGTTTCATAAGAAAAGCGCATCCCCGATCATCTGAGGATGCGCCGCAAAAGTGACTGCAAAAGTGATAATGACCGGGAAGCGGGTTTACTCAGCTGCCTCAGCATGCGGGACAACATTGGCAAATGTTCTGCCGCCTGCTTTGCGTGTAAATGCCACTTTGCCGTCTGTTAGCGCAAAAAGAGTATGATCCTTACCCATGCCGACATTATTGCCGGGATGGAATTTTGTTCCACGCTGGCGAACGATAATGTTGCCGGGAATGACCATTTCACCACCGAATTTTTTAACCCCTAGGCGACGACCTGCGGAATCGCGTCCGTTACGGGAGCTACCACCTGCTTTTTTATGTGCCATCGTGTTATTCCTTTTCTAATCTCGTGTCTCTAATCGCTATGCGCTGATTTTAAGCATCCTTGCTTTTGCTTGTTGATGCTTTTTTAGCTGTTGTTTTGGCCGCTGGTTTTTTAGCCGTGGTTTTAGCAGCTGGCTTTTTAGCGTCACTAGCCTTTTTAGCCGCTGGCTTTTTTGCTGCTGTTTTCTTGGCTTCAGTGGCTTTAGCTGGCTTTTCAGCCGCTTTATCATCTGCTTTGCTAGCTGTCTTAGCCGCTGGTTTTGCCGCTTTTAGCTTGCCATCCGGTGCAATATCGGTGATTTGCAATAGCGTCAAATCCTGACGATGACCTCTGATCCGGCGAAAGTTTTTCCGGCGCTTACGGCGGAATACCATAATTTTATCACCGCGTGTGTGCCGCAGGACAGTGGCCCCGACAACAGCATCTTTGACGGTAGGTGCGCCGACATCGACCTTATCACCATTAGCAACCATAAGAACCTGATCAAGTACCAGATTTGCGCCGGCTTCAGCTTCAAGCCGATCAACGACAATTTTATCGTCCTTGGCTACTTTATATTGCTTGCCGCCTGTTTTTACCACAGCATACATATTCATTCATCCGTTATAGGTGATGTCATCAGCCGAAAACCGCATCATGCCGGGTTAATTCCGCTATTTTCATCACGATAAGTGGGGACAACATAAAACTTATCTGTCCCGATAAAGTTATCAGACTGGCGAAATATAGACAGAAGCTAAGTTTTGTCAAGGTGATTTACGAAGTCTTGTCTGATTTTCTCGATAGGTCTGTTCGGGTGTCTGTTCGGGCAGAATTCAAGATACTATCCCACCTTACCGATTTCAAGATGGCTTGCCAGCCCGGCATTGTCGCGCTAGACAGAAACAGAAGCAGGAGAGGTGGCAGAGTGGTTGAATGCGCCGGTCTCGAAAACCGGTATGGGCGAAAGCCCATCGGGGGTTCGAATCCCCCTCTCTCCGCCAATATAGACATGTCTTACGGCTTACCCTCTTCACGATTCGTCTCATTGAACATAATCTTCTCATGTTCTGCCAGAAATATGTTAATGTGGTAAGATAATTCAATGTCGCACTAGCATCAGATGAGGGAAAGTTATCGCTGTGTTATCATCAGAAGATTACCAAAATCAGTTTTCGCATTGGATAGGTCGCCAGACCGTACGTCAAGATATGATCTCGGATCGATTGATAGAACAATTCCGCGCCACCTTTGGCCATCATATTGCTGATCAGGTGGCCGTGCCTCCGGGGCTTTTCTGGTGTTTGTCACCGGACGCCCTGACCGCTGACAGGCTTGGCGGCGATGGGCATCCGAAACTGGGCATATATCTGCCGGAAATACCCTATCCGCGCCGGATGTGGGCTGGTGGTTCCTTGCGTTTTCATGGCACGCCAGCAGAACAATTTGCCCCCGGTCAGACCATCACCAAACAATCCACCATCAGCAATATTGTGTTTAAATCCGGTCGTAGCGGCGATTTGTGTTTTGTTACCGTTACCCATCACTATCTGGCTGATACCCGCCTGATACTGGAAGAAGAACAGAATATCGTCTATCGGGCAGAAATCACGCCAGTCGCCGCCGCCAGTGAAACAACAAGCATTCCCGACACGCTGGCCAGTTGGTCAGTGCATCCGGACCCGGTGACGATGTTCCGCTATTCCGCGTTAACATTCAATGGCCACCGTATCCATTATGACAAACCATACAGCATGGGTGAAGAAGGCCATCCGGGGCTAGTCGTACATGGCCCCATGCAGGCGACATGGCTGTTATCACTGACCACATCATATCTGGGGCATCTGCCATCTTTTATGTCCTATCGCGGGACAGCCGCCTATATCGAAGGCATGTCTGCTACGGTTGCCCTGACTTCTGGTGCTGGCACTGACCCGGATACAGAAAAATCCTCTGATCATTTCTGCGGCATGGTCGTAACAGAAGCAGGCATAAAAACAATGGATGCACAATTCAACGCCTAACATGAACCCTTTATATCTGTTGCCCTCTTGGGAGTATGTGAATACATGGTATTACCTGATTTAATCTGGCATATGGTTTATATTATTGCTGGTCTTATCCTGCTGACCTTTGGCGGTGATCTGGTTGTGCGAGGCAGTGTCACGCTTGCTATCAAATTGGGCATTTCAAAAGTGCTGGTGGGTATGGTTATCGTTGGCTTTGGTACATCCGCGCCGGAATTGCTTGTTTCTATCAGTGCTACCTTAACCGGCAGTCCGGATATCGCTGTTGGTAATGTTGTTGGCAGTAATATCGCCAATTTTCTGCTGATTCTGGGATTAGCCCTGTTGATCACGCCGGTTTTCTGTAAAGACCCGGTGATCAAACGCGATGCTTTAGCGGTGATTATTGCCGGTGGCATCCTCATGTTCTTTGCCAGTGATGGTCAGATCATAATTATGGAAGGCGGCCTCATGCTGGGGGTTCTGATAGCTTATCTGGGCTTCAGTATTGCTGTATCCGGAAAAACGTCACCACAAACCGCACATGGCGCATCGGTCGATAGGCCTGATTCCACATATTCGCAAGAAGCGGATGAATATGATATCAACCGGAGCATAACATCCTGCCTGTTGTTCAGTGTAGTCGGAATTATCATGCTGGTTGCTGGTGCTGATTTACTTGTTGATGGCGCCTCGGCGGTGGCACGGTCATTCGCCATTAGTGAGGCGGTGATCGGCTTGACGCTGGTTGCGGTGGGTACATCCTTGCCGGAACTCGCTGCTATGATTGCGGCGGCATTAAAACGCCATGATGATGTTATTATTGGGAATATTCTGGGGTCAACGCTATTCAATATCCTTAGCATTCTGGGGATTACGGCGTTAATTGCCCCTTTAAATGTTGCCCAGCAGATTAATGATGTGGATATCCCATTATCCCTGATTATTACTGCCGTGATCGGGGCAGGTTTTGTTATTCTGTCACGCCTGCCACGTCATCTTGGGGTAATGATGCTGATAGGATATGTGATCTATCTGATCTGGCAGTTCAGTTCCCTGTCGGTTTAACCGATCGTGGCTTCAATCATATCTATCCAGTTCTGATGACAGATGCGGGTGATCAATGTCTCACCAAAACCGGCTTTTTGCATCGCCGCGACTAATCGGGGCAGGTGAGCTGCTGTATTCAGTGCATGAGCCATTTCAGCTCCATCAAAATCAGAACCTAATGCAACCCCGCCTTCACCTAGATGTGATAGCAGATGGTCAAGATGCCGGATAATCACCTCAATCGGCATGTCCGGATTCTTCTCGCCATCATGACGCAGAAATCCAACAGCAAAATTCACGCCAACCAGTCCACCGCTTTCGGCAATGGCATCAAGTTGCCGATTGGTCAGATTACGGGATGCCGGACAAATACTATGGGCATTGGAATGGGTGGCCACAAGTGGCTGATCCGATATTGCCGCTATATCCCAGAACCCCGCTTCGTTCATATGCGATAGGTCAATCATGATCTTTTTCTGATTGCATGCCGCAATTAATGCTCGGCCAGCATCGGTAAGCCCGTTACCGATATCCGGTGATGATGGATATGCAAACGGCACGCCATAGGCAAAATCATTGGGCCGTGACCATACAGGGCCGATAGACCGCAAGCCGCGATCATAGAATGCATCCAGATTGGTCAGATCAGGGCAAATGGCTTCCGCCCCTTCGATATGCATCACCATGGCCATCTGCCGATTGGAAATAGCCGCGCGAATATCATCTGCGGTCAGACAGATACGTATCTGGTCAGGGTAGTTGGTGGCCAGATGTTCGGCAATGCCAAACATGGCATGCGTGGCATTACGGGCATAGTCATGATCAACCGGATCAAGGTTGAGTATATTGCCGCCAGAAGGGTTGATTATGTCAGGGGCAGGAGTAAACATGGCAAAAAACCCGCCACTCATCTGCCCTTTATGTGCTTTTGGCAGATCAAGCTGGGCATCTATATTGCCGGAAATAAAGCTTTTGCCAGTCGTATCACCATTATGCTTGCCTTCTCGCCATAACCGCAACAAGGCATCATTATGGCCATCGAATATCATGGTCATGTTGAATTCTTTCCCTGATAGTGTTGCCGCAAATAGGGCGGCAGGATTTTGGCTTGCCGCAACGGGTCAGCCTGTCCTGATAGCATCAGAAGATCGCCTCTTAATCCCATCAGAAACGGGTACCATTCCCGTGCTAATGGTGATTTCCAGCGCCAGAGTAATTCATCAAGTGCTGTCAGCATTTTGGCAGTATCATGATCTGGCAGATATGGTTCTGATCTGGTCGGGTGAACAGGCCGGTCAAACGCATGGGCTATATCAAAAAAGGCATCAGGCACATTATGTTCACGGAATGCAGACTGCCAGTTGTTTTGATTATCACCAGCGGCCATGATGTTCAGCAATAAGATATCTGTTTCAATCATCCCTGTGGGATTTAGCATAACGCCGCCGGTTTTCTGTCGCGCTCCTGACCGTCCATGCCATGATCCAAGGAAAAGCTGTCTTGGGCAATAATCATTGGCATAGATATTATCCCAGACGATAATATGATCAGCTGTCATCCCAGCATGGCAAATAGCGGTTGCTGTCATATCCAGATCATGGGCAACAATATGCTTCCCACAATAAAATACGGGGATATCAGGATGCAATTCAGACACGAAACCGTTCAAATAGCCGGGGGTGTCAGCATCAAGTTCATCCGCATAGACCCGCGGCGTCACCATCATACTGGTCTTTTCCGCTGATGCCATTCTATCAGCCAGTTGCCCGACTAGCCGGGCGTGCCATTGGCCTTCCTGATCATGCTGGCCATTGGCATCTGCCATGGCAGGTGGGATATCATCCATTAAAAGGCATGGTATAACCCTATGATCATCAGAAGTGCTGCATAAAGCCGTCAGTTTATCTGTTATGATGGCGATATCGGTTTCGGCCGCGATATCCAGATCAAGTCCTGGGGCGCATCCGGCAATGATAGTAATACCCATATCTCCTGCCTCGGTGATAAAGCTGTGCCATTCGGCTAACCATTGATCCGGATAGGGTTGCCGCCACGCTAGCCGGTGATAGGGATCATCCTTTGGGGCATAGAAATAGCTGGTCATCCCAAGGGCTTTTATTTGTTTCAGTAAACGTTTGCGATCAGCAAAGGACAGAAGCCGACCGTAATAGCCTTCAATATATCCGTCATATGTGACCGGATTCGTCTTGGTCATTGTGCCACCTTTCGTTATGATATCATTCTAAACTGATCCGGGGGGATTGGAAAGATGCCACATATTACCGCTATCGGAGCGCATCCGGATGATCTGGAAATATTCATGTATGGCATGCTGGCCGCCTGTCAGGCGCGTGGGGATACTCTCTCGCTGATTGTGGCGACAGACGGGGCCGCTGGCGGGGATCATCCGGGGGCAGAACTGGCTGCCAGACGCGCCATGGAAACACAAACCGGACTAGCATCATTAGGCCAGCCCATCATGCTAAATCTACCTGATGGGCGACTCGCCACAGATGACGGTGCAGCTATGCTTATTCGCGATGCCGTGCTTGATCAAAACCCTGATCTGGTCATCACCCATGCGCCTGAAGATTATCATCCGGACCATCGGGCATTATCCCGCCTTGTTGCTGATGCAGCAGGGTTTCGGTGCCCGCTTTTATATGCTGATACTCTGATGGGAACAGGATTTGTTCCGGAATATTATGTGGATATCACCCCATATATGGCGGCGAAAGAAGCGGCCATCATGGCGCATGAAAGCCAGGAACCGCATCGGTTTGTAGCAGCCACCCGAATTCATAACCGGTTCCGCGCGGCACAGATGAATGCACCAGATGGTCACTATATGGAAGCCTATCACCATGATAAACGCTTTCCTTTTGCTGATATCAGAGCCATCCTGCCACCACCACCACCTATTCGGCCATTTTATATTCGTGGCTCGGATGCGTTGATCTAAATATAAGCGCAAGTGATCAGGCCGGATCAATCCGCACTCCTCCTGATCTCGGCATATCAACGCCAGTTGTGTCAGGAAATGTGATAGGATATCCATTCTGGCTTCGTGCGGCAAGGAAAGCCATTAACTCGGCCTCGATAAAGTCACCATTGATCTGATGATGATCCATAATATCCACATCAATATCTGTTGCTTGATTCATATGGTGTCTTATCCGGCTAACCAGATAGCTGTTGCGCGCTCCGCCACCGGCAAGGATCATCTGTTCAGGCATATGGGGCAGATGCAGACAGGCCATATAAATAGCCCGGGCTGTCACCTCGGCAAGGCTGGCCATGGCATCTTCAAATGGCATGGAATTAAGCCATCTATCAAGCGAACCCATGCAAAGCATCTGTTCTGTCAGCACCCGATCCAGTGATTTAGGTGGCGGCAGGTGAAACCAGTTATGTGATAAAACCGCATGAACATAATCTTCATCACATCGCCCTTTTGCGGCGGTCTGTCCATCGGGGTCATAATGCTGATGTCTGTATTTTTGCATCATTCTGTCCATCATGGCATTGCCGGGGCCAGTATCCATACTGATCATGTAGGCATCAGATATAGCGGTGATATTGGCAATGCCGCCAATATTGATCATCGCAACAGGTTTGTTGATCTGCATCTGTTCCCGTAATGCCGCATGATAGATAGGGGCCAGAGGTGCGCCCTGTCCACCATAATGCAGATCATTTTGCCGGAATTGATAGATCACCGGACAGCCAGTTAATCGTGCCAGATATTCCCCTGATCCTAATTGTACGGAATAGCCATGTTCCGGTTTATGGAGAACGGTCTGGCCATGAAATCCGATCAGGGCGGCTGATCCATCCATCTGATCATGTATCGCTGTCACAGCATGGGCATGTTGCTTGGCGATATCCTGTTCCAGTATGTTTATTTCATCCCTGTCATCAAGCCGTGACGGATCATCCAGAATGTTAAAAATAGCCGTCCTTATATCATCTGGCCAGGGCAGGCTGGCGGTTATACCTGTTCGGGTAAATGTCTTGCCATTTGTCATGATCAAGGCAGCGTCTATGGAATCAACGCTTGTGCCAGACATAAGGCCAATAATAGGGATTAATGGCGACATCTTGGGGTTATCCTCTTGCTTGTTGAGGCTTGTTGCATGAATATAATTCTGTCAGGATATCACAATGACCAAGCATGTTTCTACCGAGGATTATCCGGATAAGTCACAATGGCTGGATCAGCTGGAAAATGCTGATGCCATTACTGTCATGCTGGATAATCAGGCGGATGCTATTTCTGCATTAAAACAGGCTGGTATCGCTATTGATGCCGCGATTACGGCAATGGCAGAACGGCTGGCCGCATCATCGGACGGGCGCATCATATATGCTGGTGCCGGAACATCAGCACGCATAGGGGTGCAGGATGGGGTGGAATTAACCCCAACATTTAACTGGCCAGAAGAACGGCTGGAATATGTGATTGCTGGCGGCATGGGCGCATTGATGGCGTCAGTCGAAGGGGCAGAAGATCAGGCAGGTGCCGCACAAGAAGCGGTCACGAATATCAATATAAACAATAAAGACGTGGTCATTGGTCTGGCCGCTAGTGGAACAACGGTCTTTACCATTGCGGTGCTTGCCGCTGCCCGCCAGCAGGGGGCATTGACCATTGGTGTTGCTAATAACAGGTTGACGCCGCTATTGGATACGGCCGAATATCCCATCCTTCTTGAAACCGGGGGTGAGGCACTGGCAGGATCAACACGGCTGAAAGCAGGGACAGCACAGAAAATATGCCTCAACACCATATCAACACTGGTGATGGCACGGCTGGGGCGTATCAAAAATGGCTTAATGATTGCCATGAAACCCACTAATGCCAAGCTTATTCGTAGAAAAGAACAGATGGATCATTTTTTATCCTGCCTGACGAATGCCAACACCGATAACAACAGATAGTATCAGGATATTTATTTTATGCTTGCATCATATTTAAATGGTTATCTGGACAGGCGGATGATACGCATTTTTCTGCTTGGGATGATAAGTGGTTTTCCATGGGTCTTGATCGGTAGTGCGCTTACCCTCTGGTTGAAAGAAGATGGCTTGAGCCGGACGACAGTAGGTTTTGCTGGTCTGATTTTCGGGGTATATGCGTTCAATTTCCTCTGGGCGCCATTGATTGACCGGTTATCTTTACCATGGCTCAGCCGGAAACTTGGCCATCGTAAAGCGTGGATTGTTATTTTCCAGATATGCATATTTATATCACTGCTGGCATGGATTCAGCTGGATGCCACCGAACATCTTGTGCTTGTTGTGGGGTTTGGTTTGATCATTGCCATTGCATCAGCATCACAGGATATTGTGATTGATGCGTTGCGGATAGAACAGGCAGATCAGGATGAACGCGATATTATGGCGGCAGGTGCTGCCATGTCGGTGATTGGTTGGTGGACGGGATTTAAACTGGGTGGCATGATCACGTTTTTCATTGCAGATTATGTTCAGGCGATGGGGGTGGTGAATTACTGGCAGATCACGTTTATTTCTGTTCTGGTAATGATTGGACTGATGAATCTGGGATTATTGCTTATTCCGGAAAAACAAAGAAATATAAAGGCGCATGGTCGCGCCCATGGCATATCGCTGAGAACCCTGATCACATGGTTGATTGAAACGGTTATTGACCCGCTGGCGTCTTTTTTCCGTAACAATGGCGTCCGTATTGGCCTTGCCATTCTTGGCTTTGTTTTACTGTTCAAGATAGGTGAGGCATTTATGGGGAAAATGTCGATTGTATTCTATCGGGAAATCGGGTTCAGCAAGTCTGAAATAGGTATTTATTCAAAGGGATTGGGCTGGATAGTTACCATAACCTTTACGTTGATTGGTGGCTGGTTTTCGATGCGGCTGGGGACGGTAAAAGCCCTTTTTATAGCAGGCCTAGCCATGGCCAGCACCAATATCATGTTCAGTATACTCTACTGGGTGGGGAAAGTGGACTGGCTATTCGCGCTTGCCGTTATGCTGGATGATCTGGCGGCGGCTTTTGCTACGGTCGCATTTGTCACGTTTATTTCGCTTTTAGTTGATCGCCGTTATACCGCAACGCAATATGCTTTGCTGGCATCTATTGGAACTATTGGCAAAACGATTCTAGCATCATCATCTGGCTGGATGGTGGATAGCCTTGATGGTGATTGGGGCATTTTCTTTATCATAACAGCATTAATGGTCATACCATCATTGTTGTTATTAATCTGGCTTAGACAGGAAGTCGGCGCGCGTGGTAATGCCGGTTAAAGCCGTGCTAGCCGCGTGACAGTGCCGCCACCATTGGCTTTAATCCTGTGGATTGCTTCATCAAGTGGCTCGCTTTTGACCATGTGATGCCATGCATTGGCATGTAATAACCGGCGGTCGTCCTGCATCACACCGATATGCCCCCGCCAGAATACCAGATCGCCGCGCATCAGGTCAGCATCTTGCGATAATGTTTTACCAAGTGCTTTTTCCTGATCACCGCTATTCCGTGGGCTTTTCATACCCCCGCTTGCCATGGCTAACTGGATAAGAGCCGAACAATCTAGCCCCATGCTATCGCGCCCACCCCAACGATATGGCACGCCTAGCATAAGTTCTGCAGTCGCAACCCAGTCTGTACAAAAATCATCTAGCCGTCTGATGTGATCAGATGGGATATATCCCATCCTGTCATGGCCTGATTCGTTTTGCCCCAGATGTATTTGTGCCACGCGGGTTTCATCGTCAATGACATGGATGCGGGCGGCAAGCGGCAGATAACCCAGAGCAGGGGTTTTGATATCAGGGCCATTGGTAATCAGCGCGCGTATGGTGGAAATGCAATGTGTTGGTGTTGGTAACACACCCAGATGCTGGCGTTCTATCCATGCTAGATACTGGTCGGTTTCCAGCCGGACATGCACCCAGTCAGGATCACTATCATCACATATGGTTATATCTTCACCGAATAGCGCTTCGGTTTCCAGTCCGCTAAATGGATCAGCCGAATGACGCATGGGGGCAGATGCTGAAATAATCTGTTTCATTCATGAAGCCCATGCTGTTTGCACCATGCAGTCACATCAAAATTAGGGCAGGTTTTGTGGGTTTCCGGAAAATCACAATGGCCACAAATCTGCGCTTGCGGATATCGGGCTTTCCAGTCACGAAGCAATTGTTCCAGTGAAGCCATCTGTTTATCTGTAAAATCATCCCGCCCGATCAGACAGACGCCCAGGCTTTCCGTATTATGTCCATAGACATGTGCGCCTGTCCAGAAATGAGGGCGACCCTGTTCAATGGTACCGTCCTTTATAATCACGGCGTGATAACCAATCCCGTCCCAGCCAAATCCCTGATGCATGGTATGAATATCTGATGCGGTCAAATCATCATCCGTATCAGAACAATGCACCACGAGATAACGAATATCAGAAGCTTGAAGCATAATTTCTGCCTTTTATTGCATCGGTAAGAATCATAGCCTAACATGATGGTCTTTCGCAATGCTGTCCATCATGCAGGATAAGAATTTATGCTTCCGCGAGCGGTCATTTTTGATATGGATGGGTTGCTGATAGATACCGAAAAGGTATCTGCGGCCACGTTCAGACAGACTTGCCACGCGCATGATGCAGGGCTTGCGGCAGATCAGTATGCACAATTAATCGGACGTAAACAGGAAGAACAGCGGGCTATATTTGCGGATATGTTGCCTGATCACGTTGATATATTGCGCTTTGATAAAAACTGGCGTGATCTCTTTCTTGATCAGCTTCGTCATTCTGTTCCGTTGAAACCCTATGCGCGGTCGCTTTGTCAATGGCTGGATAAGGCCGGGGTGCCGATGGCTGTTGCCACATCTACCCAGACAACAAAGGCAGAAATGTTGCTAGAACGCGCCGGATTAGGTGGATATATGAAACAGGTGATTGGTGGTGATCAGGTTTCTTACGGGAAACCGGCACCTGATCTATATATATCCGCCGCTGCTGCATTATCCTGTGCCCCCCCATCTGCTATTGCTTTTGAGGATTCGCATCAGGGCATCAGGGCGGCATTTGCCGCTGGCATTCCTGTGGTTCATATTCCGGATTTACTGCCGGCAGATGCATTCACCCGAAAACATGCCATCAGGGTTTCGCGAAATCTCCATGATGCGGCTATTAGTCTTGGCTGGCCGCTTGAAACTCAGGATCTTGAGCCTAACTGAAAAGTATATACACAAATGGGGTAAGCGATATGCGGCGACTGGTTCAGGTGGTATCGACGGCAGTAATCATGGCGGGTGCTATCGGGGCAAGCGCACCAGCATTATCAGAAACAGGAAATGACCAACCCATGACAGCTCATGCTTTCCAGTTCGAAGCCATTGATGGCGGTAATATCAATCTATCAGATTTTAAGGGTAAGGCGGTGCTGGTTGTCAACACGGCATCACGGTGCGGGTTCACCCGTCAATATGACGGGTTGGAAACCCTATGGCTAGATTATCAAGATAAGGGGTTAATTGTGTTAGGGGTTCCGAGCAATGATTTTGGCGGGCAGGAACCGGGCACAGAAAAGGAAATCAAATCCTTCTGTGAGGTGAATTTTAATATTACCTTCCCCATGACCAGCAAACAAAATGTCAAAGGCAATCAAGCTCATCCGTTTTATCAATGGGTGTCTGGCAAGGCAGGGATGATGGGTAAGCCACGCTGGAATTTTCACAAATATCTGATCAATCCGGATGGTGAACTGGATAGCTGGTTTGCGTCAACCACATCACCTGATTCCGAAAAAATAAGGCAAGCCATTGAATCTGTTTTAGCCAAGCAAAGTTAAAACGGCATATTCAGAAAGACTAGCTGAAAAAGGGTGGTGTGTGTGCCAGTGCATGCGCCATATCGCCGGCAGATGACCGCGGGGTTAATATTAAAAACGCATCATTCTGTCTGGCGGCAGGCTTAATTCTGGCAATGATCGCGCCCATATGCTCGATAGATGTTCTGGCGACTGAACCAATGGGAAAAGCCGCAACAGAAGTATCAATATGACAAAGCCGTTCCATGATGGCAGGACAGGCCGCCCCTGAAAGGATGATCTGTGCCCAGGCATCGCTCTGATCTGTCATGCTTGCTGCCCCCGAACATTGTTTTGTCAGGGTTTTCAACAAAGTTTCTGGTGTTGCTTTCTGGCAGACAAAAAACTGATCACGCGCCGAAGAAAGAATCATGCCATCCTTGATCATCACATATTGGCCAGGTTTGGGAAGGGCAACGCCATACAGATTTTTGAAAGCGGTAGCCAGCTTTCTTGCCCCGCTTTTGGCCATACTTACTGAAATGATGGCAACTCCGGTTTGTTCTTTACATTCCGCGTCAGGTGCTTTCAGGGTAAAGGCTGATAGTGGCGAGGTTGCAGTTAATGGACTAACCATGAAGCCGTCTCCCTTCCGGGTCAAAGAAATGCGGGCTCACAATTTCGACTTCGACATCCCTGCCGCGTAAGGGGTCGGCGGCGCGAACAACTTCACCATATCGGTGATTGCCGCTTGCCACAAATGCCAGTGCGATTGACGTCTGCATCATGGGAGACCATGCCACAGAACTCACCCAGCCCTGATCATGTGCAACGGTAGGTGCGGCACCAAGAGGCAGAATATGGGCACCCGCACTGATAGCATTAACAGGATCAACCGGTTTTAATCCAACCAGACGAATACCATCATCCCGCGTAAGTTCCGGCCGCATGGCCATGATCTTACCGATGAAATCCTTGTTCGGATTAAGCATTTTTCCCATACCCAGATGATGCGCTGATGTCTGGCCGTTCAATTCATTGCCAGCAGGATGGCCTTTTTCAATGCGCATCACACCAAGGGCTTCAGTACCGTAAGGCGTGATATCCAGTGGTTGGCCAATATCCATCAGCAGGCGAATCAGGGCATCACCATAACGGGCCGGAACAGCCAATTCATAAGCGAGTTCACCGGAAAAGGAAATCCGGAACAGCCTTGCCGGTATTCCATTACAGATTGAAATCTCACCACATGCCATGAAAGGGAAGGCCGCGTCACTGATATCAACGCCATTATCAATAATCATGTTCAGCAGGTTGCGGGCATTGGGGCCAGCAATGGCATATTGTGCAAATTGTTCGGTCGTGGAAATTAACTGAACATCCAGATCAGGCCAAAGCCCCTGACGACAAAACTCAAGATGCCGATAGACAAGAACAGCATTGGCGGTTGTGGTTGTCATGACGTAATGATTTTCACCAAGGCGAGCCGTGGTGCCATCATCCATGACAAATCCGTCTTCACGCAGCATTAATCCGTATCGGGTTTTCCCAACAGGTAATTTAGCAAAGCCATTAGCATAAACCAGATTCACGAAAGTGGTAGCATCACGCCCCTGTATATCAATCTTGCCTAAAGTGGAAACATCACATATCCCCACCGAAGATCGTGTTGCCAGAACTTCGCGATCAACAGATTGCCGCCAATGTGTTTCCCCTTTACGCGTAAACCATTGGGCGCGTAACCAAGCGCCTGCTTCAACAAAATCAGCATTCTGTTCCTGTGCCCACTGATGGGACGGGGTAAGCCGCGTTGGCCGGAATGCTTTGCCGCGGCTTCTGCCAGCAAACGCCCCAATCGGAACAGGCGTATAGGGTGGCCGGAAAATAGTGGTTCCTGTTTCAGAAATACTACGGCCGGATTCTTCCGCCATAATAGCCAGTCCTAATACGTTTGATGTCTTGCCCTGATCGGTCGCCATGCCCATGGTGGTATAGCGTTTCAGATGTTCAACCGAACGATAGCCTTCCTGATGAGCCAGCTTGATATCCTTGCTGGATACGTCATTCTGGAAATCAACGAACTTCCGCGCCTTGGGATTCCGTCCCATTTGCCATAGCGGGGCGATATGATAGGGCTTGTCTTCAGCTGAAATGTGAGGTTTGGAAATTGTTTTTCTGCCTAGTTCCTTGAGGGCAGTATTAATAGCGGCAACCGACTGATCAAGACAGGCTTTAGTGGACATGGCTCCGGTGACTGAACCGGCTAGTAATAATCCGGGGGGCAAATCTGTACCGGGGACAAAACCAACAATATCATCATTCCAGACAGGACGACCACGATGATGACATGTCAGATGCAGGGCAGGTGACCAGCCACCTGAAACAGCCAAACAATCTGTTGGTATTTTAATTCCGCTTTCTAATGTCACTGATCTGATGCGTTTGCGGCCAGTGGTGCGGGCAATGGTATCACCGGCAATAAGCCGGATTTCTTTTGGTAAATGCTGATGGCTTTCAGCAGAAGCACGACTGTCTATGAGTGCCGCCACATTGACTCCGGCTTCTGCCAGATCAATCGCGGTGGCAATACCGCTATCATTATTAGTCATGATAGAAACAGAATTACCGGTAGCCACGGCATAGCGATTGGCATATTCCCTGACAGCACCTGCCAGCATGATACCCGGCCGGTCATTATCGGCAAAGGCGAGAGGACGTTCTAATGCACCTGATGCCAGAATGGCACGTTTTGCCATCACCTTCCACATCACCTGCCTGTATGGTGGTTTGTCTTTCTGTGGCAGATGGTCTGACAGGTTTTCTATTATGCCATAAATCCCGTGATCAAAAACACCAAAAACCGTGCTTCGCGGCATTAATGTCACATGTGGCATGCCTGATAGTTCTTCAACGGTATGATTGACCCATTCGGCAAATGGTATGCCGTCAATATCCCCCTGCATAGCAAGGGCACTGCCACCAAAGCGAAAATCCTCATCAGCCAGTATCACGCGTAAACCGGCACGACCAGCAAGTAAAGCAGACATTAATCCGGATATCCCGCCACCAATCACTAACAGATCAGCATGCCTGTATCCTTTGTCATAAAGGCTGGGGTCTTCTTTACCGGATAATGCCCCTAATCCGGCGGCGCGACGGATCACAGGTTCATATAATTTTTCCCAGAATGCGGCTGGCCACATGAATGTTTTATAATAGAAACCTGCACTCAGGAATGGTGACAACCAGTCATTGATTGCCATCAGATCAAAGTTGAGTGAGCCAACGTGATTCTGGCTTTTGACAATCATGTTGTCATAAAGTTCAGCTATGGTGGCCCGCGTATTAGGATCAGCATCATCCCCAGTGCCAATGGTCATCAAGGCATTAGGTTCTTCGGCGCCGGAAGTCATAATCCCACGCGGCCGGTGATATTTAAATGATCTCCCTACCAGATGAACATCATTCGCCAATAATGCAGATGCAACCGTATCACCGGCAAAACCCTGATATTCATGGTTATTAAATTTAAAATTCAGGGGCGATGACCGATCAACCAATCCGCCTTTGATACGCATCGAACGGCTCATTTGCTTTTCCTCTTCGATGCTTTTTTCACGTCACTGGCTAGTTCAACCGAGATAATTTCATGGGTGGATACATGTCTAGTTACCACAAGCCATGATCTGTCACCTTGTTCATGAAACCATAATTCCTTATGAATACCGGCCGGATTATCGCGCAGATGTACATAATCGTGAAATGCTTTCATCAGTTTGTCAGGGTTCTGTTCTGTTGCCGGGTCGGGTCGCAATAACATGGATGCATCACCAAGATAGGTAAATTCAGCAGCATCACGGGGGCCAAGCAATGGATGTGGTATGATCATGCTATTCTCCCTAATGCAGGTTGGGCTGTGCGCCAGACCCTTTTTCATCCAGAGCGGCACCACTCTGGAATCGGTTAATCCGATATGCTTTAGCAACATCATGAGACTGATCAGTTGCTAATAAATGGGCAAAGCACCATCCTGATCCCGGGGTTGCCTTAAAGCCACCATAACACCAGCCGGCGTTAAGATAGAGACCTGGTATATCCGTTTTATCAATAAAAGGAGACCCATCCATGGACATATCCATAATGCCACCCCACATACGCAGTAATCTGGCCTTGCCTATCATGGGCATCAATGCCATCCCGCCTTCGCAAACATCTTCGACCACAGGAAGATTGCCACGCTGGGCATAACTGTTATAACCATCAATATCACCGCCAAAGACAAGCCCGCCCTTATCAGACTGGCTGATATAGAAATGTCCGGCGCCATAGGTGACAACACCCGGAATGATGGGTTTTAACCCTTCTGATACAAAGGCCTGCAAAACATGGCTTTCGATAGGTAGCCGCATACCAGCTTTACCCATGACACGGCTGGTCGAACCGGCAACGGCCACGCCTGTTTTTTTAGCCTTTATCTTTCCGCGGGTGGTATCAACGCCAACACATTTGCCTGCTTCCATGATGAAGCCTGTCACCTCACAATTCTGGATGATATCGACCCCAAGAGCATCAGCCGCACGGGCATAACCCCATGCCACGGCATCGTGACGGACACTGCCACCACGTTTCTGCATCAATCCGCCCTTAATCGGAAAACGGGCGTTTTGAAAATCCAGAAATGGACAGATCTGGCGCAGATCATCTTCATCCAAGAGAGTGGCATCCGCGCCATGCATGATCATGCTGTTCCCACGACGTACTGCGGCATCACGCTGGGCATCAGAATGGAACAGATTGATAATACCACGCTGGGATACCATGGCATTATAATTGATGCTTTGTTCTAGCCCTTCCCATAATTTAAGGGATAATTCATAAAAGGCTTCGTTGCCGGGAAGCAGATAATTCGACCGGATGATGGTTGTGTTTCTGCCAACATTGCCGCCGCCAATCCAGCCTTTTTCGATAACAGCGATATTAGTCATGCCATGTTCGGATGCCAGATAATATGCGGTGGCCAGCCCATGACCGCCGCCACCAACAATAATAGCATCATATGATGCTTTGGGTTCGGGGTCGCGCCAGGCGGGCTTCCAGTCGCGGTTCGACCGCAATCCTTGTTTGATAACAGACCAGATGGAATATCGCATGATGAACACTCAGAAAAAGAATAGCTCATATTAATTAAACTAAATACTTTTCCAAGTGTTTTCTTTTCATGCGACATAAAAGTTTCTATTCTGGTTAAATGATATCTGTTGTCATTTTAGACAGAATAGGGAAACATGTTAAAACCGATTCCATCAGGAAAGTGATGATGCTTTCTGTGAAGACTATGGAAGACAGATGAAGGAGAAAACCATGGCAATTGCTGAGCTGAAAACCAATCGTGCGAATATCGATTTTTACGATGAACGTGTTGATCTGGCCGCTGCCTTTCGCTGGGCTGTCAAACTGAACTGGCATGAAGGGGTGGCAAATCATTTTTCTCTTGCTGTCAATGATGACGGAACACAGTTTCTGATGAACCCCAATCATCGTCATTTTTCCCGTATCAAGGCCAGTGATCTGCTCTTTCTGGACAGCAATAACCCATCTTCGGCAGATGATCCGGATGCGCCTGATCCGACAGCATGGGGATTACATGGATCAATCCACCGGCATTGTAAGCATGCCAGATGTGTTCTGCATGTGCATTCGATTTACGCAACGGTGCTGGCATCGCTTGCTGATAGTAATCTGCCGCCCATCGATCAGAATACGGCAACATTTTATGATCGCTATATAATTGATGATAATTATGGTGGGCTTGCTTTTGAAGAAGAAGGCGAACGTTGTGCCGCTATGCTATCCGACCCTAAAAAGAAAGTCCTGATCATGGGCAATCATGGGGTGCTGGTGATGGGGGATAGCGTTGCTGATGCGTTTAACCGGCTCTATTATTTTGAACGGTCGGCAGAAACATATATCAAAGCTTTGCAAACCGGACAGCCATTGCGGGTGCTATCCGATGAAATCGCTAGCAAGACCGCTGATGAACTTGAAAGCTATCCGGGGCAAAGTGACAGCCATTTTAATGAGCTAAAAGCCATTCTGGATGATGAAAAGTCCGATTACAAAAACTAGGTTGATGCCGGATCATTTTGGATCATCTAGAAACGGCTAGCAAATTTATCCATCATTCTGGTGCTAAGTACCCGTTTGGCAACAGCCATAATTTTTGTGGCCCAGGTAATCCGATAACGCAATTTTGGACGTCGCGCCGTGGCGGCGTGCCAGACGGCACGCGTCACCGCATCAGGCATCAGCTCAAACAGGTCTTTTTCCGGGGTTTCGGCACTTAATCGCGGGATCAGGCCTTTCGTATAGAAACCGGGGTTGCGTGAATCTTCCCATGTAATCCAGCGTTTGAACTGGATATAGGCATTTTCCCTTATCCGCGTGCGAATAGGCCCCGGTTGCACCAGAATAAGATCCACATTGGTGTCGCTTAGCTCTAGCCGCATGGTATCGGTCCAACCTTCAAGCGCAAATTTAGTGGCATTATAGGCGCCTCTTGCGCGCATGGCAGCAAACCCTAGCACGGATGAATTATGGATGATCCGGCCTTTGCCAGCGGTAATCATGAGCGGCAAAATCCGGCAGGTCAAATCATGCCAGCCAAAAAAATTCGCTTCAAAAATCTGCCGCAATGCCGGTGTAGGCAAATCTTCGGTCAGGCACGGCACCGCATATGCCCCATTATTGAAAAGAACATCAATACGGCCGTCTGTGAGTTTTTTTAATGTTGGCACGACAGCTTCCAGACTAGCCTGATCTTCATAATCAAGCCGGAAACTGCTTAAGCCTTCTTCCTTCATGCGTTTTACATCAGCATCTTTTCTGCATGTCGCGATAACATGCCATCCCTTTTTGGCAAAATATCTAGCGGTATCAAGGCCAATTCCTGATGAGCTTCCTGTAATCAGAATAACTGGGGATGAATCTTCTGTGCGATAAGTGGGATTGGTCATATTAAGTCCTTTTGGGTACTCATTCTTAAAATTAAAATGTATGCTGTGATGGACACTGATAAATCATCTATACATCAGGAAAGCATAAATATGAATAACACTTCTGAACCTTCCCAACTGGATATTAATGATATCCTGCATGTTTATGAGGATTTACGCCCAATTATGCCAGATCATATTCCGGGACGGGGGGAAAAAGCAGGGCGATTGCGTGATCTGATCAATGATTTTGATGCTTTTATGCTTGATGGATTTGGGGTGTTAAATATTGGTAAGGATATTATCCCGGGTGCAATAGAATTGCTATCCATGGCGGCGGAAAAGAATAAACCGGTTCTTGTCGTTACCAATGGCGCCACACAGAATGAACAGATGATTGGTCATAAATATGCTGATATGGGTTTGCCTGTTCTCCCGCCGCAAGTGGTATCTAGCCGAGCCGCTATCACCCATTGGTTAACCCATCAGCGTCCGTCAGAATGGCAACAAATTGGCGTTGTTGATCATGTTGCCGCTGATCTGGAATTGGATGATGTGGCATTGATCCGCCTGTCCGATGGGTCTGCCGATGGATGGGCAGATTGTGATGCCATTGCGGTTATGGGGGCAACAATGTGGAATGATGCATGGCAAGCCCGCCTGACAGAAGCCGCGATGACGGGATGCCCTATCCTGATTGCAAATCCGGACGTTTCCGCACCGCATCCGGGTCGCTTCAGTTTTGAGCCGGGCTATTTCGCCTGGCAGTTGATCAGGGGGGGTGCAACAGATATTCGCTGGTTTGGAAAGCCGCATCCAACCCATTTTGATCTATCTATCAACAGGCTTGAAAATATTACCCAGCGCAATAACTGGAAACGTAAGCGTATTGCCATGGTCGGTGATACGTTACACACAGATATTCTGGGTGGTGCGGCAGCAGGTTTGACCACTATTCTGGTTACAGGTCATGGTTTATTTCGTGATGGTGGTGCTGATACCGCTATTGCCAGAACGGGTATTACCCCCGATATTGTTGTCGATATGATTTAACGGAAAGCATATCTATTCATGAATAGACATTCGCAACATAGCCAGATACGGCAAGGCAGTTTACTGATCACCGGCGCGGCAAAACGTGTTGGCAAAGCCCTTGCCATTGCTTTGGCGACGGAAGGATGGGATATCCACCTGCATTTTCGTGATTCCGAACAAGATGCTATCGCAACAGCCAAGATCATTACGGATATGGGTCGACAGGTCACCCTTCATCAGGCTGACCTAGCTGATGAGCAAGCTTGTGAAAACCTGATCAGGGACTGTTTAACCGATGATCATCTGGCAGGGGTTGTTAATAATGCGTCCTTATTTTCCTATGATGACAGCGATGATTTTACCGCATCCGGTTTCCATAAACATATGGCGGTGAATGCGATTGCGCCGGCGATTATTATGCGTGAACTGGCCGCCGCTATGAAAAGCCGTCAGAAAAAAGCGGCTGTTGTTAATATAACCGATGCTAAGCTGGTCGGGCTTAATCCGGATTATTATACCTATACCGTATCTAAAATGGCTCTCGATGGGCTAACAAAAATGGCGGCGCAAGCCTATGCGCCATGGCTTCGCGTCAATGCGATTGCACCGGGCATTACCTTGCGGTCAGGTGATCAGACAGATGAAGAATATCACATTGCTCATGCCTTTAATCCGCTAGGGAGGGGGGCTGAATGTGATGATATTATCCGTCTGGCAAAAATGATACTGGACACACCATCCATGACAGGCCATACCATTGTCGTTGATGGGGGGTTGCATTTGCGGCCACCTAATCGTGACGTAGCATTCCTTGATAAACAGGATTTAACATGACAGCTATTATCGCATCAGAAGATGTACCGGTTATTACACGCAGATCGGTCATCCTATCGGAAATATCAGTGCAGTGTTCCATTGGATTGCATGATTTTGAACGGCAAGCGAAACAAAGGGTATTGATTGACGTTGAGGTATCGCTTGATCCTGCCGAAGAACCATCTTCAGACCATGTTGATGACACCCTCGATTATGACCTGATCAGAGAAGGCGTGATTGCAATTGCGACAGATCGCCATCATGACCTGCAGGAAACACTGGCACGTCGCATTCTTGATCATATTATCGCCATGCGCCATGTTATCGGGGTGACGGTCAAGACGTCAAAGCCAGATGTTTATCCGGATTGTAATTCTGTATCTTACCGTATTTCAGCAGGTGATACCGCCTAGCCCCCCATATTAATCAGATAGGGATTATCCTTTAAACGTGTCCTTGCCTTGCCGCAATGCGGTAAAGACGGCAACAGGATCATTGCTATCACCAGATATGCTGGCGGCTAATGCTGTGGCTAATGCCGGATCATCAGCATTAAGAAAAGGATTGGTCGCTTTTTCCCGCCCCAATGGGAAAGGTATGGTTGGCTCGCCCTTTTCGGAAGCAGCAGCAATCGCCGCAAGATGCGATGACAACGCTGATGGATTCCAGTTGAGATGATTGACATATCGGGCATTACTTGCAGTATATTCATGGCCGCAACATACTAATGTTGTGTCTGGCAATTCGCGCAATTTGGCCAGTGATGACCACATATCCTGCATACTGCCTTCAAATACGCGGCCGCAGCCCAGAGAAAACAGGGTATCGCCAGCAATCAGCAGGCCATGATCACCAAAACAGTCAGGCAGATAAAATACCACATGACCGGTTGTATGGCCGGGGGTTTCCATGACATGGGCGGTATATCCAGCCATAGTGATCGTATCACCACCGGTTACCCTTTTTGTCATATTGTCAATGCGTGCCGCCTCACTAGCTGGTGCGGTCAGTTCTATCCCATATTTATCCATAAGCTCGGCATTGCCGCCGATATGATCACCATGGTGATGGGTATTCACCACTTCGGTAGGAAGGACATGATGATCATCAAGCCAGCGCAGGACAGGGGCGGCCTCACCCGGATCAATAACGGCAAGCTGCTGGCTAACCGGGTTACGCAAAAGCCAGATATAATTATCATCAAGCGCAGGAAGCCGGATCAACTCGGCTGGATGGGAATTAGCATCAGTCATGGGTAAATCCTGTTATATCTGATATAATGACATTATAATTCTAGCCGAATGAAGCAGAAAAGAAAATGAACAAAACCAAGCCGGATACATTGTTTGATTTTTATCGCTCGCCAATGGGAAAAATGGTGCGGCGGTTATTATCGCGTCAACTGAAAAAAGCCTTGCCGCCACTGCCGGGTTCGGCAAAAGATCATTGGCTTACGGCTGGTATTGGCTATGCCCGTCCTTACATGAACCTGATTTCACGCTCACCGGGGCATCAGATCATGCTTCAACTTAGCGGATATCATAAGCGACCATGGCCTAAGGGTAAGGCATCGCGGCTGGCAGAAGTGGATGAATCCAGCCTGCCGCTTTTGCCATCAACGCTGGATCATGTCCTGATGGTGCATGGGCTGGAAGCGACCAACCGGCCAGATGAATTGCTAGATGAAACATGGCGGCTTCTGAAAGGTGGCGGTAAGTTCACTCTGGTCGTGCCATATCGCCGCGGTATCTGGGCAAGTAAGGATCACACCCCATTTGGGCATGGCCAGCCATTTAGTCAACGCCAGCTGCGTGACGTGCTTACGTTTCACGGATTTGTTATCCATCATCTGTCTTCTGCTCTTATTCTGCCGCCGGTGACCAGTGCTATCTATACCAAACTGGCACCGATAGCAGAACGCCTGCCGCATGCGTTTGGCGGGGTGCTTGTTGTTTCTGCCGAAAAACAGGTATTTTCCGTGCGTCCTCTATTAAGGAAATCCTGGCGCCTTAAACCGCAAACTGTTCCGACCATGGCCAAACCAACGACTAGAAATAGCTGAAAATAAAGATAACTAATTCAGGTAAGAATATATTGATGCTTGAACTGGTTGTCGAAATGGTAAAAATGCTCTATTCGATTAGCTAGATCACATCTGGCATGGCTATTTATTTTAGGGCGCAGCTTACAGGATAACGATGAGTAAAAGCACCGCTGATAATCTGAATCATATCCGGCAAGAAATAGATCGGCTGGATCAGGATTTGCTCCATATGATTGAGGCCCGGCTGGCGATAGCTGACCGTGTTGCTAGTAGTAAAGGTGATGCACCATTATTCCGTCCGGGACGTGAAGCGGATATACTCAGGCAACTGGCATCTAATACCCACTTAACCCCATCATTGATCGAATCCATCTGGCGGCAGATTATGGCCGCCAACCTTGCCCGGCAAAAACCGCTTCGGCTGATCCTGTCTGAACCTGATATGATTAATCATCCTATGCTGGCATGGCGATTTGGTGCTGGCATATCACCGATGGTGGCAGAATCCGCGGATGCAGCCCTCCATGCGGTGAAAACCGACAGCGCGGATATGGCCTTGCTCCCACATTGGCGCGAAAAGCACTGGGGCTGGTCTGATGCCTTTGAAGGCGAAAACCGTGCATGGCTGGTGGCGGTTGCGCCTTTTTTTGCGGAAGCCGAGTTTGCACCATTGGCACTTTTTGCCCGTCATTCGGCCGACCCGTCACAAAAAGATGTCACGGTTATCTGGGAAGATGGGAAATGTGTAGAAATATCCGGCCGTGATGAAACCGCATCACAAATGGTTGGGGTCTTTCAAATCCCCTAATTTTCTGTCATAAGTCGCTTATGAGTAACGTTGTTCCTAAATCTGCGCTTGCGCATATGAATATTTACCGTCCGGATACGTCGGGGGCGGTATCGGCTGATCCAATCCGGCTTTCTGTAAATGAAGGGGCATTGGGGCCGTCACCTATGGCAGTGGCCGCCTTGCGTCAGATGGGGGACAGACTGCATCGCTATCCGGAACAGATTGATCAGAATTTGGTTGCGGCGATTGCTGCCTATTCTGGTTTAAATCCGGCGCGTATTCTTCCATCAAATGGCTCTGATGAGCTGATTGGACTGCTAGCCACGGCTTATTGTAATGATGGGGATGAAGCGATTATCACGCAATACGGATTTCTGGTATTCCGGCAATCGGTCACTGTTGCTGGTGGTGTACCGGTGATTGCTCCGGATAAGGATTTAACAGTTTCGGTTGATGCCATTCTGGATTGTCTATCCCCAAGGACAAAACTGATTTTTCTGGCAAACCCCAATAACCCGACTGGTACAATGATCCCGCGTGCCGAAATCGAAAGACTGATCGCGCATGTGCCTGACCATGTTGTGATTGTTTTGGATTCGGCCTATGCAGAATATCTGGATGGTTCAGATGCTGATTATACCGACGGGGCAGAATATGTAGACAGGCATGATAATGTTGTCATGTTAAGAACCTTTTCGAAAATTTTCGGTCTTGGTGCCCTGCGTTTAGGGTGGGGGTATTTTCCTGATGCCATCTATGCCACCCTTGCCACTATCAGAGGCGCATTTAGTGTTAATGCGGCGGCGGCAACAGCAGGAGCAGCGGCGATATCAGATAAAGCATTTTATCAGCAATCCATCGCACATAATAACAAATGGATGCCAATCATTCAGGATTCTATCCGTCAGGCTGGTTTTGATCCCATGCCTAGTCAGGCTAATTTCTTTTTAATTCGGTTTGCACATCCAGAGGCCGCAAGCCAAGCGCATCATTATCTGGCGGAACGGAATATTCTGCTTCGTAAGATGGTTCCTTACGGCCTGCCTGATTATCTAAGGATGTCGATTGGAACAGATGCTGAAATGGAACAGGTGACCGCTGCCTTTAAGGATATGGCCAGCGTGAAGGAAATATGTCCGTGAGTATTTATTCGACTGTTACCATTATCGGGCTTGGGCTTATCGGCTCATCACTGGCGCGCATTATCAAAACGGCAGGTCTGGCGGAACAGCTTATTCTAACAGATAATAATCCTGATGTATTAGCCAAAGCCAGAGAATTGGGTCTGGGCGATCATATTGAAAGTGATATTGGCCAGTCCGTTAAAAATGCAGATCTGGTTGTTATGGCCATTCCTGTTGGTGCCATGGCGAATGTTGCTATCCAGATGGCATCGGCACTCAAAGATGGCGTCGTCATTACCGATACTGGATCAACCAAAGAATCGGTGATCAATGATATGGCACCGCATTTGCCGTTGCATGCTATTTTCATCCCCTCCCACCCGATTGCCGGAACAGAATATTCAGGCCCGGAAGCCGGATTTGAAAGCCTGTTCAAGGATAGGTACTGGATTGTTACGCCCAATGATGCCCCCTCCGCTGATCTGGATCAATTAATGCGGTTTCTGCAGGGAACAGGCGCGATTGTTGAAACTATGGATAGTGCCTATCATGATAAAGTGCTAGCCATCACGTCGCATCTGCCGCATCTGATTGCCTATACCATTGTTGGAACAGCCTTTGATCTGGAACAGGATTTACAGAATGATGTAATTCGGTTTTCGGCGTCCGGATTTCGGGATTTTACCCGCATTGCTTCATCAGACCCTATTATGTGGCGCGATGTTTTTATGAAAAATTCGGATGCTGTACTGGAAATGTTACAACGGTTTAATGAAGATCTATCCTATCTTCAGCGTGCGATCAGATGGCAGGAAGCTGATAAACTGGAAGCCCTATTTACACGGACACGGGATATTCGCCGGCGGATTAAAGATGCAGGCCAGCTGGATAGCTGATCTTACACTATTCGGCTGATGAGATATTTTCCATATTCTCTGGAAAGCATGATAACGGTTGATGGTTTTGCCCACCAATTTTCCCTTTCTGCATATGATTCCATTAAAGCATAGCTTGGAACAGCATAGGGGATAATATCGGCATCTGGCAGGGCCTGAGCAAAATGAACAAGGCTTCGCGGCATATGATAATCCGCTGTTACCACTATGATATGATGAAATCCGTTCTGCCTGTACCAGTCTGCTGCTTCCTTTGCGTTGCCGCGCGTATTCATGGCCGTCTGCCCCAGATCAACACAGCAAGACATGATATCCAGAAGCCTGTCTTTTTTAATATCACCATCAGCCATTAAAAGGATTAGATCATCTTTTGATACGCCCGAACCTGTACCAGAAATTAATAAACGGGCACCAATATCTTGATGTAACAAATCCATTCCGGTTGATACCCGCCTTCCGCCGCCAGTGGCAACAACAATGCCGGTTAATGCCCCTTTCAGGCCATTCAGATCAGGCCATTTATGATAGGTAAAGCGGATATCATGAACAAAATGCTGCAGCCCTGTCAGGAAAACAGCACAAAGCAAAATCGCGATCATCGCCGTTCTTTTGACCAGTGTCATAACGCACCCTTTCTCTACTTAAATTATCGGGCTATGATATAAGTATCAAGCAACTTGGTGACAATTAGTGAGGTATTTTCAAGATGCATATTCAATGTCCATCTTGCCAGACGGTATTTGCTGTTGAAGATAAAGAGATTTCTGCCGGAAAGGGCCGACAGGTCAGATGTTCAATCTGTGACCATATCTGGACAGCTTCACGCCAAGATGCCCTGACTAGCAAGACAAAAATCGCATCAAGCGTTGGTCAGACTAAGCGCAAATGGTTGATTATACTGATCTTAGTTTTGGGGTTAATGCTTGGTGGAGCGGTGATCTGGCGCAATATCGTATCCGCTATGTTTCCTTCGGTTATTGGTATTTATACAGCTCTTGATCTGTCTGTTTTGCCAGATGTTTCGACGATTGCGATTAGAGATGTCAGGGGCGAAAGAAAGGGTGATACCGTCCGAATTCGTGGTGAGATTGTCAATACCGGTATGTGGCCAACCCATGCACCACCAATTTTTGTGTCTGTACAGAATATGGCTGGTGCGATTCTGGCAGTCAAAGAGGTTGAACCTGATCAGCCTATCATTTCAGCAGGAAGCAGCTTGCCACTTAATGTACAGCTAGCCCTTGATGAAGAATTGCGAGCAGATGTCGAAACAGAAATTGTTGTGATTGCGGTTGAGCGGATGCCTAGATTATATCAAGGGCAGTAGGGATTATATCCATCGCAATCAGATCACTGATCTGTTGGGGTTTTGATATGCGATAGGCAGTTCCATTAATAACCATGACTTCAGCCGCCATAGGCCGGGTATTATAATTTGACCGCATAACCGCGCCATAGGCACCGGCTGACATAACAGCAATCAGATCATTAGCCGCAAGTGATGGGATATCCCGCATAAGCCCCAGATAATCACCGGTTTCGCACACAGGGCCGACAATATCCGCTGGCAGATCATGAACAGGATGCGGCGCTAGAGGTTCTATCCGGTGAAATGCTTCATAAAGAGTCGGCCGGATGAGATCATTCATAGCGCCGTCAACCACAATAAACCGTTTATCATCATTGGATTTGACATTGATCACCTTAGTAATCAGGCATCCGCTTTCCGCTACCAGTGACCGTCCCGGTTCAATGGCCAGATGATAGCCTGTATTGCCAAAGACCTGATTGACCGCATCACCAAAAGCATTCAGATCAGCTGTCCGACCTGTGACATAGTCAACACCAATGCCGCCACCCAGATCAAGGCATGGAACAGAATACCCTTCAGCAACCAGTTCATCAGCAAGTTGCCGCATATAATCCCATGCCAGAATAAAACCGGAAAAATCCATAATCTGTGAGCCGATATGAACGGCCAGACCGGCGGGGCGAATAACACCGCTTTCAGCCATGTGGATATAGATATCCTTGGCCATATGACCGGGAATGCCGAATTTCGTTTCACTGCTTCCGGTTGATATTTTAGCATGCCCACCAGCCTGAATATCAGGATTAATGCGTAAAGCCACGGCAGGCTGCTTACCACTAGCTTGCGCCAGCGCGATAATGGTATCAATTTCAGCCAAGGATTCGGCATTAATCTGGCCGATCTGCGCTGATATGGCCGTTTGTAATTCATCTCGTGATTTACCAACACCGGAAAACACCATTTGTTGAGGGGTAAATCCGGCGGCAATGGCACGTTCGTATTCACCAATCGAAACAATATCAACACCGGCACCCAGTTTCTGCATCAAACGGAGAACCGCCAGATTGGAATTTGCTTTCATCGCATAATGAATCTGTCTTTTACTATCAGAAAATACCGCCGCCATAGCCTGATAATGGGCGGTAATTGCGGCCGCTGAATACACATAAAGCGGGGTGCCAAATTCTTCAGCAATAGCATCAAGCCTGAGCCCGTCTACACATAAATGGTCATTTTCCCGATGAAACCCTGCCATAATCATAAGGTCATTCAGATGTAGTGCTGGCCGGAATTTCGGATGGCCGATAGGGGTCACCGCGCTTGCCACATGCCGTGGCGGTTAACAGCACACTTGCCAGCAAAAGCCCGCAGGCAAGTATTCTTATTACTGATATTTGTTCGGTTATCATCATGTTCATCATCCTGCCAAAACCTTTGAGGTTTGCGCCATCTTTCAGACATAGCGCATGTATCTTATCAAGAAAACCGTTTTCTGGCCGCGGCAATGGCCTTGCGAACCTGTTCGGGTGCCGTACCGCCATAACTGTTGCGTGAACTAACCGAAGCTAGCGGATCAAGCGTTTTGAGGCATTCGGCGTTAAGGCCATTATGCACAGATTGCAAATCATCAACAGTGAGTTGATCTAGCCGCAGCTGTTTCTGTTCAGCTAATGCAACAACCTGACCGGTGATATGATGGGCATCCCGAAAGGGTAACCCAAGCCGTGATACAATCCAGTCAGCCAGATCTGTCGCTGTTGAAAAACCGGCATCAAGTGCTGACCGCATGGCATCGGTATTAATGGTCATATCACGAATCATTCCTTCCATGACGGCAATGGCAAGCCCCAGATGATCACTGGCATCAAAGACAGGTTCTTTATCTTCCTGCATATCTTTGCCATAGGTCATGGGCAGTCCCTTGATCACGGTTAGCAGGGTAATAAATGCACCGGTGATACGTCCCGGTTTTGCCCTGACCAGTTCTGCCGCGTCCGGATTACGTTTTTGCGGCATGATGGATGATCCTGTGGAAAAAGCATCAGAAAGCCGGATGAACCCGAACCGATCAGATGACCAGAATACAATTTCTTCGGCTAGCCGCGACAGATGGGTGGCGTTAATGGCGGCGGCGGCCAGATATTCCATGGCAAAATCACGGGCAGATACCGCATCCATTGAATTCGCCATTGGCCCATCAAACCCCATTGCCGAAGCGGTCATATGGCGGTCAATGGGAAAGGATGTTCCTGCCAGTGCTGCCGCGCCCAGCGGCGATAGATTCAACCGTTGCCGCGCATCGGCAAAACGCCCACGATCACGGCCAAACATTTCCACATATGCCATAAGATGATGGCCAAAGGTCACTGGCTGTGCTGTTTGCAGATGGGTGTATCCTGGCATTAGGCTTTCGACGTGATGTTCAGCCTGATCCATTAGGGCTTTCTGTAAATCTGCCAGTGCTTTATCAATATCATCACATTGCTGGCGTACCCAAAGCCGCAAATCGGTTGCGACCTGATCATTGCGTGACCGTGCCGTATGCAAGCGGCCTGCCGCATCGCCAATAAGTGTTTTTAGCCGTGCTTCTATATTCATGTGAATATCTTCAAGCGCATGGGAAAATGTGAACTGACCATTCCTGATTTCATCACGAATGGTGGCTAATCCTGATAAAATAGATTCTCCATCGGATGCGCTGATAATGCCTTTTTCGACAAGCATTTTGGCATGGGCTTCTGACCCTGTGATATCCTGTTCATATAGCCGTTGGTCAAAATCAATCGACGCATTGACGGCAACCATCAGATCATCCTGTGTGCCTGAAAACCGTCCTCCCCATATCGAACTAGTGGAATTTGACTTGTTTCCCTGTTTTGTCATGGTATAGATTCCTCATGCGCCATGTTGATAAAATCAGACCTTCCCCCAAGGGGTATATACCTTATCACCAGTCAAGACGCTGCTTTGCGCTGGGGATGGTGGCTAGTATCATTGCTTCAACACTTATGCCGACATCTGCTTATGCCGTTCTGGATACACTGAAACCCATTGCTATGCCAAGCCCGAAAACGCCGTTTCTTGATAGAGATGGCAATGATGCCAAGCTGGCTGACTGGCATGGAACGCCATTATTAGTGAATTTCTGGGCAACATGGTGCCCGCCATGTATCCATGAACTGCCATCATTAATGCGGCTGCATCAGATACTTCATAAGCAGGATATGGCTGTTATGCTGATCAGTGTTGATCGCGGCGGCATAAGCAAAGCGTCCCCTTTTCTTGAAAAACTGGGTATTCAGGGTACCGAATTAGGGTTTGATCCTAAAGGTCATCTGGCTAAAGCTGTTGAGATTAAAGCCTTGCCGACCAGTTTCTGTATCCGATCCGACGGGGTGATGACGGCCCGTATCATTGGTGATGTTGAATGGGATCAGCCAGAAGTCATAGAGAAAATCATGCCTTTTCTGCGTTCATAAAAAACGCCCTCATTGTTGAGGGCGTTTTAGCTAACAGATTTAGACAAGTCTAGCTGAGCTGCCCATCAAGTTCCGGAACAGCGTTAAACAGATCAGAAACAAGACCATAATCAGCTACCTGAAAAATAGGTGCTTCTTCATCCTTGTTAATGGCGACGATGACTTTACTGTCTTTCATTCCGGCCAGATGCTGGATAGCACCGGATATACCAACAGCAATATAAAGATCAGGTGCAACCACTTTTCCGGTTTGTCCGACCTGATAATCATTTGGCACAAATCCGGCATCAACAGCTGCCCGTGATGCACCAACTGCCGCGTTCAGTTTGTCTGCGACCCCTTCAAGCATGGCAAAGTTTGATCCATCCTGCATACCGCGGCCACCAGATACAACAATCTTGGCAGAGGTAAGTTCAGGGCGATCAGATGAAGATACTTCCGATTTCACAAAGCTAGATTTACCAGCATCACCCGTGCCATCAACAGCCGTAACCGAACCGCAACCACCTGTTGTGGCAGCAGGTTCAAATGCGGTGGAACGAACGGTGATCACTTTCAGGGCTTCATCTGACTGAACCGTAGCCAAAGCATTGCCGGCATAGATAGGGCGCTGGAATGTATCGGCACTGTCCACCCGTGTGATATCTGAAATCTGTGCGACATCCTTAAGGGCGGCAACACCGGGCATGATATTTTTGCCATAGGTTGTTGCCGGTGCAAAAACATGGCTGTAATTATCGGCAAGCCCGACAATCAATGGCACCATATTTTCTGCAATGCCATTTGCATATTCTGCGCCATCGGCGTGAAGAACACCGCTTACGCCTGCAATATTTGCCGCTTCCTTGGCAACATCACCCGCATTATGGCCAGCAACAAGAATTGTCACATCACTTCCTGCTTGGCTTGCTGCCGTAACCGTGTGAAGTGTGGATGGATTCAGTTCAGTATTATTATGTTCAGCAATAACTAGAATAGACATTTCACTCTCCGATTAGATAACTTTTGCTTCGTTTTTGAGTTTATCGACAAGAACAGACACCGAATCAACCATGATACCGGCCTCCCGTGCTGGTGGTTCTTCCACTTTCAGGGTTTTTAACCGCTGGCTGGCATCAATACCCAGATCATCTAGGCTGATCTGATCAATCGGCTTTTTCTTTGCCTTCATGATGTTTGGTAATGAGGCGTAACGTGGTTCATTCAGACGCAAATCAACCGTAATAACAGCTGGCATCGGGCAGGTGATATGTTCCAGCCCGCTATCAACTTCGCGAGTAATGTTTAGGGAATCACCATTAATTTCAACACCTGATGCAAATGTGGCTTGTGGCCAACCCATCAATGTGGCCAGCATCTGGCCTGTTTGGTTGCTATCATCATCAATGGACTGCTTGCCCATGATAACCAGCCCCGGTTCTTCCTTGGCAATGACAGCCTTGAGGATTTTGGCAATGGCTAGTGGTTCCGTGTCATGAGATGCAAGCACATGTATGCCGCGATCAGCACCCATAGCCAATGCTGTTCTGATGGTTTCCTGTGATTGTTCGGGACCGATAGAAATAGCCACCACTTCTGTTGCGGCGCCAGCCTCTTTAAAACGAATGGCTTGTTCGACAGCAATTTCGTCAAAAGGGTTCATAGCCATTTTAACATTGGCCAGTTCAACGCCAGACTGGTCAGCCTTGACGCGTACCTTCACGTTGTAATCAATCACTCTTTTTACTGGTACAAGTATCTTCATTTTGTTGGTTCTCCATAAATATTCATCAAAACATATTCTAGATGGACTTTACATTCCTGATCATGCCGTCATGCGTTAGCGGCAGGTTTCCATAAAACATCCCCATCATGTTGCTGGTTGATGGAACGTGCCATAACAAATAAATGATCTGACAGGCGATTAATATATTGCATGGCTGCTTGACCTACGGATTCTTCGACTGATAGCCGCGTCATATCACGTTCCGCCCGTCTTGTCATCGCCCTAGCTAGATGGATATAGGCGGCGGCTTCCTGTCCACCGGGCAAAACGAATGAATTCAGCGGCTGTAATGTGCTGTTCATGGTATCGATTTCGGTCTCTAGGCGATTAACCTGTTTATCAGTTACGCGCAAAACGTCATCTGGCCGTTCTTCACCAATCGGGGTTGCTAGATCAGCACCCAAATCAAACAGGTCATTCTGGATGCGTGACAGCATATCATCAAAGTTATTATCTTCAATTTTTGCCGTATGCAGGCGGCAGATACCAATGATGGAGTTTACTTCATCCACTGTGCCAAAAGCTGTTGGCCGGATGGAATGCTTTGATACGCGATGGCCATTCACAAGGCTGGTTTCACCTTTATCCCCTGTTCGTGTATATATTTTATTCAATTTTACCATTATGTATCATCCAAAACATTTATCATTTCATCATCATTTATTTAGCGGCTAAATAGCAAAATCAGCACAAAAATAGCCAATGCCAGCGCCTGCAGAATGATGCGCCAGCGCATAATTGTATTTGACCAGTTTATATTGTATTCACCACCTCTTGCCATGGTCAGGATGCCCCAGAACAGGACACCAGCCACCGCCGCCATGGTGAGAAACAATAAAATATATGAAAAACTGCTCATGTAGTTATGTTATCCCTCTGTTATATGCCCATTCTTGACCGAAACTAGCCTGCCCGTAAATATCAATCTTGTCGCAGGTCAAATTTTAGAAGTGCGGCCTATATAAAATCGTCTGGTAATGAATATCCATGACGACGTGATGCGGCGACCAGAGTGTTCCGTAATAAACATGCTATGGTCATTGGCCCAACGCCTCCGGGTACAGGGGTAATGGCTGATGCGACCTGACTGGCCTCTTCAAAATGCACATCACCGGTAATGCGGGTTTTTCCTTCTCCCCTTTCCGGGGCAGGGACACGGTTAATGCCGACATCAATCACCACTGCACCGGGTTTGACCCAATCGCCACGGATCATTTCCGGACGGCCAACAGCGGCCACCAGAATATCCGCTTCACGACAGATAGCAGGTAAGTCCTTGCTTCTGGAATGGGCAACCGTAATGGTGCAATGTTCTGCCAGTAATAGCTGTGCCATTGGCTTGCCAACTATGTTTGACCGGCCAACAATGACGGCATTCTTTCCGCTAAGATCACCTAAAGTATCCTTGAGCAAAAGCAGACTGCCGAAAGGTGTGCATGGCACTAATGCCGGAAGACCTGCCCATAGCCGTCCAACATTTACTACATGAAAGCCATCAACATCCTTTTCCGGGGCAATAGCATTGATCACGGCATCGGCATTGATCTGATCGGGAAGCGGCAGCTGAACCAGAATGCCGTCAATGGCATGATCCGTGTTGAGCTGGTCAATCAGATTTAGCAACTCCGTCTGGCTGGTGGTATCTGGCAGGCGATGTTCAATGGACTGCATGCCGCTTGCTTCGGTGGTTCTGATTTTGTTGCGGACATAAACTTCACTTGCCGGGTCTTCGCCGACCAGCACAACCGCTAAGGCAGGTTGTGGTGCCCCGGATGTCATAACGGCTGTTACGGCACGGCCAATAGATTGAGTTAATTTGGCGGCAAATGCCTTGCCATCAATGATCGTTGCACTCATACAAAACCTCATCCTCAAGGGTTTTTAGCTAGCCAAAAATTGCCCTAGCCATAGCAGAAATAATGTGACCATATCGCCAGATAATGCCCATTTGACGACATGAGGCTTAAACTCATCACGATGAGAATATTCTGGCAATTAAAATGATAATATCCTTCAACAGGGGGCCGATGAAATATTGTGCCAAGATCAAAGTCACAATCGGCGAAAGATCCAGTCCTCCCATATTTGGCAGAAGCCGGTATTGAATGCGCCGGAAGGGGAGCAGAATAGGGTCATGTATAGCTGATAAACCGCTCAGAATTGCCCGCACCGCAGGTTGATATGGATTGATAATCCGAAACATGATCAGCCAGCTGGAAATAATATAGGCAAGTAATGTCCAGACATATATCCCGACAAGGACATCAACTAATTGCAGTAAGGCTATGAAAAAATGTGTATCCATTTGATTCTAAAGCATGTCCTCTTGACAAAGAGATCATTGTTATGATTAAAATAATTCAGATAATATTGAGATCATTTACTATTTATGACAACATCAACACATTCTTACATAAAAGCAATCGCAAAAGCTAACTTAGAAATATCTATCCGAAATTTCAGATATTCTCAAGTGATGCTTTACTCCGCGCTACTGTTTATGGTCTTGATTATATCTGGTTGTCAGACGCAATCAGGTGGCATGGATACATCGGTAACATCACTTTCTGATGCAACAGCTTATCATGATCAGGATAGTGGGGATCATTCCGACACCGGTAACGGCTCAATCCAGTCTGCCAGTAGCGCATTAAACTTTACCGAAGGTTTTGGCTATGAAATAACATGGCCACTGGAAGAACGCTTAATCGTCTCACCGCCAGAACACCTTCGGGCATTAATGGTCAAAACCTGTATGGATAGCGGTTATATCACGCCCTATATCACAACCATTATGTTTGAAAATGGCGGTATTAAAGCCTATTTTCTATGCCGCGGATTTGGGGGCTGATTGCTTTCCTTTCCCTGCTGTCATTGGCCATACCGATAAAACCATGGCTTGATTTTTATCACCGTCACACCACCATTAATCCTGAAACTATTGTTTAGCAGTATAAAAGTGGAGGATTGATGGTAATGCCCACATTTTTTAGAAAACACATTATAATATTGGTGGCCGGATTGGTGGTCTTGTTTGCGCCTATGCAAGCATTTGCCGATAATCATGAAGGACTGATCCTGCCTGATCCATCCATAGAACCGGCAGATGTGGTATCCATTCAGATGATGGCATTACAGAATAATGACATTGTTGGTGATGATCTGGGGCTCCGCCAGACATGGACGTTTGCCCATCCGGATAATAAAGCCGTAACTGGGCCTTATGAGCGATTTGCTAAGATGCTCCGGAATCCTGCATATGAACCTATGATCAATCACCGGAATTTTGAAATTATCGATCAGAAAGAAGAAACCGGACAAGTCAAGTTTCTGATTGAAATGGAAACGCCGGATAACCGGCTATATCGTTTTGTCTGGGTGGTAAAGCAGGTTACCAAAGGTGATCTGGTGGATTGCTGGATGACTTCGGCTGTATCAGCGCCCATGCCTGCGGGTGAAGGCAGTTAGCCCTAAATCTGCCAGAACCTGATATATATATAGAAAAAGGTTCTGGCGATATCACATTTGGGCTTTAGGCCGCGTTGCTCATATTATCGTTATCGACGATCTGGCGGGCGCGATCCTTGATCTGCCACCGGCTTATTCCGATATCATCAAGAGTCCGGTTATCAAGCTGTTCTAGGGATGAAATAATCCGGTTCATCCGTAATTGGCGGTTAAGGGCGGTAATGCCTGAAAACCGGCAGAATTCATCATTGGCAGTTTTGATCATTGATTGAATAGTCATTGCGTTAATCCACAAAAAAGAGGTTATTAGAGGAGGAATTAACCGGATATATATACCTCTTAATATGACTTGTTAAGTGACCGAAAAGTAATAAAAAATGATCATCAGTCTGTTGTCATACCTGATAGCAATCTCATTATGATTTCGTGGTCAAAATGATAATAAAATATCTTACCAAAAGGCCGGGAAATGAGTTTAATTACTTTTCTGGTTTTTTTGCGCGTCACTCTGCCACAGCTAAGCTTTATTCATCAGGATTTTGCCCTAGTTCATGGCATAGACAGGAAAACCTGATCGCACCAAAACCCGATACACAACACAAAGGCCTGCTACCATGACCAGAATAGCTATCATAGGGGCGGGAATGGCAGGCGTTACGCTGGCTATTAACCTCAAAGATAAAGCGGATATTGTTCTAGTCGAAAAATCGCGTGGACTATCTGGCCGGATATCTCATCGCCGTGCCGATAGGTTTGGTTTTGATCATGGCGCGGCATATCTGACGGTGCGTGACCACCAATTTACAGATATGCTGGCCCCATATATATCCTCCGGTTTGTTGCAGAATTGGCCGAATGATCCGGTCATGCTAGGTTATGGTCATGCCCATGCCCATGCCCATGCCCATGCCCATGAATCAAAAGCATCAAGAAAAGATAGCTATGCGGTAAAAGGTGCAGCCAATGAACTGGTCAAATCTATGGCTAAGGATTATCTGGCAGATATTGATATCCGGCTCGCAACCAAGGTGAGCCATGTCTTTTCTGACCATTTTTCATCAGGTCGTCGCTGGCGTATTGCGGTCGAACAGGGATCAGACGAAAGGGATAATCCGGATATAGTCGCAGACTGGGTGATCAGCACAGCACCTGCCCCGCAAACAGCAGGTATTATCCCGCCATCTGCCAGTTTTCATCAGCAGCTATCAGAGGTGAAGATGCAGGGCTGTTTCACCCTTATGCTTGGTTTTGATAACAAACTGGATACTGGCTGGGACGCGGCATGGGGGTCACATGATCAGCCCATTGGCTTCATAGCGGATAATTCGACAAAACCGGGGCGTGATCATACGTCTTCAGCCTTAACAATTCATGCTGGTAATCACTGGTCGTCAGATCATCTGACCAATGATCAGGATATGGTGAAAGAGCAGATGATTGATGCGCTTTATGCCAGAACAGGCATAGACGCTAGCACCGCCGCACATATCGGATTTCACCGCTGGCTTTATGCCAATCCGTTACAGTCATTGCAGGAAGCATTCGTGATGGATGCATCCAGCCAGCTTGCTGGTGCCGGGGACTGGTGTCTGGGTGGTAGAATTGAAAATGCGTTTTTGAGCGCATTAGCGCTTGGACGTGTTATCCGGCCTTTGCTTTGATCGGTTATGACGTCGGCATCGCTCGGAGCAGTATATCACATCATCCCAGACCTTTTCCCATTTTTTACGCCAGATAAAATCAAATCCACATACTGGACAGATTTTTGATGGCAATTCAGATTTTTTTCGCATACGGGGCATGTCTTGACTGATTTAAGCTAAGTGATCTGGCCCAAAACTATGGGGCAGTAAATCGGCAAGCGTGAAGCGTTGCCGCAAGCCGGTTGTATCGGCAATCAGAATGGGGGTATCGGGATTGGCAAATTCTCTGATACGCTGACGGCATCCCCCGCAAGGCGTGCATAGCATATCACCAGGTCCGGCCACGGCAATGCTGGCGATGCGTGTTCCGCCTGCCATGATCATAGCTGCAATGGCGCCTGCTTCCGCGCAGGACCCTTGTGGATAGGCCGCGTTTTCCACATTGACACCAGTGTGGATATCACCGTTTTCATCACAGATGGCGGCTCCGACCATAAACTGGCTATATGGGGCATAGGCGCGTGGCATTGCGGTAATAGCGGCCTGAATCAGGATATCTTGGTTCATCATGGTTATCTTTCCTTAATATAGGGCTGGCCGATAGACCGCGGCGGTACGGCTTTACCAATAAATCCTGCCAACAAAATGACCGTTAATACATATGGCAGAACCAGTATCAAATCGGTTGGCATGGGGCCAAGAAATGGCACTTCAACCCCTTGCAGTCGGGCGGCAATAGCCTCAAGAAAGCCAAACATCAAACATGCCAGCAATGCCGGAACAGGACGCCAATGCCCGAAAATCATGGCGGCAAGCGCGATATAGCCCTTTCCTGCAGTCATTTCCCGTACAAATCCGGCGCCATGCGCGATAGACAAATAGGCACCGGCAATGCCGCATAATATCCCGGCAATCAATACCGCCTGATACCGCATTAACGTCACGCTGATACCAGCGGTATCTACCGCTTCGGGCTTTTCGCCAACCGCGCGTAATCGTAACCCGAATGTTGTCCGGAATAAAACATAACCGGTGATCGCGACTGATAATAACGCTATCCAGACCAACAGATTATGGCCAGATATGACTTCGGTGTAAATGGTGCCAATCACGGGAATATGGCTGACAGTTTCAGCAAAGGGCATGGTGATTGCGCTAAAGCGTTGCCCTGACATTAAAAAAGGTGTCTGTCCGCCCTGAGCAAAAATGGCAATCCCCACAGTGACGGTTAACCCTGATGCCAGAATATTGATAGCTAGCCCTGAAATCACCTGATTGCCGCGATGGGTGATACAGGCAAATCCATGCAAAAGGCTGAACAGCATGGATACTATTATTGCACTGCCAAGCGCAAGAAAAGGTGAGCTATATAACGCTGCAACAGTGGCCGCCGTGAATGCACTCAACAGCATCTTGCCTTCGAGTGAGATATCAATGATGCCAGATCGTTCGGAAAAAATACCTGCCATCGCACAAAGAATAAGCGGCGTCGCCACCCGCAAGGTCGCATCAATGGTCAGAACGAATTGTAACCACAACTCAGCCATTTTGCTGATCCTTTTGTATCTTGTGATGATCAGATGCCGTATCTGCCGGTGCCAGCCGTCCATAAATCTGTTCGGCTACCGGAACAAACATTAATGCCAAGGCTCCTGAAAACAGAATAATCAGCCCCTGTATCATGAGCACCATTTCTCTTGTGATGGTCTGGAATTCAAAATCCAGCTCTGCCCCGCCCTGATACAGTGCCCCAAATAATAAACTTGCCAGGACAATCCCGAAAGGATGATTGCGCCCCATCAGCGCAACAGCAATACCGGTAAACCCATAACCTGATGTGAAATTCAGAATGACCCGTTCCTGCACGCCCAGAATTTCATTCAAGGCCATTAATCCGGCCAGCCCTCCAGAAATCGCCATCGTGATCATGATGATGCGGGCAGGATGATGGCCAGCATAAATCACGGCTTTTTCGCTATGGCCAGTGGCGCGGATAATATAACCCAGCCGTGTGCGCCAGATGAGCACCCATACCCCCACCGCCGCCAGCAATGCGATACCAAAAGATAAATTCAGCGGTGAACGCGCCATGGGCCAGCCCAGCGCATTTGCAATATGATGGATTTGCATCAGCCCCACCCCATCGGCAAAATCCCGCGTTTGTGGTGACATCTGCCCCGGTGCCATCAGCATACCAGCTAATAACCAGACCATGATGGATGATGCGATAAAATTAAACATAATTGTGGTGATAACAATATGACTGCCACGTCTGGCCTGAAGCCAGCCGGGAATTATCCCCCAGATAGCACCAAATATCGCCGCCACCGGAATAGCCAGCAATACCACCAGCAATGGCGGCAGGACCGGATCAAGGCTAAGCACTATAAATCCGATGCCAAGCCCGCCAATCATGGCCTGCCCCTCGCCGCCAATATTGAACAACATCGCGTGAAAGGCCACGGCAACCGCAAGGCCAGTGAAAATAAAGTTCGTTGTATAATATAAGGTGTATCCTAAAGCGCCTTTATAGACAAACGCACCTTTGACCATGACAGATAGGGCAGTAAACGGGTTTTCACCAATCAGGGCAATGATAACCCCCGCTACCACAAACGCGGCGGCAATATTGATAAGTGGCATGATGCTAATATCTGCCCATGCTGGTAAAGGCCGCCGCATTATCTGATCCCCGCCATAAGTAATCCGATATCCTTCACATTGGCAGTCGCCCGATCAACTAGTCCCATGATGGCGCCATTATTCATCACCATTATGCGGTCAGATAGGCTCATAATCTCATCCAGTTCAACCGAAACAAGAATAATAGCACATCCCTTATCACGCATATCGATCAATTGCTGATGGATAAACTCGATCGCGCCGATATCAACACCTCGTGTGGGCTGGCCAATCAGAAGAATCGATGGCGCGGCGGACATTTCTCTGGCTAGTACCAGTTTTTGCTGATTACCGCCTGAAAACAGGCTTGATTTCAAATCCGGGTCAGCTGGTCGAACATCAAAACGTTGCATCAGGTCTATGCATCTGGCACGCAGTGATTTAGGGGATAAAAAGCTATGGCCATAATGGCCGGATACTTCTTTTTCATATCCGAGGGCAGCATTTTCGGCAGCCGTAAATGGCAATACGATGCCGGATGCATGACGGTCTTCGGGTACATGCGCGACGCCAAGTGATTTGATTTTCTTTGGGTCAGCAGGGGTATGGATATCAATCTGATGATCATGATAGATAATCTGGCCACTGGTCGGGGCGGTTATGCCGGCCAGAATATTCAGCAATTCAGACTGGCCATTACCGGCAACGCCCGCAATACCCAATATTTCACCTTCATGAACAGTAAAATTGATATCAGAAAGTAGGGTCTGGTTTTTGGTGCTGTTGAGGTGTAGGTCTTTTACTTTAACAATGGCGGCTCCTTTATCGGCTTTATGCCATTGCTTCTGGACCTGAACAGGCCGTCCCACCATTAATTCTGCCAGTTGATCGGGGGTTGTATCCGTTGTTTGCAGATGCGCTACCATACGCCCCCCACGCATAACCGAAACATGATCTGTCACGGCCATAATTTCCCGCAATTTATGGGTGATCAGTAATATGGTAACACCCTGTTTTTTTAGTGCGCGTAGAATATCAAATAACTGGTTTGTTTCTTGCGGGGTTAATACGCCAGTCGGTTCATCCAGAATGAGAATGCGGGCGTCCCGATAAAGGGCTTTCAGGATTTCCACCCGTTGTTGCAGGCTTACAGGTAAATCACCTACTTGCGCGTCCAGATCAACATCAAGCCCATATTGCTGCACAAGATTTGTCAGCATATGCCGGGCTTGTGCCATACTTTTTGCCAGTTGCTTATGGCCTTCATGACCAAGGATGATATTTTCCAGAACCGTAAAGTTCGGTACTAGCATGAAATGCTGATGCACCATCCCGATGCCAGCGGCGATAGAATCAGCGGGGGTGTTATGGGTATAGGGAACACCGGCTATTTCCGTGATGCCACTATCGGCGGTATAGAAACCATATAAAATGGATACAAGGGTGGATTTTCCAGCACCGTTTTCACCAACAATGCCGTGAATATCACCAGATAAAACATTCAGATCAATATGATCATTGGCGATAACCGCACCAAAGCGTTTGCAGATACCAGACATGGAAACGGCGAAAGGCAAGTCTGACCTGCTTTTCGCCAATGATGATGATATGGTCATAACAGAATACTAAATCAGTATTAGTATGGGCAGGCAGAATCGCTTTCATAGTTATGCACGGAAATCTTGCCTGATATGATATCTGCACGCGCCTGTTCGACGGCAGCTTTCATTTCAGGTGTGACAAGGCTGGCGTTATTTTCATCAAGCGCCCAGTCAACGCCACCTTCGGCCACGCCAAGCATTTGAACACCAGCGGTGAAATTGCCATTTTTTGCGTCCATAAAGGTTTCATAAGCGGCAACATCAACACGCTTAAGCATTGAGGTCAAAATAGACCCGGGAGCGATGCCATTCTGATTGGAATCAACGCCGATGGCCAATTTACCAGAATCAACAGCCGCCTGAATGACGCCAATACCTGTTCCGCCAGCAGCCTGATAGATGACGTCTGCGCCACGGTCAATCTGGCTCATGGTTAGTTCAGCACCTTTAGCCGGGTCATTCCATGCGGCAGGTGTTGTGCCTGTCATGTTCTGATAGACATCTGCTGATGCATTAACAGATTTGACTCCGCCAACATAACCACATGCAAATTTACGGATAAGTGAAATATCCATGCCACCGACAAAACCGACTTTTCCCGTCTGGCTTGCATGGGCGGCGGCAACACCTACCAGATAGCTGCCTTCATGCTCTTTAAAGGCATATTGGCGTAGATTTGGTGCATCAAGCCAGAACACATCAATGATTGAAAACTGAACATCCGGATTTTCCGCGGCAACGGCAGCAATAGCATCTGCCTGTGCAAAGCCAACCCCCAATACGATAGTTGCCCCACGATCAACCATCTGGCGCATGGCCTGTTCACGTTGGGTTTCGTTGGTGACTTCGAATTCCATCACCTTGATGCCAGTTTCTTCAGTAAACTTCTTAACGCCGTTCCAGACCCCTTCGTTAAAGGATTTGTCAAACTTGCCGCCCATGTCATAGATGACAGCAGGTTTAATATCAGCGGCTTGTACGCTAAGACTACCTAGCAAGAACACCCCACTGATAACGGTTAACATCATTTTATAAAGTGACTGTTTCATATTTTCCTCCAAGATTAAATTAATTATAAATCAATTACTTAAGGCCAATTTCTTTTAATCTTTGTTGCAAAAAATTATCAGCGGTAAAACCCGGTTTCAAATCCACATCTGGTTTTGGGTGCAAGAACATCGGCATTGAAAATCTAGGCTCATTGGCATCTTGATCCGGATTGATAACACGGTGGGTTGTGGATGGGTAATATCCATCTGTTGCTAATGCCAGCATATCACCGTTATTGATGGTTATCATCCCCGGGTCACAAGGCACAGAATGCCAGTTGCCGTCGGTATCCATGGCTTCCAGCCCCGGTTTGGACCCTGCCAGAAGTAATGTGATCAGGTTTATATCTTCATGGGCGGCGGCACGGATGGCATCTGGTTCAGGCATTTCGACCAGAGCTGGATAATGCAATATCCGCAACAGGCTTTGCTGGCTATCCTGCATCATGGCCGCAAGGGGCAGGCTCAATAACTGTTTCAAATGGTCAGGCAATGCGTCATCAAGCCAGCCCAGTAACTCAATCCCCAGTAAATGTAAATCTTGATATAATGAACGGGTCATGTCCTCCAGTTGTGGTGGCACGCGCCCCCATGGATACACATGATAAAACTCTTTTAAATCCTTGGCAGGGGAGCCCTTGGCATGTTCGGATTGAAAAGGAAAAAATCCATCCTGTCTTTCAGGATCACGAAGCCAGTCATGCTTGGACGAATCGGCAAAGAAAGCAGCCCAACTCGAATAAATCTCTTCAATTCGTTGTGGGGTAATTGGGTGATTAACCAGAACGGCAAAACCGGTGTTCCGGAGTGATTCCGCCAGATCAGCACTAGCATGGGATGAATGATAATCAACGGTTTTTACATTCATTACATTTTCCTAATAAATATCGGTTCACGCCGAATATTTATATCAAATTATATTATATTATCCGATTTTTATTCTGTCGGATTGGCTACATTTGTCCAGAAATATTTTTTGCACCGATATGGCGTCCACCCGTTTTGCGACTTTCACCGGACGTCTTGTGGCATTGGCAGGAATAGTGGCACCAACCCGTTCGCCAGAACAGATGACTTCAAGCGGAATATCCTCATAATCAAAAACCGCGGGGTTAGTGATGCTTACCACGGCCGACGGATCATGCATCAAGCAGATATGCCGGCCGATAATGCTATGGTAAAAGGTGATATAGAATTGCGAAACGCGCTCCAGAAAACCACCGATATCAGGGGCCTGACTAGCAAGATGTTTAAAATCTTCGGCATCGCATGAAATGTGACTCGTCACGTCAAGCCCGATCAGTTCCATATCCCAATTGGCGGCAAAGACCTTATCGGCTGCATGTGGATCATTCCAGATATTAGCCTCTGCATATGGTGTGACGTTACCCGGGCAATCCACGGCCCCACCCATAATGACCACTTTTTTGACCAGTGCGGTAATATCAGGGTCATATTCCAGCAAACGGGCGATATTTGTTAATGGGCCAATAGGGCATAGAATAATCTCACCCGGGAAGGCGCGAATTGTTTCTGCCAGAAAAACATGTGCCGGCCTTGGATCCGCTGAACGCGATGGTGTCATGGCAGGGAGGTCACCAAAACCTTCTTCCCCGTGAACATAATGTGATGGAGGATTTGCTGGAATGGAAAGTGGCGTTGCTGCCCCTTGACTAACAGGGATGGAACGGTTTGCCTGATCGGTCAGAATGATGGCATTGCGCGTGGCCTGTTCCACAAAAACATTCCCGAAAATGGTTGTCAGCCCAATCAGATCAAGGGCTTCATGGGCAAAGGCATAATGGATAGCCATAGCATCATCGATGCCGGGATCCGTATCAATAATCAGTTTCTGTTTTGACATAAGTAGAGCTTTCTAAGCATCTGGCAGGTGATCAAGGGTTTCGGCCATATCCGGAATAGCGGCACTAGCCCCATGGCGCGTGACCTGAATAGCGGCGGCGGCGGTGGCGATACGCATGGCATCTTGTATAGGCATGTTCTGATCAAGCTGAGCCAGAACATATCCCAGATAGGTATCGCCAGCACCTGTTGTGTCAACTGCGGTTACGTTCAGGGCAGGAATATGAAACTGGCCATCAATACCTGAATAATCCGCACCATCAGCGCCCCGGGTTACAATCAGATGGGGAATATCCATTTCATGAACAGGTTTGCCCGTGGCCTCACTCAATGCCTCTGCTTCGATATGGTTAACAATCAGCAAATCAACAAGCGGTAATAAAGCTAATGTGGTATCAACAACGAAAGGCGCAGCGCTATAACAGATGTGAAGCCCTTTCGATTTAGCGGTGGTTAGAAATTCAGCCGTCAGATTTGTTTCATTCTGTGCCAGTGCCCAATCACCAGCGACAGCCGTCTGAAGCAATGCCCCGATAAGAGCAGATGGCAGGGCCTGATTGCTTAATGGTGCAAGAATAATCTGATTTTCGCCGCGATGTTCGCTGGCGTCATCAACTGCCACAATAGCATGGCCGGTCGGCATATCGCCGCGCAACACGGCATCGGTATTGACGCCCGCGGCATGTAATGGTTTTAGCCATTTTTCATCATCACTATGGATCATACCTGCATGAAAAACTGTGCCGCCAGCCTTGGCAATGGCAATTGACTGATTAGCGCCTTTGCCGCCAAGTGCCGAAACATAACGAGATGCGGCAATCGTTTCGCCAGCGGTCACCAGATGCGGCAATCCGTAAATATAATCAATATTGATTGAACCCAGATTATATATAGCCATGTTAGAATTCACTGTATTCCGTCAGAAGATATGGAGTGATTTCCATTTCCACCACAAACATACATTGATTAGTTGTCATTTTCCAGATGACAATATTCTGCCCACTAAATCATGTGATCAATGCCGTCATTCACCATTTAATTTATTTGAAATTGATTAGATATGGTGATATTGCCTGTGTTTTATCAGGCAGGAGTGAGATAAATGGCTACCGAAGCAAGCAAGACTAATGCCCTTCGCTCATCTGCCTTTTTTAAAACCTATCTATCGGGACGGGTGATTGATATTGGGGCGGGCGATGATCCGGTAGTACCCCATGCAGAAATATTTGATCAACATCAAGGTGACGCTAATCACATTCTGAATTATCGTGACGCCGAACAATATGATGCGGTTCATTCCAGCCATTGTCTGGAACATATGCATAACCCGAAACAATCCCTGCAAGATTGGTGGCAACTGGTCAAGCCAGGTGGTTATATGATTACGGTTGTACCGCATGAAGACCTTTATGAACAATTTAACTGGCCATCCATATTCAATGGCGATCATAAAGCCACATTCCGGATGGGAACGGCTGATAGCTGGTCACCGGTGTCTATTGATATCTTGGCCGAAAGCCAGGCTTTACCAAAGGCCGAGATCATAGCCAAGCGGATATATGATGAACATTATGATTATGATCTATTGTTTCCGCGTGGAAAAACGCCGAAAAATCACCGTAGTTTCCTAAATCGGCAAATATCCAGTATTGCCCGCCGGATAAAAAACCGGTCACTTCGTACCCGGCTTTTGAAGTTTCAGCTGTCCCGTGGCTACCCCATTGATCAGACCGCCAAAAGTGATGCGCTGGCACAGATTGAAATTGTTGTCCGGAAGAAAAACTGAATATCTTGACGGTGCATCTGCTTTCATGTCAGTTGTAAATCATGATACGAAAAGCATATATCATTTCAGCAAAATCAGATCACCAGAAGCGTATTGTACTTGAAAAGCGTTTTCATGATGTCGGGCTTGAGCCACATTTTATCGACGCTGTGATGGGAAAAGACCTTTCCCCATCACAGAAAAGTGATTTTGTGCATTCTGACCGGCAAAACTGGCTGCCAACCGTTATGCAGGATAATGCGCTAGGCTGTGCATTAAGTCATCACAAGATTTGGGAATTGATTGCCAATGGGGATCAGGATTACGGATTGATATGCGAGGACGACGCCTTGCCACTGCCGGAAACATCTGACCATATTACAACCATTCTGGATCATCTGACCAATCTGGATCAGCTGATCGATATTGTATTTCTAGCAAGAAGATTCCCAAATCGTAAAACTATACCCATTTATAAACTTGCCCATTTACCACCTGATCATGAATTCCGGCTTACTCTGGTCAAATACAATAGCATCGGTGCCGAGTGTTATTTGCTTTCCCGACAGGCGGCCAGGACATTGCTTGAAAATAAATATCGCCATGTTTTTGAAGTCGATTGCATGTTGCATCACTGGTGGTTTAACGGGTGCAATGTGCTACACATAAACCCACCGCTTTTTGCCGAAGAAGGCCGCCCATCTACCATAGGCTACATGGATATCCAGCCATGGCCATATGATCATATTGGTCATAAGCTTAAACGGAAATGGCATCGTATTCATACATCTTTCACCAAGCGTATGCGGTTTCACCATGCCTTAAAACAATGTCGGGATTTGTTTTCCAGATAAGGATCACGGAATACCATAAAGATGATGACAGAGGCCTTAACCGGCAAAGCGTGTCTGGTTTTTCATTTCGACCCAGTCGCTATATGTTTTGCCGGTGTCAAGTCGTGTAGCCAGTTCTCGCCTGATCCCTATCCAGCGCAAATGCATGGAGTTCCGCATAATTTCTTCATCAAGTTCTTTAAACTCATCCACCACGGGTGCCCATTTCATGAATGCATCCGAGCTAACAGAAAATAATCCATCCCCTTTAGCATGAGCAGCATAATCGGCAGTCTTGGCTCTATCTTTCAGATGTTTGATCATGGTTTTGAACATTTTTGGGTCAATATCATCTTGTTCCACCTGTTTGAGGATATTACCCCCAATTTCAACTGATATGGCGGCGCAGTCCTGATCATCGGCGTGGTCTGATGCTCGAAATTGTGCGGCAGCGAAAAGGGACAGGTCGCATACGGAAGCGGCAAAAATATGCCAGCGCGAAATAGAAAGGGATGTAAGGAAATCCGCATTTTCAAACAGTTTAGGGAAAGAGGTTCCGGCGCGGGCTTTGACATATGTATATAATGTTACCTGACTGACAAAGGCAGAATTTTGATCAATAAATTGGCTTAATTCATTAATCGAGCCAATTTCAGGCATTTTTTTCAAGCCGAGGATGGAAAGAATGTTGCTGAAATTAAACAATATTTTCTCTTTCTTTAAACAAAATGTGGCATAAATGTGATAAAATTATAACAAATCTTTATAATAATGTTACAATCTTATTTCGGCTAATGCTGAAAAACTGTGTCTGTAATTTATTTACGGCATACTTTAAGTTGATCAATTAAGGGGGGACATGTCAAATGTCATCAAAATCAGATCAACAACAGCACTGGGCAGCAACAAAACGTTTGACGTTTTTGACGCTGGTTATTTGGGCTGTTGTCTCATTTGTTATTCACTGGTTCGGGAGTTCACTCAATTCTGAGTCATTTCCCGGAGCATATTTTATGGCCGGAATGGGGTCACAGATTATTTTTGTGATACTCGTATTCTGGTTTGCTATTCGTCAAAATTCCATTGACGAAGAGTATGGCATGAGTGAGGGAGATTAATTATGAAACTAGAAGGTGGATTTATTAATAACCTTGGTCGTGTCTATGGAATTTACACTCTTGGATTTCTAGGCTTTGTCATTTTAATGGGCATCTTGGAAGCCGCAGGGGTTGCTAATACCTATATCGGCTGGATGTTTGTGGCCTTTACGGTACTGATTTACGCCCTAATCGGTGTGCTATCGCGAACGATGGATTCAAGTCAGTATTATGTAGCAGGACGCGAAGTGCCAGCGGTATATAATGGTATGGCAACCGCCGCGGACTGGATGTCTGGTGCGTCCTTTATTGCCATGGCTGGTGGGATTTACCTTAAAGGTTACCCCTATATGGCGTTTCTTGTCGGATGGACAGGTGGTTATGTGCTAGTTGCATCACTTATTGCTCCCTATCTCCGCAAGTTTGGATGTTATACTGTTCCTGACTTTATCGGAACACGTTATGGCGGCAATCTGGCGCGTTTCTGCGCTGTCGTGGTGCTGGTTGTAGCATCATTTACCTATGTGACAGCACAGATTAATGGTACAGGAACCGTTGCGGCGCGTGCGCTTCAAATTCCGTTTGAAGTTGGTGTATGGGTCGGTCTGGCTGGTATTCTGTTCTGTTCCATGCTTGGCGGCATGCGGGCGGTGACCTGGACACAGGTTGCACAGTATATCGTGCTGATTGTTGCTTATCTGATTCCGGTATTCTGGATGTCAAATAAGCTGGGCTATGGCCTTATCCCGCATTTGGCACAATTTGATGCTGTTCTTCGGGTGCAGGAACTTGAATCAACATTAGGTGTTGGCACATTGCTTCCAACAGCAGAAGCACAAGCCGAAGCTGGTAAACTAGCAGCACTGAAAGTTGGCATTAATGATGCCAGTGACGACTGGATGGCACGATGGAAGTTCTTTACGCTTGTGTTATGTATGATGGCTGGTACAGCATCATTGCCACATGTTCTGATGCGTTACTTCACAACCTCATCTGTTAAGGCCGCGCGTCAGTCTGTGGGCTGGTCACTATTCTTCATTTCACTGCTTTATCTATCAGCGCCAGCATTGGCTACCTTTACCAAATTGTCACTTCTTGATCCGTCAGTTGCGACAAGCATCATTGGTAAATCCGTTGCTGATGTGATGAGCCTTGAATGGATACAGCAATGGAGCAATGTTGGCTTCCTGAAAATTGTTGATGGAAATGGTGATGGCATTGTGCAGATCAACGAATTCTTCATGCGTGGGGATATCGTGGTTCTGGCGACGCCTGAAATGGCAGGCCTGCCATATGTGATTTCCGGTCTGGTTGCCGCTGGTGGTCTTGCTGCTGCCATGTCAACTGCTGACGGTCTTCTGCTGGCTATTGCTAACGCCTTGTCACATGACCTTTACTATAAGATCATTGATCCAAAGGTTGATACGGCCAAGCGTCTGCTGGTTGCCCGTGTTCTGCTCTTGGTCATTGGTGCACTTGGTGCCTGGGTGGCTTCCATGAAGCTGACCGGTATTCTGGGTGCTGTGGCCTGGGCGTTCTGTTTTGCCAATTCCGGTCTGTTCTTCCCGCTTGTCCTTGGTGTCTGGTGGAAACGGGCTAACCGTGCCGGTGCTATTGCTGGTATGATTGGCGGCTTCGGCGTCGGTGCCTGGTATCTCTATATGGTACAGAATGGCATGGAACCATGGTACGGCATTGATGGTCTGCGGTTTGGCATGATTGGTATGCCAGTCAGCCTGATCCTTATGGTTGTTGTCAGTCTGATGACAGAAGAGCCGGATGAAGAAACCCAGAAAATGGTGGAAAGCATCCGCGTACCAAAAGGTAAGACTTATGTAAGCTGATGATTTCAGCACATATATAAATCATATTATGTCGGGGCAGGTGCTTTTCCTGCCCCGTTTTTTATGTCATGATCAACAGCAAAACATGGCAAATTGCTTTTTCTGGGGGCATCATATGGATCAGGTAAGTCTGGCCTTTCCGATCTGGATTATCATTCTTGATTATCTGCTCGGGGCGGCGATGTGGACGCTAATCGGGCGTTTCGGGATGAATCTTTTTCTCAGGCCAGATTCCAATTTCTTTTTTAACAAGGCCTTTCAATTTCTGACGAACCCGCTGATCCGGCTATGGGCGCCTATCACACCTGCTTTTCTGGTGGAACAAATGCGCCCGCTATATGTGGCGTGGTTTATATATATGTTGCGGTTTTATGTGATCCCGCTTCTATTCGGGTATAGCGTCATGGGGGTTTTATCATTCCCACTGGAAAGCGAAATCGCACAATTTATTTATGATATCGGAAACTTACTTACGACAAAACAATGACAACATTAACTGCCCCACCGCGTGGATTTACCGAAGCTGAATTTGAACGCCGCTGTTCGGCGGCTCAACAGATTATGCTGGAACAGAATCTGGATGCTATGCTTTTCGCGTCAGAGCCGGAAATGCGATATTTTACCGGCTTTATGACCCCATTCTGGCAGAGCCCGACCCGGCCATGGTTTCTGGTATTACCGCGTTCTGGCAAACCGGTTGCTGTCATTCCAACTATCGGTGTGCCATTGATGGGAAGCTGTTATGTAGGTGATATCAAAAGCTGGGCATCCCCTGCGGCCAGTGATGATGGTGTCAGTCTTTTATCAGATGTTATCCGGGGCTATGTGCCGAATGAGGGCCGTTTGGGGCTTCTGATGGGGCGTGAAACAGTCTTCAGGGCACCTCTGGCAGATATTCTTGCCTTGAAAGCTGGTCTGGCACCCCGTCAATGGATTGATGTCACGTCATCTATTCAGCATATTCGTATGATTAAATCGCCGGCTGAAATCGCCAAAATTAGTCATATCTGTGCTATTGTTTCACATGTTTTTTCTGATCTACCTAGCTGGCTGACCACTGGCATTCCGTTAGCCGATGTGTTTCGCGAGTTTAAACAACGGGTATTAGCAGCAGGCGCTGATGATGTGAGCTATCTGGTCGGATCAGCTGGCCAAGGTGGTTATAGGGATATTATCGGGCCACCTGATGAACGGCCATTGCAGCAGGGTGATATTATCATGCTGGATACCGGGTCGGTCTGGGATGGCTATTTTTCTGATTTTGATCGTAATTTTGCCATTGGCCATGCGAGTGATGCCGCCCATCAGGCGCATCAACAGCTATATGACGCCACAGAAGCTGCATTAGCGGTGGCAAAGCCGGGAAAAACCCCTGCCGATCTTTATGCCGCGATGGATCAGGTGTTGCGGCCAGATGCGTCATCAGGTGGCGGTGATGATGTTGGGCGTTATGGGCATGGTCTTGGCATTCAGTTAACCGAACCTCCATCACATACGGCATGGGATCATACTGAACTGGCCGCTAATATGGTGCTTACGCTGGAACCGTCGGTGGTTTATGGTGATGAATTTTTAATGGTGGCCGAAGAAAATATACTGATCACAGACCATGGTGCAGAATTACTGACAACACGGGTGACGCGGGATTTGCCGGTTATCAGCTAAATGATCTCACGTAATTAATCCATGGATTAAGGTAGTGACAGGCAATATATATATCACCTGTCACTGAACATAATAGACGTGTTTAGTCGTCAATGGATTCTGGCAGAATCAAATTGAGGACAATAGCAATGACAGCCGCAGGCAATAGCCCGGATGACATTAGCACCTTAGCTGTTCCACTCACATGCTGTAAGGCTTCGGGCTCAAGCTGAAGCCCAAGGCCAACAGATAGAGAAATAGCAAAGATGATCAGATTGCGCTTGTTCCAGTTAACCGTGGATAGCATGGAAATACCTGCTGCACTTACCATGCCGAACATGACAATCACCCCGCCACCAAGCACCTCAATCGGAATGGTGGAAATAAAGGCGCCCACTTTAGGGATTAATCCGGCAACCAAAAGTAAAATGGCACCAATAGTCACCACATGACGGCTCATCACACCAGTCATGGCAATAAGCCCGACATTCTGACTGAATGATGTATTGGGTAATCCGCCGAAAACCCCGGCCACCGCTGTGCCAAGACCATCCGCATAGGTTGCGCCTTCGATTTCCCTGTCGGTAGCTTCACGATTAGCACCGCCTTTTGTGATGCCGGATACATCGCCAACGGTTTCAACCGCCGATACGAATGACATGGCACAGAAACCGATGATAGCCGCTGCGGTAAACTCAACGCCAAAATGAAATGGATTAGGCAGGGCAAGTGATGCCGCTTTACCGATATTTCCAAAATTGACCATACCATTGAAATAGGCAACGATATAACCGGCAATAATGCCGATAAGGACAGCGGCAACCGATAACATACCGCGTGTGAAGAATTTCAGCAGTAGCGTCACGATGATAACAACCCCCGCGACAGACCAGTTTAGCAAACTGCCATATTCGGGCAGATTATTCATTTTTGCCGGAACTCCACCTGCTGCATACTGGATACCCACCTTGATCAGAGCCAGACCAATCATGAGAACAATCAGTCCGGTCACCAATGGCGGCAAGGCAAAGCGTATTCGGCCAATAAACAGACCAAGTATTGTGTGAAACAGGCCACCAATAATGACACCGCCCATCAGAATAGCTATGGCATCAACGCCCTTGCCGGCAACTAGCGGCACCATAATCGGAACAAAGGCAAAGCTGGTGCCCTGCACAATCGGCAATCTAGCCCCGACAGGCCCGAAACCAATTGTCTGGATAAGGGTTGCCACACCGGCGAAGAACATGCTCATCTGGATCATGTAAATCATATTCGGAAAATCAGGTGAATTGGAACCGAAGCCAAAGCCGGCGGCTCCACAAATGATAATCGCTGGCGTGACATTAGAAATAAACATAGCCAGAATATGCTGTATGCCCAATGGGATTGCCTGTATCATGGGCGGCATATAATCCGGATTTTTGAGGTCTTCAACAGACCCTAATGATGATTGTTGTGACATAATAACCCTCCCTTTATCAATGTCATTTTCTCTTATGTTATGGCTTGATAATATATTCCTCCTCAAGCCAGTATTCCTCAAGGTTTGTTCCGTCGCCAATTCTATCGACAACAGCAAACAACCCCGGAGCCTCTAATGGCGTGAGTACCCCATGCCATGTATTTTTATGAATGTTTATCCCGGTTCTAGGTGAGGTTAGAAACGCCAATGGTGTCCCTGGCCGTCCCTGAACATCGGGGGCAATGATCACCAGAAAACGATGTTCATGTAAGGGCAGAAAGGCCTGACTGCCCAGGGGATGCCGTTCCATCATATCCAGCTTATAGGGAAGCTGTCTTGGCACGGCATCAAAAAGGCTAATGCCGGCTTGCCCATCATCAAAATCCAGTTTTGCCAGATCATGGTGACGCCCGCACATGCCCTGATTGATGATTTTATCCGCTTCGGCTTTAAGCGTAAGCACATCCCCATAAGGGGCAAAAGCGATAGCATTCATCGGCTGGATAGTGATCTGGTTCTTCACCATTATGTTCTACCTTTCATGATGAAAGAAAAGGGGCATATGGCGATTGACGTCTTTATAGAGCAGATAGCGGAATGGTTCATTGCCTGTTGCCTCACATGCTTGCGGGCAGAAGGCGCGAAGCCACATGTAATCTCCGGCTTCAACATCAACCCAGTCCTGATTGAGCAGATATTTTGCCTGTCCCTGTAATACATAAAGCCCGTGTTCCATCACATGTGTTTCAGAAAACGGTATGACACCGCCTGGATGAAACGTGACAATGTTGACATGCATATCATGGCGCAGATCATCAGGTTCGACAAAGCGGCTGGTTGCCCATACGCCGTCTGTATCGGGCATGGCAATCGGATCAACCATCTGATCAGAGGTAACAAATGGCTCCGGGGCAGGAATACCGTCCACGGCTTGATAAGGCTTTCTGATCCAGTGAAAAGACGCATTGCTTTCGTTATGATTATGCAAAGTCCAGTCAAGGCCGGCTGGTAAATAGGCATATCCACCAGCGCTAAGATGATGATCCTGACCCTGATAGGATAGAGTGATCTGGCCACCTGTAACAAATAACACATGCTGTGCGGTTTTATCATCATCAGGCCGGTCTGATCCACCCATTGGGGCTATATCCATCAGATAATGTGAAAAGGTTTCCGAAAAGCCGCTTAATGGCCGGGCCAGCACCCAAAGTCGTGTGCCCTGCCAGAATGGCAGAAAGCTTGTGACAATATCTGTCATCACACCTTTCGGGATGAAAGCATAGGAAGTGGTGAAGATGGCGCGTTGCCATAGCCGTGCTGACTGTTGTGGTAATCCACCTTCAGCCACAAAATAATAGGGTTTATTCGACATGGTATTTCCTCATGGAATTCTAGCGTATCACAATATGATCATCTAAAATAATGCTTTCACGCGTATCAAGGCGATACGTTCTACCTGACGGCAAGCTTCAGTAAATTCGGTATCACGATCATGTGCAATACGCCGCTCGAATGCTGATAGAATATCAGCCTTGTTCAGACCTTTAACGGCAATGATAAAAGGAAAGCCAAAACGATCCTGATATGTTGTATTGAGTTCCGTAAATCGGGCCCGTTCATCATCTGTTAAGGCGTCTAACCCGGCAGATGCCTGTTCATCTGTGCTATGGGCGGTGAGTTTTTTTGCCATGGCCAGTTTTCCAGCCAGATCAGGATGTGCCTTAAGCACCTTGAGCTGTTTATCGGCTCCAGATGAACGGAATATCCGGCAAAGCGCGTGATGCAAGCCAGTGGGGGTATCATGTGCTGGCCCCAGTTCCAGATCAAAAGCCGCTTCGGCAATCCATTCGGAATGTTCAAACACGCCGCCAAATTGTGACACGAATTGATCTTTTGCCATCAGTGATGGTCGGGTTCTTGCCTTATCCATATCAAAAGGGTGATGCTGATGCCAGTGGTTTGCTATATCAATGCGGCGTGGACACCAGACATGGTCATAAGTCTTGATATATTCGATAAACCGGCGAAGCGATTCGATTCGGCCCGGTCGACCGATCAGCCGACAATGCAGACCAATAGACATCATTTTCGGCTGGCCTTCCATGCCTTCGCGATAAAGGGCATCGAAACTATCCCGCAGATAGGCAAAAAACTGATCCCCCGCATTAAAACCCTGAAACGCGGCAAAACGCATATCATTGGCATCAAGCGTGTAGGGAATGATCAGATGGGGTTGATCCTGATGGACATGCCAGTATGGCAGATCATCAGCATAACTATCTGAAATATATGAAAATCCACCAGCCTCACAGACGAGATCAACTGTCTGTGTTGAACAGCGGCCAGTATACCAACCTTGTGGCCGCTCACCGGTTACTTCGGTATGAAGGGTAATGGCCGATGCAATATGGTCAGCTTCTTCTTCCCGGGTAAAATCTTTATATTCGATCCATTTATAGCCATGGCTGGCTATTTCCCAGCCAGCATCCTGCATGGCAAGCATCTGATCCGGATTACGGGCAAGCGCGGTTGCTACACCATAAATGGTCAGGGGGATATCATATTCGGTAAATAACCGATGAAGTCGCCAGAACCCCGCTCTAGCGCCATATTCATAGATGGATTCCATATTCCAGTGGCGTTGATCAGGCCATGGCTGAGCGCCAACAATTTCAGATAAAAAGGCTTCTGACTGGCCATCCCCATTTAATATACAGTTTTCGCCGCCTTCTTCATAATTAAGAACAAACTGGACCGCAATTTTGGCATTATTTGGCCAGTTGGCAAATGGTGGTTGTGCCCCATAGCCAATCATATCGCGCGGGTATCTGTTCATGTATTCATCCTTACATTAGGTATTGTTGAGGTCATAGTCTTGCATCATACGCAAATATAAATCAAATCCGTTTATTCTTGATAAAAACTGGATTGATATGTGACCATGGGGTATTAATACGTAAATATAAATCACATAGTGATATAGTATGTCATATGACTATATGCGCTGATGGAATAGGATTGGCGTTTCAAGGGGGGGCGAGTGGCTGAAGGATATTTGACAACGCATGTGCTAGATACTGCTATGGGCTGTCCGGCTGCCGGATTGGATATTTCTCTTTATAAAATTGATGGAACCGAAAAGCATCTTATTCGCCGCATGACAACAAATGCTGATGGGCGAACAGATTCCCCCATCCTGCCCAAAGGGGAAATGACTGCCTCTAGTTATGAGCTGGTCTTTGCGGCGGGGGCGTATTTGCGGGCGTATGGCCATAATACAGATATTCTGTTTCTTGATGATGTGCCGGTCCGGTTTGGTATTTCTGATCCAGATCAGCATTATCATGTTCCGCTTCTGCTATCGCCATATAGCTATTCCACCTATCGGGGCAGTTAGATGACCTTGGACGTCTTGACTATTCTTGCAATGGACTGGGTTGAATTTGCGGTGCGCTGGCTTCACGTCATTACGGCCATAGCCTGGATAGGGTCTTCTTTCTACTTTATCGCCCTTGATCTAGGGTTACGAAAGACACCATCACTGCCGGCAAAAGCCCATGGTGAAGAATGGCAGGTTCATGGCGGCGGGTTTTATCATATCCAGAAATATCTTGTTGCCCCTGATCATCTGCCAGAGCATCTGACATGGTTTAAATGGGAATCCTATGCCACATGGTTATCCGGCTTTGCTTTACTAGCCATAGTTTATTATGGCGGGGCAGAATTATATCTGATTGATGAAAGCAAGATGGCGCTGTCAATATGGCAAGCGATAGTGATCTCACTGGGATCACTGGCGGGGGTCTGGGTCGTTTATAGTCTGTTGTGCCGGTCACCACTGGCCACTAATCCAACGCTGTTGATGCTGGTTCTCTATGCCATGCTAGTTGCATTATCATGGGGATTTCATCAGATATTTACTGGTCGCGCGGCATTTATTCATCTAGGGGCAATCACGGCAACCATTATGTCGGCGAATGTATTTATGGTCATTATCCCCAATCAGAAAATTGTTGTTGCTGATCTCAGGGCTAGCCGGACACCTGATGCAAAATATGGGCGCATTGCCAAATTGCGTTCAACTCACAACAATTATCTGACCTTACCAGTGATTTTCCTGATGTTGTCTGGCCATTATCCGCTAGCCTTTGCAACAGAATATAGCTGGTTGATTGCCAGTCTGGTGTTTCTGATGGGGGTTACGATCAGGCATTATTTTAATACCCGCCATGCCAGAGCAGGAAATCCCCGCTGGACATGGGGGGCTACGCTGGCAATTTTCATCATTATTATGGCATTGTCGATCTGGCCTGCTATGCGACAAGATACAGTAGCGGCAGATGATGACACGGCAATGCTTGACGTGCCGCCACATCTTTCGGCTTTTTACGATGATACCCGCTTTATGGCGGTGAATGACATTATGGAAGGCCGCTGTGCGATGTGTCACGCGGCTGAACCATTATGGGATGGGATTGCCATAGCACCGAAAGGGGTGTTGCTGGAAACACCATTACAGATTGCCGCCGAAGCGAAAGCAATTTATCTGCAATCCGGGGTATCCCATGCTATGCCACCTGCAAACATAGCCTATATGGAACCTGATGAACGGGCACTAATCCGGGAATGGTTCGAGGCCGCGATTAGCCAGATGAGATAATGCCCATGACAAAGAAAACCATGACAAAGAAAGCCATATCAAGAAAAGCAACATCCGGCGACACAGAGGCAAAACAACCGCTTTTGGCCGGGTTTGGCATCACAAAATCATTCGGTGATCTGGTAGCAAATAAAGACATAAATTTTGAAATTTATCCGGGTGAGCTTCATGCACTTCTTGGTGAAAACGGGGCTGGAAAATCCACTTTCATCAAAATCGTTTACGGGTTGCTGCAACCGGATCAAGGCCATCTGGAATGGAAGGGCAAAGCGGTTTCCGTTAGCAACCCCCAACAGGCGCGTGCTATGGGTATTGGCATGGTGTTTCAGCATTTTTCGCTTTTTGATGCTCTGTCGGTAGCGGAAAACATAGCCCTTGCTTTGCCGCCGGATTTCCCCCGTCATAATCTTTCTCAAATGATTGCAACAAAATCGGCTGAATATGGCATTCCGCTAAATCCGGAAAGCATTATTGCCGATTTATCGGTTGGCCAGCAACAACGGGTTGAAATTGTCCGTTGTCTTTTGCAGAATCCGGATTTGCTGATCATGGATGAACCTACTTCCGTTTTAACCCCGCAAGAAACGGATCAACTGTTCGATGTGCTTCGGCGGCTGGCTGAGCAGGGATGTGCTGTATTATTCATCTCCCATAAACTGGATGAGATTAAACAGCTTACGTCACGGGCAACCATCTTGCGCCGCGGTGTCAAAGTGGCTGAAGTAAACACAAAAGATCAGTCAAAACGCCAGTTGGCAGAACTGATGATTGGCGCCAAGGTCAAGGATATTCGCACACAATCCGCGCCAGAAAATAGCAAAACGCTATTCACGGTTTCCGGATTATCACGGCAGGCAAGCGGCCCATTTGATGTGACTCTTTGCGATATCAGCTTTTCGGTCAAAGCTGGTGAAATCCTCGGCATAGCCGGCATTGCCGGAAATGGACAAAGCGAATTGATGGATGCCCTGACAGGGGAATGGCGGCCATCATTTGCCAATGGCATGACCATGATCAAACTGGGGGAAGACGATATTACGCGGCTATCCCCTGCTGGTCGTCGACGGGCTGGACTTGCTTTTATCCCCGAAGAACGCAATGGTCATGCGGCGGTTCCATCCATGACATTATCTGAAAATGCGCTATTGACCGGGTATGATCTGGAACATGTGGTGCGTGGCGGCATCATTAATCAAAATCAGACTTTTGCCATGGCACAGCATATTTCACAAACCTATGATGTGCGCAGACCATCTGATGATCCGCTGGCTTCTGCTTTATCAGGGGGTAATTTACAGAAATTCGTGGTGGGTCGTGAGATTATCAAATCACCCAAGGTGCTGATTGTTTCCCAGCCAACATGGGGAGTAGATATTGGTGCAGCGCAATTTATCAGAACAGCCATTGCTGATCTGGCCAAGCAAGGATCAGCTGTCATTATGATATCACAGGACCTTGAAGAAATATTTCAGATTGCCCATCAGATCACCGTGTTGAATGCAGGCCAGCTTTCTGAAACCTTTAAAACAGAAGATGTTACAGCAGAACGCATCGGCTTACTGATGGGAGAAAGCCATCACGATAATGCTGATATGACAATTAATCAGGTGGGGGCGCCATCATGATTATCCTGCAGAAACGCAAAGACGTGCCCACCTATCTGACGATTGCTGTCCCGTTGATTTCTATTGTGGTGACACTGATCATGGGTGGGTTGATTTTTGCATTGCTCGGTTATCCGCCTTTTCAGGCTTTGTACGAGTTTTTTATCGCCCCCTTATCGCGTCCTGATCAGATCGGCAATCTGTTTGTCAAAGCCTGTCCCCTGATCATCATCAGCACAGGGTTGATATTCTGTTTTCGGGCCAATGTCTGGAATATCGGCGCCGAAGGCCAGTTGATCCTTGGGGCGATGGGGGCGGGATGGGTTGCATTGACTTTCCCCGAAGCAGAAAGCCGGATGTTGATTGTCGGCATGGCAGTGATGGCCATGCTGGCAGGAGCATGTTGGGGGGCAATACCCGGTCTGCTGAAAGTGAAGTTTAAGACGAATGAGATTCTGGTTTCATTAATGCTGACCTATATCGCTATTTTTCTGGTTGACTGGACGGTGCGTAGCCCTTGGCGTGATCCCATGGCATTTGGCTTTCCATTGACGAAAGCCTATCCTGATGCAGGATTGATTCCGCTTATGTCTATCCCCGGTATTGGACGGCTAGGTCAGTTGCATTGGGGTGTGCCGGTGGCCTTGGTTGTTGCTATTGCCGGGTGGTTCTACCTTACGCGCAGTCTTGGTGGTTATCAGATAAAGCTGATGGGTGATGCCCCCCGCGCTGGCCGCTTTGCTGGATTTAGCCAGGGGCGGGTAACCGTATCCGTGATGATGCTTTCAGGAGCCCTGGCCGGTCTTGCCGGCATGATTGAGGTATCGGCCAATATCGGCATGTTACAGCCACAAATTTCATTCGGATATGGATTTACAGCAATCATTGTGGCCTTTCTGGCACGGCTTAATCCGCTGGCCGCTATTGCAGCAGGGCTTGTGGTGGCATTGGCTGAACTAGGTGGTGATGCCGCGCAAATTTCAATGCGAATTCCAAAGGTTGTTACGGGTATCTTTAATGGCATCCTACTATTCATGTTATTAGCTGGTGAAACCTTGACGCATTACCGGTTTATCTGGATGAAAGCGACAGAAAGAGGAGGGGTAAGCCGTGGCTGAAGAATTACTCATTGCCGTTTTGCTGACATCTGTGCCACTTATCCTTGCTGCAACAGGTGAACTGGTTGCTGAAAAAAGCGGTGTGCTTAATCTGGGTGTCGAAGGCATGATGTTGATGGGTGCGGTGGCAGCATTCGGTGTTGCTAGCCTCACTGGAAGTCCTTATCTGGGAATTATTGGCGGCGGTATTGCCGGCCTATTGATATCTATGGTCTTTGCTATTTTTGTGCTGGGGTTAGCTACTAATCAGGTAGCCACCGGCCTTGCCTTAACCATTTTCGGAACAGGTTTATCTGGTCTGATTGGTGCGCCATTAGTTGGACAGGCGATTGATGGCCTACCATCGCTGATCATACCATGGCTGTCTGATCTCTATATGATCGGGGTGTTTTTCCGTCTTGATATCATGGCATATCTAGCGGTGATACTCGTCGGGCTTACGGCATATGTGCTTAATTATACGCATTTTGGCCTCGTTTTGCGTGCTGTGGGCATTAATCATGATAGTGCCCATGCGTTGGGTTATCCGGTGGTGCGGGTGCGCTTTATGGCGGTGTTATTCGGGGGCTTTATGGCTGGGCTTGGCGGGGCTTATCTGCCACTTGTGCTAACGCCGCACTGGTCAGAAGGTATGACAGCAGGACGTGGGTGGATTGCATTGGCACTGGTTGTTTTTGCCTCATGGCGACCGTGGCGGGTGGCGACTGGTGCTGTTCTTTTTGGCGGTGTTACGATTATGCAATTGGTTGGTCAGGCACGGGGCTGGGCGATACCATCACAGTTCTTGTCAATGTTGCCATACTTTGCCACTATATTAGTACTTGTTCTGATTTCAAAAGGTGGGCGAATGCAATTTGGCGCGCCAGCGCATTTAGGCAGAAATTTTCTAATAACCAGATAACTTATGCTATCAATTAACGATCTATCGAAAGGGAGAGATTTATTATGAACAGATCATTTTTAATGTTGCTAGTTGC
>JBMYKD010000006.1:0-106317 GCA_049595035.1 Puniceispirillales bacterium (SeqCode) | reverse complement strand
TCTGGGCCTTGGCCTTGATGCGGCGATAGCTCCATTCTGGGCAGGATTTTAAATAATGACTGGCAAGGAACAAGATATCCCAACTGCCGCAGAACAGGCTTCTGTCATGCGGCGTCGTAATCTGGTGATGCTGGGGGTGGTCCTTGGCTTGGCGGTTTTATTCTTTGTCATTACCATTGTTAAGATGAGCATAGCCTGATGCATAGTGATCTATCCATTACACAGAACCGGAACAAACGCATGATCATTGCTATCATGGGTCTTGTCATGGGAATGGTTGGTCTGGCTTATGCATCGGTTCCATTGTACCAGTTATTTTGTCAGGTGACTGGATATGGTGGCACAACACAGCAATCACTTGAAGCACCGGGGGCTTCTGCCCATGCGATTATTCGTGATGTGCGGTTTAATGCGGCCACTCAACCTGATCTCAAATGGCATTTTAAAGGCCCGGATAAGCCGGTTTCCGTTGCCCCCGGCGAAGAAGTGCTGATCTATTATACCGCTACCAATTTAGCTGATGTGCCAACCACTGGCACCTCGACATTTAATGTTACTCCGTTTAAGGCAGGATCATATTTTATGAAAATTGACTGTTTCTGTTTTGAAGAACAGACCTTACAGCCTGGTGAAACGGTTGAAATGCCGGTGCTTTTCTATCTTGATCCAGATATTGATAAAGATGTTAACACAACGGAAGTGCCTGAAATTACCTTGTCCTACACGTTTTTTGCTGTAGAAAATGAAAGTTGATCATATAATTGATCAAAGAACACCGAAGGGGGAAAACATGAGTGCAGAGCAAAAGCATCCATATCATTTGGTAGAGCCAAGCCCATGGCCAGCATTAGGTTCAATGGCCGCATTAACAATGGCTATTGGCGGCGTTTTATTCATGCATGAACATGATTACGGCATCTATCTGATGATGATCGGGCTGGCACTGGTTCTGGCAACGATGTTTTACTGGTGGCGTGATGTCGTGCGTGAAGCAGAATATCAGGGGCATCATACACCTATTGTTCAGATAGGCATGCGATATGGCATGATGCTGTTCATTTCATCCGAAGTGATGTTCTTTGTCGCTTTTTTCTGGGCTTTTTTTGATCGGGCATTATTTCCGGTTGGTGGTGTCTGGCCGCCGGAAGGCATCCATACCTTTAATCCGCTTGACTTACCCCTGATCAATACCATGATCCTGCTATTATCTGGCTGTACGGTAACATGGGCGCATCATGCGCTGTTACATGATAATCGCCGAGATTTCATGTTAGGGCTTGCCATTACTGTGGGTCTCGGTGCGTTATTTACAGCTCTTCAGGCATATGAATATCATCACGCCCATTTCGCGTTCACGGATGGTATCTATCCATCTATTTTCTATATGGCTACCGGCTTTCATGGTTTTCATGTGATTATTGGAACATTATTCCTGCTGGTTTGTCTATATCGTGGGGCGTTAGGTCACTTTACAGCAAAACAGCATTTCGGATTTGAAGCGGCGGCATGGTACTGGCATTTTGTTGATGTGGTCTGGTTATTCCTGTTTGTTGCTGTTTATATCTGGGGTGGTTGATCAGGATGAGTGGCGAACTCCCATCCGGGCCGGTGCGGCGTGCCTTGCGTAATACCTGCCCGAATTGTGGTAAGGGGGAACTGTTTACCTCATGGCTAAAAATGGTTCCCTCATGTTCGTTCTGTCAGTTTGATTTAAGCGAACTTGATGCTGGCGATGGGCCAGCATCTTTTCTTGTGCTCATCTATGGGGCAATTATCGTTCCGCTGGCTTTTCTTTTGGAAGTGCTGGCCTCTCCGCCGTTATGGGTTCAGGCTGTTTTATGGGGCGTGATCATGCTGCTGGCGACAGTGAAAAGCCTGCGGCCATTAAAAGCCCTGATGATTGGTTGGCAATTCCGGATACATGATCCGGATAGGAAGTTTTTTTAGAAAGGCGTAAACAGGATGGGATTTCGTCCAGCCTTGTGGATGACGGTTTGTTCTGTTATCGCTCTGGCTTTATTAATTGCTCTAGGTAGTTGGCAGCTTTACAGAATGCAGTGGAAAGCCGGGCTTATTGCCGAGTTTGAAGCCCGTGCCCATGCTACCCCGATAGACGTCACCGAAATCGATGTTGATGATCCGATAAGATATCAGCGAGTAAAGGTTGAAGGCACATGGCTGCACCAGCATGAAGTTCAGTTGATCGGCCGCACATTTGAAGGAACAGCCGGATATCATGTTATTACGCCAATGATTCTTAAAGATGGGCGTATGATATTGATCAATCGTGGCTGGGTATCACAGAGTTATCGCTTACCAGAAAGTCGGCCATTCACCCTGGCCAGTGATCAGGTGGCTTTTGAAGGGATCATTCGTCTGCCTGCCCAGAAGGGCTATTTTGTTCCTGAAAACAATCTGGAACAAAATGACTGGTTTACGCTATCTATTAGCGATATTGCCCGTTATCGGTCACTGGATAATACGCTTATTTCCAGTTTTACGGTTGATGCTCTGCGCAACGCAGACACACAAGAAATACCCATTGGTGCGGCGGTTGACATTGAGCTTCCCAATAACCACCTGCAATATGCTATCACATGGTATGGACTTGCGCTTGGGCTGATTGGGGTCTATATCGCATGGCATAGGTCAGCAGGCCGTATTGGACGGGTAAAAACATAAATCATGACATCTAGCATTCAGTATATCAGCACCCGTGGACAGGACACAGCGATCAGTTTTGCCGATGCTTTATTGGCTGGGCTGGCGCGTGATGGGGGGCTTTATCTGCCAACGGCCTGGCCACAATTTGCCGCAGGGGAACTGGAAGCCATGGCCAGTATGCCCTATGCAGAGGTATCTGCCCGCATCATGGCGAAATTTACAGGCGATGATTTATCATTTGATGAACTGCTAGGCATTACCCGTGATGCCTATGCTACCTTTTCAGCCGAAGACGTGACTCCGCTTACCCGCGTCAATGACCAGCTCCATTTATGTGAGCTATATCACGGCCCGACCATAGCATTCAAAGATGTCGCCATGCAGGTGCTGTCACGGCTATTTGATCATGAACTGAACAAGCGGGGCACAAAAGCGGTGATTCTTGGTGCCACCAGTGGTGATACCGGATCAGCAGCATTAGAAGCCTTCCGCGACCGTAAGATGGTTGATATCTTTATTCTGTATCCGGATGGGCGGGTTTCCCCCGTACAGGAACACCAGATGACCAGCGTCATAGCCGAGGGCGCATATGCGGTTGCTGTAGATGGTGATTTCGATGATTGTCAGGCTATTGTAAAATCGCTTTTTGGTGATCTGGCTTTTCGTGATCAGGTTGGATTATCGGCGATTAATTCAATCAACTGGGCGCGTTTGATGCCGCAGATTGTATATTATGTGACCTCTACTCTGGCATTGGGTGGTCTTGATCGTCCCCTTTCCTTTGCGGTGCCAACAGGTAATTTTGGTAATATCTTTGCTGGCTATGCTGCCATGAAAATGGGACTTCCGGTTAAACGGTTTATCTGTGCATCAAACCGCAATGATATTCTCACGCGGTTTTTTGATACAGGTATCATGGAACGGCGGGTCGTGGAACCTAGCCTTAGCCCCTCCATGGATATTCAGGTATCTAGTAATTTTGAACGGTTAATGTTTGAATTGCTCGACCGGAATGGTGATCAGACGCGTGATATTATGGCACGGTTTCAGGAAACGGGACAGTTTACCCTGACGCGGGAAATGATGGGTTCTGATATTGACCTGTTTAGCGGATTTCGTTGTGATGACGCCGCTACTCTGGATGAAATAGGCCGGACATGGCGTCATGATGGAATCATGATTGATCCGCATAGCGCCATTGGCCTAGCGGCGGCTAGAGCGGCGGCACAAACTGATGATGATCCGATTGTGGCACTGGCCTGTGCTCACCCGGCAAAGTTTCCAGATGCTGTTGAAAAAGCTTCTGGCATCCGGCCAGAATTGCCGCCACATCTGTCTGATCTGATGGAACGGCCACATCAGGGGATGACAGTTGCCGCCATGCCGGATGCTGTGGCTGATCTCATCACCCGCAACAAACGATAAGCCTTGAATACCCAGATGACTGTATCATTACCGCCAAGCCACCAAACGCAATCGCGCATCACACCGCGTGATAGTGGTCTTGTTGTCGCCAGCACCAATATGCCACATGCTAATAGTCTGGCGATAGGTATCTGGCTTTCTGTTGGCAGTCGGGATGAAAACGATGCCGAACACGGCATAGCACATATGCTGGAACATATGGCCTTCAAAGGTACTGAACGGCGTGATGCTGAAACAATCGCCCGTCAGGTGGAAGATATAGGCGGCTTCATTAATGCCCATACCAGCCGTGAAGAAACGGCCTATTATATCCGTCTGTTGCCCGAACATCTGGATTTTGCCCTTGATATGCTGGTTGATATTCTGACCCAATCAACCCTGCCTGATATCGAAATAGACAGAGAAAAAGGCGTAATCATCCAGGAAATTGGTCAGGCCAATGATACACCGGATGATATCGTTTTTGATCAGTTTCAGTCTTTGTGTTTTCCGGAACATCCGGTTGGTCGTCCCATTCTTGGGACAACGCATAGTGTTGGCGGGTTTGGCCGGCAGGACTTATCAGGTTTCATGAATCGCTATTACGGGGCTGGAAACATGATACTGTCAGCAGCCGGACAGGTTGATCATGATAATCTGTTGAAACATGTTGATGCAATTGAAGATAAACTGGTCAGAACAGTGGTTCCGCCAGAACGCCGCGCTCCGCAATGGCCAGATCAGCATGGTAAGCGGCAGGATATCATGATCAGAGAACTGGAACAGACTCATCTGGTGTTTGGCTGGCCCGTTGCCCCCACTAATGATCATGATCGATGGGTATTGCGTGCGCTTTCCATTTTATATGGTGGCGGTATGTCTTCACGGCTATTTCAGGAAGTCCGGGAAAAGCGTGGATTGTGTTATAGTGTATTTTCTTTTGGCCAGATGATGTCAGATGCTGGTGTTTTCGGGGTGTATGCAGGCACTGATGCTAAAGACGGCAATGAACTTATCACGGTTGCCATGGATCAGCTATCTAGTCTAGCGCAACAGACAACCCGTGATGAACTGGAACGGGCAAAGGCACAAATGCGTTCAGCGGTTCTGATGGGGCGTGAAAGCGTCATGAATATTTGTGAATCTATGCCGCGTGAATGGCTCCGCTATGGTGAACTGAAAGAGGCGGAAAGCCAGCTGGATGCAATAAATGCGATTGATCATCATCATATCGAACAATTGAGTCAGGTCATTCTGGCTGAATATCCGGTGCTGGCGGCGATAGGTGATAGTCGCGCCAACACATTAATGTCGCCAGAACAGATGGATGATTTAACGCGCTAGTCAATCAATGCTGATGATCGCCATATATTGCCGATGATATGGTGATCAGGCGTGGCCGATGCTTCCCGACATATGTTCGGTGGCAATCCCAAGTCTGGAATAACAATCCTGCCACTGGTTTCGGCTTAAACAGCTAAATACCAGATCATGTGCATATGGCATGGTGATCCAGCAATTATCCTTAATTTCTTCTTCCAGTTGTCCGGCTGACCATCCAGCATGGCCGAGGGCTATAATAAACTCACTAGGGCCCTTGCCTTCCGCAATTTCAGATATGATGCGGATATTTGCTGTCATAGCGGCGACCTGACCGATAGAAACCGATTCTGGAATCATATGATCGGTTGAATGTAAAACAATCCCCCGCGATTTTTCCACAGGCCCGCCATAATGAATAGGCACATCACCATTGCAGCGTGGTGTCCCCAAATCCAGTTGCATGGCGAGTTTATCTAGGTCAAGATCGTCAGTTCTCTGATTAATAACCAAACCCATGGCAGAGTTGGTATCATGCTCACAGATAAGGATAACACTGTTTGAAAAACGGGAGTCATCCATTTGAGGAGAGGCAATTAATAACTGTCCTGTAAGAGCATATTTCATCATAATAGATAAATGCTAGCGACAAATCAGTCACTTGACCAGATGATTTATGTCAGTCATGTCTATAATTAAAGAATAACGGTTCTGGAAACCCAAATGACACGCGCCTTTAACACCGTTTTTACGTTCTGCATGATATTCCTTTTGCTGGCTGGATTCAGCAGGGTTGCCCATGCCGCTACTGGCCCATGGCAAGGTGGTCAGGAATTACAGTTAAGACTGATATCAGCCAGCACCCATCATAATCTGGCCAGCGATGGTCATCAGCTTAATGTTGCGCTTGAAGCAAAACTATCTAAAGGCTGGAAGATTTACTGGCGCAGTCCCGGTGATGCCGGATTACCTCCTGAGCTTGATTTTACGGCTAGTCCGGCGGTATCCCGGCATCAGATACTATTTCCTGCCCCTGAACGGTTTAATCTATTCGGGCTTGATACTTTTGGTTATGGGGAACAGGTTATCTTTCCTTTGATCATTGATATTAATCCGGATGCTGTGAAAGAAAATAATGATCTTATTCTTGTGGCCAGCTTTAATGGTCTGGTCTGTGCCGATATATGTATACCGATTGAAGAAACCCTGACACTAGCACTGCCAGCAGGTCAGGCCAGTCCATCTGATCAGGCTTTTAATATCGCGCAAGCCCGGTCAAATGTGCCATCGGTGGCAACTGGTAATGGCTATCATATTAAAGCGGCAAGCATTATTGATGACAGGCTTGACGTTGTGATTGGTGATCCGGAAGGTGCAGTATATACCATGCGCCGTGGTGATATCCTGATTGAAAGCGATGCGGAAGGCTATGGCTTTGCGGCACCTGTATTCCGTGAAGGGATAAGCCAGATATCTGTCATGGGATTAGCCGCCGCACCGTTAATTGGAAGCAAGGCTATCATCACGGTCATTCATCCTGATTTTCTGATAGAAGAACAGATCACAATAGAAAGAGGAGAGGCCAGTTCAATCCTTGCCGATATCATCCCCATTCTGTTACTGGCCTTTTTAGGGGGGCTTATCCTTAATATTATGCCATGTGTGCTTCCTGTTTTGTCGCTGAAGCTTACCAGCATCCTCAAGCAGGGTAATGCCAGTCAGTCCCAAATCAGGCGCTCTTTTCTGATGTCGGCCACGGGCATTATCCTTTCCTTTATGGGTTTAGCTGGCGGCTTACTGGCCATGCGTGAAATGGGGCTGGCTATTGGCTGGGGGATACAGTTTCAGAATCCATATTTTTTAAGCCTGATGATAGTGCTGATGGTCGGGTTTTCCCTCATGATGATAGATAAAATTATGATCCCTGTGCCGGATTTTGCGCGCCGCTGGTCAGGTCGTCTAACCACTGGTGCTGGCGGGTGGCATGATATGGCGTCAGGGGCATTGGCGACACTTCTGGCAACGCCATGTTCAGCGCCATTTGTGGGGACGGCTATTGCGTTTGCGTTTGCGGCTCCATCATATGCTATGCTGGTGATCTTTCTGGCAATGGGAACTGGTCTTGCCGCGCCTTGGTTATGTGTTGCTGTCTTTCCCCAACTGGCCGGATATTTGCCGCGACCGGGCATGTGGCTGGTTTATGTGCGGCAGGTTCTTGCACTAGGTTTGCTGGTAACAGCGGCATGGTTAGGATTTGTGTTATCGACGGTGCTATATGATGCCCCTTCCACATATTCCGGAAACTGGCAGAAATGGGAACCGGGACTGGCCGAAGAATATGCGCGTAATGGTGAAATTGTTCTGGTGGATGTAACAGCAGACTGGTGCCTGACATGTAAGACAAATAAATTTCTTGTTCTAGATTTAAAAGACGTGCAGGAATTTCTGGATGATAGGGACGTGAAATTACTAAAAGCAGACTGGACCACCCCGGATAATGATATTTTAAACTACCTGTCTGGTTTTGGTCGCTATGGCATTCCGTTTAATGTCGTTTATGGCCCAGATGCAAATGATGGTATTATCCTGCCAGAATTGCTCACCACCAAAAGTGTTTTTGAAGCCATTGAAACAGCAAGATTAAACTCTAAGTCAGAAAAATAATTATAAGGAGCATAATAATGACCATCGCCATTGGCCAATCATTGCCAGATAACACTATCCATATCAAACATGATGGTAAAGTTGTTGAAACCAGTCTCGCTGAATGGGCAAAAGATAAATCGGTTATTCTCATTACTGTTCCGGGTGCCTTTACCCCAACCTGTTCGGAAAAACATTTGCCCGGATATATCGCGCATGCAGACAAACTGAAAGCAAAAGGGATTGATGCTATTGGCTGTCTTTCGGTGAATGATGTTCATGTGATGGCAGCATGGGGCAAACATAGTGGCGCAGATGGTAAAGTCGATATGATCGCTGACGCTAACGGGCTGGCCGCACAAGCCATGGGGATAGATGTTGTTAGCACTCCTGTTCTGGGTAGCAACCGTGCCGCAAGACTGGCATTGGTGGCAACATCAGGTATCGTGACGCAAATCTATAAAGAAGAACCAGCACAGTTCGAAATTTCATCAGCCGAATATGTACTGGAAAGATTATAGCGGTATCCTTATTCTGGCTGAATTACTGACGGATATGTTCTGCTTCTGCTCTGGCTAACTGATCGCACCGTTCATTCATGGGATGGCCGGAATGACCTTTTACCCATTCCCATGTGATATCATATTTCTGGCTTAGGGCATCAAGCTCCTGCCATAGATCCTGATTTGCCACTGGTTTTTTATTTGCATTTTTCCAGCCATTCCTGCGCCAGCCATGTATCCATTTGGTGATACCATCGCGCAAATAGATGCTATCAGATACAAGCCGGATAGGGACTTGACGATTCACCGCTTCCAGCGCACGAATAGCAGCCATTAGCTCCATGCGGTTATTGGTTGTGTCTGCCTCACCACCGGATAATTCTTTTTCCTGTTCCTGCCAGACAAGAATAGCCCCCCAGCCGCCAGGCCCCGGATTCCCCAGACAGGCCCCATCCGTATAGATATTCAATATTTTATTACTGATCTGATCATCCATGTGAAACACCTAGCTCTGATGGTGTATCTATACGGTGCAGAAAGAGAAGCCGTTGCCAGTAGTCATCAGGATTATGGGGTTTAACCTGAGCGTCTTTCGGGGTATGAATCCAGTCATAAAGACGGGTAAGATAAAATCGCATGGCCGCGCCTCTGGCCAGAATAAGCGTGGCCTGACGTTCATTATCCTGTAATGGTCGGCATTCGGTATATCCGGCTACCAACGCCCTGGCTTTATCCAGATTGAATAGATGAGGTTTATCAAAACACCATGCATTGATCATCACTGCCAGATCATAGGCCAGCATATCCTGACAGGCAAAATAGAAATCAATAACGCCAGTGATGATTGTATTGTCAAATAACACATTATCTGGAAAAAGGTCGCCATGAATAATGCCCTGGGGCAAGTGATTCGGCCAGTTCTGTTCAATGCTAGTGAGCCAGTTTTCTATCTGTGGTAACTGATCCGCATGATCGGTTTCTCTGATATCCACTTTAATCAGATCCATTAACGGACGCCATGCCTTCTGCCCCAGCGCATTTTTCCGATGCATATCAAAATCTGCTCCATTGAGATGCATTTGCGCCAGTATGGTACCGGCCGCCTGACAATGTTCCCATTCAGGTGCCGCAGTTGAGTTTCCATTAAGGAAACTGACAATAGCCATGGATTTGCCCTGAAACTCTTGCAGGACATGACCATTATTTGCCGTAATCGGGGTCGGGCAGGGATAGCCTTTACTGGCCAGATGACTTTTCAAGCTGATAAAGAAAGGCAAATCCGCTGGATCAACACGCTTTTCATAAATGGTCAGGATGTAATGCCCCTGATCTGTTTCCAGTTTATAGTTTGTATTTTCCACACCTTGCGTAATACCGGTCAGAGATTGCCGCTGGCCAATATCATACTGCATTAGCAGGCGGTCGATCATCGCATCAGTAATAACGGTATAGACAGCCATTTGATTATGATCTCAGTATAGATGGGATATTGAAAGTGACAGATTCGGTCGTGGAAATATGCCGATCTATCGTAATCTGATAGCGGCCGGCAATAGCGGCTATGACATCTTCGACCAGTTCTTCCGGTGCTGAAGCCCCTGCCGTTATGCCAATGGTTTCGGCATCATCAACAAGCGGCCATATCATTACATCTGCATGTGCAATGAGTAAGGCTTCTTTTGCGCCAAATCGCTCCGCTACCTCAACTAGCCGCTTCGAATTGGATGAGTTTTCAGCACCGATAACCAGTACCAGATCAGATTTTCCGGCTATGTCCTTGACGGCCTGTTGCCGATTGGTCGTAGCATAGCAGATATCTTCCCCGCGAGGCCCCTTGATATCGGGAAAACGTTCACGCAGGACAGCAATAATGTCTGCTGTATCATCTACGGATAATGTGGTCTGGGTAGCATAGGCCAACTGGCTGGTATCTGCTGGCATAACAGATTTTGCATCAGCAACGGTTTCTATCAGCGTCATGGCGTCTGGTTTTACCTGCCCCATGGTGCCTTCTACTTCTGGGTGACCGGCATGGCCGATCAGCAGAATATGGGCACCATCCTGATGGTGACGGGCGGCTTCAACATGGACTTTAGTCACAAGGGGACAGGTGGCATCAACAGCAATCATATTGCGTCTGGCGGCTTCATCAACGACGGCTTTTGCGACGCCATGGGCAGAAAAGACGACATGTTCCCCGTCAGGGATTTCATCCAGTTCATCCACGAAAATAGCACCCATTGCGGCAAGACGGTTAACCACATGCTTATTATGCACGATTTCATGCCTGACATAGATGGGAGCACCAAATTTGTTCAATGCTTCTTCAACAATGCGAACAGCGCGATCAACCCCGGCACAAAAGCCTCTGGGTTCGGCAAGGATAATGGTTTTTGTCTTATGATTTATATTTTCAACTGTCATGATACTGTTCTGCTTGAAGTTTTGATTTTGGTCAACTTGAAAGACAGCGATAAACGCGTATAGTGCATAGAACAGATGAATAAAGGGCCATCACATGCAATCCAACAGTCAGATAAAACGTGTATTTAACCAAATTGCCAGACCATTGCTTGCTGCTGGTATCATGGCAGGGATCATAGGGTGTAGTGCATTTGAACCCGAATATGGGGAATGCCCGCCAATATTTGCCGCCGAAGGGGCAGAAGAAAGCTATCTGGTTGGCTCAAAGCTGGGGCAAATCATCAAGATTCGGTTTAACGGAATTTCCGGGCAGTGTGTTGCCCGCGATGGTTATACCGATGCCCGGCTCTATATCAACGTATTGATGCGGCGCGATCTAACCACTGGTAGCAATATCGAACAGGCTGAGTTCTATATCACGGCGGCTATCATTGATGAAAATGAAACTGTTGTGAGCCGTGAAACCTTTCTGGAAGAGGCCAATTTCCGTGATTCCATGGATACCTCACAGCCGGATATCATAAAACGACTGGATATACCTGACGGGCATAGAGTTGTGTTGGCATTGGGACGTGCGGCTGAATAGGTTATGTTGATAAAAAACACAACCATTGAAAGCCAGCGGCCAAGATAAAAACCCCGAAAGCTGATTGTTATCATGTGCTTTCGGGTGTAATCCCTTCAAAGGGTATAAATAAGCTTAATTTATGGATTTGATTGAGGCGATATCAGCCTTGAGCAGTTTGTTAGAGGCTGCTTTATCCATATTATCTGAAATAATACTAGCCGCTGCGGCTGTGGCTAGTTCAGCCGCGCGTGTTCGTATTTCTGTCATCGCTTCAGCTTCAAGAGCCTTGATTTTTGATTCGGCCTGATCTTTGCGTCGTTTGATACTGGCTTCTGCTTTTGCCTTGGCATCATCTTCGATCTGAAGGGCGGCTTTTTCAGCATTAGCTATGATCTCAGCAGCTTTATCAGATGCTTCACGCTGAAGCCGTTGATATTTTTGTAATTCCGTCTGTGCTTCTTCACGAAGGGCTTTCGCTTCATCTAGATTTTTACGAATATCTTCTGTTCGCTTATCCAATGCTGATGAAATAGCTGATCCCGCCTTTTTCCAGACAAGGGCAACAAATACCACGAAAGATATCGCTACCCAAAGGCTTTCATCAATCATTGGTCCGCCAGGTCCTGCCGCCATATCAGCGTCCTCCAGTTAATAACTCTTTAAGCCAGTGCTTTTTCTGCTTGTTTGACCTGCTTTTTGGCATCGGTTTTATTTACCTTCAAGCCGGTCAGCTGGCTAACAACATCAATAGCTGATGTCGCCGCAATATCAGAAACGTCTTTTAATGCTGTCTGTTTGGCACTGGCAATATCTGCTTCAGCACTAGCCATTTTTTTAGCCAGATTGGCATTTGCCGTTTCCATTTTCCGGTCCATTTTCTTATTGATGCTTTCCGTTGCCTTGCGGGTGGTTTCACTTGCATCATTTCGGGCAGATGCCAGCATATCTTCGAAAGCCAGTCGTGCCTGTTCTGCATCATCAGACGCCTGTCTGGCTCGCCGCAAATCATCTTCTATGCGGTTATGGCGTTCTTCCAGCACGGAACCAATGCGCGGAACAACAATTCGCCACATCAGAAGATAGGCTAGCATAAAGCTCACAACAAGCCAGAAGATCTGGGTCGGCCATGTGGTAAAATCCAGTTGGGGTAGACCGCCGCTTTCCTCACTCTTTTCTGATGCCGCAAAAGCAGCATGTGACATTGACATAACAATGCTTCCGGTCATAAGACCGTAAAGGTAAGGCTTTAATTGACGCGGTTCCGTCTGACCTGATGGTTTCATGACGCGAATCCCTGATCTATGGCTTATAGTGTCTATCTTATGTTGGTTCTTTTCGTATTAAAATACGAACAGAAGCAACAGGGCAACAACGAGAGCAAACAATGCAATCGCTTCGGTTAGGGCAAAGCCCAGAATGCCGATACCAAACACGTCATTACGCGCGGATGGGTTACGGGCAATCGAGTTGACCAGTGATGAGAAGATGTTACCAATACCGATACCAACGCCCAAAAGAGGGAGTACGGCAATTCCGGCACCGATGAGTTTTGCTGCTTCAGCTTCCATGGATTTTTCCTTCCGTTACTGATTTTGAGTTAAGGTTAATAATCCGCCTTTCAACGGAATATGTTGACCACATGATCTAGTGAAGATGAATAGCATCATTCAGATACATGCAGGTGAGAATAGTAAAGACATAGGCTTGCAAGGCGGCGACCAGAACTTCCAGTCCTGTCAGGCCAACCAAGGCAAGAAACGGAAGGATAGCCCCCGGGGCGTATACCCCGCCTGCGCCAGTGATCATGACGGCCAGACCGGCAAACACTTTAAGCATGGTATGACCAGCAAGCATATTCGCAAAAAGTCGAACAGATAAGCTTACCGGACGTACAAAATAGGACACAACTTCAATAATAATAAGGAACGGGATGAGTACCTTGGGCGCACCTGGCGGCACAAAGAATGTCAGAAAATGGGTGCCATGCTTGAAAATAGCAATAAGCGTTACCCCGATAAAAATGAATAACGCCAGAACAAACGTCACAATAATTTGGCTTGTAAAGGTGTATGAATATGGAATAAGCCCCAGCATATTTCCAAACAGAAGAAATACAAACAGAGTAAATACAAACGGAAAATATGGTCGACCTTCGCTGCCCACAGTGCCGCTTACCATATCAGAAATAAACTCATACATCATTTCGGCAGCGCCCTGCATGCGGCCGGGAACCATCTGACGGCCACGCATGGCAAAGGTCAGGAATATGGTGCTAACAATAACGGCCAGCATCATGAATAGCGCGGAATTAGAAAAGGAGATATCATACCCGAATAGCTGGAGTTGCATCAGGGATTTGATGGTAAATTGCTCAACGGGTGAGTGCATGTTCATTCCTCATAGTCTTGTCTTATCATCTATTTTGAACATTCACGTCTGATCAGTGTTGTTGTGATCTGATCTGTGTTGATCAAAATACCCTAATTTTAGTCCTTGGCCTGTTGCCATTCTCCAGATATTTATCATACCAGCCATTGCGCCCAAGAAAAATAATATAATCATAAAAAGCGGCAATGTTCCAAGCCAGTTATCCAGCATCCATCCGATAAATGTCCCAACAGCTATACCGGCAACCAGTTCAGTTGCTATGCGGCCAATTAAAGCCATGGCATCGGCGGGTAATTTTGCTCTAGAATGGGGAGCTTTATGGGGATTGGCGAGATGATGTTCAGCCTGACCGATACGTTTATCCAGGCTATCTTTATTGGTATCATCATCGGCCACCGACCCATGCTTGGGCTTGTTGGTGATGATAGCTATCCTTTCGCAGTAAATTAATCCATCTTATTGTCGCAAATAGATGCTATAGGAAAGGTCGGATAAGACATATCCACATACCATATAATTGCGCTTGCAAAGTATGATTACCGCATCGTTATGTCAAGTGATCATAAAAGGAGATTTTATCCAATATTAGCCAAATGATGAGGCAAATAGTCCCAGCAGGGCAGAATCAGGCAGATTGTTTGTATTTTTCAGCCGTTTGCAGATCAACAGAAACCACCTGACTTATGCCTTTTTGCTGCATGGTAACGCCAAATAACCGATCCATTTGCGCCATGGTAAGGCGGTGATGGGTCACGATAATAAAACGAGTGTCGGTTTCTGCCGATATTTCATTAATCATGGCGCAGAATCGGCCCACATTCCGATCATCAAGCGGGGCATCTACCTCATCCAGAATACAGACAGGTGCCGGATTAGTCAGAAAGACAGCAAAAATTAATGCTAGCGCGGTCAATGCCTGTTCCCCTCCAGATAATAAAGACAAGGATTGTAGTTTTTTGCCGGGCGGGCTAGCCATGATATCTAATCCGGCTTCCAGCGGGTCATCGCCTTCCGTCAGCACCAGTTCAGCGGTGCCGCCATTAAATAATCGCTTGAACAGATCACCAAAATGTCTGTTTACATCAGCAAAGCTTTTCAGCAGACGCTCTCTGCCTTCGCGATTAAGCTGATGAATGGCATCACGCAGGGTTGCAATCGCTTTGACCAGATCATCCCGTTCGGTCGTCAGTTCCGTGATGCGTTCTTCGACTTCTGCCATTTCCAGATCAGCACGCAGATTGACGGGGCCGATATTATCTCTTTCACGCAATAGCCGTTCCAATCGGCCTTCCAGCATGCTCAGCTGGCTCTGGTCAGGAATGGTATCCGGATCAGCATTGCCAGTGATATCAACAAGCTGATCTGGTGTCGTGTCCAGTTTTTCCTTGATACGATTAATCGTTTCTTCAAACGCTCTCTGAATGACGGCTAGTTCACCTTCTTTGCGGATCATGGTCTCCCGCGCTTGTGCCAGTTCTGCTTCGCGCTTGCGATGTTCGGCACCGGCCGCTGTTTGTGCCGTTTCCGCGCTGGCTAGCTGATCACCAGCTTGCTGTACCTTTTCGGTGGAAGATGATATGGCTTTGGTCAGGGCGTCACGTTTTTCCACAAGCAGATCAGGCTGTTCTTTGAGCTTTTGTAATTCTTCGGTGACGTGGTCCTGCCGCTGTTTCAATTCTGCCAGACGGCTAAATGTGCCATCATATCGTTGCTTCCAGCTATCCAGGTTGCGCGTGATATCGCGTAATTTCTGTTGCCGTTGTTCGCGGGATCGCATGATGGTATTTTCGGTACTCATCGCCTCAGCAAGCTGTGTTCTGGCCAGATTGGTTTCTTCACGTTTTGTTTGTAACTGGCTTGCTAATTCATCACGCGATGGCAGATTGGCAAGGTCAGCATTGACTTGTGAAAGACTGTCGGTCAATTCGGTTGCTGCGGTTTTCAGATTCTCTATCTGGGTTTCAGCCGCATTAAGGGCCGCTTGAGCCTGTTCAAATTGACGTGTGGTGTTTAGCACCTGCTGTTGTGATTGCCTTTCCTGATCACGCAAACCGGCAATCTTGGTTTCCGCGTCACGCGCGGATAGAATAGCAACCTCTGCCTTATCACGGGTAGCAGTTGCATTTTCCCTAATGGCATCAATCTGCCCTAACAGGTCTTTGTGGCGCGCTTCATGGCGTAATCGTTCAGCGGTGCTAGCCGCAGAACCGGGTAATCTGATATATCCATCCCAGCGCCAGCACCCGCCTGCTGCTGTTGTGATGATCTGCCCCGGCCTGAGATTAGGCTGGAGAGCGATAGCCGTATCAGCATCTGCCACTACGCCAACGCCAGACAGTGCAGACATCAGCACATCTGGCACATCCAGATATTGCATTAATGGTGTGGTATCCGCCGGAACAGGTGTCAAATCTGCGGAATCAAGGTCTTGTCGCCAATACCCATCACCACCTTTACCAACCGGCGATGACAGGCTTTCGGCCAGTACCGCTGCCAGTGCCTGTTCCATCCCATCCCTAATGGTGATCATGGTGGATACAGCAGGGCCATTCTGGTCAGCATCCTGATCAACCAGCAATGATGCTAATGCATCAATTTCGCCAGTCATACGGCGTTCCATAGCGTCAGCATCATTGGCAGCATCACGACTATTCTGGGCGGTTTCCCTGAGAGATTCCAGTACGGTCACGGCTTTTTCACGCTGGCTGATGGCATCATTTGCCGCTTGTTCGGCCTGATTAAGTGCGGTGCTTGCGGCATCTCTATTCTGGGTTAGGCTTGATAAATCAATGGCGGCATTTTTTGTCGTAAAATCATCAAGCCGCCGTTGCATATCATCCCGCTGGCGTTCAAGGGTTGTCTGGTCACGATCTGCGGCATGGAAGCGTGCGGTAATATCTGCTAGTTCCGTTTCGGCAGTATTGGCTAGATCACGCGCTTTCCCGCGTTCTTCCTGTGCCGCCGCCAGATTCGGTTGTTCGTCTGCTTCTGATGCCTGTAATTCTTTTTCTTCATGGCGTAACTGTTCAAGGGCAGTATTTGCATCAACCTGAAGCTGGGTTTCGCGATCAATGTCGGATATGATCTGATTAAGTCGTGTCTGGGCGTCGCGTGTTTGTGTTTCTATGCGTTCTTCTTCCCGGCTTATATCGGTCATGGCCATATCAAGCCGTTGTTTTTCTGCCATAACTTCAGCATTGCGCTGACGTAACGGGGGCAGGGCGTCGCTGGCCTGTTGCAGAATGCGTTCGGCTTCACTGACTTTGGTGGTGGCTTCTGCTACGATACGCTTGCATTCTCTATCACTCGTCTGGGCTGTATCTAAATGTGATTTTTCAAGCTGATAGCGACTTTCCAGCAATTGGGCTTCGGCCATGCGAATGCGGTCTGCAATTGAACGGTACCGTGCCGCTTGCCGTGCCTGTTTGGATAAGGATGTTTTCTGTTCATCCATCTGGGTGAGGACATCATCAATACGGGTCAGGTTGCGTTCAGCTGTATTCAGTCGCAAAGTGGCTTCGTGACGGCGATGCTGTAAGCCTTTGGTGTTGGCGGCTTCTTCAAGTAATCCGCGGCGTTCTGTGGGTTTGGCATTTATCAATGCCCCAACACGACCCTGACTGACAATACCATGGCTTCGTGCGCCTGTGGCCAGATCAGCAAATAGTAATTGCACATCTCTGCCGCGCACCGGTTTGCCATTAATGCGGTATGTGCTTCCTTTACCGCGATCTAACCGGCGCGATACCTCCAGCCGGTCTTCATTAGCATATGCGGTGATACTGGCATCACTATTATCAATATACAGGGTTACTTCAGCAAAATTACGCGCCGGTCTTTGCGATGTTCCGGCAAAGATGACGTCATCCAACTCGCCCCCGCGGATAGATTTTGCCGAGGTTTCCCCCATCAACCAGCGCATGGCCTCCACGATATTGGATTTGCCGCAACCATTAGGCCCGACAATACCGGTCAGGCCTTCGTCAATGGTGACTTCTTCGGGTTCGGCAAAGGATTTGAAACCAGTTATTTTGAGATGCGTAAAGGCCAAGGGGTAAGTGCTTTCTTGTATTAGTATCAAGAAGAAGGTTAATGGTGGTCATGTCATGAAGCGGCTTAATTCTGCTTCGAATTCATCATAAGGTTTATATCCGGCAATCATCTCTTTATCATTAATGACAAAAGTCGGGGTCGAATCAATGGCAAAACGGTCATAACCATCCTGAGCAATTTTTACAATGCCCTCCAGATATGGCCGGTTATTCATCAGGGCAGAAAACTCATCCTCATTGATGCCGGCAATCCGCGCCATATCCTGTAATTCCAATAACGGATACTGGGAAGCCGCCCATTTGGATTGTTGGGTCAGCAGGATATCAAGCATGCCTTCATACGCCGCTTCTGGTACCGCCCGTGCCAGAGCATGTGCATAAATGGCCAATTCAGATAGAGGAAAGTCACGATATTCGAATCGCGCTTTGCCAGTATCAATCCAGTTCTTTTTGACCAGCGGATAGGTGCTGATATGGAAATTGGCGCAATATCCACATGTCATGGAAAAATATTCGGCAATTAGCAGAGGGGCATCAGGATCACCGATTACCCGTGGTGCCAGTGCGGTTTCTAGATCTAATTCATCAGCAAAACTGGGCTTTGTCAGCCATGATGTTGACATACCAGCTATCCCACCAGCCATCCCTGTTGCGAGAAAATGACGTCTATTTATATGTTTTTTCGTCATAAATAACTTATCCTTTCGCTAGATGCGGTGTGTATCAGAAAACATACCCCATCATAAGGTATGCGCTCAATTCCGTCTATGATGTTTTTGTGTCAGATAAACGTGTCGACAACATGGCCATCAATTGCTGGCGAAGGCCGGCATCTTTTATGGTGCTAATCATATGTTCCAGTTCGGTTTGTTGGGCTTGATCCATATGCCATGCCTGCCGCGTATCAATATGGGGGGGTAAATGCCCTGTTTGATCCGGATCGCCGGATGATTTAGCCGCATGGTGGCCATGCAGCTGTTGATTTATCCGAATATGATGTAAGGCCATATACCCGATATGGGCATTGGCGCGTTCAACGATTTCGCCGGATAACATTTGCAATTCTGGTGCGCGGGCAGATGTAACCCCAATGCTCAAGATGCCGTGATCATTGCCATCGCTAGAGATGCCCGCCTTACCATCTGGAAAATGAACAGCAAGTGGTAATGCCCATGATGATGCGGTGCCGGCAATCTGGCTCCAGTTTTTGATAATGATCTGAAACAGTTTGCCCTGTTTGCGAAGAACAGGCGCAAGAATATGATCGGCGACCAGATTTAATCGCGTTGCCCGTTTTATGCGTTTGTCCTTGTTTGTGTTCATGAGGTATTTATATAAACGTCATGTCATCGCAATCCAAAAGAAAAATATCAAAATCCGATTCTCTGCCTTCTTCTGGTCAAGGGGCTGTGACAGATCAGGTCCTGCATTGGTATGATCATCACCGTCGGGATTTGCCATGGCGCATGCCCCCCGGCCAGTTAGCAGACCCATATCAGGTGATGTTATCAGAAATTATGCTTCAGCAGACCACGGTCGAGGCAGTGAAACCCTATTTTCTGACGTTTATTGCACGCTGGCCACAACTGTCTGATCTGGCGGCGGCGTCACAGGATGATGTGATGAAGCTCTGGGCAGGGTTAGGCTATTATTCCCGTGCCCGCAATCTTCACAAAGCGGCACAAACCATCATGTCAGACTATCATGGCCAGTTTCCGGATACAGAAAATGAATTGATCAAACTCCCCGGTATTGGCAGCTATACGGCAGCGGCAATTGCATCGATAGCATTTGGCCGTCATGCGGTGGTAATTGATGCCAATATAGAACGCATCATGGCACGTTTTGCGGCCATTTCTACCCCCCTGCCAGCGGCAAAGCCTGCCATACGCGCGGCATTGGAAAAATTGACTCCGGCAAACAGATCAGGTGATTTTGCACAGGCATTGATGGATATAGGCAACCGGATATGTACGCCGCCGCGGAAAAAGGCAGGCCAGTTATCCCAGCCCCAATGTCTGATCTGTCCACTAGCGTCAGGATGTCAGGGGCGGCATGCTGATCCATCTACTTGGCCAAGAAAACCGGCCAAGCCTGATCGTGCCAGACGTCGTGGTGAAGTGCTTATCCTGATATCTGATGATGATCATATCGCCCTGATCAAAAGGCCGGATAAAGGGTTGCTTGGCGGCATGATGCTGTTTCCCACCACCGGCTGGCCAGATGGATCACGTCGCCAAGTTGATTATCCGGTTGAACCGGATAGCGTGATTGGCAAACTGCAAATGCTTTATCAATATCAGACGACCCCGAAACGGCTTAATGCATCTGTTGAACATATATTCAGTCATTTTGAATTGCAGCTTTCTGTCACATTCATGGCAGGGGTGCGGCGGTATGAACCCTGTCATGATGATGGAAGCGCTGTTGATCAGGTGATCTGGCGACCCTTATCTGATCTGGCGGGGGAGGCGTTACCAAGTGTCATGCGGAAAGTCATCAGAATTCTTGAAGATAATGATCAGCTAAGACTGGGGTAAGATGGCTTAGTGCCGGAAATGCCGCATGCCAGTAAATACCATGGTCAGTTGCCGTTCATCAGCAGCGGCAATAACATCTTCATCACGAATAGATCCGCCCGGCTGGATAACGGCAGAAACACCAGCATCAGCGGCAGCGATCAATCCATCGGCAAATGGAAAGAAAGCATCAGATGCGACGACTGATTGCGCTAATGGATTGCCTTTCATGCCAGCTGTTCTGGCCATATCTTCGGCCTTTGCTATTGCTATACGGGCAGAATCAAGTCGGCTCATCTGTCCGGCACCAATCCCTTTTGTTGCTTCATTCTTTGCATAGACAATGGCATTGGATTTTACATGTTTCGCCACTTTCCAAGCAAAGATCATATCTGCCCATTCACGGTCATCCGGTTGCCGTTTGGTCACAACTTTCAGATCAGGCATGGTAATCTGTCCGGCATCGGCATTCTGTGCTAGAAAGCCGCCGGCCAGTGTTTTGATCATAACATGATTGGGGGCGCCTGTTGGCATACTGCCGGTCAGCATCAGTCGCAAAGATGGTTTTTCGGATAAAACAGATTTGGCTTCATCATCAGCATCAGGGGCTATGATAACTTCGGTGAAAATACTGGTAATGGCTCTGGCTACGTCTGCTGTTAGTGGCCGGTTAAGGGCAATGATACCCCCAAACGCGCTTACAGGGTCTGATGCTAGGGCGGCATCCCATGCTGTCATCAGATCATCAGCCATAGCAACGCCGCAAGGGTTGGCATGTTTAATTATGGCGATGGCAGGCCGATCATATTCAGCCACTAATTCAAAAGCGGCATCCGTATCATTGATGTTATTATAGCTCAGGGCTTTTCCCTGTATCAGCCGGGCTGTCATTACGCCCGGACGTGGAAACCGTTCAGCTGTCCGGTAAAGCACGGCGTTCTGATGCGGGTTTTCCCCATATCGCATCACCATATCGGCTGATCCTGCAAGGCTTAGATGCTGGGTGAGTGGCGATTGGTTGAGGTCTTCTGTCATCCATGCGCTGATCATGCTGTCATAAGCGGCGGTATGGGCAAATGCCTGCGCGGCCAGTTTTCTGCGTGTTTGTTCGGTAATACCATGATGGGTATCGAGATCATTCAGAATGCGAGCATAATCATCAGCATTGGTGCATATCGTCACAAAATCATGATTTTTGGCGGCGGCACGGATCATGGCCGGCCCGCCAATATCTATATGTTCAACCAGATCATCACGGCTCGCATCCTGCCGTTTTAAAGTATCGGCAAAGGGATAGAGATTAACAACCACCAGATCAATTGCCGATATATGATGTTCGGCCATATCGGTGATGTGCTGATCATTGTCGCGGCGCGCCAGAATGCCGCCATGAATGGCCGGATGTAATGTCTTGACCCGGCCATCCATCATTTCTGCCATGCCAGTTATTTCAGCCACCTGTGTAACGGGAATCCCCTGATCTGTTAATAATCTGGCTGTTCCCCCCGTGGATAATATCCGGATATTTTTATCGGCAAGAGCTTTTGCCAAATCAACAATTCCGGTTTTATCAGAAACAGAAAGCAATGCTGTTTTAATAGCGGCGGGAGATTGCGGTAAAGGTGTCATGATCATTATCCGTTAGTGTCTTGGTAGGTTGAAGCAAAATCTATCTATGATGTTCTGTTGGTCTTTCGGGCCAGTTTCATCAACCCCCAAGATGTTTCCACCTTCATATGCTCTCTAAAGTCAGATAGCGCAACAGAAATGACAATCTGCTGGCATCGTTGGGGGGTGCCATTTATGGCGGTGATGCTGTCTTCTAATGATATGCGTCCTTCTGAACAAATGAATTTCCATGATGGCATACTGGCAGGCAGTTTCAGCAGAATAGTCCGGTTATTTGTCTGGCTGGCATGTATCTTTGGATGCAGATGAAAGCGGATCAATGCCTCTGACGGGATATTTCCGGGGTCACCTGTATAATGAATGATATCCTGTCCTTTCAGGATATGCCCGCCTGTGGCAAGAAACAGTTTTCTTTCATGCAGGGCACCAAATAAGCTTTTATACCCATTATGTGTGGCAACTGCCAGCATTCCACCTGTTGCAGGCCCACATTCAGTCATGGTGGAAACGGCCTGTCTTTTCCCTGATGGTGACCGGTTTCTGTTCTGGACAGCAGATTTATCCGCTATTTGATCGGTCAGCTGGCTGGCGTTGATCATATCAATGCTAAGAGTGGAATGGGCGGATGTTCCTTTCATTAATTCAGCCAGATTAGGATGCGTTCTGGATAAAGCGTGATGATGGCCACCACTGATCAGAATGCGCTGTTTCTGGAATGAAAACTCGACAGCATTTGCCGCTGCATCAGTATCCATCATATCGGTCACAGCAGTACTATCAGGGGCCGTATTCATGACCATTACACTTCGCCCACTTGCCAGCCGGATAAATCCGCCTTCCTGCGCGTGTTGACAGATTTTTCCTTTAGGGCCGCTTCTGTCCAGTACGGTTTCTGTCAATGTGGCTGGGGCATCCAGCCCATGACACATTGCCAGCAATGCGGTGTCGCCAAGTCGCCACATTCTGCCCACGGCACCCATCTGCCCGATCAAGATATCAATGCGGGTAATATCATCTGTAATGTTACTATCAGGCTGTGATTTCTGAATAATAGTAAGGGCATAACGGATTTCATGTAAATGGCTGAGGCAGGTTATATGTTTATCAAGCCGACGTGTGGCGTGACAGCCATCTTTCAATATGATCTGGTCAAGTACTGTAAAGATTTTATCAATCAGATCAGATACATTCTGATGAGGGTGCCTGAAAGCTGAATCTATCAATAATGCGGATATGGCATTTAACTGGTCATCGCCATCAGTAAGGCGGGATAGGTCTTTTTGTAAAAAGCCGGACTGAACAATCAGGCTGGATAAGATCTGCATCTGCTGGCTTTCGGGGGCTGACTGCCCATACCAGTTCCATGTCAGGATCAGTGACCGGATTCGACGGGCTAGTTGCACGGGATGCCATAGGGTTTTATCCCAAAGGCCGTAATACATAATCCAGTCTAGTATATATTTTCTTGCGTATGTACGCGCATTCTGGCCGCCATATTCCCGCATATCGCGAAGCCATCCAAAATCATGCCATTCCTGTTCAAGCATGGTCAGGGGTGTGATGCCGGTAGCCAGAGGCTGGCCTTTATTAGCATCGCCTTTCCATAAATCTGTTAATGGCATATTGGCGGCGGCGATATACTGGCTAAACTGTTTGCCTGCCCTGGCCGCTTTTTTATAATGCCTGTTAAAAAAATGGCTGCGCCGCAAGATTTGCGTGAACAGGGAAACAGACCAATTATTATGATGGGAATGCATGTAGGTCTTGTCCTGTTTATTCATCATGTCTTCCGTTTGATATGAAGCACCGCATTGTAACTAGCGGCGATAAAATCGTGCCATAAAAAACCCGTCATTACCATGTATCATGGCATTTTTGTCTTTAATATGATTGCTGGCGTTTGCGGGATATTTCAGCGCATCAGGAAACAGCCGTAACATATGCGCATCATTCCCCGCACATGGTTCAAACCCATCATAAATATGTGGGTCAATGGCATCAGGCAATAAATCTGTTTCTGTCGCTATTCGTGCCGCAATATCCTCACCTTCTGCACGAAAAAGCGAACAGGTGGCAAAGACTAGCACACCGCCGGGTTTGAGCCATGTTGCGGCATGTGTAATCATGGCCATTTGTAATTCGGCCAGTTTGGTAATGTCAGGTGTTTTCTGATGCACCAGCTTATCCGGATTTCGGCGGATAGTACCGGTGGCTGAACAGGGAGCATCAATCAGAACGGCATCAACGGGGGCATCTGGTGACCATGATAGGATATCCGTATTGATTACCGTTGCATCCATTTGCAATCGGGTCAGATTTTCTTTCAACCGTTCAAGGCGCGATGCAGATTGATCAATCGCGGTTACATCTGCACCTCCAGCAATTAATTGTGCGCATTTCCCGCCGGGTGCGGCACAGGCATCAATAATATGCTTGCCGCCAATATCACCCATTATCCGGACAGGAAGTGTCGCGGCAGCATCCTGCACCCACCATTTGCCATCGGCATAACCATCAAGCCGATGCGGGGTTCCTTCATTGAGCCGGACACTATTTTTGGGAAGCACATAGCCACCCAGTTTTTCTGCCCAGATATCCGCTGTTCCATGTTCAGCCATGGTCAGATCAAGTGGTGGCGGCATCAGTGAAGCCGCCATGATATCATTGGCTTTTTCCTTTCCCCAGTCGGCAATAAGCCGGGTTTTTATCCAGTCCGGAAAATTAGCCGCATGGTCATGACGCCACCTTGTGACCCATTCAGCATGTGAATCGATATCCTTAACACAGCGACGCAGGCTGGCATTGACAAGCCCATGCAGGTGTTCAAGCCCTGCCGACCTTATCAGGCGGACAGACTGATCAACCACAGCATGTGATTTTCCATCAAGCCAGATCAATTCTGTCAGGGCCAGCAACAGCACATATGTTGCCATCTGCTGGCGACCCTTGGGCGGGCGGGGGATATAATGACGTAAGGCTAGTCTGGCCTGACCATGATGGCGTAGACTTGATGCAAGAAGCCGTCGACAGAAACGGCGATCTCTGGGTTCTAGATGATGATAAGGTTCATTTTTTTCAAGCCATTCATCCAGTGCTTGACCAGATGACATGATAGCTTTCAGCCCTGATAGAGCAATCTGTCTGGCTGGTTCGGGTTGTCGGTGTTTTGATTTCATGGCGCGATCATAGGCAGAAGACAGAATTTGTCCAGTTTACTAGATAAAATACTCTTGTCCTCGACCAAAAATATCACCATATAGAATGATATGAGCATGACAGACAAAAAACAGATGAAAGATGAACCCCTAGCAAAAGACGCTGAAACAGCATCAGTGATAGAGGATCATCATCCCGAAGAAAAATCGGAACAGACCAATTCTGATATGGTTGAACATGGTGGCCCAAAGGGGCTTGAACCCACCCGTTTCGGGGATTGGGAAAAAAACGGCCGTTGTTCTGATTTCTAACTGGGGATAAATGCCTTGGCACGTCTTACTACCGCCATGCTAGTTGCCGGCGTGATGGCCGAAGCCAATCAGGAACGGGTTACCATGGTGCTGGAAAAACGCGGCGATAATGAACGTGGTGCTATTCTTGTCCAGCTTGAAACAGATGATGGGAAGATGCGGGTAGAAGCCCGTCATCATGATCCTGTTCAGGGGGCGGTATGGTCAGCCGTTCATCAGGATCATTGGATCACGGCCAGCCAGGCGGCCAGTGTTGTTGAAAAACAGATATCATATGATGCGGATTGCTGGGTTGTGGCGGTAGAATCCCCTCATGGAATCAATCCTTTTGCCCGGTATGAAAAAACCGATATGTGAAGAATGTAAATCTGGCATGATATGATGCGCCAGAAAGTCAGGCGGCGTTTGACTTTCTGGCGTGATTAGAAGATCATGATGCCTATTAGGATGACATAGAGATGACACAGCGTACCACTTCATCACCATCTGCTGGAAAACGACTGCCACATGCCAAAGCGCACCAGCTTTCGGTGGCACCTATGATGGACTGGACAGATAGGCATTGCCGCTATTTTCATCGGTTGCTTGCGCCTGAAGCCGCGCTTTATACCGAAATGGTCACCGCTGATGCTATCCGTCATGGTGACCGCGACCGCTTGCTTGACGGGCATCATCTGGATCATGATAAATCATCTGATAACGCCATTATCCTTCAGCTTGGTAGCGCAAACCCTGATGCTCTGGCAAAAGCTGTTACTATGGCGGAATCATATGCTTATGCCGAATATAATCTTAACGTGGGTTGCCCATCTGACCGTGTGCAATCTGGCCGGTTTGGTGCGGCATTGATGGCTGACCCCGTTCTGGTTGGTGAACTGGTTTCGGCCATGCGTTCGGCGACAAAGCGTCCGGTTAGTGTAAAATGCCGGCTTGGCATTGATGATATGGACATCGAAGAAACCCTAGACAGATTTATTGATGCCATTATCCGCGGCGGGGTTGACCATATTATCATTCATGCCCGCAAAGCATGGTTGAAAGGCCTTAGTCCCAAAGAAAACCGCGATATTCCGCCTTTAGATTATGATCGGGTTTATGCCTTGAAAAAACAGCTTTCTGATGCTGGCACGCATATAACTGTTTCTATCAATGGGGGGATCACTGACTGGAATCAAATTCGGTCAGGACTAGATCATGTTGATGGAGTGATGATAGGAAGGGCGGCATATCAGCAACCGGCAAAACTGGCAAACTGGGCAGGGCTAGTATTCGATCATGAACCGGCAGATGCCGATACCGTGATGCAACAGATGGCGGATTATGCTGATGCAGAAATAGCTAAAGGGGCAAGATTGATATCAATCACGCGGCATATGCTGGGCTTTGCCAATGGCAGAAAAGGCGCAAAACGTTGGCGACGGACGTTATCTGAAGATGCGCGTGATCCGGCTAGTCATGGTGATTTGATCCGTATAGCGTGGGATATTCTTAATAGGGAATGTAAGGAAGCAGCATGAGCGCAGATAATACCAATCCACCAGATATGATGAAACCAACACAAAATAAATGGCGTTCCGCGCTAGAATTTGGCCCTTTGCTTGTCTTTTTTGGGGTGAATTATTTTTTTGGCATTTATGCTGGAACAGCGACATTAGTGATTGCAACGATTCTGGCCCTGATGATGTCATGGCATCTGGAACGGCGTATTCCGAAAATGGCGGCTATTGGCTGTATCATGGTGGTGTTTTTTGGTGGTTTGACCATTCTGATGGAAGATGAGTTCTATATCAAAATCAAGCCAACGGTGGCAAGCCTCGCCATTGCTGGTGCTATCATGGGCGGTTATATTCTGGGGTATAATCCGATCAGAGCCATGATGGAACAATTGAATATGCCCCCTGATTCAGGAGTCTGGCGTGAACTAACCTTTAGTTTTGTTGGTATGATGGTCATGCTGGCTGTTGCCAATGAAATAGCGTGGCGCAATCTGACCACAGAACAATGGGTTACATTTAAGGTATTTGGATTAACGGGAATCTCACTGTTATTTGGTATTGTTATCATGGTCATTCTTCACCGATATCATAAGGATATGGATAGTAACGCCACCACAGAAAAATAATGTGAAGGCGCGGAAATGATAATCATGCCGAAACCAGATAAGTAAAGGTCGGAATTATTTTAATCGTTTTTTGAAAATTGAAGCTAATGTGATTATGTTAACCTTTTGAATGAGGTCTGTTATGTCTGATGAAGATGATATCATACTCGAAGAATTAGATGATGATGAACTGGTACAGCAAATCCATGATGATCTTTATGATGGTCTTCAGGAAGAAGTCGTCGAAGCTGTTAATATCTTTCTTAGCCGTGAATGGACCCCTTATCGTGTTCTGACGGAAGCCCTTGTTGAAGGCATGACGATTGTCGGTATTGATTTCCGCGATGGTATTCTTTTCGTCCCGGAAGTTTTGATGGCAGCAAATGCCATGAAAGCAGGGATGCAGATTCTCCGTCCATTGCTTGCCGAAACAGGCGCTCCCCAGCAGGGCAAAATGGTGATCGGTACGGTAAAAGGCGATATCCATGATATCGGCAAAAATCTGGTTTCCATGATGATGGAAGGGGCTGGATTTGAAGTTATTGATATCGGGATCAATAATCCGGTTGAAAACTACATCGAAGCTCTGGAAGAACACAAGCCGGATATCCTTGGCATGTCGGCATTGCTGACAACAACCATGCCATATATGAAAGTCGTTATTGATGCGCTTGTTGAAAAGGGCATGCGTGATGATTTCATCGTTCTGGTTGGTGGTGCGCCATTGAATGAAGCCTTTGCCTCATCTATCGGGGCTGACGCCTATTGTCGGGATGCCGCGGTTGCTGTTGAAACAGCAAAAGCCATGGTAGCCGAAAAACCGGCTGCCTGATTTTCGTGGCAAACTTAACCATTATATACTGGCGCGATATCCCCGCACAGGTTGTGGCCGAAGAAGGCCGCGGACGTAAGCGGCAACAGGCGAAAGTCGAGTTGCCGCAACGTTTTGCCATTGCTATTGATGCTGCCGCCATGCGTGATGGGGCTGATAGCACGGATGATTATCTGGCGGAATGGCGGAAATCCGACCCTGTTCCATGTGGCGATGACCTGGAAGCAGAAGCGAAAGCCATGGCCTCCCAACTTGAAGCGGAATATCCTCAGGAAAAAATGGCAAAACTGGTGGCCGCTGGCGGTCTCAATACATAATCAGGAATGTGCCATCATAACTGTTTTTCCGGAAAACCCCCGCAACCACATCATGGTGTTGTCGCAAATAAGAGACTGTTTGCCGTCATCTGGCCAATGTTATGGATGAAACCCTATTAAACATTTATCACGATTTAGTCTTTTGGTCTGAGGAGAAACCCGCATGACTGCCACAATAGATGCAATTGCCAAGGCTGGTGCAAATTGGTCAATTGAAGTAACCCCACCGGGCGCTGCTAAAATTGAAGATTTTTCCGCTATCCTTGCCGAAGGAACAACCGTTAACGTGACATTCCTGCCGGGTACTAATCCTGTTGATACGATTGATGTTGCCAAACGGTTACGCGATGCAGGTCTTATTCCGGTACCGCATATCGCCGCACGGTCACTAAAATCCAAAGAACAACTGGCAGAACTGGTGGCTGATATGACATCACGAGCCAATGTTGATGAGGTGTTGATCATTGGTGGCGGAGTCACCCATCCGGTTGGTGAGTTTGCATCATCAATGGAAGTGCTGGAAACAGGCATCATTCAAAAAGCAGGTATTCGCAAAATTGGTGTTTCCGGTCACCCCGAAGGAAGCCCGGATATCAATGATAATCAATTAGCTGAAGCATTGGCATGGAAAAACGAATATGCCCGCAAGGAAGGGCTTGATCTCTATATCGAAACACAGTTCTGTTTCGATGCAGATGCCGTGGTGGAATGGGAAAAACGCATTCGTGCTGATGGTAATATGCTACCAATCCGTATTGGCATACCGGGGCCAGCAACTATCAAAACCCTGTTCCGGTTTGCCCAGATTTCCGGCATTGGCCCATCGATGCGGTTCATTGCCAAGCAGGCCCGGAATGTAACAAAGCTGTTAACGGTTCAATCGCCGCATCTGTTGATTGCCGGTCTTGCCGAAGCCATGGCCAGTGATCCTGAAACAAAGCTTCAGCATTTTCATTATTATCCGTTTGGTGGTGTGGCAAAGACAGCCATATGGGCATCCCAGGTAGCATCAGGTCAGGTGAAGCTGCTGCCGAAAGGCGGTTTTCAGGTCCTGGAACAGGCCGATAGTAAAGCATCATAAGTTATTATTATTTCACGCTATATCAGATAGCTGAAAGTTACCACTAGGAGATCAATATGACCATTACTCGCGTATCTTCACATAAAAAAGACATTGAAATCGGGTTTGAAAAGCCATTCTGCATTATTGGTGAACGGATCAACCCAACAGGCCGAAAATTGCTAGCTGCCGAAATGGCTGAAGGTGATTATTCACGCGTCCTATCTGATGCTCTGGCTCAGGTTGAAGCAGGGGCTACCATGCTTGATGTCAATGCTGGTATTCCCATGGCAGATGAACCTAAAATCCTTGCCGAATGTATTCAGCTTATTCAGGATAATGTTGATCTGCCCCTTGCGATTGATAGCTCGATTGTTGAAGCGCTTGAAGCCGGTCTGTCTGTCTATCAGGGTAAGGCACTGGTCAATTCCGTCACTGGGGAAGAAGAAAGACTGGAAGTGGTATTGCCGCTAGTTAAAAAACATGGTGCGGCAGTTGTTGCTATTTCCAATGATGAAACCGGCATTTCCGAAGACCCTAATGTCAGATTCGATGTTGCCAAGAAAATTGTTGAGCGCGCCGAAGATTACGGAATCCCAAGAGAAGATGTTGTTGTTGATCCGTTAATTATGCCCGTTGGTGCCATTAATCTGGCTGGCCGTTCAGCGCTTGAACTGATCCGGCGTTTGCGCGAAGAACTAAAGGTCAATACAACATGTGGGGCATCGAATATTTCCTTTGGGCTTCCTAATCGTCATGGCATGAATGCCGCGTTTCTGGCCATGGCTGTTGGTGCTGGAATGACTTCAGCGATATTAAATCCGCTTCACGCCGAAGAAATGTCAGGTATCATGGGGGCAGATGTGATGATGGGCACAGACCCGGAATGTCGCCGCTGGATCAAAAAATATCGTGAACCTGCGGCAGAAGGCGAAGGCCGTGGCGCACGCGGTGATCGTGAGCGTCGTCGCAGAAGAGCATAATTTGAAATTTGCCATATCCCCTTAAGGGAGCTATGAAACCGCATGCCAGATCATGATGATAAATCGGTAAAGATCGTATTCACCCCTTCAGGTCGTCAGGGGCAGGTGCCAGCAGGGACAACGGTTCTGCAGGCGGCCAGAAGCCTGGGCGTTGATATAGATTCGGTTTGTGGTGGCCGTGCTATGTGCGGTCGTTGTCAGGTAATTGTGGGTGAGGGTGATTTTGCCAAACATGGCATTCAATCATCAAAAGAATCCGTATCAGAGCGTTCAAAAGTCGAAGACAGATACGCCGAAAAACGCGGCCTTGATTCTGGTCGGCGGTTATCCTGTCAGTCCATATTGCTGGCAGATGCTGTCATTGATGTACCGGCAAGTTCTCAAGTCCATGCTCAGGTTGTCAGAAAAGAAGCAGATACACGCGCGATTGAAGTGGATGCTATTACTCGCCTCTGCTTTATCACCGTACGCGAACCTGACATGCATGAACCTTCAGGTGATTTGCGCCGTATTGCCGAAGCATTACAGGAACAATGGCCAAATCGTGTTACCGGAGATATATCAGCTGATTTGCATATTCTTCAGATTCTGCAACCTGTTCTGCGGAAAGGCAAATGGGAAGTCACGGTAGCTTTACGCGATGGCCACCGGATTATTGGCATATGGCCGGGGCTAAAGGATCGGATCGTCGGGGCGGCGATTGATATTGGTTCCACAACTATGTCGGCCCATCTCTGTGATATGAATAGTGGTGAAGTGCTGGCATCATCAGGTGCTATGAATCCGCAAATCCGGTTTGGTGAAGATTTAATGAGCCGGGTGTCCTATGGCTTCATGAATGAAGGCGGTGCAGAAGAAATGACCGCATCTGTTCGTGAAGGCTTACAACAGCTTTTATCCGGCGCGGCTGAACAGGCTAATATAGCAGTTGAAGATATTATTGAAGTGGTGCTGGTCGGTAATCCGGTGATGCATCATTTGGTGCTTGGCATAGACCCGATTGAACTTGGCGGTGCGCCATTTGCGCTGGCTATGGATGAATCTTCTGAAATGCTGGCAAGTGAGCTTGATCTGAATCTTCATCCGGGGGCGCGGGTATATATTCTGCCATGTATTGCAGGCCATGTTGGTGCAGATGCGGCGGCAGTTGCGCTGGCAGAACGTCCGGATCAGGACGATGGCATGACCCTTGTTGTGGATGTTGGAACCAATGCAGAAATTATTTGCGGAAATAAAGATCGCCTGCTTGCGGCGTCATCACCTACGGGGCCTGCTTTTGAAGGCGCCCAGATCAGCAGTGGTCAGCGTGCCGCCCCGGGTGCTATTGAACGTATCCGTATCAATCCGGAAACACTGGAACCACGGTTTCGTGTTATTGGCGTGGATTTATGGTCAGATGAAGATGGATTTGATGCGGCCATAGCACAAACAGGGATTACGGGCATCTGTGGATCAGGTATTATTGAAATATTATCGGAAATGTATCTGGCAGGGATTATCACCGAAGATGGGGTCATTGATGGCACCAAAGCCAGTTTATCCCCGCGGATTATTGAAGACGGCCGTACATTTAGTTATCAGGTTTCCGATACCGTCATCATTACCCAGAATGATATTCGCGCCATTCAATTAGCCAAGGCAGCATTATATGCCGGTTTCCGTTTATTGATGGATAAACTGGATATTGATCATGTTGATGATGTGGTACTGGCAGGGGCATTCGGCACCCATATTGAACCGAAATATGCCATGGTGCTTGGTATGATACCTGATTGTGAGCTGGATCATGTGCGTTCAGCTGGAAATTCGGCAGGAACCGGAGCGCTTATATGTCTTTTGAATAAAGGCCAGCGGCGGCAGGTTGAACAGATTGTTCGCAATATCGAAAAGATTGAAACGGCTGTTGAACCATCATTTCAGGAACATTTTGTCAAAGCGATGGCTATCCCGCATAAAACTGACCCTTATGAAAAATTATCAGCGGCAGTGAAAATGCCGGAAAGAAGCATGGGTGCCAATGACAATGCCGCATCTGGAGGTCGTTCAGGACGCCGCCGCGGTCGGTCACGCTAGACCCTATTGTTCATCATTGGCAGGGTTAATGATTAACGCGTCTTCGGGCTGGCCTGTTCTTGCTGCCATATCCCGCAATTGAGTGTTGACTAATTCCAGCATTCTAGCACCATTTTGTTCCCGGCTGGCACGTCTGCCAAGGTCCTGCCAGATCATGATGGCTTCTTGTTCTTTCCCATTCTGACTGAGATAAAGACCATACAGATAAGCTGCCCGCCAGTCATCCAGATGTTCTGCTAATGATTCCAGTAATAAATCCGCTGCCCGTTCCGTGACAATACCATCAGCTTGCCGGGTCAATGCTTCTGCCAGCATGGAACGAATGGTCGGATGGCCAGTGATATCCAGAGCCTGTTCCAGTGCCGCAATTTCAGTATCATATTGTCCTGCCGCCGCCGCCGCTTCTGCCAGCATGAGCATGGCAACAATATCATCAGGATTTTCATCCAGTTGCTTTCTTGCTTCTGCTAGATTGCTATTGGCGAAGTCTTGTTGCATCGCCTCAATCGTCGCTTTTTTCTGGAGCTCATCTGCCCGCAGATAGAGCGGTGCGTCAGCCATATCCGGTTTTCCAAGCATGCCATAAATTGCAGAGCCAGCCAGCAAAGCGATAAGAATAATCCAGGTTTTGCCGCCAGTGGTGCCGCCATGGGGTTCTTGTCCTGCCGCCGCCCGCATAAGATAGGCCATGACGCCGATCATCACGGCGGCCATCAGGATTACGGTTATCCAGATGCTTATTCCGCTATCCATCATGACGGGTTTCCTTTATTGAAGGCTGTCTGTTTTTGGGGCGTGTCAGCATGATCAGGATAACGCCCATAATAAGCAGAATAATAGGCGCTAACCATAAAAGGACAGTCATGCCATTTAGTGGCGGATTAAAAAGAATGTAGTCACCATATCGTTGACGCAGAAAATCCAGAATATCATCATCACTTTTCCCGATGGTAATCTGATCACGGATAATGCTTCTTATGGTGATAGCAAAATCAGCATCACTATCATCAACGGTCTGATTCTGGCAAACCAGACAGCGCAATTCGGCGGCTAGCTGACGGGCTCGTGCCTCATCAACAGGATTTGCCATCTGTTCTTCGGGCAAAATGGCTTGCGCTGTTTGCGGGGGATATGATGACAGTATCACCATACCTGCTGTTATCATGATGAATGCGATCAGACCCTTTAATCTGGATAATCTGATCATCATGGATTGATCCCAAGCGACGTGAGGGCATCACGAACAGAGCCCTCTAATTCATTGGCAAAGATGGGGCCTCTATGATGCAGGATAATGCGTCCATCAGGGGCAATGATCAATGTTTCGGGTAGTGCCTGCACGCCAATGGAAATACTGGCCTTACCATCAGGATCAACGCCTATCTGTTGATAGGGATTACCGAATTGGTCAAGAAAGGCCATGGCATCTTCGTATTTGTCCCGCTGATTAATCCCCAATACAGGTAATGATTTTGATAATTGATGTATAGCCGGTGCTTCGGCGCGACATGGGGGGCACCAAGATGCCCAGACATTAATGGCATAGGCCTTACCCTGCCAGTCGGCCAGATCAAGCGGGGGTTCGTCTGTTGTCTGTTTATCCAGAGAAAGCAGGGAAATGGCAGGGATAGACTGTCCTTCCATGGAAAAGCCGATATCGCTGGTGCTTCGCTGGCCAGTTGTGATGGCATATAGCCCCCAGAAGGATACCACCACAAAAAGCAGAAAAAGGATGATCGGAACAAAAAACGTTAGCCTAGATTTCATGCGCTATTATCCTGTCATGCATATGCCGTTGATGATGATAATTTTGCACGTCTTGTCCCCATGGCTAATAATCCACCGAGCATCATCAATCCTGCCCCGCCCCATATCCATGTAATCAGTGGTTTTTCATAAATGCGAATGACAAATCCATCATCTGCCGAGCCGCCACCATAGACAATATAGATATCACCAAGCAGGCCGGATGTGATGGCCGCTTCCGTTGTCTGGCTTCGTGCGACGGGATACCGTCTGATTTCACTTGTCAGGGTCGTTTGATCTTTTCCCTTACCAGTCATGATGACGGTAGCGGCTATTGCCGTATAATTAGGACCATCTATGGGTTCTACCTTTGCCAGCGTAAAGGTATTATTGCCATTGGTCAGGCTGTCACCAATCTGCATACGGGTAATGGTTTCACTGTCAAAGAAACTAACTCCGGCAACACCAATTGTGAAAATAGCAACCCCTAGATGCGCTACATTCATGCCGATACGGGGTAGGGATGCCATTGCCAGTCGCCTGAATCCATTACGGATAGATATATTGCGGCCACCCATGATCACCCAGATATCAGCAAGAACGCCGCTAATCACCCAGATACCAAGCCCCAATGTTGCCAGAGCAAAAATGCTGATATTCTGAATAAGCATGATAACGAGTATACCTGCCAAAATAGTGACCAGAAGCATTGGTAACAGATAAGGGGTGATGGTTTTTCCGCGGGCATGTCGCCAGGCCAGTAATGGTGCCACAGGCATAAAGATTAGCATCAGTCCAAGCAAAGGGCCTACTGATGCTTCAAAAAAGGGCGGGCCAACAGAAATACGGGCGCCATTCACAGCTTCAATAATCAGAGGGTAGATCGTACCAACCAGAACTGTTGCCGATGTAACCACCAGTAACAGATTATTGGCCTGAAGTGCGGTTTCGCGGCTGATCAGGGAAGGGGATTCAAAAGCCTGATCACGAGCTAACATGCCAGCACGCCAGCCGAATAATAATAGTGGTATCCCCACCGCAATCAGAATAATCACCAGAATAACCAGCCCCCGCGTCGGGTCATTAGTGAAAGCATGCACAGATGTCAGCAATCCTGATCTAACAATGAAAGTACCAATCAGGCTAAGCCCGAAAGCCATAATAGCCATCAGCACCGTCCAGCTATGAAAGAGATTCCGTTTTTCAACAACATTCAGGGAATGGATCAGCGCAGTTGCAACCAGCCAGGGCATAAGTGAGGCATTTTCCACCGGATCCCAGAACCACCAGCCCCCCCAGCCAAGTTCATAATATGCCCACCAGCTGCCCAGAGCAATGCCTGCTGTTAATGCCGACCACGCAATCAATACCCAGCGGCGGGCAAGTTTTGCCCAGTTTGCATCAGCACGGCCTTCAATCAGCGCGGCAACAGCAAAGGCAAATCCAACCGATAACCCAACATATCCCAGATAAAGCATGGGCGGATGAAAGGCGAGACCGGGGTCTTGCAGGATGGGGTTTAACCCATTGCCATCATCAGGCAGAACGGTCAGGCGAAGAAACGGGTTAGAGGTAAAAAGAATTAACCCGATAAACGCGATCACAATCATGCCTTGCACCGAAAGCGCATAGCCCATGGTTGATTGCCCATCTGTAAGCTGTTTTAATCGGGACGCCATGAGGGTTCCGAAAAAGGTCAGGATCAGTACCCATAATAGCAATGACCCTTCATGATTACCCCAGACGCCAGATATCTTGTAAAGCAGGGGTTTTAGTGAATGCGAATGTGAGGCAACTAACGCAACGGAAAAATCAGACTGGATAAAGGCCAGAGTCAGTATGACAAAACTGCTAGCCACCATGACAAATGTAAGATGAGCTGATAGCCAGCCTAGTTTTATGGATGTGAGATCACCGGTTCTGCTGCCTTGAAACAGCATAATGCTCTGAATAATGGAAAGCGCAAAGGCCAATGCCAGGGTAAAATGTCCAATTTCGGTCAGGTGCAACACTATTCCTGCCCTTTCCAGACGCCTTGTTCTTTCAGCATATCGGCCACTTCGGCTGGCATATAAGTTTCATCATGCTTGGCCAACACAGTATTGGCGCGAAAAAGATCAGCTTCCAATATGCCTTCGGTGACGACACCCTGTCCTTCCCTGAATAGATCAGGAAGAATGCCGGAATACACAACATTAATCGCTTTATTGCCATCGGTAATGATGAAGCCAGTGCCATCAGGTAATGTTGTTATGCTGTTTTCGGCAACTAGCCCACCCAACCGGACAACCTGCCCTTTGCCAGCCTTTTCCAGAATGTCTGAAGGGCCATAGAAAAACACAACATGATCACGAAGCGCGTTTAGCACCAACATGGCGGCTAGACCAAGGGCTGATAATACCATCACAATCGCAATACCGCGTTTTGCTTTTGGGCTTAAATCACGCATCAGATTCACCTTGATGTTCAGGTTCAGGGTTTTCCAGAATATTCAATTCTGCACGGGTTATTTTTACGCTGCTAAGGCTATGCCAGGTAATGGCAATCAGCACCACCACGCCAATAGCCCAAGAAGACCATACATAAAAAGCATATCCGCCCATGGCAAAGAAATCGGTCATGACCATGCCTTTCTTGCTTCCAGATTGGTGATACGTCGGCGCATGATCAGGCTGTTCATGCGCAAGATAGTAACGGTAATAAACCAGCCAAGCATGGCGAGCGCCATAATGAGGAGGGGTTTAAGCATAGCGGGGTCAATACTGGGTCCATCCAGTCGCAACACACTGGTACCCTGATGCAGGGTATTCCACCAATCAACGGAAAACTTGATAATCGGCAGATTGATCACCCCGACCAGCAATAACAGGCTGGCTGGTTTGCTTCCGCGTTCGGCACGTTCAAAACCATCTGCTAGTGCCATATATCCCAGATAGAGGAAAAACAGGATCAGCATAGACGTCAGCCGTGCATCCCATACCCACCATGTCCCCCACATTGGCCGCCCCCAGAATGATCCGGTTAATAAGGTGATCAGGGCAAAACCTGCCCCCGGTAAAGCCATGGCGCGTGCGGCGATATCTGCCAGAGGATGCCGCCATACCAGATAGAAAACGGCCGATAATGCCATCAGCAGGTAGCATAGCATAGCCATCCATGCGGCCGGCACATGGATATACATAATGCGGACCGTTTCGCCTTGTTGATAATCAGCAGGTGATCCAAAAAAGGCCAGATATAACCCGATGCTGAATGCGATAGCTGATACGACCACTGCCATGGGCAATAATGCGGCAGTGATTCTACGGAAACGCGTCGGATTAGCAAAATAATCAAACATATGATTACTTTAATGGATTAAATGCTAGGGGAAAAGCCATATGCGATGTCATGCCACAAGCCTTTTCTGGCAAGTCATGGATGAAGCTATTTTCATTCTTCGGAAAAGCGGATAGCTGCCGCCGTTACTGGTGGTGATAGCACAAGTAAAACCAGCATTAATGCTGCCAGAAGCATCATATGGCCGGTTATATCATCACCTGTTTGCATGGCTGAAATACCGGCAACACCAAAAATAAGCACAGGCATGGAAAGCGGCAGAACAATAATAGCGGTAAAAATACCGCTTTGCCGTGATCCCAGAACTAATGCGGCGGCCATACTACCAATCAGCACCAGACATAATCCCCCCATGGCAAGAAAGCCAAGCATGACAGCCAGTAGATTAGCTGGTAATCCAAACATCAATCCCAGTATCGGGGCGGCAAGAATCAGGGGCAGGATAATGATGATCCATGCGGCAATGATTTTTGCAAGCATCAGCATGGTCATTGGGGCTGGACTTACCAGCATTTGTTCAAGCACGCCGTCCTTGGCATGGCGGGAAAATAGCCTGTCCATTTGTGGCAGACTTGCCAGCATAACAGAAATCCAGATGATAGCAGGGGCAATGCGCACCAGTTCTTCCTGATCAGAACCTAGCCCAAGCGGCACAAGGGTAGTGATCATGATAAAAAAACTTAACCCTGATAACATATCCGCAGGATAGCGCAAAGCTGACCGCATATCAGCTATCATAACAGCAAGGCATGGCCTGATCATCGCATTCATGACAGCTCACCTTCTGGTTTTGTGCCCAGAGTCAGGGTGATATCTGGCGAAAGCGGCATATTCCCATGCCCGCTGATCACAGCACTGCCGCCATTTTTGCAATATGTGTTGATCAGCTCACAAAGCTGTTTTGTCGCTATATCATCCAGTGCATTAAACGGCTCATCAATCAGCCATAGCCGATGTGGGGTTTTGTTAGCTAAAGCCAATCTGGACAGAGCCAGTCGACGTTGCTGTCCGGCTGATAGATGACTGATCTGGCGGTGGGCTATCTTACGGATACCCATATGATCAAGGGCGGCTAGTATCTCTTGCTGGCTTGGTTCCATATCCATCAGGCTAGCCATCAGCCGAAGCGAATCTATCACGTTCAGATGTTCCAGACCGGCATTACGATGCCCGATCAGAATCAATTGTCGCATAAATGCCGTCTGATCAGACGTATTGATAATGCCATTAATGGCAAACTGGCCATGGGTTAATGGAATCAGCCGTGCTAGTCCTCGCAAAAAAGTGGTTTTGCCACTTCCATTTGCCCCACGCAGAAACATAATCTGGCCAGCATCAAGCTCAAGATGAAGGCCTTCAATCAGATTAACTCCACCGCGATTAATGGCCATATCATCAATCATAAGGCGATGATGGGACTGGTGATGATGGGGCAAAGGGGTCATAGGCTTATGGCTCAAACCAGCAGATGAACTTAAATGATGCCGTTATGGTTTACCATCACCATCCCAACATGGCAATCAGGCGCCAATATATCATGATCTGGCCATAGATGCGGCATGATGTGTCGAGGGGGTTCTCAAGGGGGAATTGTTTGTTATAATTGGCGCCTGACTGGTTCTCATATGTTGAAATGAGTATCGGGGCGCTCCCCGGCTAGCCGATTTGATATGCTTGACTGCCATGTTGTTCCTAATGGCTGTTTCTAAAGGCTTTATATCAACAGCTTTCTTTATAAAGGCTGTTTATTTGGCCGGAAACATGGTGGATTTGCATAAAAATGACAGCATCAGAGCTTTAATGAATGGGGGATATTCATGTCTAATTCACAATCAAATCACAACAGTGTTTATCGTGATCAATCACGACGCCAGTTGAATGTTAATGGTAAAACCTATGACTATTTTTCGCTGGTAGCACTGGAAGATCGCTTTCCATCTATTGCCGCTATGCCATTTTCGCGCAAAGTTTTGCTCGAAAACCTTCTTCGTCACGAAGATGGCGATACCGTTACAGCCGAAAGCATCGAAACTCTGGCATCCATGGGTGATGGTCAAAAGGCTGAACAGGAAATAGCCTATCGCCCGACCCGCGTCCTGATGCAGGATTTCACCGGCGTGCCAGCGGTGGTAGATTTGGCAGCCATGCGGGATGCAATGGTTGCGCTTGGGGGTGACCCGAAACGCATTAATCCGTTGTCGCCGGTTGATCTGGTGATTGATCATTCGGTCATGGTAGATCATTTTGGTGACGCTGATGCCTTTGGCCGTAATGTCAGCCTTGAAATGGAGCGTAACAAAGAACGCTATACATTTTTACGCTGGGGAAGTCAGGCATTTGAAAACTTTCGGGTTGTCCCGCCGGGCACTGGTATTTGTCATCAGGTGAATGTGGAATATCTGGCTAAAGTTGTCTGGACGAATGAACAAGATGGGAAAAGGATTGCTTATCCGGATACATGTGTTGGCACGGATAGCCATACCACGATGGTTGGCGGCATGGCTGTGCTTGGCTGGGGTGTTGGCGGTATTGAAGCAGAAGCAGCCATGCTCGGCCAGCCGATATCCATGCTGGTACCTGATGTTATTGGCATGCGGTTGACAGGAAAGCTGAAAGACGGTGTGACAGCAACAGATTTAGTTTTGCGCATTACAGAAATGTTGCGCCAGAAAGGTGTTGTCGGCAAGTTTGTTGAGTTTTTCGGCAATGGGCTGGACGAACTATCCTTGGCGGATCGTGCGACGATTTCCAATATGGCACCAGAATATGGGGCAACATGCGGGTTTTTCCCCATTGATCAGGAAACAATCAATTACCTGACCTTAACAGCGCGTGATGCTGATAATATCGCACTGGTAGAAGCCTATGCAAAGGCACAGGGCATGTGGCGTGATCCGGGCATGGCTGATCCACAATTCACGGATATGCTTGAACTTGATCTGGATAGTATCGTGCCATCACTAGCAGGGCCAAAACGCCCGCAGGATCGGGTCGCCCTTACTGATGCCGCCAGTTCAATTGCAAAGGCTATTGCCGATGCTGGCCATAGTACTCCTCAAACGGTTGCTGTTCCTAATCAGGATTTTGAACTCACTGAAGGCGACGTGACCATTGCGGCGATTACGTCATGCACCAATACGTCCAACCCTTCGGTACTCGTAGCCGCAGGATTAGTGGCACGCGCCGCGCGTGAGCGGGGATTGACGGTCAAGCCATGGGTGAAAACGTCACTCGCCCCCGGCAGTCAGGTGGTAACGGATTATCTCAATGCGGCCGGCTTGCAGGATGATCTGGATGCACTCGGATTTAATCTGGTGGGGTATGGATGTACCACCTGCATTGGTAATTCCGGGCCTTTGCCGACAGATATTTCGACGGCGATTAACGAAAATAATATGGTGGTGGCATCGGTATTATCTGGTAACCGGAATTTCGAAGGACGGGTCAGTCCGGATGTTATTGCGAATTATCTGGCCAGCCCGCCACTGGTTGTTGCCTATGCTTTGGCCGGGCATATGCGGCTGGATATCACCAAAGACCCGCTTGGCATGGATAAGGATGGTCATCCTGTCTATCTGGCAGATATATGGCCAGACAATGCAACGGTTAAATCGGTCATGGAAAGCGTGGTTACGCCTGAAATGTTTGCTAGCCGTTATAGCAATGTTTTTGCTGGCACCGAAGAATGGCGCGCTATTGAAGCTCCGACCAGCCAGACCTTTGACTGGGATGATGGGTCAACCTATGTGCGTAATCCGCCATATTTTGAAGGTATGACCATGGCGGTAGATCCCGGCCGGGTGAAAAATATTACTGGCGCAAGACTGCTGGCGAAACTGGGGGATTCCATAACCACGGATCATATCTCTCCTGCTGGGAGTATTCGCCGCGATAGTCCTGCTGGTGATTATCTTAGTGATTATCAGGTGCGGCCGGTGGATTTCAATTCCTATGGTTCAAGGCGTGGTAATCATGAAGTGATGATGCGTGGCACCTTTGCTAATATCCGTCTGCGTAATGAACTTGCCCCCGGCACAACCGGTGGAATGACTCATATGCCGGATGGCCAGGAAATTCCGATTTATGATGCGGCGCAACGCTATGATGCGGAAAATGTTCCGTTGATCGTGATGGGCGGTAAGGAATATGGCACAGGGTCAAGCCGCGACTGGGCGGCCAAGGGCACGGCTTTGCTTGGGATTGAAGCGGTTATTGTCGAAAGCTTTGAACGTATCCACCGGTCTAACCTGATCGGGATGGGGGTTCTGCCCCTGCAATTTATGGATGGGACAACACGGGAGTCGCTGGGCATTACGGGTGATGAAGTGTTTGATCTGATCGGGCTGGATGATGGCGTGACGGCCAAAATGACGGTGACTTTGATCATTCATCGGGCAGATGGCACAACAGAAGAGGTGCCGCTTCTTTGCCGGATTGATACCGAAGGCGAAGCGGAATATTACCGGAATGGCGGCATTCTGCCCTATGTGTTGCGTAGCCTGGCGGCGTGATGACACAATAGCCGACCATATGTAAAATTTAAATGATGATCCCTCACTTGTATACTGACAGGTGAGGGATTTTTTTGCCTTGCGTTAACGGTTTGTTAAGACTTGCTGTGTATTCTGTTCTGGGCATCACAAAAACTAGAAGCATTAAAATAATCTAGAAGAATTAAAATAATATTGTGGGGATAAACATGTTGACTAGGCAGGAATTAGGTGAGTTCGTAATTGAAGCCGTTCGAGCAAAAAATGGTCAAGCAACTAATGTTGAAATAGCATCTTTTATCTGGCTTAAATATGAAACTAAATTAAGGAATTCAGGTGATTTGTTTTATACATGGCAATATGACGTAAGATGAGCCATTGCAAAACTCCGGAAATCTGGTGTTCTCAAAAATATGAAAAATCAAAATGGTCGTGCACCATTAATTGGGTTTAACAACGGCGTTCTATGAGTTGGCTTTTTTTCTGCGATGAAAGCGGCCATGATCATAAGAATACTCCTCTAGAAGTCCGGGGCGGCATAGTAATCCATTCAAGCAAAATTTGGAGTTTTATTCAGGATTATAATAAATCTGAACAAATTTGCTTTGGGGTAAAATTATCAGAATATGGTACAGAAATTAAAGGTGCCAGACTTTTAAGGAAAGATCGTTTTAAGTGGTCAGAACAAGAAAAAACATAAACAAAAATTGAAAGGCATAATGGTGTAAGGCGGTTTTTGTCTAAAGAAAAAGTTTCATTACGAATAGACTATACGGCATACGGCCAAGCCAGTTTGATGATGGCAGATGAAGTATTTAGGTTACTTGAAAAATATGATGCAAAATTATTTGCTTCTTGTATCCCTCGCGGTATCAAGCAGAAATGGGATGTAGAGTTTAATGACTTTCTTAGAAAGGATCACGGTTTCCTTCAAGAGAGATTTTTCTATTTTCTCGAAGGAAAGAAAGAATCAGGTCTTATAATTATGGATCAGACAGAAGTAAAAAATGATAGAAAGTTTATAAATAATCTAGAAAACTATTATACTAAGACTAGAAACGGGAAAAAACGATCAAAATGGATTGTTCCCTCTCCAATATTTGTTGATTCTGGATTAAGCCCCTGTGTTCAGGCGGCAGATATTTGCCTTTATTGCATTAACTGGGGTTTTAGGAGAGGAGAATGGAATTTCGATGGCGCTCTAAGAGATGAGATACATGAACGCTTTGCTGGAAGATGTGGAAAAATTCAGTTTTCAGGAGATGTTTTTAAAGAAGGTAAAACCTTAAAGAGTTATGGCATTATATTTGTTCCTGATCCATATACAGCCAGACCAAAAGCAAGATAAAAGACAGAGATTATATAAAAAAAGAGGTAAAGCCCCGTGCAACCACTACAATTGACCTAAGTCAAACAACAGTCCACAGGCCGAAGCTCTGATAACTAATCTAACCGTAATAGGCTTTAAGTCAAATTTATTGTTTACAAAATGTAAATATTTATCGGTTAAACAATAATCTAGGTTATTTTACTGACCACCAAAACAGATATACCCCCTTGCGTTAAGTCTTTCCACTTGTGGCGGAATCAGGCATAATCCGGTGATTATTCTGCGTTTGAGTTTTTCACTATGTCATCCATCCATCCAACACCTATTGCTGTGCTGGGGCCAACCAACACCGGCAAGACACATTATGCCATGGAACGGATGTATGGCCATGCGTCGGGGATGATAGGGTTCCCGTTGCGGCTGTTAGCACGGGAAAATTATGATCGGGCGGTGGCAAGGCTTGGCGTTGAAAAAGTCGCGCTTATCACCGGCGAGGAAAAAATCATCCCGGAAAAGGCCAGCTATTTTCTCTGCACGGTTGAGGCCATGCCGCTAGATCGCCGTGTCGCCTTTATGGCAATAGATGAAGTCCAATTAGCAGCAGACCCCGAACGTGGTCATGTGTTCACTGACCGTATTCTGAATGCCAGAGGCTATCAGGAAACCTTGCTATTAGGGGCGGAAACAATCCGCCGTGTGCTGGAATCGCTCTATCCGGGGATTGAAATTATCATCCGCAAACGCATGTCGCGACTAAACTGGTCAGGCCAGAAAAAAGTCACCCGTCTGCCGCGCCGGTCAGCCGTGGTGGTCTTTAGTATTGCCGAGGTCTATCAACTGGCTGAACTGATCCGTCGCCAGCGTGGCGGTACCGCGATTGTTATGGGAGCGTTAAGCCCGCGCACCCGAAATGCGCAGGTTGAGATGTTCCAGTCGGGTGAAGTCGATTACATGGTGGCAACAGATGCGATTGGCATGGGGCTGAATATGGATATTGATCATGTTGCCCTTGCCGGTAGTGCCAAATTTGATGGGCGCCGCACCCGCGCTTTATCAGCCGCCGAGCTGGCACAGATCGCCGGCCGTGCTGGGCGTCATACCAAAGATGGCACTTTTGGCGTAACCGATACCTGCCCGTTATTCGAAGATGAGGTTATCGCCGCTATTGAAGATCACCGATTCCCCTTTCTCAATGGGGTATACTGGCGCAATTCCAATCTGGATTTCCGGTCACCTGATCATCTGCTGAGAAGTCTGGATGCCCCGCCTGATCACGCTATGCTGACCCGGAAGGGTGATGCCGAAGATCATCTCACCCTGCTCAGTTTGCTGGAAAGTGAAGATGTTCGGGTCATGGCACATGGCCAGAAAAATGTTGAACTTCTCTATGAAATTGCACAGGTTCCGGATTTTCAGAAAACCTATACAGATAGTCATATGACCATGCTGGCAAGAATGTATGGTCATCTGGTGCGGGGTGAAACATTGCCTAATGACTGGGTTGCCGCCCAGATTAGCCGACTTGACCGGACAGATGGTGATATCGATACCATCATGACGCGACTTGCCCATATACGCACTTGGACATATATTACTCATCGTTCGGCTTGGATTGGGTCTTCTGTCGGCGCATTGGTTGATGGAAGCTCATCATGGCAGGAAGAAGCGAAACATATCGAAGATAAGCTTTCTGATTGTCTGCATGCTAATCTGACCCAGCGTTTTGTTGATAGAAGAGCGGCAATTTTGTCGCGTAGATTAAAGGATAATGACCAGTTGGTTTGTGCAATTAGAGCAGATGGTACCGTTCTCGTAGAAGGCGAAGAAGTAGGAAAACTTGACGGCTTTACCTTCACGCCCTCTTTTTCCGAAGGTGATATCGAAAAACCGATTATTGCCGCCGCCAGAAAGGGACTGACCGATGAAATTCGTCGGCGTGTTCAGGCCGTAGCCGCAAGTGCTGATGCGGCTTTTCATCTCAATCATCAGGGCCATATTATCTGGCGTGAATCTGTTATCGGTTTTCTTGGTAAGGGGCATAGGATAGATCAGCCAAAAGCAGAAGCAAAACCAAGCCAGATGCTGGAAGGTGATCAGCTCAAGATAGTCACCGACAGGCTGAATCGATTTGCCGCTGATATGCCAAAACAAAAGCTGGAAAAATTATATGGATTGCTTGATGAAAACCTGACAGGAATGGCGCGTGGCATTGCTTTTCAGATTTTTGAAGCATTAGGTGTTTTGCCGCGCCGACAGGTTGCTGATCTGGTGCAGAAACTGGACGAAGATGGCAAGCGTCAACTTGCCAAGGCTGGTGTCCGGATTGGCGTAGACATGCTGTTTATGCCGGATTTGCTGAAACCGGCACAGATTGAAATCACGGCATTATTATTCAGCCTTTATCATGGGGAGTTCCCCGAAGCCGGGCCACCACCGGCAGGCCGCGTGGCTATTGATCATGTTGAAGGGGTTAGCGATAGCTATTGGCAAGCAACAGGATATCGCCGGATTGGTGGCCGTGTCATGCGGGTTGATATGGCAGAACGTCTAGCCGCCGTAATCAGATCAGAATCGCGTAAAGGCGTATTCCGTATCACCGAAGAGATGCTTTCGCTTGCTGGAGCCACCCGTGATCAGATGCAGATCATGATCGAAGACCTAGGATTCATTAAATCTGGTGAAGAAGCCAGTGAAGACCCTGAAAAGCCCGCGATTGCATTGTTTGAACGCCCGGCAAAAGCAAAGAGAAGTCCTGCCAAGGCTTCATCACCGGATGCAATACCCCATTCCAGAAAAAATAATGCCAGAAATAATGCCAGAGGTTCAGGCAGAGGTGGCGCAGGGGATGGCGCAACAGGCCGGCCAAATAAATCGGCGCATAAATCGCCTACTAACAAGCCCATTGACCCGAACTCACCTTTTGCTGTTCTGGCAAAACTTAAAGCAAAATAATGCCGGCGGATGATATCATCGCAATGCGGCTGGATAAATGGCTGTGGGCGGCGCGATTTTTCAAAACCAGAGCGATGGCCGGAAGGCTGATTTCCGGTGGCCGCTTGCGTGTGGACGGCGATATCATGTCTAAACCACATAGGCAGGCCAGGCCCGGCATGGTGCTTACCTTTCCGCAAGGCAATGCAATCAGGATTATCCGTATCAAAGCTTTGGCGCAATATCGCCGCCCAGCAGTTGAAGCAGTTCTACTTTATGATGATCTTGATCCCCCTAAACCAGCAACTGAAACCAAAATAGATAAGGTGCTGTCAGGGGTTAGCCGTGATCCGGGAAGTGGAAGACCAACGAAAAAAGACAGGCGTGCTATTGACCGGCTGATGCGATAAATTGTCTGTTGCCACGCTGTGCGGGTTTCGTTAATAAAAGAAACGAAAATAAATAAGGATGTTTCATCATGACATATATCGTGAATGATAAATGTATTCGCTGTAAATATACGGATTGTGTCGAGGTATGCCCGGTAGATTGTTTCTATGAAGGGGAAAATATGCTTGTGATTCATCCGGATGAGTGCATTGATTGCGGTGTTTGTGAACCGGAATGTCCACCGGAAGCGATCTTACCTGATACAGATCAGGGGGCGGACGCCTGGATTGCCTTTAATACCGAAAAATCGGAAGCATGGCCAAATATTACCCGGCGCAAAGACCCGCTCGAAGATGCTGATAAATATCGTGAGATGGAAGGCAAGTTTGAAAGCCATTTCATTGATCGTCCTGGCACGGGTGATGCTTAATCATATCTGCAGATTTGAAAGAATAATGGATCCAAACAGCCTTTGAGCTGACGCCTTGGCATGCCAGACTTCCAAAATGGTATTATTTATGGTACAATATTTACTTGGTGCCTTAGTGCATTTTGAGCATGGCTAATATGCAAACGCGCTGATTAGCTAAAACAATGTTCCAAACAAAACAATGTAATAGAATATTGTTTTAATATCCCCTTTGCTGAAGTAGTTCAGCTTATGGTATTTTTTAAAGAACAGGAAGATCAATGGCCAGCAAGACTAAAAAAACCGATATTGAGTTTAATGCAAATGATTTTGTCGTCTATCCGACACATGGTGTTGGGCGCATTCTCGGAACAGAACAGCAAACCATTGCCGGAATGGAAATGGATGTTCTTATTGTTAGATTTGAACAGGATCGCATGACGTTGCGAGTGCCATTAGAAAAAGCAAGAAGCCTTGGTTTACGAACATTATCATCCAAAAAACAGATGGAAGAAGCCATTACTACGTTGAAAGGTAAGGCAAAATCACGTCGGGATATGTGGTCAAAGCGTGCCAAAGTCTATGATGATAAGATCAGATCCGGTGATCCTGTATCTATTGCCGAGGTTGTGCGGGATTTGCGTCGGCGTGAAAATCAGACAGAACAGTCTTACAGTGAAAGACAAATGTATCAGGCGGCATTGGAACGGCTGGCGCGTGAGTTTGCGGCGATTGAGCAGATTGATCAAACGGCCGCCGCTGACAAGCTTGAGCTATTAATGGATGCAGCATAAAAAAATAATGATAAGATGCTCTTGACCTATGATGCTTCAGGCTTATCTCTCTAAATAAGTTAAAGTATATAAAATTAAGTTAGGGTTGAATATGGGCGAGGAAAGTAACCGCGATGCGGTAAATCACGATAATGAGTATATTCGCCGTGTCATGCGCGAAGATTTGCTTGAACGTGAAGAAGAGTTAGTTCTGGCAACCAAATGGCGTGATGATCGTTGCGAGCGATCCATGCATAAGCTGGTCATGGCTTATTCTCGTCTTGTTATCAGCATTGCTTCTAAATTCAGACATTATGGTCTGCCTCTTGGTGATTTGATTCAGGAAGGCAATATCGGCATCATGCAAGCCGCGAACCGTTTTGATCCTGAACGTGAAGTGCGGTTTTCTACCTATTCTGTCTGGTGGATCAGAGCATCTATACAGGATTACGTCCTGCGGAACTGGTCTATTGTGCGGACAGGGACGACATCAGCTCATAAATCCCTCTTTTTCAAATTAAGACGTTTGCGCGCCCGTATCGGCGAAGTAGATGGCGGGGCTCTTACTAACGAAGGCCGTCAGCAAATCGCAAATATCATTGGTGTATCCATCAACGACGTTCAGCATATGGAAATGCGAATGTCCGGTTCGGATTCTTCATTGAATGCCGTGATTGGTGAAAATGGTGATAATTCCGTACAGGATTTTCTGGTTGATGACCGCCCGAATCCTGAGATGACAGTCATGACATCTTCTGATGCGGATACATTGTCCGATTGGCTCAATGATGCGCTTAATGATTTGCCTGATAGGGAAAAAATGATCATCCAGCGTCGAAGGCTTAATGACGAAGGATCAACATTGGAAGAATTAGGAATTGATTTTGGGGTAAGTAAGGAAAGAGTCCGCCAGCTTGAAGCAAGGGCGCTCAAAAAGATACGCATCAGCCTTGAGGAGCGTGTGCCCGAAATTAGCGATTTGCCTTACCTGACATAATAGAGAAGACCGCTTATGCGTTCATCAGATCAGTTTGATCGCCTTTTCCCGCCTGTTACGCCTTTTGCCAGACATCGTGTAGATACAGATGATGGGCATGTCCTTTATGTCGAGGAATGCGGCAATCCAGACGGTATCCCTGTTATTTTTCTTCATGGTGGCCCCGGGTCAGGGGTGTCTGCCATGCATCGGCGTATGTTTAACCCTGACAGATATCGGGCGATTTTATTTGATCAGCGTGGATGCGGGCAATCCCGACCATTTGCATCAATAGAACATAATACAACAGATCATCTGGTGGCTGATATTGAACGTATCAGGTTGAAATTAGGCATTGATAGCTGGATCGTTTTTGGTGGTTCATGGGGAGCAACCCTATCCCTTGTTTATGGTATTCGCCACCCTGAACATTGTCTGGGCTTTGTCTTGCGAGGCGTATTCCTGGGCACAAGGCAGGAAATTGACTGGTTTTTATATGATATGCGCCGCTTTTATCCCGAAGCCTGGCAAAGATTTAGCCATTTTCTTCCTGAAGATGAACGCGACGATATTCTGGTAGCCTATCTGCGGCGATTATCTGACCCCGATCAGGCCGTAGCCATGATAGCGGCCGAACACTGGTCTGCTTATGAAAACTCCTGCGCGACACTTAAGGCAGAGATGCGGAATGGTGGTGGCCGAATGGCGTTAAGTCTGGCACGACTAGAGGCACATTATTTTGACAATAACTGTTTTCTGCCGCCCGATTATATCCTTTCACATATTGATCGGCTGGAAGGCAAGGCTGCCTATATTATTCAGGGAAGGCATGATGTGATTTGCCCCCCGTTTTCTGCCAGTTCTCTTGCGTCAAAATGGCAATCAGCACAGATCACCATGATTGATGATGCTGGTCATTCCGCTTTTGAGCCGGGGATTTTAAGCGCCTTGCTACATGCGCTTGATGATATCACGCCTTCATTATAGTCAGGCCTTTTCTCCCAGCTAAAAGGATGGGAAAACCATAGAAGTTAATGGAAAGGGGTTTTCGCTATGAGGCTTGAGTTTTATATTATGGCAAGCAATAATGGCTGATGAAGCAAATGATAGCCTGATGGTTCATATCGACAGGCATGGTAAAGGCTGATCGATAAGAAAACTAGCAGATTTGATATGGTAGATAATAAAGGCAAAAAAACAGTTGATACGAATTATGGCGTTACCAATCATAACGCTATTGATGTGCATGTTGGACAACGGATTCGGTCGCGGCGGACATTGCTTGGTTTCAGTCAGGAACAATTAGCTCATGGTTTAAGCGTTACCTTTCAGCAAGTGCAGAAATATGAACGTGGATCAAATCGGGTGAGCGCATCACGGCTTTGGGATATCAGCCAGCTACTGGATGTTGATATTAGTTATTTTTTTTATGATATGTCGAGCGCAACAAAATCAAACTCACCACGGCAAATTGCCTTTTCTGATTTTAAAATGAACATAGATGCCCAGATGAAAGACCCATTGGCAAGGCGTGAAACGCTGGAACTGGTGCGCAGTTATTATTCTGTTGAAGACCCACAGGTCAGAAAGTGTATTACAGAAATTGTCAAGATCATTGCCCAGACGGTATCACCATAAGCGCCCATAGCAGGAAAGGAAAGAACATGGCACATGCCGCAGATGAAATGAGCTTTGAAGCTGCATTAAAAGAACTGGAAACAATCGTTGAGAAGCTGGAACGTGGTGATGTATCGTTAGATGATGCTGTCGCCGCCTATGAGCGTGGAACAGAACTCAAACGGCATTGCCAGAAACGCCTTGATGAAGCAAAAATGCGTGTTGAAGCCATTCGTGCCCAGAAAGCAAGCGCTGATGCTGAAATGACTACCCCCTTTGATGCGGAATAATCATTAACATTTCACATAGCATGAAAGGGCATATGATGATGAGCCCGGATAAGGTATCCCTGTCTGCCCAGATGCAGAATATAGCCCAGCAAACCGATGCTGTCCTGAATCACATCTTTGATATGGAAAAAAAGAATGGGGCACCAACGCGTCTGGTTGATGCTATGGCCTATTCAACATTAAATGGTGGTAAAAGGGTGCGGGCGTTTCTGGTAGCTTCAACCGCTGTTATGCTCATGCAGGATGATCAGGCTAAACCTGATATTCCACAAGGTATTTTACATGTTGCCGCCGCATTTGAATGTCTTCATGCCTATTCGCTTATCCATGATGATTTGCCAGCGATGGATGATGCCGCCACAAGGCGTGGTAAACCATCCTGTCATCTGGCTTTTGATCAGGCAACGGCCATTCTGGCGGGGGATGCATTACAAAGTCTGGCCTTTCAATTGTTATCGGCACCAGCTACCCATCCGGACCCATTGATCCGGTCACAACTAGTTCATAATCTGGCTGTTGCAGCAGGGGATGCTGGCATGGCGGGCGGACAGATGCTTGATCTTGAAGCGGAAACTCAGACCCTTGATTATGCCGCCACAGCCAGAATGCAGGCCTTGAAAACGGGTGCATTGATTACCGCATCTGTTCTGGCAGGTGGGCAGTATGCCGGAACAACACCAGATATTCTGACAGATTTGGCCAATTATGGTAAAGCCATTGGACAGGCTTTTCAGATTGCAGATGATTTACTTGATGCTGACGGGGATGAACAACTGGTCGGTAAGCCGCTTGGTCAGGATGACTGGCGCGGTAAAGCTACATTTGTCGCACATCTGGGGCTAGATGGGGCAAGACAAGAAGCGCACAATCAGATTGATATCGCGCGGCAATCTCTAGCGCGTATAAAGGCTAATAATCCCTTATGGCAAGGCTATCTGGATGATATGGCGCAATATATAATCACGCGCAAAGCTTGATTTATGTTTGTTTTGCCCCACAAATTATATGTATAAGGTTTTATCTGGCTGAGGATGAGAAGACAATAAGATATGGAAACACCATTACTAGATAAAATCCATGTTCCAGCTGACATGAAATCCCTTTCGCGTGGAGAATTGCGACAACTCGCTGATGAGCTGCGGCATGAAACCATTTCAGCTGTGTCGCGTACAGGTGGGCATCTGGGGGCCGGACTTGGCGTTGTTGAGCTCACCGTGGCTTTGCATTACATTTTTGATACGCCAGATGATCGCCTGATCTGGGATGTCGGGCATCAGGCTTATCCTCATAAGATATTAACCGGACGCCGTGACCGTATTCGTACATTACGTCAGCCGGGGGGCTTATCCGGTTTTACCAAGCGTGATGAATCTGTTTATGATCCTTTTGGGGCGGCGCATTCTTCCACCTCTATTTCCGCCGGATTGGGCATGGCCGTAGCTCGTGACCATAAAGGTGGTCAAAATCACGTTATTTCGGTTATTGGCGATGGCGCTATGAGTGCGGGCATGGCTTATGAAGCCATGAATAACGCTGGTGATCTCAAATCACGGATGCTAGTCATTCTTAATGATAATGATATGTCAATTGCACCTGCCGTAGGGGCGATGAGTTCTTATCTAAGCCAGTTGATATCCTCGCGGCGATTCATGTCTATCCGCCATCTGGCAAAAAAGGTAGCCAAGAGGTTCCCCGAAGAAATGCAAAGCACCGCCAAAAGAGCCGAAGAAATGGCACGCGGTCTGGTTGGTACAAGCACGCTATTTTCTCAATTGGGGTTTTATTATCTGGGCCCTGTTGATGGGCATGATCTGGATCAATTATTACCGATTTTAAGCAATCTGCGCGAAGGGGTTTATGATGGCCCTGTTTTGTTGCATGTGCGGACTGAAAAAGGACGCGGGCATCCTTTTGGTAAGGAAAGCGGCGAAAAATATCACGCGGTTGCCCGATTTGATGTTGTTGGTGAAGAAAATAGCCAAGCCAAACGTAATGCCCCCCCTAACTATACCTCTGTATTTGCTGAACAGCTGATCAAACAGGCTGAAAAAGATAATGATATTATGGCGATTACTGCGGCTATGCCATCAGGAACAGGGCTTGATCATTTTGCCCGGCGTTTTCCCCGCCGAAGTTTTGATGTTGGTATTGCCGAGCAGCATGCAGTTACTTTTGCGGCCGGGTTAGCAACAGAAGGTATGAAGCCATTTACCGCTATTTATTCCACCTTTTTACAACGTGGCTATGACCAACTTGTCCATGACGTAGCTTTACAGAATCTTCCCGTTCGATTTGCGGTTGATAGAGCAGGGCTGGTTGGTGCTGATGGTGCTACCCATGTCGGGGCTTATGATATGGCATTTATGGCATCATTGCCGAATATGACAGTTATGGCACCGGCTGATGAAGCAGAACTGGCCAGTATGGTGGCCACTGCCGCCGCCTATGATGAAGGACCAATTTCTTTCAGATACCCGCGGGGTGAGGGCACAGGAGTGCCCATTCCCGAAGATTTAAAACCGCTTCCCATTGGTAAAGGCCGCATCATGCGCGAAGGTAACCGGATTGCGTTGTTATCCATTGGTACAAGGCTGGCAGATTGTTTAAAGGTGTCAGACACACTCACCGCGCAAGGTATGCCAATTACGGTGGCTGATGCCCGTTATGTCAAGCCACTTGATCATGAACTGATTGCCAGACTGGCCAAAGAACATGACGTCCTTATCACGGTCGAGGAAGGTTGTATCGGTGGCTTTGGCACACAGGTTTTCACGTTTCTGGCCAATCACGGGTATCTTGATCATGGATTAAAATGCCGGATGATGACATTGCCTGACCGAATGATTGATCATAATGCACAACCTGCACAACTGGCTGAAGCTGGCCTTGATGCTGATGGCATTCTAGCCACTATTCTGCCGTTTCTGGATAATGCCTCTCCTGCCGCGACCATCAAGCAGAATGGCTAAGCCGGAAAAGCAAAGGGTGGATATTCTGTTAGTGGAACAGGGGCTGGCAGAAAGCAGAGAAAAAGCACAAGCTCTTATCATGGCAGGGCTGGTATATGCTAAAGATCAGAAACTGACTAAAGCCGGACACCGCATTGATGCGGCTACCGACCTGATCGTAAAGGGGAAAGATCACCCTTATGTATCGCGTGGAGGGGTAAAACTGGCTGGCGCGTTTGATCATTTTGCTGAACTTGATGCAACAGGGGTCGTGGCCATTGACGTTGGCGCAAGTACCGGCGGGTTTACGGATGTTTTGCTTCACCGGGGGGCTGCGAAAGTCTATGCCGTCGATGTTGGTCATGGCCAGCTTGACTGGTCGTTACGGAATGATGATCGCGTGGTGGTGCTGGAAAGAACTAATGCCCGCCATTTGAACAAAGATCATATTCCTGATCCTATTGATATGGTGGTCTGTGATGCTTCATTCATATCACTGACCAAGGTGTTGCCGGCCAGTCTGACTCTGGTGAAATCTGGCGGTATGCTAGCCGCATTAATCAAGCCTCAATTTGAAGTGGGTAAGGGGCAGGTTGGGAAAGGCGGGGTTGTTCGCGATCCTGATCTGCATCAGGCGGTTCAGAATGATATTGCTGGATGGCTGACAGATGAAATGGGCTGGCAGGTCATTGGAATTACTGAAAGCCCTATTAAAGGCCCTGAAGGTAATCGGGAGTTTATTATAGTGGCCAGAAAACCATAAGCTGATAAGGCTGTTATGCCGGTTTGTGCAAGTCTGACCCCGTCAGGCCACATTGTGCCGTGTGTTGCATCAGCATATCAGCAAGAACAACAGCCATCATGGCTTCACCAATGGGGACGGCGCGAATACCAACACAAGGGTCATGACGACCTTTGGTGATAACTTCAACTTCATTGCCATCGCTATCAATGCTTGGCCGTGGTGTCAGGATAGAACTGGTTGGTTTAACCACAAAGCGGACAACCAATGGCTGACCAGAAGAAATCCCGCCTAATACACCGCCAGCGTGATTGCTGGTAAAGATGGGTGTACCATGGGCATCAACGCGCATACTATCACCAGCCTCATCACCGGGGATAGAAGCCGCGGCAAATCCGTCACCAATCTCAACGCCCTTTACGGCATTAATGCTCATCATGGCGGCGGCAAGCTGGGCATCCAGTTTGTTATAGATAGGGCCACCAAGGCCAGCAGGCACACCATCGGCGACAATTTCAATAATCGCACCTGCCGAAGAGCCCTGTTTTCGCGTTTCATCCAGAAAACTTTCCCAGACAGGAACAATATCAGCGTCCGGACAAAAAAACGGGTTACTCTGTGTTGTATCCCAATTCCAGTTATCCCGATTAACCACATGATCACCAATCTGAACCACAGCACCGCGTATCACCAGATCAGGGCAGATGCTAGACAGAATACGGTGGGCAACCGCACCTGCCGCTACACGGCTGGCTGTTTCACGGGCAGATGACCGGCCACCCCCCCGATAATCCCTGATCCCATATTTGGCATCATAGGTATAATCAGCATGACCGGGGCGATATTGCTGGGCAATATTGGAATAATCTTTTGATCGCTGATCTGTATTTTCAATCAGCAGAGCGATGGGCGTACCTGTTGTTTTACCTTCAAAGACGCCAGAAAGAATCCGCACGCTATCATCTTCGCGCCGCTGGGTGACAAAACGCGATGTGCCGGGTTTGCGGCGATCAAGAAAGGGTTGAATATCACTTTCATCAAGTGGCAGGCGCGGCGGCACTCCATCAACAACACAGCCAATGGCAGGCCCGTGGCTTTCACCGAATGTGGTAAAGCGGAACAAGGTTCCGAAACTGTTATCAGCCATCAGATGTTTCCACGGATATATCCGGCGCATCAACCGCTTTCATACCAACCACATGATAACCGCAATCAACATGATGCGTTTCACCTGTAACGCCACTGGATAGATCAGACAACAGATAGACGCCAGCACCACCAATATCTTCAAGGGATACATTACGCTTAAGTGGTGAATTATAGGCATTCCATTTGAGAATATATCGGAAATCACCAATACCGGATGCGGCAAGTGTTTTGACCGGCCCTGCTGAAAGGCTGTTCACACGGATATTCCGGCTACCCAGATCAGCTGCTAAATATCGCACTGATGCTTCTAATGCGGCCTTGGCAACTCCCATCACATTATAATGTGGCATCACCCGTTCGGCACCATAATAGGTTAGGGTCAGGATAGACCCGCCGTCATTCAGCACAGATTGCGCCCGCTGGGTAATGGCCGTAAGGGAATAAACGGATATATCCATGGTTCGGCTAAAATTATCGCGGGTCGTATTAAAATAATCGCCTTTAAGTTCGGCTTTGTCGGAATAGGCAATAGCATGAACGATAAAATCAAGCTTGCCCCATTTCTGTTCAATTTCTGAAAACAGCCGGTCAATATCATCATCATTGGTTACATCACATGACAGAACAAAATCCGAATTGATGCTTGCGGCCAGTGGGCGAACGCGTTTTTCCAATGCATCACCCTGAAAGGTGAAAGCAAGCTCGGCGCCGGCTTCATGGGCTTTGGCGGCAATGCCCCATGCGATGGAGCGATCATTCGCAACACCCATGATCAGACCGCGTTTGCCTTTAAGTAAATCGTTATGTTTGGTCATATGCTCAGCCGTTATCTAAAACATTATTCTAGCAATCAGAGGCTTGGTAAGACAAGTGCCTGATTGCGATAAAGCATAATATTTATAATTAACGCAGGCTATATGTGGTTTTCCGGGTCAAAACAATGGTATCGCCGCTATTATAGGGGGTATTGCTATCAACGGTAATTCTTTTGCCATCAACGGTAACATTCAACCGGTATCCGGTAATGGTTTCAATACGTTCTTCCCGAACAGTGGTGATATTTTCACACACATTTTCCTGCCTGTAACCAATGATTTGCTGATTTGAGTTATTTTGCTGTTTGGCAGCATTGCGTCCGATTAAAGCGCCAGCAACAGCACCTGCTGTTCCAGCACCATCTTTGCTGGTCAAACCATTGCCAACCGCGCTTCCGATAAGGCCACCGATAATCATGCTTCCCAATTCATCGGTTTGCTGGCCACCTTGTGCATAGATAGGTACATCCTGAACCCGGCATACCCGTTCCGTCACCGGATTCTGCTGAACAAATGATGAGGTAAGCGTATCCACATAATTCACCCGTCCAGTAACAGAATCAACGCTGGTTGTTGATGCCGCCATAGCACTAAGGGGCGTTGCCATGGCTAATGCTAAAATACACGTTCTGAAAGTTTTCATTTTTGCCTCCGGTTTATCTGACAAAGCTGGTGTTTATATGATCACTGGATGCCTGTCTGATAAGTATTAATTGCAAAAGTTTGAACAAAAAATGCGCGACACTTCTCAATCGTTACAATTTGCCACATATTTATGGCAAAAGAAAGACACGACCACCTAGAATAAATAGGGCATAATTCCTATATCATAGATATGTTCCGACAGCAGAATATCGATTTAAAATCAATGACACAAAGAAAGAGACCTGATAATGGCTGATACATCGGCATTTGACCCAACCGGTCAAAATCCCTTCCATCTGCTGGATGCATGGATGTCTGAAGCAGAAAAAACAGAAATCAATGACCCCAATGCAGTTGCACTGGCGACGGTTTCTGATGATGGCTGGCCATCTGTTCGGGTGGTTCTGATGAAAGGACGGGACGATATATCTGTTCATTTCTACACCAATTATACCAGCAGAAAAGCAGCTGAAATCGATGGAACTAGCCGTGCGGCGATGAGCTTTCACTGGAAATCCTTGCGTCGTCAATTGCGGTTAGTTGGCCAAATTGAACGGCTTTCCGATGATATTTCTGATGCTTATTACGAAAGCCGCCCCTATGGAAGCCGGATAGGGGCATGGGCATCCCATCAGTCACAGCCACTGGCTAGTCGGGATATTTTATCTAGCCGTGTGAAGGATATGGAAGCGCAATATCCAGAAAATCCACCCAGACCGCCATTCTGGGGTGGGTATCGTCTTATTCCGCATGAAATGGAATTCTGGCAGGATGGTGCATCACGCCTGCATGACCGGTTCCGTTTTACAAAGCCCATTGGTGATCCAGCAAGTCTTGCATCAGAAACATGGCAGGTTCAGCGGCTTTACCCATAATTTTTGCCCTGTAACTTGTTAAATATAAGAATGATATTGTCCGCCGTCAGAGGCCGGATTTGACAGGATTATGTCGTTTGCCGGATGCTATGCCAGATTAATTTTGGCATATTACGGAATAAATATTCTTATAGACGAGATGCTCGGAGGAAGAGATCATGAACAATCATGCTCGCGTTGTGGTCATTGGTGGCGGTGTTGTTGGTGTTTCCATGCTTTATCATCTGGCCAAAAAGGGCTGGACAGATACGGTGTTGCTTGAGCGGAAGGAATTGACATCTGGCTCTACATGGCATGCCGCAGGATTGTTGCCATTATTCAATATGTCTTATTCTGTCGGGCAGGTTCATAAGTACTCAGTCAAGTTCTATCGGGAATTAGAAGAAGAAACCGGCATGAATGTTGGGTTGCGTGCGGTATCTAATATCCGCCTTGCCAGCACCCCTGATCGCTGGGACGAATATATGCAATATGCTGGTGTCGCCGACACCATTGGTGTTGAAGTCAAGCGCCTGACCCCGGCTGAGGTTAAGGACGCATGGCCAATGTGTAACACCGAAGGTCTGATCGGCGCTATTCAGCATCCTCAGGATGGCTATATCCAGCCAGCTGATCTGACCCAGGCCATGGCCAAGGGCGCGCGTGATCGGGGGGCAACTATCCACCGAAATACAACCGTTCAGGCGATTAATAAAACCCCATCAGGTGAATGGGAAGTCGTTACCGATAAAGGCAATATCACTTGTGAGCATATTGTATCCTGTACGGGGAACTTTGCCCGTAAAACCGGTGCCATGGTTGGTCTGAATGTGCCGGTTATTCCTGTTGAGCATCAGTATATCGTGACAGAAGCCCATCCAGACATTAAAGCCCGCCATGCTGAAGGACTGCCGGAAATGGGTGTGCTAAGGGACAGTGACAATGGCTGGTATATGCGCGAAGAAGCAGGCGGATTGATCCTAGGGCCGTATGAATATGGCGCACCGGCGTGCTATGTAGATGGCCCAAGCGATGATAGCGAATATGAACTTTTCCAAGAAGACCTTGAGCGGATTGAACAGCATATTGAAAGTGCCATGTTCCGCGTTCCTGCCTTTGGTGAAGTCGGCGTCAAGAAAGTTTATAATGGCGCTATTGCCTATACCCCTGATGGTAATCCTATTATCGGCCCGGCGCCGGGATTAAAGAATTTCTGGCTTAGCGAAGGGCATTCCTTTGGTATCACCGCAGCAGGTGGGGCTGGTTGGCAGTTAGCAGAATGGATGGTCGAAGGTGAACCAACGATTGATATGTCAGGCGTTGATCCTCGCCGTTATGGCAATTATGCCACTGAAAGCTATCTGATCGAAAAAAACGAAGAAGCATATGCCAATGTGTTCACCACGCATTATCCGGATGAAGAACGTGAAGCAGCAAGACCATTAAGAACAACACCATGCTATGACCGCATGAAAAATTTGGGCGCTGTATTCGGGGCTAGTTTTGGCTGGGAAAGACCTAACTGGTTCGCGCCGGAAGGCGTCCCACAAACGGATGACTGGTCATTCCGGCGGTCAGCATGGTTCGAACATATTGGTAATGAAGTCAGGAATACCACTGAAAATGTTGGGCTTCTGGATATGTCGGCTTTTGCCAAGGCAAAAATCACCGGCCCCGGGGCAGCTGAATTTCTTGACCGGCTCATTGCAAATCGTATCCCGAAAAAGGCTGGCCGCGTTAATCTCTGTCATGCCCTGAGCTATGGCGGCGGTGTCCATTCGGAATATACGATTATCAAAGAATCAGATACCAGTTTTTATGTTGTTTCAGCGGGGGCTTTGCAATCTGTTGATCATGACTGGATCAGAAAGCATATGCCCGAAGATGGCAGTGTCCAGTTTTCAAATGTGACGAATGCTATGGGTGTGCTTGTGGTAGCAGGACCTAAAGCACGGACATTAATGGAACGAATTAGCCCAAGAACCGATTTTTCCAATGCGGCATTCCCTTGGTTGTCATCACGCTGGATTGATGCTGGTCATGCGCCAACATTAGCCGCAAGGGTGAATTATGTTGGTGAACTTGGCTGGGAATTGCATCATCCGATTGAATATCAGAACCATATTTTTGATCGCCTGATGGAAGCTGGTGCTGATCTGGGGATAAAGCCATTTGGTATTCGTGCGATGGATACCATGCGGATGGAAAAAAGCTATCGCATGATGGGCACGGAACTATCAATTGAATATGCTGCCCTGGAATCAAAGTTAGATCGGTTTGTTCATCTGAATAAAGGGGACTTTATCGGCCGTGATGCCTTGGTAAAATGGCAGGAAAAGGGCTTTGCTAATGAACTGGTGACCCTTCGCATTGATGATGTTGAAGATGCTGATGTGCTTGGTGGAAATCCGTTATTCTATAATGGTGAAATGGTTGGTCGCGCAACCTCGGGCAATTATGGCTTCCGCGTTGGGCAATCGCTGGCACTGGCTATGGTGCCACCAGCACTGGCCGCTATTGGCACCAAGTTTGTCATTGATATTCTTGGCAAACGCTTTGATGCCCAGATCATCGAAGAAAGCCCATTTGACCCGGACAACGAAAAGCTAAGAGCTTAACGAAACAGCATCGATTCTTTAAGAGGAATATTGTTATGTCAGAAACAGCAGAAAAACGTAGTCGCCGTGGCGGTGGTAGAGATGCTCGTCGCACGGCTCGTGGTAGTGGTGGGGGAAGCAAACTAACAGCGCCCTATCTGATCCGTCATGTCCCTTTATATGAAGTGTTAAGTGACGAAGGTGCGGAAATTATTGAAAACAATGCTGAAACCATTTTAGAAGAAATTGGCATTGAGTTTAAGGATGATCCGGAAGCATTGGATATCCTGCGTGAACATGGCGCGGATGTGCAAGGCCAGCGGGTACATTTCCCACGTGGCTTATGCCGACAATATTGTCAGCATGCCCCGTCCGAGTTTACCCAGTATGCGCGTAATCCGGCGCGTAGTGTTGAAATAGGCGGCAATAAAACCGTATTTGCTCCGGTCTATGGCCCTCCATTTATCCGCGATCTGGAAAATGAAAGGCGTTATGCGACCATTGAAGATTTCCGCAATATGGTGAAACTGATCTATATGCTTCCCGGGTTGCATCATTCCGGCGGGACGGTATGTGAACCGGTTGATTTGCCGGTACCCAAGCGGCATCTGGAAATGCTTTACACGCATATGAAATATTCAGATAAGCCTTTCATGGGTTCTGTCACCGCTGCCAGCCGGGCGCAAGATACGGTTGATATGGCTAAAATCCTGTTTGGTGATGGGTTTCTGGATGAAAACAATGTGTTGGTCAGCCTGATTAATGCTAATTCACCCATGACATGGGATGATACCATGCTTGGTGCGCTCAAGGTTTATGCGCGTCATGGTCAGGCGGTTATTATCTCTCCATTTATTCTTGCAGGTGCCATGTCGCCTGTTTCCGTGGCGGGAACATTGGCACAAACGCTGGCCGAAGCCATGAGTGGAATTGCCTTTGCCCAGATGATCCGTCTGGGCACACCGGTTATTTTTGGATCATTCGCCAGTTCCATGTCCATGCAGACAGGGGCGCCGACTTTTGGTACCCCTGAACCGGCTTTGGTGTTGAACGGGTGTGCAAAACTGGCACGTCGTCTTGGCGTGCCTTTCCGGTCAGGTGGTTCACTAACTGCCGCGAAAACGGTTGATGCCCAGGCGGCTTATGAATCAACTCATACTATCCTGCCATCAGTTATCAGCGGCGTTAATTTTGTGCTTCACTCGGCTGGTTGGATGGAAGGTGGACTAGTTTCGGATTTCCGAAAACTGCTTCTTGATGCGGATCAGCTGTCCATGATGCAACGCATCGTGGGGGGCATTGATCTATCGGAAAATGGACAGGCCCTTGATGCTATCAGGGAAACTGGCCCCGGTCAGCATTTCCTAGGGTCTAGCCATACACAAGCCAATTTTGAAGATGCTTTCTGGCGGTCAGAACTGGCGGATTACACGACCTTTGAGCAGTGGAGTTCAGAAGGGTCTATTGAAAGCGCAAAAAGAGCAGAGAATCGCGCCAGAACAATGCTTAACTCATATGAAGCGCCGGACATTGACCCGGCTATCGACGAAGCGTTGGTTGCGTTTAAAACAAAGCGGATGGAAGAACTGCCAGATAGTGAGTTTTAGTCCAGTATTATCCACGATATATCATTATATATCGTGAAAAATAACCGTCCTGCTATTTAGCAGGACGGTATTCGCATCCATATTCAACACTAGCATCTGCCAGTAATGCCACCAGATATGGCATAAAGCTGCTGCGACCGATAAGGGTAAAGCTGTGTTCGCCTGTACAAATCAGGATGATCCCGGCATGACCCATAATCGTCTGGATAGCCGTGCCTTTGGTAAAGACACTGGCATCAAGATCAATAGCGCAATGTTTAGCCAACATATCACGGCTTGATTTGCCATCTATGGTAATCATTCCATAAGCATTGCTGACTTCGGTTGTTGCCATATGGCCTAGTTTGGCGGTTTCCAGATCAGCCATAATGCTATTTGCTGCACCGGCTTCCGCCAAAATAAGCCATTCGTCAGGGCCTAGCCAGATCACCATCCGGTCACCAGTCTGAGTGGATTGATTAGCATCAGGTAGAGCATGGCTAGTCAATTTTTTAACAAGGGTATTTGCTTTATTATTGTCAGGCTGGCATCGCAAATTAATCAAATCATGGACAGCTGCTTCCTTGATCATAATTTTCCCTGCAGAACCTTTTGGCACAGGATGATGAATAGCCTTAACATCAGCAAGGGCGGAACGCCCTGGCAATACAGCAGAACTAACCATTGATCCGGTCTCCTTTCGGGTCATAAAAAACAGTATCAGTGATAACGGCCTTGATTGGCTTTTTACCATTAATCATGGGGAACCAAACTGTCTGGCCTTTCATGGCATGGCCGCCTTTAAGTAATGCCATTGCAACCGAATGGCCTAGATTTGGTGAGTAATATGATGATGTCACCTGCCCAAGCATTTCCATCGGATAGGACTGATTTGGGTCAAGGACAGCATGGGCCCCTTCGGGGATCACGGCTTTGGGGTCTTCGGTTTTTATTCCGACCAGTTGTTTCCGGTTATCCAGTGCCATGCTTTTACGTTCAAGGGCACGCTTACCAATGAAGTCAGTCTTTTTCTTTGATACAATCCAGCTCATTCCCAGATCATGCGGGTTAACCGACCCATCTGTTTCCTGCCCCACAATGATAAACCCTTTTTCAGCCCGCAACACATGCATCGCTTCCGTTCCATAGGGGGTAAGTCCAAATGGCTCACCAGCTTTCATCAGATGCTGCCATAGCGCCATACCATGCCGTGCCTTGATATTAATCTCAAAGCTAAGCTCACCGGTAAAGGAAATGCGGAATATTCGCACTGGCAATCCGGCTAAGTTGGCATCCTGATAGGACATGAAAGGGAACGCGTCATCAGCAAGCGAAACCGAACATCCTGCCGCTTCCAGTATCTTGCGGGCATTAGGGCCGGATACGGTGGTAACAGACCATTCTTCGGTAACACTAGTCAGATAGACTTCAAGTTCAGGCCATTCGGTTTGAAGCCATTCTTCCATCCAGCCAAGCACATTGGCAGCACCGCCAGTTGTTGTTGTCATGTGGAAATGGTTTTCACCCAGCCTTGTGGTTACGCCATCATCCATGACCATGCCGTCATCCTTAAGCATCAGCCCATACCGGCAACGGCCAACTTTCAGTGTCGAAAACATATTGGTGTATAGGCGGTCAAGGAATTCGGCTGCATCTTTGCCGCGAATATCAATCTTTCCCAGAGTAGAGGCATCAAGAATGCCGGCATGAGTCCGGGCTTTCTTAACCTCCCGGTCAACAGCATCTTCCATAGATTCGCCAGCTTCGGGGTAATACCATGCCCGCATCCATTGCCCGACATGTTCATATTCCGCCCCATTTTCACGGTGCCATGCATCCATGCGGGTAAGCCGTTCCGTATCAAAAAGACCCTTGATATCACGTCCGGCAATAGCGCCGAATGTAGTCGGGGTATAAGGATAGCGGAAGGTCGTTGTGCCGACATCCGGAATGGGTTTGCCCAATTGATCAGACAGAATACCAAGGGCGTTGATATTTGACATCTTTCCCTGATCCGTGGCCATACCATTGGTGGTGTAACGCTTGACATGTTCCACGGAATGATAGCCTTCACGCACGGCCAATTTGATATCACTGGCTGTTACATCATTCTGGAAATCAACGAATGCCTTGGGTTCCTGCCCCTTGACGGCATCGCTAGGCATTTTCCATAACAGATGCGGGCGCATAACCATATCAGGTTCCGAAACATCGGGTGTTTCAGGTGCGGATACCTTGAAACCGGCAGCGGTAGCAGCGACTGATCCGGCTTTAGCGGCATCGGCCATGGCATCTTTTAGTCCAAAGATACCATTACATGCTCCCACGCTGAGGCAGGCTTCATGATATTCTGATGGCCGGAAACAGAGTTGATCGTCATCCCATGTAATCTTTCCTCTGGCTTGCGAATGCAGGTTTACCACCGGTGTAAAGCCACCAGACATAGCTACCAGATCAGCATCCAGATAAAAGGGCTGGCCTGTTACATCGCCAGATTTTGGGTTAATGGCGGCAATTTTGACCGTGCCCACATGACGGGTTCCTTTGGCATCAAGAACCGCATGACCTGCATGAACGGTGATACCTCTTGTCATCGCCTGACTAACCAGCACTGATGATGGGGCAGGCCGCTGATCAATGATAGCGGCTACCTTAACGCCAGCATCCTCAAGGCTGAGAGCCGTTTTATAAGCATCATCATTATTGGTATAAACGACAGCACGGCGGCCGGGGATAACCGCATAACGGTTGATATAGCTTCTAACAGCACCTGCCATCATTACACCGGGCTTATCATTGCCGCCAAATATCAATGGCCGTTCATGATTACCCTGTGCCAGAATGACATGCTTGGCTCTGATTTTCCACATCCGCTGGCGCGGCAGGTGATCAGGGCGTTCAGCAAGATGATCAGTGACTTTTTCAGCCAGTGTAAGAAAGTTATGATCCATATAACCAAAGCATTGTGTCCGGGTCAGGATAGTCACATTAGGCATGGATTCAAGGGTAGCCGTGGTTGATTTGATCCAGTCAATAGCGGGCTTGCCATCAATGTAGGTATGCGTTTCTGATAGCATCCAGCCGCCCAGTTCATTCGCATCATCAACAAGCATGACGCGTGCGCCAGACTGGCCTGCGCTGAGGGCCGCCATTAATCCAGATACACCGCCGCCAACAATAAGCACATCGGTATGGCGATGGGTTTTTTCATAGCGGTCAGGATCATTATGATCTTTAGCCGCCCGTCCTAGACCGGCTGCGCTGCGGATAATGGGCTCATAAACCCGTTTCCAGAATGCAGCTGGAAACATAAAGGTCTTATAGTAAAATCCAGCAGGAAAAAACCGGCCAAGCAAAGAGTTTACAGCACCAATATCAAAGCCAAGTGATGGCCAGCGATTCTGGCTTCTTGCTGTCAGGCCATCATGTAACATCGCTTCAGTGGCGCGAATGTTCGGGGCTTGCTGATTGCCGCTACCAATTTCGACCAGCGCATTTGGTTCATCATATCCGGCCGTCAGGATACCCCGTGGCCGATGATATTTGAATGACCGACCAACCAGATGCACCCCGTTGGCCAATAAGGCAGAAGCAAGAGTATCCCCTTCAAAACCGCCAAAAGCTTTACCATCAAAGCGAAAAGTTACCGGTTTCTTGCGGTCAATACGCCCACCTTTGTCCAGACGCATATTGCCCTGTTTCATTTTGTTTAGGTTTGGGGTTTTGTTGCTCATGATTTGCCCCCTTTGCCAGATGAGGATTTTCCAGATGGTTTAGCCGCAGCCTCTGATGCGGTATGACGACGCCAAGCATCAGCATAGGCTGTTTTTCCTGCTTTGGATTTAGGCAGGCTTCCCATGGCATAGATTTCAATAAACTCATGCGTGACAGTATCCCGTGCGGCATTAAACCAGCGGCGGCAACCGGCGGTATGGCACCAGCGTTCCAGAAAAACGCCTTTCGGATTATCGCGCCAAAACAGATATTCGGCAAACTCTGCATCAGAAATCGCATTTTCGGCCAATGGGCGGGCGATATGGGCTTCCCCACCACAAGCAAACTCCGTTTCATCACGAAGACCACAATGTGGGCAATCAATCAGCAACATAGCAATCTATCCCTTTCTGCTAGGAATTAGTGAGCCACCCCAGCCGCACCATGCTCATCAATAAGCAGTCCGGTCTGGAAACGGTCAAGCGCGTAGGGCGCGGCAATGGCATTAGGACGGTCATTGGCAATCAGATCAGCAAATACATGGCCTGATCCGGGTGTTGCCTTAAAGCCGCCAGTGCCCCATCCACAATTAAAATAGAGCCCCTTCACATCGGTTTTCGATATAATCGGAGAAGCATCCGGGCATGTATCAACAATTCCGCCCCAATGCCGCAGCATCCGCAGGCGGGATAAGATAGGGAAAAGTTCTACTGCCGCCGCTATCATATGTTCAGGTACGGGGAATGACCCGCGTTGTGCATAGGAGTTATATTTATCAACGCCAGCCCCTAGCACCATTTCGCCCTTATCAGACTGGCTGATATACATGTGAACAGCATTGGACATGATGACCGTATCCAGTTCAGGTTTAATCGGTTCTGATACCAGTGCTTGCAAGGGTCGGCTAGCGATAGGCAGGCGGATATCAGCCATGGCCCCCAGCACCGAACAATGCCCGGCGACCACACAGCCAACTTTTGGTGATTTGATAAAGCCTTTGGTGGTTTCAACCCCTTCAATCCGGTTGCCTTTCCGGCGCAATCCGGTCACTTCACAATTCTGAATAATATCAACCCCCAGGTCATCGGCGGCACGCGCATATCCCCACGCTACCGCGTCATGGCGCGCAGTACCACCACGGCGTTGCAGAAAGCCACCCATGACCGGATATCGAATCGATTGATCGATGTTAATGATAGGAACGAGCTTTTTGATCTCATCAGGGGACAGAATATCACTATCTATGCCGTTGAGCCGGATTGCATGAACCCGTCGGGACATTTCGCGCAATTCATGCCAGCTATGGGCAATCGTGAGAACGCCGCGCTGGCTGAACATGAGATTGAAGTTCAAATCCTGAGTCAGGCCTTCCCATAATTTGAGCGCATGATCATAAATGGCCGCGCTTTCATCCCACATATAATTTGACCGGATAATGGTTGTGTTTCGGCCTGTATTGCCGCCACCAAGCCAGCCTTTTTCTATCACGGCTATGTTTGTAATCCGGTGAACGGCGGCCAGATAATAGGCTGTTGCGAGTCCATGGCCACCACCACCAATGATGATAGCATCATAGGATTTTTTGGGTTCTGGTGCGCGCCATGCCTGTTGCCAGTCCTGATGGTACCGGCGCGCATTACGCATCAATGAAAATACAGAATATTTCGGTTTGCCGCCAGGAAGTCTCCGTGCACCCCGATCAGGACCTTCAGCCATTTCTTGCCCCTTTCTACATCATAAACGTGATTATCAGAATTATGTCGATTTGTTTACATTTGCCTGTCTTACTGACGACAGGTGATACTGCATCGCCGACACTTTAATCAAGCCTTTTTATGTCACGGTTTGTCTGTTTAGGGGTTATTGTAAAAACAGAGTTTATGATAGAGTTTTTTAAGAAAAGGGGACTGCCATGCCAATAAACAATATGATAGCAGATTATTCCGGTCAGATGCGCCAATGGCGGCATTATTTGCATGCCCATCCGGAACTGGCTTTTGAAGAACATCATACAGCAGATTTCATAGCCGGCAAACTGACCGAGTTTGGTATTGAAGTGCATCGGGGGATGGCAAAAACCGGTGTTATCGGGGTTATCCGCGGCAAATCAGGTGGTAATCGCTGCATCGGATTGCGGGCTGATATTGATGCATTGCCTATTCATGAAGATAACAGCTTTGCCCATAAATCAGGTACGGAAGGGGTAATGCATGCTTGCGGGCATGATGGCCATACGACCATGTTGCTTGGGGCCGCCAAGTATCTGGCAGAAAACCCGCATTTTGATGGTAATGTTGTTGTCATTTTTCAGCCTGCTGAAGAAAATGGCGGCGGTGGCAAAGTCATGTGTGATGAAGGTCTGTTCAAACAGTTTCCCATGGAAACCGTCTGGGGCATGCATAATTGGCCGGGGCTTGATGTCGGCAAGGCCGCTATTCAACGTGGGCCATCCATGGCTGCCGCTGACGGATTTACGATCACACTGAAAGGACGTGGTGGTCATGCCGCCATGCCGCATTTGACTGCTGATCCTATCTATGCGGCGGCTACCTTGATCCAATCGCTGCAGTCGGTGGTGTCACGCCATCTTGATCCGCTTGATCAGGCGGTTGTGTCGGTGACGCAATGTCATGGCGGCTTTACGCATAATGTGATCCCTGATGATACTTTTATCGAGGGCACGGCACGATATTTCCGTCCTGACATTGGGGCGATTATCAAGGATCGCATGGCGCATATCACGGAACAGATCGCTGCAGCGCATGGCTGTTCTGTTCAATTTGAATGGATAGATGGTTATCCGCCAACAATTAATGATGCGGCGGCGGCAGACCGGGCGGCGCTGGCGGCGGCAGATGTGCTGGAGTCAGGGTCGATAGTTATGGATGCTCCGCCATCCATGGGGGCGGAAGATTTTGCCTATATGCTGCAAGAACGTCCGGGGGCATATATCTGGCTGGGCGCTGGCCATCCGGGTGATGGTGCCATGCTTCATAATGCCCGTTTTGATTTTAATGATGATCTGTTGCCGCTGGGGGCCAGCTACTGGGTATCACTGGTTGAACGTGAACTGGGATTGGCGGAATGATCTGCCTGCTGTCTGGATAATTCCCTAACGGACAATGATCAGATCAGACCAGCGCGTGGTATAAGATGGGGAGCGGAATTGCTGTCGCATATGCCAGTCTGGTTTGCTGGTGTCAGCCTGTTTATGCTTATTTAACCGGGTGATACCTTCGCTGGCATGAAATAATGTGCCACGTCCCATCATGGCATTAACCTGATCAAGCATGGCCATGCGCCGTTTGCTGGCGGCGGTCGTTGCTATGGGGGTGTCACATCGCCATAGGCTTTTTTGCTCACACCCATCAGCCACCAGATCAGTCAGCATGACACCAGCCTTATGATAGCGGAAGCCGGGGCGATAAAGCTGATGGATGGCACGGGTGGCGGCGGCGATCAGCGTGCTGGTATTGGCGGTAGGTTCATCAAACCGGATCAATGCCGCATTGCTATATTGCGGGTCTTGGGTGCGAAAACGGTTGGTACGGATAAACACATAAATACCACTGGCCAGACTGTTCTGCTTGCGTAATTTTTCTGCGGCGCGCGCGGTATAGCTGGCGGCCGCTTCGGCAATGCTGTCACGATCACTGATCAGCCGGCCAAAACTGCGTGATGACATAATATTCTGCTTGGCTTGCACCGCTTCCAGTTCAAGGCAGGATATGCCGTTTAGTTCATGGACAATACGTTCACCTACAACGGATAGGGCTTTTCTTATCTGTTGCGGGTCTGCCTGCCGCAGCTGCAATGCTGTTTTGATTCCCATTGCACGCAGACGCTCACCCCAGCGCCGTGAGATTCCCCAGATATCCTCAACCGCGATATCGCCTAGAATACGCGTCATCAGCACAGGGTCTGTCATCATATATACGCCGTCGCTGGTATATTTTTTGGCAATGCGATTGGCCAGTTTTGCAAGGGTTTTTGTGGCTGCTACCCCGACAGAGGTTGGAATACCTGTCCATTGCCGGATCGCCTGCCGCATATTCCGCATGTGCTGGGGCAATGCTGTTTCATCAAAACCATCTAGCCCCAGAAAGGCTTCATCAATGGAATAGACTTCCACATCAGGCGTGAACTGGCTTAAGGATTCCATAACGCGGCCAGACATATCCCCATAAAGAGGATAATTTGATGAAAAGACACGCACCTTATGCCGTTTGAGCGCAGCGGCGTATTCATGTACTGCTGCACCCATGGGAATGCCTAATGCCTTTGCTTCATCCGAGCGGGCAATGATACAGCCATCATTGTTGGACAGCACCACTACTGGCTGGGTAGCCAATGACGGATCAAAGACACGTTCGCAGGATGCATAGAAATTGTTACAGTCAACTAGCGCGAATAGCATGGTCACACACTATGGATCACATTGGTGACAACGCCCCAGATCACCATGCTAGCTTCATCAGTGATAACAATAGGCTCATAACGGTCATTTTCCGGCATAAGCATGGTTTTGCCGGATTTATGGTGTAGCCGCTTGACAGTTAGCTGACCATCCAGCGCGGCAATAATGACTTTGCCATGGCGCGGCTCAAGGCTACGGTCAACTACCAGAATATCATTTTCGTGAATACCGGCTTTGATCATGGAATCGCCACTAACCCGAACAAAGAATGTGGCGGCAGGATGCTTGACCAGATAATCATTCAGATCAAGACTGCCTTCAAGGTGATCATCTGCTGGTGAAGGGAAGCCGGCGGCAACAGCACAGCTGAATAAAGGTAATGACTGCCGGCCGCCGGTGGCTACATAGTCCATCACTTCGTCAATCATGCTGACTGGCAGGCGGACAGGTTTTGTTGGCTCCCCGTACTGGCCTTGTCCGGCTGGGCGACCTGCCCCCGGGCGGGCGCCACCGCGACCACGGGTTTTGCCATGTGCGGGAGTGGGTCTAGCATCTTTGGAATCGGTGCTACTGAACGATCTAGGCGAAGAAGAATTGGTTGTCATGGCATATCACACTTAAAAATAAAGAAAAAACATATACGCATATCGTATATATTAGAATACTGTACTTTATTCAAAAGTCAAGTATGTGATTAGCTTGACTGGCTTATCTGCGGGATCGCAACACAAGATATACCTTTCTGGAAAAGCTGGAGGCATACTTGCCGGGCCATGCTTTCATCAAAGCCGCTGAAATGAACCTGCCATAAGGTCAGGTTACCATACTGGATTTGCCGCAATTGTGCTGGTTGATGTGATAGAATATCATTGGCGGCAACCCGGGCATTTCTGGCAGCACGATGGGCACTAGCACGTTTTTCAAAACTGCCGACCTGAATCCCCCAGCCGATAATCTGGCTTTGTTCAACAGGATCGGGATCAATCAGATCAGGCCGGGGTGGTGGCACGGAAACCGCAACCGATAATGACCCGGAATCCGTATCACGGCTGACGGTAAGAATATTGGGTTTAGGTGGTGGTGGTGCCACGGGTGTCGGTGTCAGTGGTTTCTTTTCAGGAACTAGTGTTGTTTCGGCATATTGCGGGATACGGGCAAATTGCTTATTCAGCAGATGCACCATGTGCTGATCGCGTGACCGGCCGGTACGGCCACCAAATACAACCCCGACCAGACGGATGCCGCGGCGTTCTACTGTTGCGACAAGATTAAATCCGGACGCACGGATATAGCCGGTTTTAATGCCATCTGTTCCTTCATAACTGCTCAGCAGGGTGTTGTGATTTTTATAGCGGCGACCTTTATATTCAAAGGATTTGGTTTTAAACATTTGAAAATAGTGAGGAAAATCCTTGCGGATAGCAACGGCCAGTTTAGCCATATCGCGGGCAGTGGATTTCTGTTTGGAATGCGGCAAACCAGAGGCATTGCGGAAAGTGGTGCGTTTCATTCCGAGCGCCCGTGCCTTACGCGTCATCTTTTTGGCGAAGTCGCGTTCACTTTCGCCCAGATGTTCGCTGATGACGGTAGCAACGTCGTTAGCTGATTTTGTGATCAGCGCGTAAATGGCATTTTTTACGGTGATATGACTGCCCGGCCGCAATCCCAGTTTTGATGGTGACCGGCTAGCGGCCAGCTTGCTGACACGCATCTTGGTATCCATATTAATCTTGCCGTTATCAAGAGCTTCAAACACCATATAGAGTGTCATAATTTTGGTCAGAGAAGCCGGATAAAGCTGTTTATCGGCATTGCGCGAATACATGACTTCGCCAGTTGTTTCATTCACCACGATTGAAGCATATTTCGCCTGTGCAACGGAGCTGAAACCGGTTGCTAAAGTAATGATTGAAACAAGCAGAACAATCAGGCGTTTCATCTGATAAACCTATGTTGAAAAAACATGCCATGAAAGGTCAGTTTCATGGTTTCTGATATTAGCACGATGGCTAGAACAGTCAAATTAAGCAATGATAAAATACGCAAAATAAATAGGTAGAGAGAAATTTTGGAAAAAATATGGGTAATAGTTGTGACGAGAAGAAAAATCTGTACCTTTGATGTGAGATTTTTCATATCAAGCCCTTTCAAATCTACAAATTATGATCATATTAAATAACATGGAACACTTTAGAGAAATTATGCAACTGTTATGCCATGACCCATGTCGGGCAGAGGTCGTCATGTCTTCGGATGATGACGATAGAAATGGCAATAAAAAGTCGATCAATATCACCATCACGGCAGACCGACCAAAAGTTAAACGGCCACCGCTTTATAAGGTTATTATGCTGAATGATGACTTTACACCGATGGAATTTGTTGTGCATGTTCTCAAAAGTTATTTTCGCAAATCTGAAGAGGAAGCAACCCAGATTATGCTTCATGTCCATCAACGCGGGGTAGGGGTTTGTGGCATATACACTTATGAAGTCGCAGAAACAAAAGCATCTCAAGTGATGGATCTTGCCCGAAAGAATCAGCACCCCTTACAGCTTCAGTTGGAAAAGGAATAGTCTTATGCTGTCACAAGAACTCGAAGAAACCCTGAAACGCGCTATGACTATGGCCGCTAAGAAGGGTCATGAATTTGCAACATTAGAACATTTGCTTCTGGCCCTTACCGAGGACAGCGATGCCATAGAAGTACTTAGTGCCTGTAACGCGGATATTAATGATCTTCAGCAGAAGCTTATCTTGCATATTGAACAGACATTTGAATCGCTTGGGGATGATCTGGCAGAAACCCGCCCGACCAATAGCTTTCAACGTGTGCTTCAGCGTGCGGTTATTCATACCCAGTCATCAAATCGTGAACGGGCTACCGGTGCAAATGTTATTGTTGCCATGTTTGCCGAACGTGATAGCCACGCTGTCTGGCTATTAAACCAGCAGGATATTAACCGTATTGATGTTGTCAGCTATATCAGCCACGGTATCGCGAAGAATCCGGCTTTTGATGCTGATGGTAACGGCACTGATGGAAGCATGGTCAAGGATGAAGAGGTTAATCAGAAAGATAATCCTCTGGCTGCCTATGCGGTGGATTTAAATGAAAAGGCACGGCTTGGCAAAATAGACCCGCTGATTGGCCGGAATAAAGAAGTTGATCGCACCATTCAGGTGCTTTGCCGGCGCACCAAGAATAATCCGTTGCTGGTAGGGGATAGCGGTGTTGGCAAAACAGCCATTGCGGAAGGATTAGCACGAAAGATCATTGAAAAGGATGTGCCAGCGGTGCTGGAAGACGCCATTATCTATTCCCTTGATATGGGCGCACTTCTGGCTGGTACACGCTATCGTGGTGATTTTGAAGAACGGCTAAAAGGCGTCATGAAGGAAGTCGCCAAAAATGATCATGCTATTCTTTTTATAGATGAAATTCATACTATCATTGGCGCGGGTGCAACAAGTGGCGGTGCTATGGATGCATCGAACCTGCTTAAGCCTGCCTTGCAGGAGGGCACGTTGCGCTGTATCGGATCAACAACCTATAAAGAGTTTCGCGGATGGTTCGAAAAAGATAGGGCGTTGTCCCGCCGGTTCCAGAAAATTGATGTCAATGAACCTAGCGTAGCGGATACGGTAAAAATACTTGGTGGACTGAAAAAACAATATGAAGACCATCATGATGTTCGCTTTACCTTGGCGGCATTAAAATCAGCGGTGGAATTGTCATCACGCTATATCACTGACCGCAAATTGCCAGATAAGGCGATTGATGTGATTGATGAAGCGGCAGCGGCGCAAATGCTGTTACCGCCATCACGCCGGCGCAAGGTCATTGGGGAAAAGGAAATTGAAACAACCATTTCCAGCATGGCACGGATACCGGCTAAAACCGTTAACCGCGATGATCGTGCGGCGCTTGCCAGCCTCGAATCTGACTTGCACCGGATGGTGTATGGCCAGGATGAAGCGATCGTCGCTCTTGCCTCTGCTATCAAGCTGTCACGGGCAGGCTTGCGGGATATGGAAAAACCAGTTGGCAATTATCTCTTTAGTGGCCCTACCGGGGTTGGTAAAACGGAAGCCGCGCGGCAATTATCAGAATCGCTGGGTATTAAATTGATCCGGTTTGATATGTCCGAATATATGGAAAGGCATTCTGTTTCACGTCTGATTGGTGCGCCTCCCGGTTATGTTGGATTTGATCAGGGCGGCTTGCTTACCGATGCTGTTGATCAGAATCCCCATGCCGTGCTGTTGCTGGATGAAATCGAAAAAGCCCATCCTGATATCTTTAATCTGCTACTGCAGGTAATGGATAATGGACGCTTAACAGACCACAACGGAAAGACCATTGACTTCCGTAATGTCATTATCATCATGACGACAAATGCCGGTGCTAGCGAAATGGCCAAACAATCCATTGGCTTTGGTCGTGGCCGGCGCGAAGAAGCGGGTAATGAAGCCATAGAAAGAACCTTCACGCCTGAATTCAGGAACCGTCTAGATGCTATCATCAATTTTGCGGCACTGGCACCAGAAACTGTCCGCAAGGTGGTGGATAAGTTCATCATTCAGCTAGAAGCCCAGCTTGCTGACCGCGGGGTGACAATCACCTTGACGGATAAGGCACGCGACTGGCTGGCAGAACGGGGCTATGAGCCGGCATATGGTGCGCGGCCATTATCCAGAGTCGTGCAAGAGCATGTCAAAAAACCACTATCCGAAGAATTGCTGTTCGGGCGGCTTGTCGATGGTGGAGCTGTTGAGGTTGATACCGCCAAAGCCGATAAAGATGGGGATGTAACACATCTGACGGTGACAGTGATCGGAGATGACAAAGCTGATATTACAACCGGTTCAGCAAAATCTGCTAAAATCAAAAAGAAATCATCTGCAAAGCCATCTGCGACCAAAACATCAGCATCTAAGAAAAAAGAAACCATTGACGCGGAAACGCGCTAACCGTTTTTATTTTTCATGCTTATAGGGAAGCCAGGTTAAGAGTTCCTGACGTTCGCGGTCGATCTGCTTGGCTTCTCTTTCGGTGAAATCTCTTACGGCATCACGAAAACTGTCATTATTCATGTGATGAACCGAATATGTTAGAACAGGTTCATATCCGCGTTGCACTTTATGAAGCCCTTGTGCCCCTGCTTCGACACGGGCAAGCCCGTGGGCAATAGCGAAATCAATAGCCTGATAATAACATGTTTCAAAATGCAGAAACGGGATATCAATAACACTCCCCCAGTTGCGACCATAAAGCGTATCCTGCCCGATAAAATTAATCGCACCAGCTACCTGATTCCCATCATGTGATGCCATCACCAGAAGAATATGTTGCCGCATGGTATGATGAATCTGATCAAAAAAATCACGGGTCAGGTATGCTCCGCCCCATTTACGATCAATGGTCGCCAGATAGAATTGATAGAATTGATCCCAGTCTGCCGTGGTTAAATCATCACCCCGTTTTTGCACCAGCTGGACGCCAGCATTAGCAATATCGCGCCGCTCACGGCGAATGCTTTTGCGCTTTCGTGAAGCAAGGCGTTCCAGAAAATCATCAAAATGGCGGTAGTTTTTATTATGCCAGTGAAATTGCATTCCTTTGCGGCTAATCCAGCGCCTAGTATCATCATGAGCAGGAGAAAGGGTGAGGGCATCATGTTCCTCCCTGCTTAAAAAAGTGATATGTGCCGATGATAGGCCAATCTGTTCAACACAGCTAATACATGCCTCCGCAAGCATCCTTGCTGCATGACTAGCCTCATCGGGGCTAAGCTTGGGGTCAATCAGTAACCGTCGTCCGGGGACAGGCGTAAAGGGAATTCCGCTTTGTGCTTTCGGATAATATTGGCCACCGGCACGCCGCCACGCATCTGCCCAGCTATGATCAAAAACATATTCACCATAGGAATGGGTTTTCAAATATAGGGGGAGAATACCGCAAATCTGGGCGTTACTGTCCTTGAGTATGATATGCCTTGCATTCCAGCCGGTTTCTGCACTAGCTGACTGGCTGGTTTCAAGAGCAGAAAAAAAGCTATGACTCAATAGCGGGTTCTGATCACCAGCACATCTATTCCAGATATCAGCCGGAACGGCATTTGCCGATTCAACCATTTCAGCTATCCAGCCAGTTGAAACGGCAAGGCGATCTTTTTGTGGGTAATCATCATCCATAACTACCATATTGGGGCAGATGGTGATGGAAACAATGGCCTGAAGGTTATTGTTTAGGCAATTTCGAAAATACCTTCGATTTCTACCAGACAGCCTAGTGGCAATGCGTTTGTGCCAACGGCAAACCGAGCATGTCGGCCTAATTCACCAAACACGTCGACCATAAGGTTGGATGCAATATTGATAACCAGTGGCTGTGCAGAAAAATCAGATGTACAGGATACAAATCCGCCAAGTTTGACCACACGGGTCACGCGATCCAGATCACCGCCCGTGGCGGCTTTCAATTGTGCTAGCAAATTGATTGCGCATTTTCTGGCTTCACCTTCTGCATCTTCCTGCGTCATGGTGCCATCACCAACGGCGCCGGTTTTTTCAATCTTGCCATCTACCAACGGTACCTGACCAGATATAAACACCAGATTTCCGCTGATGACATAGGGAATATAATTTGCTGCTGGTGCCGGTGCATCAGGAAGCGTGATGCCTAATTCGGCTAGACGTTTATCAATATGACCAGACATGATTTATCCTCTTCTTTCTTGAGTGCTTGGTTTGGTTCTTTGTTATTGTTTAGCTACATCCGGTGGTAGAACCGCATGTATTGCATTTGAGGCATGTGCCATTGCGGACAAGGGTGAAGTTTCCGCATTCATTGCAATTTTCACCTTCATAACCCTGCATCCGTGCTTGCTGAACCTGACTGGCAATAGAACTATTTGCTGTGCTTGCCCCTGATTGAGTGGTGACAGCGCCAGTATCCTGTTCAGTCACCGCCATGGTGCTGGCAGACATGGTGGGTTCACCATCTGTGCCCGTGCCTTTACCATGTAGCAGAACAATATTCCGGTTACGGACAAAGCCGGTGCTGATGGTGGCCCGCGCCAAATCAGATTGCTCTTCTCCTGCACCCATGGCATCCATCGCCAGATCATCAGAATTCACATGCCCTAAATCGGCACGATCCAGATAGGAAATTGCCAGTTCACGGAAGATATAATCCAGAATAGAGGATGACATCTTGATCATGTCATTACCCTGCACCATGCCTTGTGGCTCAAACCGGGTAAAGGTGAAGGCTTCTACAAACTCTTCCAGTGGAACGCCATATTGCAGGCCAATAGATACGGCAATGGCAAAGTTATTCATCAATGACCGGAACGCCGCGCCTTCCTTGTGCATATCAATGAATAGCTCACCAAGTTTGCCATCTTCATATTCCCCCGTTCTGAGGTAAACCTTATGGCCGCCAACAATGGCTTTCTGGGTGTAACCCTTCCGGCGATGTGGCAGACGCTGGCGTGTGGCAACATAACGTTCGATAATCTTTTCCACGACCTTTGTTGTCTGTGCCGCAACAGCTGGTGTGTCTTCCATGCTTTCTGCGTCCTCATCATCGATGAGGCTGGCAGATAAGGGCTGGCTGAGTTTTGAGCCATCACGATAAAGCGCGTTAGCCTTAAGCCCCAGTTTCCATGATAGCATATATGCTGCCCCACAATCTTCGACCGTGGCATTATTTGGCATATTGATGGTTTTGGAAATAGCACCCGATATAAATGGCTGTGCCGCCGCCATCATGGTGATGTGACTATCAACGCTGAGAAAACGTTTACCGATACGCCCGCATGGATTTGCACAATCGAAAACAGGCAGATGTTCGTCTTTCAGATGCGGTGCGCCTTCAAGGGTCATTGACCCGCAGACATGCGTATTGGCATGTTCAATTTCATCCTTGCCGAAGCCAAGATGTGCCAGCAGATCAAAATTGAAATCATTCATCTGATCATCGGTCAGCCCAAGAGTTGACTTACAGAACTCATCACCCAGAGTGAACCGGTTAAAGGCGAATTTGATATCAAAGGCTGTCTTCAGTCCATCATTAAGGGTAGCAAGGATATCATCGGTGAACCCTTTATCCTTGAGCGCAGATGTGCTGATGGACTGGCATTTTTCAAGAGAGCCATGACCAACAGCATAACGAATAATATCTTCGATCTGGCTGTCATCATAACCGAGATTGGTCAGGGCTTCAGGTACAACACGGTTGATGATCTTGAAATAGCCGCCGCCAGCCAGTTTCTTGAACTTGACGATAGCAAAGTCAGGTTCGATGCCGGTGGTATCACAATCCATGACCAGACCAATTGTGCCGGTGGGTGCAATAACGGTTGTCTGGGCATTACGGAAGCCATGGGCTTCGCCTAGTTTCAGGGCTTGATCCCAGGCGTTTGTTGCAGCCTCTATCAAGGCTTGATTTGGACAATCATCACGCTTGATTGGCACAGGTAGTACGGAAAGGTCTTCGTATCCGGATACTTCACCGTAAGCCGCACGGCGATGATTGCGGATCACACGCAACATGTGGTCAGCGTTTTCTTCATAGCGTGGGAAAGCTCCCTGTTCTTTGGCCATTTCTGCTGATGTGGCATAGGATACCCCGGTCATAATGGCTGACAGCGCGGCGCAGATAGCACGTCCTTCATCACTATCATAGGAATGACCAGCGGCCATTAGCATGCCGCCAATATTGGCGTAACCAAGACCGAGGGTTCTGTATTCATAGGATAGCTGGGCAATTTCCTTTGAAGGAAACTGTGCCATCAGAACAGAGATTTCCAGAGTGATAGTCCATAGCCTGACCGCATATTCATAAGCTTCGATATTGAAGCTTCTATCGGCATGCCTGAATTGCATCAGGTTGAGCGAGGCCAGATTACAGGCGGTATCATCAAGGAACATATATTCCGAACAAGGGTTTGAAGCGTTAATCCGGCCACCTTCGGGGCAGGTATGCCATTCATTGATGGTGGTGTCATATTGCAGACCCGGATCAGCGCAGGCCCAGGCCGCATAAGCAATTTTTTCCCATAATTCGGCGGCGTTGATACGGTCGCTGACTTCTCCATCGGTGCGTCGAATCAATTCCCATTCACCATTTTCCAGCACCTTGCCCAGGAAGTCGTTAGTGACGCGAACAGAATTGTTTGAGTTCTGTCCGGCAACCGTAAGATACGCTTCGGAATCCCAGTCTGTGTCATAGGTTTTGAAACTGATTTCTGTGTAGCCCTGTTTGGCAAACTGGATAACACGCTGGATATAGTTTTCAGGAATCAACACCTTACGCGCATCTATGATGGCTTTTCTCAAGGCTGCATTGGCTTTCGGGTCAAAGCGGTCATCATCGCTTGCGCCTTCACCAACTGGCGTGGTGCAGGCTGTCATGACTGCATTCATATGAAGGCTGGCCAGTTTTGATCCGGTAACTAGTGCCGCCACTTTCTGTTCTTCAACCACTTTCCAGTCCACATAATCAACAATGTCCGGATGATCGACATCAACAGTAACCATTTTTGCGGCGCGGCGTGTGGTGCCGCCGGATTTAATAGCTCCCGCTGCTCTATCACCGATGCGAAGGAAACTCATCAGGCCAGATGATTTACCGCCACCTGCCAGAGGTTCGGTTGCCCCACGCAAGGAAGAAAAGTTAGTACCTGTGCCGGAACCATATTTGAACAATCTGGCTTCACGAACCCATAGATCCATGATGCCACCTTCATTGACCAGATCATCTTTGATGGACTGGATAAAACAGGCATGTGGCTGGGGATGCTCATAAGCGGATTTGGAACGGGTTAGTTTGCCTGTTTCGAAATCAACATAGAAATGACCCTGTCCGGCGCCGTCGATACCATATGCCCAATGCAGGCCGGTATTAAACCACTGGGGGCTATTTGGTGCTGCCATCTGATGTGCCAGCATATAACGCATTTCATCAAAATATGTTTTGGCATCCTCTTCGGATGAAAAATATCCACCCTTCCAGCCCCAGTATGTCCATGTGCCGGCAAGACGGTCATAAACCTGCTTGGCTGATAGCTCGCCTGTATAGCGATCTTCGGCAGGCAGGTCTTTTAATGCCGCTTCATCAGCCACTGACCGCCACAACCATGAAGGCACATTGTTTTCTTCAACCCTTTTCAATTTTGCAGGAACGCCGGCCTTACGAAAATATTTCTGCGCCATGATATCACTAGCCACCTGAGAAAAAGCTGTCGGCACTTCAACATTCTCAGCGCGGAAGACAATAGTGCCATCGGGATTCTTGATCTCGCTTGTCACATATGTCCATTCCAGTGTCTGGTATGGTGACTGATCAGCTTTGGTAAAGTGGCGTGTGAGTTGCATTTGTTATATCCTTGTTTACAAAACGTTTACAAAAAGAAAGATGAATATGAATCCCTAATCCTGGCTCCATATACAGCGTATTTATCTATATCTAGTATTCAATAAGAAATAAACTACATGATGTTGGTGGCAGAACGCAATATCAAAATTTGGCCATAATTAAAAAAAAGGGGGTTGACTGATTCAAATTTTACCTCTCGCGTTGTGATGATGCGAATCACAGGTTGCGGATATGGAAAAGGCTCTCTTTTCCCTGATTATAATGATAATGCTTAAGCCAATGTGATGGTTATCCGCATAGCATGATAGGCCATGTGCAAAGATAGAATGGTGCTATCTGGCTAGTATCTGACCCGTCAGGGTGGCAGGTCAGGGATGTTGCCGTAAAAGCAATGTAAAAATAGCTATTCATTCCTCACGAAAGGGTGGGGAATTATTGCTAAACACATTAATATCCGTTATGAATAGATCAATTACATTTCTTTATAAGGTATGGTAACGACATGCACTGGCTCACCCGATTGACTATTCGCCTGACAGCAAAACCGATTGGTGCGGATGAATTTGGTAATCGTTATTACGAAAGCAAAAAGCCGCGCAGTCATGGGCGGACTAGTCGCTATGTGATTTTCAATGGTAAGGCTGAAGCAAGCAAAGTTCCTGCTGACTGGCATGGCTGGTTGCATCACACAGAAAACAACCCGCCACCGGCCGAAGGATATGCCAAACATTCATGGCAATTGCCGCATCAGCCTAATCTGACTGGAACGATACATGCTTATCGTCCGGCTGGTCATCTGTTACGGCTGGGCAAAAGACGTAAAGCAACTGGCGATTATCAACCCTGGAAACCGGAGTAGGATTTATGCGCAATACCATAGAAATGGTCATGGGTGCAGTGGTGCTTATCATTGCCGGTGCCTTTTTATGGCTAGCCTTGTCGATCACCAGTTTTCAGCATGGTGAAACCATCACGGTCGAAGCGGTATTTGGTAAAATTGGTGATCTGAATGTTGGTGATGATGTCCGTATTTCTGGCATTGCTATCGGCAGTGTCGCTGATACCCGACTGGACCCTGATATTTTTGAAGCCAGAGTCGTGATGAACATTGATCCGGCATATGCTATTCCGGATGATAGTGTTGTGCGTGTTTCCTCTACCTCGCTTCTTGGCGGAAGTCATATTGATATCGTGCCCGGTATTTCCATGGATGTCATTGCTGAAAACCATGTGTTCTATAACACGCTTGATCCGGTCAATCTCACCGATATGATTGGCAAGGCGATATTTTCAGACGGGCAATCCGGACAGTAACTGATGCGGCGACTATGTTCCGTTTTTTGGGCAGTGCTAATGTTGCAGCTTTTCTGCATGAATATTAGCCATGCCGATGATAACTGGCTCAAAGGCGAACGTGCCAGACTGCAAACACTAGATAAAATCACCGCCCGCATATCAACCCTTGATGTTCCAATAGGGTTAACCACCCGTTTCGGAACGCTGGAATTATATGTGCATTCCTGTAATTACCGCCCCCCTGACCATCCCCCCGATCACGCCGCTTTGCTAGAAATCCGTTCCGTTGATTATGATGGGCGGGTCATGGAAATGCCGATATTTTCCGGCTGGATGTTTGCATCATCACCAGCTATCAGCGGGTTGGAACATCCGGTTTATGACATTACCGTGCTATCATGTAATAGCTGATCAAGCATAGGCGCGGGGTCATCATCCATTGGCAGATGCGCTTTAACAGTAAGGGCATATTGCAATTGTTTCCGAAAGATAGCGCGGCTTACTTCATGACAGCCAAACTGGATCAGATGCGGGTTGATGAATTGTGTGTCCAGCAGAACAAAACCACCATGTCGAAGCCGTGCGATCAGATGCAGTAAAGCCAGTTTTGATGCATTGCTGACACGGCTAAACATGGATTCGCCAAAGAATGCTCCGGCGCATGCAACACCATATAACCCGCCAACCAGTTTCGGTGAATGATCGGCAGAATGATGGTCTTTGTCCCAAACTTCCAGAGAATGGGCAAAGCCTAACCGGTGCAGCGCGCAATATAACTGTCTGATAGGATCATTGATCCAGCTTTCGGTGCGAGTATCGGTTATTTCGCGGCAACCATCAATGACATCGGCAAAGGCTTTATTGATGGTCACTTTATATGGTGATTTCCGGATCAGCTTTCGCATCGACCGGTTCACCATTGGCGGATCAAGCGGGATCACGCCACGTTGATCAGGGTCAATAAAAAAGATGCGATCATCATCATGGCTTTCCGCCATAGGGAATACCCCTAGGGAATATGATTTGATTAATGTTTCCGGTGAATAATGATGCATGGCTTATTTTGCCTGTTCTGTTTAAACAGGGCAAGATGCTTTGCTGTCATGATACCATCCGGATAGGATTATTCTTTTGGTAGATTGGGCAGAAACTGTTCTTCCAGCCAGCGAATGGAATAGGCGCCAGATTTGATATCCGGATCATTAACAAGTAACCGGTGCAAATCAAGTGAGGTTGGCATCGGTGCAATAATCGTCTCATCCAGAGCGCGTCGCAACCGAGCCAGACAATGATCTCTGGTATCGCCATGAACAATCAGCTTGGTGATCAGGCTGTCATAATGTGGTGGGATGCGATAGCCAGAATAAAGAAAACTATCTACCCGAACCCCGGGGCCACCCGGTGCGTGAAAGTTTTCAACGGTTCCGGGGGTAGGCATAAAGCTGGTCGGGTGTTCGGCATTAATCCGGCATTCGATAGCATGGCCTTTAAACACCACATCTTCCTGTGTAAAGGATAATGGCAATCCAGCGGCAATGTTGATCTGTTCCACTACCAGATCAATGCCGGTGATGGCTTCTGTGATGGGGTGTTCTACCTGTAATCTGGTATTCATTTCAATAAAAAAGAACTCTCCATTTTCATAGAGAAACTCCATAGTGCCAAGTCCCAGATATCCCATCGCATGGGCGGCATTAGCGGCAATCGTGCCTATATGGTGGCGTTCTTTTTCTGTCAGCACGGGTGAGGGGGCTTCTTCCAGTAGTTTCTGATGCCGCCGTTGAACGGAACATTCTCTTTCCCCTAGATGGACAACATTGCCATGACTATCAGCAACGATCTGAATCTCGATATGGCGGGGATTACCCAGATACCGTTCCAGATAAACCGTATCGTCCCCAAAAGCGGCCTTTGCTTCGCTTCGGGCGGAAGAATAGGCTTCGGATAGATCATCTGGTGTTTCTGCTACTTTCATGCCGCGGCCGCCGCCGCCGGATGCCGCTTTTATCAGCACTGGATAACCGGTATCCTTGGCAACGGTTTTTGCTTCATTAATGCTGGAAATCGCACCATCTGAGCCGGGAACAAGCGGTAAACCTGCGGCGGCGGCGGTGCGCTTGGCTTCAACCTTATCACCCATGGAAAGAATATGTTTGATATGCGGACCGATAAAGGTAAGCCCATGGGCGTCAACAACGCTGGCAAAATCAGCATTTTCCGATAGAAACCCTACACCGGGATGAATAGCATCTGCGCCGGTAATGGTGGCAGCGGTGATCAGGGCCGGAATATTGAGATAGGATTTTGCTGATGGAGCTTCACCAATGCAGACGGATTCATCTGCCAGACGCACATGCATCGCATCAGTATCGGCGGTGGAATGAACAGCAACTGTTGCTATTCCTAAATCCTGACAGGCGCGTAATACGCGCAAAGCCACATCCCCGCGATTAGCAATCAGTACTTTTTTGAACATATTCCCTTCTCCTGCCATCAGCACATGCCGGATTATTCAATCACAATGAGAGGCTCGCCAAACTCAACGGGTTGTGTGTCATCTACCAGTATCTGGCGCACGGTTCCTGCCGAAGGGGCGGTGATGGGGTTCATGACTTTCATGGCTTCAATAATCAATAAGGTCTGACCGGCCTTTACGGTATCACCGACTTTGACGAATACAGCCGCACCCGGTTCTGGTGCCAGATAGACCGTTCCAACCATTGGTGAGGTGATTGCGTTTTCAGGGGCGGCTTTATCAGCAGATGATGCCGTTGCCTGATTGACTGCTGGCGCTATTGGGGCAGGTGGAACTGGGGCAGAAACAGCAGGGGCCATCATAGGTGCCGACATTGATGCCATAGAACCAGTCTTGGACAGATGCACAGACACGCTATCATCTTCCAGTTCAATTTCTACCAGCCCTTTATCTTCCATGATTTGCGCCAGTTCGCGAACAAGGCTGATTTTTTCTTCAATGGCATCAGGCGATTTTTTGGAGGTTTTGCTCATGGTAACCCTTGCTCCTTATTCAGATTTTTCATGCAATATCTTGCTAACGGCTTCGATAGCAAGACGGTATGAATCGGCACCAAATCCACAGATCACGCCATTTACGATATCGGATAGATAGGAATGGTGGCGGAATGCTTCTCTGGCAAAGACGTTGGAAAGATGGATTTCGATCCGGATACCCGAAAACATATTAAGAGCATCACGGATGGCAACCGATGTATGCGTGAATGCAGCAGCATTAATAATAATAGCCTTTGTTCCATTTTCACGGGCAGAATGGATAGCTGCTATAATACCATCTTCGGCATTAGACTGCATAAAATGAATATTCACATTCTGCTTGGCCGCTGTTTCATGGCACATGGTTTCAATATCAGATAAGCTCATATGGCCATAGATTTCTGGCTCGCGACTGCCCAATTGGTCAAGATTGGGGCCATTGATGATTAGAGCATTGTGTTTTGTCATATCAACTCTACTTACCTAATGAAAAACTTCATTCTACCCTGATATAACAGGATCATATCTGCCTGTCATCCATTGCCTGTTATTACGGCCTATTTAGCTGGTCAGGATTTGTTTTGTTGCCGTGCTTCTGCTACTGCCATCATCATATCCTTCTTGCTGATTGCCCCCGGATAAATCTTGCCGCCAATGATAAATCCCGGTGTGCCATCAATGTTAAACCGCTTGCCCAGATCATAATTGCGGCGAAGAATATCAATCATCGGGTCACTGTCACGATTATTGATATCAAAACTGGTGATATTATGGCTGGTGGCAAGGTCTTGTAACATGGATGCGGTGATCGCACCCCGCCATGTCATCAATGCGCTATGGATGGCATCATATTTGCCCTGTTCGGCGGCGTGAAGTGCCAGCCTTGCGGCATCAACCGAGCTTTCTGCCAGAATAGGAAATTCTTTAACTACCAGCCGGATATTTCCATCTTCATTCAGTACCTCAATCAGATCAGCAAAGACACGTTTACAATATCCGCAATTGTAATCGCTAAATTCGTAAATGGTAATATCACCATCCGGATTGCCCATCACGGTCGTATCCTCAACAGCAGAAAGCAGGTTCAGCGCCTGTAATTCTTCCTCACGCTTGCGTTGATCATTAAGCGCAATAAGCGCTGTTTCAATCACTTCAGGATGATTGGAAATATAGGTTTCGATTTGGGCATTCATATCGGCATTATTTTGCTGGCTACCCGATACTGGTAGCAGATGATCAACAAGAAACCCAATGATGATGCCGACAATCAAGGCTAGCCCAATGATGCTGTTTTTTGAAGATGTCTGTTTGATAGATGGTTTATCCATAATGTTCTGTCCTATCTGGATTTCTGTTCGTGGCAGGCTTTGCCATTGTAACGGTTATTGATCGGTGAGTGCAATAATATCCAGTGCCAATTGTTTCTGTATATCGGTCGCATCGGGATTATTCTTCGCCCTTAGGGCTAGTTGTTTGGCAAGGCTATGATTGCCAAGCATCAAGGCTCTTTCGGACAGGATCAGGTCGGCATCGGTGACGCGGCCGGCACGACCATAGGTTATCCCGAGCTGGTGTTTAACAAATGCCCAGTCCGGTTCAAGTCTGTTTGCTTCTTCGAGTAAAGGGATAGCTTTATCGAGGTTATCAGGATCACCGGTATGCATTAACGACCGGCCAAGTGATAAGAGAATCTGTCCTTTGTTGATATGGCTGTCTAGCCGATCAAGTCCTGTTTCAAAAGCGGCAATGGCCTGATCAGGTCGTCCGGATGATACCAGAATCTCCCCCCTGAACTCATAATAAAAGGGGTTGTCAGGATCATGGGCGATGAGGGTATCCATCAAGGATAAAGCCCCTTCCAGATCACTAAGCCGATAAAGTGCAATGGCCCGCAGATATTGACTATCCGGATCATGATTTTTTGCCTGTAACAGGCTCTGGCTGGGGGCATCTGTCCAGCCACGCATTTTTGCCCGAACCTGTTCAAATTGCTGGATGAGTGAATCTGGCGATGTATGGGATAGGGAGTGATCATGATCCGAATGGGTATCCGATTGCGTTTTTGCATGATCAAGGAAAACCGAACTACGTTCGGCCGCCCCCGGATGGGTCTGATAGTAATCTGATTGCCTGCTGGTAGGAAGCAGCCGTTGTTTTGCCATCTTTGCCATGAGATTAGCCATCGGCAGAATAGGGTAGCCATGTTCATCCATGAGCTTAATCGCCCATTGGTCAGCTTCGGATTCGTCTTGTCGGGACTGTTTGAGAATTTTTCGGGTCGCTTGATCATTGCTTCCTATAACTGTCCCAATGGCCGCATCGCCATGACCGGATGCGCTTAGCGCGATAGCTGCCACTGCCCCGAACATGGCCGTCATCATTGCCTGATCTATGACTTCACCGCGACTGGGAACATGACCTGATGCCAGATGGCCGATTTCATGGGCGAGAACACCAGCCACTTCATAGACATTTTCAGCATCAATAATCATGCCACTATGCACAAAGATCGTATGTTCACCAGTGACAAAAGCATTGAATCGCGGATCAATAATCACACGGATTTTTAATTGTGATGCTTCCAGTCCGGCAGATTGTGCCATTGGTCTTGCCAGCGATAAAAGAAAATGTTCAATTTCAGTATCACGGATCATATTTGCGTTGGCCGGAATGATCAGAGCAATATTCATCAACAGGCCAAGGCATAGCTGACGCCATGTAACGAGCCCGAAATTAGCCCCGAAATTAGTCCCGAAAAGGGAGGGGGGAAATATGGATATGATGGTTAATTTTTCACGCATGTCTTTTTTTACCTGATGTTCTTCGTTCAGGCGATAGATATTCTGTCTTTCGGGTGTTATACCATACCCTGATTGTCGTATTTTGTTTCAAAAGAAAGGTGAAATTATGGCATTGCGTATATCGTCCCGATCAGAGTTACCATCATTCATGGTCATGGATGTGCTGGAAAAGGCAGAACGCATGATAGACCTGCCAAAGCCTTTATTGCGACTTGAAATGGGACAGCCATCTTCACCCCCACCAAAGGCGGCACTGGATGCTATCATTCATCATGTTCATGATGTATCTGCCCATGGCTATACCCTTTCGCGTGGCACGATTGAACTGACCGAGGCTATCGCAAGACATTATAAGCGTTGGTATGATCTGGATATCAAACCAGAACAGGTGCTGGTCACGGTCGGGTCTTCCCTTGGTTTCATGATGGCTTTCCTGACCTGTTTTGAAGCCGGGGATAAGATTGCCATGACCTCACCCGGATATTCTGCCTATCGCAATTTGATGCTTTCCGCTTCGCTGGAACCGATGCTGATTGATATAAACAGCAAAAATAATTGGCGCCTGACAGTGGAAACCCTTGAACAGCTTGATGAGATTCCGGATGGTCTGATTATTGCCAGCCCGTCTAATCCCACTGGCGTTGTCATGACAGGTGATGAGCTTGCGGCCATATCAAAATGGTGTGAAGCCAATGGCGTGCGGTTGATTTCTGATGAAATCTATCATGGGATCAGTTTCGATAAAACAGATCATTGCGCCTTACAATATTCGTCTTCTGCTTTGGTGATGAACTCATTTTCAAAATATTTTGCTATGACCGGCCACCGAATTGGCTGGATTATCGCGCCTGATGATCTGGTTGACCCACTGGAAAGACTAGCCCAGAACTGTTTTATTTCTGCTAATACATTGTCACAGATTGCGGCAACGGCGGCGCTGGATGATCCGGCAACATATCGGGAAATGGATTCCCATGTAGCACGATACCGGATCAACCGTGATCTGTTGATTGATCGTCTGCCGAAAGAATTACTTGGGGATTTTCCTTATCCCGAAGGCGGATTTTATATCTATGCAGACACCAGCGCATTAACAAATAACAGTCAGGAATTAACCGATATATTTCTGAATGAGTTATATATAGCCACCACCCCCGGACTGGATTTTGATGATGCATCCGGGCATCTGGCACTGCGCTTTTCCTTTGCCGGTTCTACCGAAGATATGGCTGAAGCCGCGTCAAGGCTGAATACCTGGATGCAATCTCGTCGCTAGATATTTCTAAAAAGGATATGGTGGTGGCTATTCACATTCTAGCGCGACCACCAGCCCTTCTTTTTGCTTTCACCGGATACGGTATTCACATCGACAACCTGAATATCAGCTGAACTCATTTGCTCACGTCCTTCACCCGAAGAGGTTTTGGATGCTGTTGCCTCGGCTGTATCGCTATCAGCGGCAGCTTTCTTTTTACGTGTCGCACGTTTTGGTTTCGCTGTTTCCTCAGTGTTTTTGTCAGGATGATCATCTTTTGCTGTATCAGCTTTTTTGCGGCGACCTCTTTTCGGGGCTGGCTTTGCTTCTTTTTCCGCATCAGGCGTTTCCGACCCGCTATCTGCAACAGTATCAGCTGCCGTATCAGCGGCTTTGGTTCGTGGTGATGACTTGCGGCGGGATGTTGATTTCTTTGCCGGTTTCCCATCATCTTTATGATCTGATTCTGATGCATCTGATGTGCCTGTATCAGGGCTGGCATCGGTGTCTGATGACTGATCAGCATCTGATTTGGCGGCGGCAGGTTTGCGTCCACGTGACCGCCGTGTTTTTGCCGGTTTGGCTTTTTGTTCGTCAGTGGCATCAGCGTGTTCTGACGGATCAGTGCCAGCGTCGGTTGCGGTTTCAGTAGCGGTATCCGCGCCATTATCCGACCCATTATCACTGGCGTCACCAGCCATGCCCTCACTGTTTTCGGCCATTGATGTTTCTGTCATATCCTCATCACGGCGATTACGTCTGCGTCCGCCTCTTTTCCCGCGGCGACGTCGACGTTTTGGCTTTGCTTCTTCGTCATCATCACTATCGGCAGGATGGTTAGCCGTGGGGTTTGATGGCTGGCTAGCGGGTTCACTTTTTGTGTCGGCTTTAGGTTTTTTGCGATCCTGCTGTTCCGGTTTTTCCGATATGCCATCAAAACGGATATCCGGTGGAAACAGGCTATTATCCTGTTCTAGCAGAATATGCAGATCATAGCGGGTTTCCAGATCAATGATCAGGTTACGTTTATGGTTGAGAATATAAAGCGCCACTTCTGCCGCCATAGCAACGGTTAGATGTTTGCGTGGCTTTCTGGCTGCTTCAGCTTCAATCTGATGGATGATGGCGAGTGCCGCGCTTTCAACAGATCTGATGCGTCCTGTGCCATGACAATGTGGGCAAAGATCAGATACCGCTTCATTAAGGCTGGGTCGGAGCCGTTGGCGTGACATTTCCAGCAAGCCAAACTGACTGATACTGCCAATTTGTACTCGCGCCCTATCAGATTTCAGGGCTTCTTTGAGTTTACGTTCAACCGTATTGCGATTGCGATTGACTTCCATATCGATAAAATCAATGACCACAAGTCCGGATAAATCACGCAGTTTTAGTTGACGGGCAATTTCAACCGCTGCTTCGATATTTGTCTTGAGCGCGGTTTCTTCGATGTTGCGTTCTCGCGTGGCCTTGCCAGAATTGACGTCAATGGCAACAAGTGCTTCTGTCTGGTTCATCACAATATAACCGCCGGATTTGAGCGTGACTTCGGGGTTATGAATAGCCGTCAGCATATGTTCGACCTGATGCGCCTGAAACAGATGATTCACTTCATCTTTGTACTGGGTGATTTTTTTCACATGTGTCGGCATCAGGTTTTTCATGTGGGCGCGGGCAGTTTTATATCCGTCTTCGCCTTCAACAATGATTTCCTCAATGTCTGATGTGTAATAGTCCCGGACAGCCCGTTTGATCAGATTGCCTTCTTCGTGGATGATGGAAGGGGCATTGGATTCAAGCGTTTTTTCTCTGATATCGTTCCATTGTCGTAACAGATAATTATAGTCACGAGTAATTTCGGCTTTTGTGCGTTTGGCGCCAGCCGTCCGGACAATCACCGCCATACCTGTTGGGACATTCAATCCATTAACAATGGTTTTCAGTTTCTTACGATCAGCCGGGTCACTAATTTTACGGCTAACGCCACCATTGTGGTAGGTATTCGGCATCAGAACACAATAGCGGCCGGCCAAAGACATATAGGTTGTCAGCGCCGCGCCCTTATTGCCACGTTCTTCCTTGACCACCTGCACCAGAAGGATTTGCCGGCGGGAAATGACTTCCTGAATGCTGTAATGCTTGCGAAACTTGTCAAAACGGCGCTTGCGTTCTCTTTCATCATCAACGTCAAAGTCGGAACTGTTATCAGTATCGCTATGATCAGCATCCTGGTCAGCGGTGTTTTCATCTGATGCTGAACTGGTTTCGGCATCAGCGTCGCTATCGCTATCATCTTCTGTGATAGTGCTATCATGATCAGTTTCTGTCGCTTCAGCCATTTCGGCAGGTTCGGCGAGCAGTTTTTCACGGTCTTCAACCGGTATCCGATAATAATCAGGGTGGATTTCGCTAAAAGCAAGGAAGCCTTGCCGGTTACCGCCATATTCCACAAACGCCGCCTGCAGCGATGGTTCTACTCTGGTGACTTTAGCCAGATAGATATTGCCTTTTAGTTGTTTGCGGTGGCTGATTTCGTAATCGACATCCTCAATAACATTTTCATTCAGCAGAACAACACGCGTTTCGTCTGCCTGACGAGCGTCTATCAAGAGTTTTTTGGACATAAGAATAACTTTCTGTAACATCGCATGCGGTTTTGGGTTCCCCGTCGCGCATGGATGAAGAATGGATCAGATGGCGTCTTATCATGTGTGGGTGACAGGCAACAGAAAGCGGCTGGCGATACTTCGCCCGCGTCGCATGAGGTCTGTTGAGTGTGCCTAAAAGCATGTTATCGCGCCCTGATGGTGGAGAAACCCTGTTTCTCCGTTGTTTAAATAAAACCATTGGCAATATCATGGCAATGATATGGCCGTTGATCAACATATCCCGTTTCGCACCGGCATCATGCCGGGTGGAAAAGGGGTTGGACAAGCCGCTTTCTGGTATTTTTACCTTGAGCGCTTTATCTCAGCCAGATAGTTATTTTCATCATGGTCGCTGTTTTATCTGCGGCCAGATCAGCTATCTGCGAAGAATTCCATCTATTTCTATATATATCCTTTCACAAGATGATATACAATGAAAATAACTAAATGCTGGAACGATGCTGCCAGAGTTGGTATTTTGACCCTGCTTTCGATTGAGCCTTAAGGAAAAGGAAACCCAAATTGGATATGAACGCAATATGTCGGCGGGTGACCCACTGGTTGATACATATTCTGTTTATTTTTTCGGTTATGTCATGGCATAACGCCGTGGCAGAGCCGTTACATATTTCGGATTTGCGAAGCGGTCAGCTGGAAAACGCTTCACGGCTTGTTATTGAAACATCTGATCCGGTGCCTGTCCGGATGCTGTTGCTGGTTGATCCACACCGGCTGGTTATTGATTTTCCGGAAAGCCGCTGGCGGGTGGAAAGCCGGGGGATATCCGGTGCCTTATCAGCCCCATTAATCAAGCGTTACCGTTATGGCGTGCCTGCCCCCAATATCTCGCGGCTAGTATTTGATCTGGATGGGCCGGCAGTACCTGAACAGATTTTCTGGCTTCCGCCCCGTGAAGGCAAGCATAGGCTTGTTATTGATCTGGCCGACCGGGGGGAAACATCATTCCGGCTAGTGGCGCGTGCATTACTGGACAATCAGAATATGTCATTACCATCATCATCAGAAACAACGTCAGATACCCAGTCTGTTAATCGCTCGGCAGTACCAGTTCCGGTTAAACGGCCACCCCCGCCCATTATGGCAACGACCGCCACCACCTATTCCGGTCAGGTTGAAATTCCGGCTAGTCGTCCGGTTGAACCCCTGAAAACCGAACGCAAATGGATTGTCTTTATTGACCCCGGCCATGGCGGCAAAGACCCGGGTGCTATCAGTCTCAATGGTCATAAAGAAAAAGATATTGTGCTTAAAGCGGCTCGTGAATTGGCAGAACAACTGGAAGCTACCGGCCAGATCAGAGCAATCATGTCCAGAAATAGCGATAAGTTTCTGCATCTGCGGAAACGCATAGAACTAGCACGACTGCATCAGGCTGATATCTTTATATCCATCCATGCCGATGCCGCGCCATCCAAAAAAGCCAGAGGCGTGTCAGTGTTTACCTTATCGGATCAGGCATCTGATAAAGAAGCCGCTTTGCTTGCATCCAGAGAAAATAAGGCTGATCTTATCGGGGGGCCTGATCTGGGGGTGACCGACCCTGAAATAACACCGGCTTTGTTGGGTATTTTTCAGCGCGAAGCGATGAATCAGTCAAGTGAACTGGCCAATCATCTGATGGCGGAATTTGACAGCTTGCCAACCCTGAAACGTGGCCACCGGTTTGCCGGATTTGCTGTTCTGAAATCACCTGATATCCCATCTGTCCTCATAGAAATGGGATTTTTGACGAATGCGCAGGATGAAAAGAATTTAATCAATGTGGCTTACCGAAAAGAAATTATGCAGAAAGTCACTAAAGCGGTTCTGACATTCCTTGAAAATAATCAGGATTATTCTGGTGTAAATATTCAACTTGATCAATAAACCTCTTATCAATACCACAAAATCGTCATGTTTAGGATATATGCGTAGACTTGTTATAACTGGCTAATGATGAATGAGTTATGATAAGTATGATGAAAAGATAATGTACGACATTTGCATGCTTTTGCATCACGCCGGTATGAATAGCGATTGAGCCAGTAGGGATTGGGGTAAATATGATGGTCAAATGGTTGATACGATTAATCAGCCTTGGTCTGTTTATGGCTGTGCTGGGTATCATCGTAATGGTGATGGTATTCTGGCATTTTGGCCGTGATCTGCCTGACCATCATCAGCTTGCCAAATATGAACCGCCAGTATTAACCCGCGTCCATGCTGGTAATGGTGCGTTATTGGCAGAATTTGCAACAGAGAAACGTGTTTTTATCCCGATCAATTCGATACCCAAACCGGTGATCTATGCCTTTCTGTCAGCCGAAGATAAAGGGTTTTATCAACATTTCGGTGTTGATTTATGGGCGGTAGCCAGAGCCATGGCAACTAATGTGGCTAATATGGCGAGCAATCGGCGACCCATAGGGGCGTCAACGATTACCCAGCAAGTGGCCAAGAACTTTCTGCTGACGAATGAGTTATCCTATAAACGCAAAATCAAAGAAGCTATTCTGGCTTTACGCATCGAACGGGCATTTGATAAAGATCGTATCCTCGAACTATATCTTAATGAAATCTATCTGGGTTTTGGCAGTTATGGGGTAGCCGCGGCATCTTTGAATTATTTTGACAAACCACTTGATCAATTGACGCTGGCAGAAGCGGCATATCTAGCGGCGTTACCGAAGGCGCCGAATAATTATCATCCGACCAGAAAATACGCGGCCGCCGTGATGCGCCGCAACTGGGTTTTGAGCCAGATGCGTGAAAATGGCTATATCACGGAAGCCGAAGAAGCCGCCGCCAGAGATGAGCCATTGGTCATCAGGGCTAGAAGCGGAAGCGATGGCGCGGATGCCCCGTTTTTCGTTGAAGAAGTCCGGCGTGAAATTGCCAAGACATTTGGTGATGATGCGCTTTATCAAAGTGGGCTTTCGGTGCGAACATCTGTTGATCCGGAATTGCAGGAACTGGCCGATGCAGCACTGATCAGCGGTCTTGAAGCCCTTGATAAACGTCAGGGCTTTCGCGGGGCTTTAGGTCAGATTAATCTGGATGATATGCCGCAAGCCGCGCTGGTTGAAGCATTATCACCTTATCGGAAAACATTGATTGCCAACCGCTATCCGGCTGTGGTGACAGCGGTGAATGCGAGTGCTGCACAGGTATTTGTGCTGATGGCAGATGATCATGGTGATATGCTGATAGGGGGGGAGATACCCTTTGCACTGGCAGACTGGGCGTATCCACCGCGTGATGATGATGGCAATAGGAGTGACCCGATTACGCGGCTTGATGATGCTTTATCCATTGGTGATGTGGTGGTCGTACAAAGACCGGAAACAGCATTAGATCGATTGCAAAGGCATCCTGATCTGCTGGTAACTGATGCCACATGGGCGTTGGGGCAGGTGCCATTGGTCGAAGGCGCTATTATTGCGATGGACCCGCATACTGGCCGCGTGCTGGCAATGACAGGTGGATTTAATTCTATCCAGAGTGAGTTTAATCGCGCTACCCAGGCCTATCGCCAGCCTGGTTCTGCCTTTAAGCCATTTGTTTATCTTGCTGCCCTTGATGAAGGATATTCGCCGGTGACCAAGATACTGGATGCGCCATTGGTTGTCGATCAGGGGCCGGGGTTGCCAAAATGGAAGCCTGCCAATTACACAAAACGATTTTATGGTCCCAGCATCATGCGGTTAGGCATAGAACAATCGCGCAACCTGATGACGGCGCGACTGGCCATGCAAATGGGAATGCCCACTATTCAGGATTATGCCAGACGTTTTGCCATTGATGCAGAATTGCCGCCATATCTTTCCATGTCCCTTGGTGCAGGTGAAACCACCTTAATCTCAATAACAGCAGCATATGGAATGATTGTTAATGGCGGGCATTATATTGAACCTAGTATTATTGACCGGGTACAGGACAGATACGGGCAGACGATTTACCGGCATGACAAACGCCAATGTGACCGATGTCAGCTGATGGATATCAAAGCGGATGATCTGCATACCCCGCCAGAATTAGAGGATAATCGCATTACTGTTACCGATGAAGGTTCTGCCTATCAGATGGTATCCATGCTTGAAGGTGTGGTCAAACGTGGTACTGCCAGACGCATGCGTGATATTGATTTTGCCATTGCAGGAAAAACGGGTACGACAAATGACAATACGAATGGCTGGTTTGTTGGATTTACCCCTGATCTGGTGGTTGGTGTTTATGTCGGGTTTGACCGGCTAAAACCGCTTGGCAAACAGGAAACAGGTTCCACCGTTGCGGTTCCGATTTTTGAAACCTTCATTACGACTGCGATGAAAGATCGTCCGCAAATTCCATTTCGCCGGCCAGATAATATTAACCTCTACACGATTAATGCTAAAACAGGTGTTCGATCAACGTCTGATGAAGAAGATAGCATGATTGAAGCCTTTAAACGGGGGCAGGAACCATTATACGCCATTAGTCAGGATGATGTCATTGGAGCAGATGGTGGGGCATCCGGCCAGAGAGAAGTCGATATCCCCAGCCTATATTAATGATGACATTTATTATGTTTACCTTTTAGACTTAATCCACATGATCTTATCATATTTCATCATCACTAATCTTGAAAAGGAAATGCAGTACGGCCTTGCAATAACAGGGTAAACTGCGCTAACCAGCAACCATGAATGCAGAAACAGAACATAAAGCCGAAGCAATCAGAGCAAGCCTATCCTTACTGCGTCAGCATCTGGACTGGGATAAAAGCCAGGCCAGGCTAGTGGAATTGCAAAAACAGGCCGAAGATCAGAATCTCTGGAATGATCAGCAAAAAGCGCAAGCGGTCATGCGGGAAAAAAACAGTCTTGAAGTCATGATCAATGATGTCAATGCTATCACCCGCCAGCTGGAAGATGCGCTTGAAATGATCGCCATGGCCGAAGAGGAAGGCGATGATGAACTCATCGCCGAAACTATGCAGCAATTAACTGAGCTAGAACAAATGGCTGGTCGCAAACAGCTGGAAAGTCTGCTGTCGGGTGAAGCAGATGGTAATGACTGCTTTATTGAAATTAACGCCGGTGCTGGCGGGACAGAAGCACAGGACTGGGCTGAAATGCTGGTGCGAATGTATTATCGCTGGGCAGAACAGCACGGCTACAAAATCGATTATATCGAAGAAAGCCCCGGCGAAGAAGCAGGTGTTAAATCAGTGACCATGCGGTTCAGCGGTGAGCGTGCTTATGGCTGGATGAAGACGGAATCAGGGGTGCATCGTCTGGTTCGTATCTCCCCTTATGATAGTTCAGCCCGCCGTCATACCAGCTTTGCTTCGGTGTGGGTTTATCCGGTTGTTGATGACACGATAGAGGTGGAATTCGAAGAAAAGGATTTGCGCATTGATACCTATCGCGCGTCAGGTGCTGGTGGTCAGCACGTCAATAAAACGGATTCTGCTATCCGGATCACTCATCTTCCCACCGGCATTGTGGTGCAGTGTCAGAATGACCGCTCGCAGCACCGCAACCGGGCAACAGCCTATAACATGTTAAAAGCCCGCCTATATGAAGCAGAATTGCAACGGCGTGAAGCCGAAGCCAATTCCACCAGCGCCGCGAAAACCGATATCGGATGGGGCAATCAGATCAGATCATATGTGCTTCACCCCTACCAGATGGTAAAGGATTTGCGGACACAGGTAGAAAAAGGCAATGCGCAGGGTGTGCTTGATGGTGATATAGATGATTTTCTGGAAGCCGGCCTTGCCCAGCGTTTAGGCAGTAACACAGACAGCTAACCCGGAAGATCATTACATATCGATATCAAAGCGACGCCGGATTAATGTAATGCCTTGACCGCGGCTAATACGTCTTCGGCATGTCCCGGCACTTTCACCTTTGGCCATGCTTTCTGAATGATGCCATTAGCATCAATAATAAATGTGGCACGGGCAATCCCCATATATTTTCGGCCATACATGGATTTTTCTACCCATACGCCGAATTGCTCACAAATATCGCTATCATCATCAGCCCCAAGGGCACAGGTCAGCTCATGCTTGGCTCTGAATTTGCCCTGTTTTTCAGCTTTGTCTTTCGAAATGCCAATGACAGCTACATTAAGGGCATCAAACTCGGATTTCAGGCTGGAAAAGGCTATGGCTTCTTTCGTGCAACCGGATGTATCCGCTTTAGGAAAGAAAAAGACAACTGTCATTCCGGTCTGGTCTTTCAGGCTAAACTGTCCTTCGTCGGTTTTAATGGTAAAATCAGGCGCGTTATCACCTTCGGCTAGCATGGGGTTTGACATGGTTTATCCTTTCTTATCCTTGCCCCCTGATCTGTCTTGATGATGCAACAAAATGATGATCAGGGTGTGACTGTTACCAGTAATTGTTATATAGTATGGCATGATGAATTGACCAAGGTTAATTCACCTGATTATGTGTAATTTTTCCCAACCCGATGGGGATGAGGCATTGGCCATAAACAAAACACTCCATATAAGGCGTATTCTGATCGGTCTGCTTGTTTTTGTCGGACTCGTCAGTTCTGTTCTTGGCGGCGGGGTGTGGTATATCAATACAAGTGGTGATCTGGAGCGCTGGATTGAAGCAAATCTGAGTAATGCTGATAGTCAGGTTGTGGTGCGTGTTGCGGATGCCAGTATATCCCTGTCGCTTTCAGCCTATCCGATTTCTGTCAGCACCAGTGAGGTGCATATCACTGTTCCCGAACAGATGATTACCTTACCCCATGCTCATTTTACTTTTGGCGTTTTTGATCTGTTTTCTGAACAGCCTATCCCGAATAGCATCACATTGGATGGTTTGGCCTTTGCTGTTGAATATGACGCTGATGGCTGGCATACAGGCGAATCTTTTGCGGCCTTAATGAATGTTTTCCGCCCTGATAATGATGCGGAAAGAGCAGATATTCTCACAACTGATAACGATTTCCCGATAGAAAGACTGACCATCAATAATGGCAAGATAACCGTCCTCTATCCATCAACAGAAGCTGATGATACCAACGAAAGCCTTCATATTGACGGTATCATGATTGATGTTGAACATATGGGGGCAGATATCAACGCCGATATCACGGTTGACCACCCCGATTTAGGGCAGGCCAGACTGAAAGGTCGCATCAGTCCGGATTTGCGCGACTTTGATATCTCTGCCACCCTCAACCAATTTGATAGTGGGTTATTTTATCCCTATCTTGGCGTAAATATTCCTGAATTATATGATCTGGGGCTAATTACGGGGAATGTCAGGGTCAATATAACTGATCAGTCAGTGAGAGTTCTATCAGGTGATATAGAAGCTGTTGATGGTAAGATTATTATGCCAGCGGTTGGCATTCTTGATTTTACAGATGCCGCGTCAGAGTTTCACTATGATAAATCTGTTGACCGGTTACTGCTTAATTCACTGAAAATTAATGCTTCAGAAACTAGCGCCATATCAGGACAGATATCGCTTAGCGGAGAGTTAAGGGAAGCGTCAACATCAACCCCTGTGCTTAAAGCATCGCTTGATGGAAACAATATTCCCCTGCAACCGGTGCTTGATCTTATGCCTGATGATTCCTGGCTTGAACATAAGGAACATGGCCAGATAATTCGGGGTGGTAAGATTGATCATGTTCAGCTGGATACCATTGCCACCATTAACCGCGGCGATGACAGAATATTTTTCAAAACCTTTGCGCTAAGATCCAAGGTGAGGAATATCAAGTTTATATATGGTTTAGGGCCTGTTGACCGTCTTTCTGGTATTCTTGACGGGGATTTTAATTTTATCCTTGGTGCAGATGGGAAAATCCAGCGCGCCGATACCCATCTCCTATTAAGGGAAAGCAGTATGTTGCCAACAAAAGGCGGCATGATTATCCCCCTTGACGGGATTGAGTTTATTGCCAAGCTGGATGGGTATTCGCTGGAAATCGAACGTCTGGCAATGGATGCGTTATCATATGGTCAGCTGGCTATGCGTGGTAAACTAACCATGGATAATCAATTATATCGTTCGGTGCTGGAAGCCCAGCTTCAGGCAGAAGCACTGGACAATCAGATGGTACTAAATTTATGGCCTGATGCGTTATTCCCCCGTACCCAGTCATGGCTCAGGAAACATGTTGAAGGCGGGCAGGTTAGTACCTTTTTTCTAAATATCGGACTCGATCTGAAAGCAGAACGGATCAAGCCTCTATTTGTTGAAGGCCAGGGTGTGGCCACAGCATCCCGTTTTCATTACATGTCCAGTCATGATCCGGTTACTGATGCTGAATTTGGGCTTAGATTTGAAGGCACAAATCTGGCTGGAACAACGTTCGAATTGATATTTAACGAAGGGTCGCTTAACGGGCTTGATCTGGAAGGTAGCAAACTTACCATCAATCGACAGAATGGCGTTGCAGATGCCGCCCTTAATATCCTGACCCGTGGGGATATTGCCACGATAGCGGATATTCTTGAAGAACCCGGTTTCATGGCTTTATCGGCTAATGGACTATCGCCGCAACATATGGCTGGCGTGGCTGATATTGTGGGAACGGTCAGGTGGCAATTGCCAATTCAAAGGCGTGATCTGAAACCGGAAGATTTTGATGTCAAGATATCCGCCAGTATGGAAGATGCCGCTATGTCTGGCTTGCCGGGCGGGATCGCGCTTACCGAAGGATTAATCAATTTACAATATAATAATCGTGATATCCGGATTAATGGGCGTGGGCGGCTTAATGAGGCGCCGGCACAATTCTATTTTCACAAAGACCGCCAGCAAAATAATGTTGTTGATCTGACCTTTATGAAAAGCGATGCGCTAACAACCATGATCAATGCTTCTTTTCCTCTAGCGCTTGGTGGTGCCATAGGCGGACAGGTCTATATTGCTAACCGGCCTGAAATAGATGAGTTGGATATTAATGTTAATCTTGATCTTGGGGAAGCCCATTTTTATATCCCGCGACTGGAACTCACCAAACTAGAAGGCGAAAGAGCAACCGTTGCAGCAAATATAAATATCATTGATGGTATGCCGCGAGAGATTACGAATATTGTTATTGATGCAGATGTTCTGCGGATGGAAGGGGATATCCAATTTTCCAATAATGGTATCTTCAAAATGGCTGATCTGAATATCATGGAATGGCCGGGGAATGTGCTAAGTGATGTGATTTTCCGGCGGGATATGGATAATCGGTTTGAACTCACCGCAGATGCCGAAGTTATAGATTTACGACCATTTCGCCTAAAGGACAGCCCCGGTGAGGGGATAGACTTGACGCTTGACCTGTCAGCCAAGCGGCTCATCCTTGATCATCGGCTTTCGGTTGCTGGCAGTGCGATGATGGCTATTCGGAAAGATGGATCAGGGGAGGCGAATTTTCTGGGTAGTATGTTTTTAAAAGATCAGCCCTTTATGACCGAAGCAACTATGCAGGCGCGATTTGGCAGCGGCGGTGATGCGATGGAAGCATCAGGACTGATTGGCGGGGTTGAGGCATCACTGAATTTGCAATCTGGTTTAGCTGATGGCGATAAACTTATCCTGACCACGCAAAATGCAGGGCAGGTGTTGAAAGCGTTAGAGGTGACGGACGCTATCCGTGGCGGCCAGATGACCATGGATGTTCTTTATGAGCCGGATGATGCTGAACATTATGTTGCTGATTTCGCATTAACAGATTTTCGCGTGATAGAAGCCCCGCGTGCGATCCGTATGCTTTCGGTGTTAAGTCTGGCTGGACTGTACTCACTGGTTGAAGGTGATGGTACCGCCTTTACTGAGGGGCAGGCGCGAATTATTGTAACCCCTGATTATCAGAAACTGGAAACAGTAAAAGCACGCGGTGATGCGCTGGCGATTGAGCTAACCGGTCAGATTAATCGTGATGATGAAAGTCTAAATATCAGTGGCGTTATTGTGCCTATTTATTTATTCACGGAATTGCTGGGGCAGGTGCCGCTTGTTGGGGAAATCATAACAGGGATCAATAAGGAAGGCGTGTTCAATACCCGCTTTCGGATGAAGGGCACGATTGATGATCCTGATACGGAAGTCCGGTTATCCAGCATTGCGCCCGGATTACTGCGTGATATTTTCGCCCCGGACTGGATCAATAATGAACGGTCGCGGCTGATAGAAGAAAATTAATTCCAGCAAAAATTAACGCATATCATCAGGAAGCGGTTTGCAGGATAGCATGGCGTTTTTTGCCAGCGGATATCTTGATCTCACCATCTGGATTAGTGGCTTCAGGCGTGATCTGGTGATCTTCATCACTGATGGATATATCATTAATCCGCGCACCGCCACCACGAATAAGCCGTCTTGCCTCACCATTACTGGCGGCAAACCCACATATCTTGAGCGCATCAATCAGCCCAAGCGGCAAACTGGCTTTATGCTGTGGCAGGCCAGCGGCCAGTTTACCTTCATTAAAGGCCTGTTTTGCGGTTGCTTCGGCTTCTTTTGCCTGTTCTGCTGAATGGCAAAGCGCGGTCACTTCATTTGCCAGAATGATCTTGGCTTCATTGATATCCTGGCCTTCTAATGCTTCCAGCCGGGCAATTTCATCTAGTGGCAGTTCGGTGAAAAGCCGCAGAAACCGGCCAACATCATTGTCTTCGGTGTTGCGCCAGAATTGCCAGAAATCCCAGACAGACAGGTGATCTTCATTCAGCCAGATGGCACCTTGCGCACTTTTCCCCATTTTTGCGCCTGATGCTGTTGTGATTAGAGGGGAGGTCAGCCCATAAACCGATTGTTCATCCACGCGTCTGGTCAGATCAATCCCGGTGACGATATTGCCCCATTGATCAGAACCGCCCATCTGCAACAGACAGCCATAGCGACGACGCAATTCCATAAAATCATAAGCTTGCAGGATGGCATAGTTAAACTCAAGAAAGCTGAGGGGCTGTTCACGATCCAGACGAAGCTTAACGCTATCCATGCTCAACATGCGGTTGACTGAAAAATGCATACCGAAATTGCGCAAAAAGGAAATATAGCCAAGTTCATCCAGCCATTCGGCATTATCAACCATGACAGCATCATTTGCTCCATCGCCGAAATGGAGATAGTTTTCAAAAATACGTTTTATGCCTTGTTTGTTCTTTTCGATATCCTGATCAGAAAGTAATGGCCGCTGGGTATCTTTGCCAGAGGGGTCGCCGATTTTTGTTGTGCCGCCACCCATCAGGACAATCGGCTTATGACCGGTTTTTTGCAGGATGCGAAGCATCATGATCTGTATCAACGAACCAACATGAAGACTATCGGCGGTGCAATCAAAACCGATATAGGCCGGAATACACCGTTTGCTTGCCAGCTGGTCTAGTTCTTCAATATTAGTGGCCTGATGCATATAGCCACGTTCGGTAATCATATTGATAAAATCAGATTGGTAACTCATATTGCATAAGGCCTGCTGAAAGGAAAATGTTGTAATTAGTCGTCTGTCTGTTCGACCATGTCAGGTTCAACCGTGCTGAGATAATCACCAATGGTATCCGTCAGATCATCAAGGTGATGCGTAAAGAAATGATTGGCATCTTCAATTTCACGGAAATCAATATTGATCCCTTTCTGGGTAGGGATTTTTTCAATAGTACTGGTAACCTGTTCTGATGATACAACCTGATCTGCCCCACCATGGACAACCAGCCCTGATGACGGGCATGGCGCAAGAAAGGTGAAGTCATGTTCATGAACAGGCAGGGTGACAGATACAAAGCCGACAACTTCCGGTCGCCGCATCATCAGCTGCATACCGATTAATGCCCCGAAAGAAAATCCGGCAATCCAGCATGATCTTGCCCCTGAACATTGTGACTGTATCCAGTCAAGGGCGGTGGCGGCATCGGATAATTCCCCTTCACCGCCGGAATAATTGCCCTGTGACCGTCCAACGCCGCGAAAATTAAATCGCATAACGGAAAATCCGCGTGCCTGAAACAGTTTATACATGGCGAAAGATACACGATTATTCATATTACCGCCGTAATTCGGTTCCGGGTGCAGGATAAGTGCAATCGGTGCCGTCGGGTCGATGGCTGGCATATATCGGGCTTCTAGTCGGCCTTCGGGGCCATTGATGATAACTTCTGGCATAATCTCTCTCAACGAAATGATATGTCGGGCTTATAGCGGAAATATGTCGTGAAATCAAAAACAATTCATTGGAAAGACTAACAAAAAACAAATAAAAGGGTTAGCAATTATCCGGCGTCAGGTTGAAATTTGTCTTATTAGCATCTAAATGTTAATATAGAATTTAAAATTTGCATCAGCTATTTCATAAAATGATACAACCGACAGGGGGCAAATATGCGCGGGTTTATTGATGAGCTTCGCAGCATCAGAAACAGAGACCCGGCCGCAGGTGGGCTTATTGGCCTATTTTTTCTGACGCCTAGTGTTCATGTTATGCTGGCCTATCGTCTGGGGCATCGCCTATGGCGCTGGCGTATGCGTTTTCTGGCCCGTTTCACCATGCAACTGGCACGCTGGTTTACTGGTATCGAAATCCATCCGGCAGCAAAAATCGGCAGACGGTTTTTTATTGATCACGGGATGGGAGTTGTCATTGGTGAAACAGCGGTGATCGGTGATGACGTAACGTTTTATCATGGGGTGACGCTTGGCGGGTTATTGCCAAGTGTGGATAGCGCCGGCCAGCGTCAGAAAAAACGTCATCCCACCATTGGTAATAATGTGATTGTTGGGGCAGGGGCGCAAATTCTGGGTGCAATCACAATTAATGATTGTGCCCGTGTTGGTGCAAATTCCGTTGTGGTGAAAGATGTTCCGCGCGGGGTGACCGTCACTGGTATTCCTGCCCGGCCAGTTAGTGCAAGGCGGCTGAGTGATGATGCCACCTTTCAACCCTATGGAACACCGGCGGATTTATCATCTGATGCCCGCGATAAGGCGATAAAAGGTCTGTTGCAAGAAGTGAATGTTCTACATAATAAATTAAAACTGCTGGAAGAAGCGCAAGGCGAAGCAGAAAAAAATGATGCTGTATTCGACTCGGAAAAAACGGACTTTGAACAGAAGCCATATTTATCACCTGACAGAAACTAACTATTTGTCCCTATGACCTCGGATCAGATTTATCTGGATTATAATGCGACTGCTCCTTTGCGCCCCCAAGCAAGGAATGCCATGCTGGATATCATGGGGCCACCCGGCAATCCATCATCGGTGCATCATCAAGGACAGGCCGCAAGAGCAATTGTTGAAACCGCGCGTGAGCAGGTGGCTCAACTGGCCGATGCTGATCCTGCTGGTGTTATCTTTACCAGTGGCGGCACCGAAGCAAACTGGCAGGCATTACACGGATTTCCTGATCGCATGGTTATTACGACGCCGGTGGAACATATGGCGGTTCTTTCGGCGGTGCCTGATGCCTTGCTGATTGATGTTGATGAAAACGGGGTCATTGACCTCAATCATCTGGAACATTTGCTGAAAACCTATAAGGACATGGCCATGGTTTCGGTCATGACGGCAAATAATGAAACTGGCGTCATACAGCCGCTTGATCAGGTGGTGACGCTATCCCGTGAATATGGCGCTCTGGTGCATTCTGATGCGGTGCAAAGCTGTGGCAAGGGGATCAGCAACGGATATGCCGGCTTGCGGTCAAGCGGGATAGATATGATGACTATTTCTGCCCATAAACTAGGTGGGGCGACTGGTGTCGGGGCTTTGCTGGTGCGGGAAGGACTTGTTATACCGCCATTGATTGCTGGTGGCGGGCAGGAATCACGGCGGCGTGGCGGCACGGAAAATCTGATCGGGATTGCTGGTTTCGGCGCGGCGGCACAGGCCATTATGGATAGCGGGTCTGACTGGATAGATCAGCTGGCGGCATGGCATTACTGGCTAGAACAACAGATATGTGCCCATGCGCCTGATGCGGTTATTTTTGGACAGGGGGTAAAACGGCTGGCCAATACCAGTGCGATTGCCATGCCTGGCCGGCGCGCTGAAACTCAGGTCATGCAGCTTGATCTGGCCGGAATAGCCGTGAGTGCAGGCGCCGCCTGTTCATCCGGGAAAGTGGCCAATTCCCATGTGCTGGAAGCCATGAAATCAGGCGATCTTGCCCATCAGACGATCCGGATATCATCAGGATGGGATAGTAAGCAGGCAGATTTTGAACAATTTGCAGAGATTTGGTTGCAGGTCTATCAAAACA
>JBMYKD010000005.1:0-106998 GCA_049595035.1 Puniceispirillales bacterium (SeqCode) | reverse complement strand
CACAACTAGCACCAGCATCTTCAAGCCATTTGCGCCCCGTTTCCCAGAGCTTGACAATCTGATCAGGCATGCCATCTACCGTGTATTCATCCGGAATACCAATACGCATTCCCTTAATGCCTTCGTTTTTAGCACTGGCCAGCGCATCCATCAGATCAGGAAGCGGCGCATCAATGGAAGTAGAATCCCCCTTATCATGGCTGGACATTGACGTCATCATAAGCGCACAATCCGCCACATCCCGCGTGATAGGTCCTGCCTGATCAAGCGATGAGGCAAAAGCAACAATTCCCAGACGTGAACACCGGCCATAAGTCGGTTTCATCCCGACCAGACCACAAAATGCCGCCGGCTGACGAATGGAACCACCTGTATCCGTGCCCGGAGCAAGCAAGGTTGAGCGTGCCGCCATCGCCGCCGCTGACCCGCCAGATGATCCGCCAGGTGTTAAAGCTTTCCCCTTGAGAGGGCCTTCACTGGCGGTCCATGGGTTAATAACTGCACCAAAGGCACTGGTTTCATTGGCTGAACCCATAGCAAACTCATCACAATTAATTTTACCCAGCATGACCGCGCCATCCTGCCATAGATTTTCCGTGACCGTGGATTCATATGGTGGCACAAATCCTTTCAGGATGGCCGAAGATGCTGTTGTTTCAACCCCTTTGGTGCAGAACATATCCTTGACACCAATTGGAATACCTTCCAGCAATCCACCTGTGCCTTCGGCTAGTCGGGCATCACTAGCCTTTGCCATATCCATGGCTTTTTCAGATGTTCGCAAAACATAAGCGTTGTTATCTGCCGTATCATCGCCTGCCTTGATATAGGCTTCGGTTAATTCCACCGCACTGATGGTTTTATTATCCAGCGCCTGTCTAGCAGCGGCCGCTGTCATGGAAAGAATATCGCTCATTCGACTACCTTTGGAACAACAAAGAAATGGGAAGCTTCTTCGGGTGCATTAGATAGAACCCGTTCCGGGTCATTGCCAGCAGTGACCACATCATCCCGCATGGGCAGGCTATGTCCGGTTACACTGGCCAGAGGTTCCACATCTGCTGTATTGCACTCACCCAATTGTTCAACCCATGAGATAATAGTACTGAGCTCGGCACAAAGGGCATCTTCACGGTCAGGCTGAATATCCATTCGGGCAAGCCGGGCTATTTTCTGGATAGTCGATTTATCAATCACATTGTTTTCAGAGTTATGTTCAGTCATATGGCATTCTTTTTCAAAGACAGGTGACAAAAAGCTGTTGAAGCGGTAATAGCATTGGCTATGACGATATGCAAGATTGAGGATTTTATCACACAACGCAAAAGCATTGGTAAGTTATTTGCGCTTGATGTGGGTAAAAAAACCATTGGAATCGCGGTCTCTGACCCTGACTGGAAAGTGGCCTCACCGGTTTCTATTCTTCATAGGCGTAAATTTACCCCGGATATGGAAACATTGATGCAGATGGCAGATGACCATGATGTTGGCGGTATGGTCGTTGGCTGGCCACTGAACATGGATGGTAGCGCTGGGCCGCGTTGCGATTCTGTGCGTGACTTTGTTCATGCTATGTTACGGATGAAAGACTGGCCTGTTTTATTGCATGATGAAAGGCTATCTACCGTTAGTGTGGAAAAAGCCATGCTAGCCGCTGATATGACACGCCAAAAGCGATCTGAACGCCGTGATGCACTGGCCGCAACATGGATACTGCAATCAGCACTGGACGTAATGGCAGGGCTGGATATATAAAAAGGTTTATGGGTGTGAGTAAAACAAAATCTAAATCGGATGCAACAGATCCAATGGCGGCAACCGCTTTACCGGAAAAGCATCTGTTGGGCATAGAAGGCCTTGATAGGGTTATCATCACCTCTCTGCTTGATCGCGCCCATAGTTTTGCCGATCTGCCAGCACGCGAACAGCTCACACATCTCAAAGGCATAACGGTTTTTACCATCTTTTTTGAAAACTCTACCCGTACCCGGGTATCATTTGATCTGGCAGCACGCAAAATGGGCGCATCAGTGGTCAATGTCCCTGTTGCCACCTCCTCTATCAAAAAGGGGGAAAGCCTGATTGACACCGCTGTCACACTGAACGCCATGCATCCTGATATTCTGGTCATGCGGCATCAGAATTCAGGGGCATCATTGCTATTATCCCAATATGTCAATGCCGCGGTGATTAATGCTGGTGATGGTCGGCATGAGCATCCTACCCAGGCTTTGCTTGATGCGTTAACTATCCAGCGACGGCTAGGCTATATCGAAGGCCTGAATATTGCGATTTGCGGAGATGTAGCCAATAGCAGGGTCGCTAGATCAAATATCCAGTTATTATCCATTCTGGGGGCGAATATCCGCATTATATCCCCGACAACCCTGGTGCCGAAAGAAATTACGGAAATGGGTGTTGATCTATATCACAATATGGAAGACGGCCTGCAAGGCATTGATATCGTCATGTTATTAAGGCTCCAGCAGGAACGTATGCAAGGGGCAGAAACCCCATCGCAACGGGAATATTTTCACCGATATGGCCTGACCCGTGAAAAACTGGACCTTGCCAATCCCGGCGCATTGATTATGCATCCCGGCCCCATGAATAGAGGGGTTGAGATTTCATCAGAACTTGCTGATGATGTAGAACGAAGCCTGATCACCACCCAAGTGGAAATGGGCGTTGCTATCCGCATGGCCTGTCTTGAAGCACTGGCCTTTGGTCTGACAAGAACAGATAACAACAAAGATCAGGGAAAGCACTAGATGACCAGCATATTATTTAAACATGTCCGGATCATCGACCCTGCCAGTAATACCGATATGATGGGGGAATGTCTGGTAGAATCCGGACGGATCAGCCAGATATCTGATCAATCTGATGGTATCAAAGCCCCCAAAGAGACAGAGATCATTAATGGCAATGGCAATATATTAGCCCCCGGACTGATTGATATGCGTGTGCAATCCTGTCATCCCGGTGCCGCGCAAAAGGAAACGCCCCTGACGCTGGCTCGTGCCGCCGCCCGTGGCGGAATTACCAGTATGGTCTGTTTGCCGAACACCAATCCGGTGCTAGACGACCCTGAAATGCTGAAATCACAATGTCGGATGCTGGCTAATCTGTCCGAACCGGTTAAAGCCATTAAAGTATATGCTTATGGGGCGGCGACCACTGCGCTGAATGGGGAATCCATGGCAGAACTTGGATTGCTGAGCGATGCCGGGGCAGTCGGGTTTACCAATGCCACTCATACCATAAGCAATAGTCTGACCATGCGGCGCGTATTGAGTTATGCAGCCATGCTGAAACTGCCGGTGATCCAGCATGCCGAAGACCCTGTTCTAGCCGCTGGAGGGGAAATGCATGAAGGTGAACATTCCATGCGGCTTGGGCTGAAAGGTATTCCGGATGCGGCCGAAGAAATTATGATTGCCCGTGATCTCGCATTATTGCGGATGACGGGCGGGCATTATCATGTGGCGCATATAGCTACCGCCAAGGGCATCAATATGATCCGTGCGGCAAAGGCAGAAGGGTTGCATGTGACATGCGATACCGCGCCGCCATATGCTTTGCTAAATGATATTGCCGTTCGTGACTATGATAGCCGGTTTCGTCTGTCGCCACCTCTGCGACAGGAACATGATCGCTTAGCTGTGGTGGATGCCTTGGCTGACGGCACTATCGATGCAGTGGCAAGTGATCATTCTCCGCAAGACCGGGATGTCAAATCACTTCCGTTCGGATTGGCCGAACCGGGATATTCTGGCGTGGAAACATTACTGGCATTGATGTTGACGCTTCATCATGGTGGTCGTTTATCCCTGATGCAGATGTTATCATTAACAAGCTATAAGCCTGCTCAGATTCTTGGCCTTCAAGGTGGTGCTATTCGCATTGGTGCTGCGGCTGATCTGACCCTGATAGACATAGATAGAAGCTGGCAGATAAGAGGCAAGAACTTTGCTTCACTGTCTGGGTCAACGCCTTTTGAAGGCGCGCCTGTTCAGGGAAAGGTGCTGGGCACATGGGTTGATGGCATCAGAGTGTTTGAGCCATAGTCATGCCTGAATATACACCTTTTCTATCATTGATTAGTGTTGTCATTGCCGCTTACCTGATTGGCGCTATTCCTTTCGGACTGGTGATGGCGCATGTGTTTGGTCTAGGTGATATTCGCAAAGTAGGAAGCGGTAATATCGGCGCAACAAATGTATTACGAACTGGCCATAAACCGGCGGCCATGCTTACGCTCCTACTTGATAGTGGCAAAGGCTTGATCATTATTATGGTAATCCGTCTGCTAGGAGGGGATCAAATCATGCTGGCAGCCGCCGGAGTTGCCAGCATTTTCGGGCATTGTTATCCATTATGGCTAGGTTTTCGGGGCGGTAAAGGCGTGGCGACCGGCCTTGGGGTTTTCCTTGGGCTTGATCTGATAGCAGGCATTCTGGTTTGCCTGACATGGCTATTTATAGCCGTTTTATTTCGCCTGTCCTCACTTTCGGCATTAGTCAGCTATTTGAGCGCACCAGTATTGATTGGCATAACAGCGACGTGGCGCGGCGATGAATTACCATTGGCATTCATTTATGGTGCTGGAATGATGGCCTGCCTGGCTACATGGCGGCATCGGTCAAATATTTCAAGAATATTAAAAGGAAAAGAGCCGAAAATCGGGCAATCCTAATTTTTTATGTGCTATTAACGGTTTATTAATCCTTCTGCTTTATGATCAGGCGCTTCAACTAATTGAAAATAAAGCCTGATATGAAATTAACAGAAAAAATTGCCATCCTGCGACTCATACGCACCCAGAATATTGGCCCTGTCACTTTAACAACTCTGTTGCAGCGTTTTAAAAGCGGTGTTTCGGTCATCGACCATTTACCGGAAATTAGCAAACGGTCAAATATATCCCTGAAACTTTATTCACAGGCAAAAGCCGAAGATGAAATGGCAAAGGTTGATAAATATGGCGGCCAGATCATTGTTCGCGGCGAAAAGGATTATCCCCCTATTCTGACATATTTTGATGATGCTCCGGGGTGCCTCACCTGCTTGGGGCATCCGCATCTTATGCAGACCAATATGCTTTCCATCGTCGGGTCGCGTAATGCATCGCTGAATACGCTTAATCTGACCAGAAACCTGGCACAAGAGATAGGGGCAGCCGGATATCGTATTATATCAGGAATGGCACGGGGAATAGATGCCGCCGCACATGAAGGATCACTGGATACGGGATCAATCGCTGTCTTGGCAGTCGGGATAGATCAGGTTTATCCAAAGGAAAATGCAAAATTATATGATCGCCTGAAAAACGAGGGGCTGATCATTTCAGAAATGCCATTCGGCATGCAACCTTTTGCCCGTCATTTTCCGATCAGAAACCGGATCATAGCCTCACTAGGGTTGGGCTTGCTTGTGATAGAAGCAAATCTTAAATCCGGGTCACTGATCACGGCCCGCGAAGCCGTTGATAGAGGCCGTGATGTTATGGCTATTCCCGGATCACCCCTTGATCCGCGATCAAAGGGCTGTAACAAATTGCTGCGCGAAGGTGCCATACTGGTTGAACATGTAGAAGATATTCTCGATGTGATAAAAAATCGTTTCCTCAATGCCCGACAGCCTGATATGCCGCTATTTTCACATATGGAAAAAGAGGAAGAAAATCAGCGTAACAAAGATGCCAAAATAACCATAGAAGAGTTAAATCAGGCTAAACAGGTTATTATGGAATTGTTGAGTTTTGATGCATCACCAGTTGACGAATTGGTCAAGCAATGTCATTTCTCAATACCTGTGATTAGTTCAGCTTTGTTTGAAATGGAACTATCCGGTGATGTGGTACGGCATTATGGAAACCGGATTTCTCTTGTCTGGAAACCTGATACGAACGCAAAAAATGATTAAATGCCTCGACTTATTTTATATCGGTGCAATATTAATATTCTGTAATTGAGTTAGAAAAGCAAATCATGAAACTTGTAGTTGTTGAATCTCCCGCCAAGGCGAAAACTATCAATAAATATCTTGGTCATGATTACCATGTGGTAGCGTCTGTTGGTCATATTCGTGATCTACCCGACAAGCAGGGTTCGGTTATTCCAGAAGAAGATTTTGCCATGCACTGGGATATTCCAGCCCGAAGCAAAGACCCTATCCATACCATCCGTTCTGAATTGAAAAAGGCAGATAAGTTAATACTGGCAACTGACCCCGACCGTGAAGGTGAGGCGATTAGCTGGCATATTTATCATGTCATGCAGGATATGCTTGGTGATAAACCTGTTGAGCGGGTTGTTTTTAATGAGATTACTAAATCTGCTGTGCTAGATGCGATGGCACACCCACGCGAGATTAATAATGAGCTTGTTGATGCCTATATGGCGCGGCGGGCACTGGATTATCTGGTTGGTTTTACCTTATCACCGGTATTATGGCATAAATTACCAGGGGCTAAATCTGCTGGGCGGGTGCAATCTGTTGCACTGAAACTGATCTGTGAGCGTGAACATGAGATCGAACAGTTTATTAGTGAGGAATACTGGTCCATAGAAGCCCGCATGTGCAAAGAATCCGGTGATAGCATGACAGCGCGGCTGACTCATCTGGATGGCAAAAAACTAGGTAAAATGACCATCAATAGCAAGCAGATGGCTGATGATGCGGTTGCTGCCATTACCGCATCTGATTTTGCTGTTCTCAATGTTGAAACAAAGCGCACCAAAAGAAACCCGAACCCGCCTTTTACCACTTCAACCTTACAGCAGGAAGCCAGTCGCAAATTCGGGTTTTCGGCAAGCCGCACCATGCAGATTGCCCAGAAACTTTATGAAGGCATTAATATCGGTAGTGAAACAACAGGCCTGATCACCTATATGCGAACAGATGGTGTCCAGCTATCCAATGATGCCATCCAATCCATCCGGAGTGAAATAAGCAACACAAAAGGTGACCGGTATCTGCCCAGCACCCCGCGCATCTACAAATCAAAGGCTGCCAATGCCCAGGAAGCACATGAAGCTGTCCGGCCAACGTCTATCACCAGACATCCATCAGCCATGCAGCAATATTTGGATAAAGATCAGATCAGACTTTATGAACTGATCTGGAAGCGAACATTAGCAAGCCAGATGGCATCTGCTGAACTGGATAAAACTGTTGTCGATATTGCTGATCGGGGCGGCAAGGCAACCATGCGTGCTAATGGGTCTATCATTGTGTTTGATGGATTTCTTTCTATTTATCGCGAAGATCGGGATGATCAGCAGAATGATGGCGGTGATGATGATGCCAACGCTATCCTGCCACCCGTGGCAAGTGGTGAGCCGATGACGGCTGATCATATCAAGCCGGAACAGCATTTCACCCAACCACCACCACGTTATACCGATGCAAGTCTGATCAAAAAGATGGAAGAGCTGGGCATAGGCAGGCCATCCACCTATGCCAGTATTTTGCAAAAGCTGTTGATGCGGAATTATATCGAAAAAGACCAGAGGCGCTTTATTCCGGAAGAACGCGGTCGCATTGTTTCTGCCTTTCTTGAAGGCTTTTTCTCCCGCTATGTGGAATATGGCTTTACCGCCCGCCTAGAAGATGATCTAGACCGGATTTCAGACGGCAAACTGGAATGGAAAACTCTGTTAAGACAGTTCTGGACAGATTTTAAATCAACCATTGATGAAACACAGGAATTACCAAGACAGACTATCCTTGAGCGGATTGACCCCATTCTGGAAAACGTATTTTTTCCAAAGGATGATAACGGCAACCCTATCCGGGTTTGTAGCAATTGTGAAAATGGACGGCTCGGATTAAAAGTGGGGCGATTTGGTGCTTTTATCGGTTGTTCAAATTACCCCGAATGCCGATATACCCGGCCTGTAGGACAGGAATCAGATGAACAGCAGGAAGCCCTTGCAGATGGTGATCGTCACCTTGGCAATGATCCGGAAACCGGTTTGCCTGTCCTTGTTCGCAAAGGCCCATATGGTGCCTATATTCAATTAGGCGATGCCGACACCAAAAAACCGAAACGCGGGACAATTCCCAAGAAAATGGAAATCCCCAGCCTGACACTGGAAAACGGACTTGGTTTACTCAATCTACCGCGGGAAATTGGTGTTCATCCGGAAAGTGGTGAAATGATCAGCGCAGGCATTGGTCGTTATGGCCCCTTTATCCGATTTGGAAGCACATATATCAGCATCCCCGATGATGATAGCGTACTGACCATTGGATTGAATTTTGCCATTGATGCGATTGCCAAATCCGGCAAGACAGCTGGCCGGAATATAGGTGAGCATCCTGATGGCGGGTCGATTATGCTGAAATCTGGTCGTTTTGGTCCTTATGTTGAACATGATAAAATCCGCGCCACTATTCCAAAAGCCTTTGATCCGGATCAATTAACATTAGATGAAGCCATTGATCTGATTGCCAAGAAAAAGGCTAAAGGCCCCGGAAAAGCACCTCCACGCGGCAAAGCAAAAGCATCCACAAAGAGCAAAAAATCTGGCACTCGTACCGCGAAGAAGACATAACCTGATGAGTGATCAGGGTGACCACGAACGGGCTTTGCCTAGTGATGATGAGCTGATTCAATTTATCAATGATCAGGATCATGATCCAACTGTTAAGGAAATTGCCCGGGCATTCGGACTTAAACCCCATCAACGTGCGGTTTTGCGGAAACAGTTAAAATCACTCGCAGGCAAAGCCCATCTGGGGGAAACCCAAAACCGCCGCGCCCTGCCCAATGATGATTTACCAACGGTGTTACCTTTAAAAATTATCCGTGTCACTTCAGACGGTGCTTATCTGGCCAAACCTGTTGATAATGAGCTGAAAACAGATGCCATGATCCGGCTTCAGACAGATCGCCGCAAACCCCTTGCCCTTACCACAGGGGACGAGGTGCTGGCCCGGTTATCACCCAGAGGAAAATCCCGATATGATGCCAGAGTCATTCGGGTGTTACCCCGCACGAAACGCCATATTTACGGTGAGGTAATTCGCACCAGCAAGGGCTTTATGCTGGAAAATGCAGATCGTAATGCCCGCCATAGCATTGATCTGACCATACCGGCAGATATGGATATTGCCGCCGGTAATTTTGTCGAAGCAGAATTGAAGCAGGGGCGTGGCTATCTGAACAGAACCGCCCAAGTCATAAGGCAGATCGGTGATCGGGAAAACCCTAACTTTTCCGCGCTGGCTATTGCAGAATATGACTTGCCCAGCCATTTTGACGATGATGTTCTTGCCGAAGCCAAACAGGCCGTCATCCCTGATCTTGATGGTCGTACAGATTTAAGAGCGATGAAGCTTGTGACAATTGACGGGATTGATGCCCGTGATTTTGATGATGCTGTTTTTGCTGAACCACAATCTGATGGCTGGCGCATAGTCGTTGCCATCGCTGATGTGGCTTATTATGTGCCCGAAGGGTCTGCCCTTGACCGGGAAGCCCGATTGCGGGGAAATTCCGTATATCTGCCAGATATGGTCATACCCATGCTGCCGGAAGATTTATCAAACGGATTATGTTCCCTCCGCCCTGATGAGGACAGAGCTTGTGTTGTTGCCGATATAACGATTGATCATAACGGACGCAAGACAGGCCATGCTATCTATCGTGCATTGATGCGGTCACATGCGCGACTAACCTATGATGAAGTCGAACATGTTCTGACAAATCCAGATGCTCCTGCCCCGCAAGGCATTGATATGGCACTGATTAGCAATCTGCATTCGGCCTTTCAGTGTTTGAGTAAAGAACGGAAAGACAGAGGCGCCCTTGAACTAAATCTGGCTGAAAAACGTATCACTTTTGATAATCAGGGTAATGCCATTGGCATTACCAAGCGGTATCAGAATACAAGCCAGAAAATTATTGAAGAAATGATGATCCTTGCCAATGTTGCCGCGGCAGAAACATTGGAATCATCTGATCGGCTTTGTGTCTATCGGGCGCATGAACCACCTGACCCGGCGCGCATTGATCATTTACATGACTTATGCCGCACCATGGGGCTGAGCTTTGCCAAAGGACAGGTTATTCGTCCAGCTGATTTTAATCATCTGCTGGAACGCGCCAGCACCGCATTAGGGGACGGGGATAACCAGCTCCTTAATGAAACCGTTTTGAGATGCCAGTCACAGGCCGACTATCGCATTACCAACCCTGGCCATTATGGTCTGGGATTAATGCGATACGCGCATTTTACCTCACCCATCCGGCGTTATTCTGATCTGATGGTGCATCGCAGTCTGATGGGTGAAAGCCAGATTGATGATGAAACCGGTGCCGAAACCTGTCAGCAGATATCAGAAACAGAACGCCGCGCCGCTAGTGCTGAACGCCGAAGCATAGATCGTTATGCCGCTAGCCTGATCGCTGATGAAACTGGTCATATCATGACTGGCAAAGTCATAAGCGTTACCGGATTTGGTGCCTTTATCGAACTGATTGGACATAACACAGAAGGATTACTCCCACTGGCACAGATGCCGCCCGATTACTATCATATTGATACAATACGCGGGATCATGCGTGGTGATCGTAATGGCATAGAAGTCAAAACCGGTGATCAGATTGATGTCATGATTATATCTGTTACGCCAATTAAAGGTTCGGTTCTGTTGAGCTGGGCTGATGGCAGTATCAGCAATGATAGTAGCAGCACAGCCAGATCAAAAACCCAGCTATCCCGAAGACGGATGAAAAAACCGCCACGCAAAAAGAACCGTGGTGCGAAAAAGCTCAGCAAACAGCGACAGAAGTCTTGACACAAGCCGCTAAACAGGTATAAATGCCGCTTCAAAATAGGAGATGGTCATGGCCAAACCAGCAACTTTGCAAATCAAACTCGTCAGCACCGGTGACACCGGCTATTACTATGTCACCAAGAAAAATCCGCGTACCAAGCCCGAAAAGCTTGAGCTGATGAAATATGATCCAAAGCTCAGAAAACATATCTTGTTCCGCGAAGCAAAAATCAAGTAAGCTGATTCCTGTCTTTATCTTTAAGGGAGTCGTCTGATGCGCCTTGGCATAGACCTAGGTGGCACCAAGATTGAAGCCGCTATTATTGACAGTAATGGTGATATCATCTGGCGTAAACGCCAGAAAACCAGCAAAACCAGCTATGACGAAACCATTCATAGCATAGCTAATCTTGTTGCTGATGCACGGCAGGATACCCGATTTGAAGGTGCTATCGGTGTTGGCATCCCCGGTTCCTTACGCCGCTCCAACCAGATCATACAGGGCGCCAGTCTAACCTATCTTAATAATCGTGATCTCAGGGCTGATCTCGAAACCGCATTATCAACCGATATCCGTATTGAAAATGATGCAAACTGTTTTGCCCTTTCTGAAGCAGTTGATGGCGCAGCGGCCGGATGTGATGTGGTGTTCGGGATTATCCTTGGCACCGGTTGCGGCAGCGGGCTAGTTATCCATGGCCGACCTGTTACCGGCATCAACGGCATTGCTGGTGAAATTGGCCATAACCCCCTGCCCTGGCCCATTACAGATGAATATCTGGGGCATGAATGCTGGTGCGGGAATGATGGCTGTATCGAAACCTTTATTTCCGGAACAGCCGTTAGCAAAGATTATTTTGACCGAACAGGGGTAAATATTCCTGTTGAAGAGATTGCTGCCCGTGTCCATATGGATTTAGTGGCAGAAAGCGTGTTTCAGGTACTGGAAGACCGGCTGGCCCGAACGCTGGCCATGATTATCAATACCATTGATCCTGATGCCATTGTATTGGGGGGCGGATTATCTAATCTGGAACGGCTATATAAAAATGTCCATCCAAAATGGCCACGGTTGGTATTCAGCAAAGATATAGATACCCTTCTGTTAAAGCCAAAACACGGCGATTCCAGCGGCGTTCGTGGGGCGGCATGGCTATGGCCTGATGACTGATCTGGTGACACCATGGCTCTGCCGTGACTGCCTTTGTGACGGGGTCAGTAATCAGATATCCCAATGCCCGGAATGTGGGTCATGGCAATTATTGAAACATCCAGAATTACGTCAGCTGGCTATTGCCCATGTCGATTGTGATGCCTTTTATGCGGCCATAGAAAAAAGGGATCATCCTGAACTCCAGCATAAACCGGTCATCGTTGGTGGCGGCAGGCGCGGCGTTGTTGCTACCGCCTGTTATGTTGCGCGTATCCATGGGGTACGTTCCGCCATGCCCATGTTCAAGGCACTTGAACTCTGCCCGGATGCTGTTGTTATTCCCCCACGCATGGACGCATATAAAACCGCCGGATATGCCATCAGGGAACTTATGCTAACCCTGACACCACTGGTTGAACCGCTATCGATTGATGAAGCCTTTATGGATCTAAGCGGCACAGATGCCTTGCACCACCGTTACCCTGCCGCCAGCATGGCCGCATTAGCCATCAGGATCAGGGATGAAATAGGGATAACGGTTTCTATTGGTTTATCCGGCACCAAATCTCTGGCAAAAATGGCTTCTGACATGGATAAACCTAAAGGGTTTCATATCATCGGCATGAATAACGCAGCTGAAATGCTGGCGCCACTTCCGGTTAATATACTCTATGGAACAGGAAAGGTATTAAGTCAGAAACTTAATGCGGCAGGGATACATAATTGCGGTGATCTGGCGCGGGCTAATCCACAATTGATAGCAAAGCTGGCTGGCAGTAATGCCGCAACATTACAACAACTGGCCGCCGGCATTGATCCCAGACCTATCATACCCAACCGGCCTGCCAAATCCATTTCATCGGAAACAACATTTCAAACAGATATATCTGATCTGGCCACATTGGCAGCTATTCTTGAAGAGTTAAGCGAAAAAGTGGCACGCCGGCTGAAATCTGCTCATCTGTCCGGACGCACCGTTATGCTGAAACTAAAATCTGATAAGCATAAATTGCTTACCCGAAGCCGTACTTTGAATGATCCCACACAACTTGCCCGCCGGATTTTTGAAACCGGACTTATGATGTTGAAGGATGAAGTGGCTTCTAACCGGTATTGGCGTCTGATTGGTATCGGGGTTGATCAGCTGGATGATGCTGATCATGCCGACCCGGTTAATCTGGCTGATCCTAATCTTGGCCGGGTGAAAGCCCTAGAAGATACCGTTGATGGTTTGCGGAAAAAACATGGAAACGCTGCCATTGTGACTGGCAGACAATTTGCCAGCAAACCGCAGAAACCCGATCATTAACAGGATTTTTCGCTGATTTGCTTAAAACTTTCCATCATGGCACGCATACTGAATTCACCGTAATCCACGACATATGACCGGATAATACCGTTAGGCTGAATCATGAATGCGATTTCATATTCAGGTTCGGCATCATTTGCTTCCGGATCAAAATAGGCCACGCGCAATGGCCATAATGTATCATCAGAATATGGCCCCATATCAATATCGGCGCTCATTTCTTTCGCATTGCCAATTAACGTGCTGGTAAAATACTGGGCATCATCTGCTTCGCCACCAATGAATAAATGGCTTTGATAGACGCGATTTCCTGCTTCAGCCTGCTTAAGCAATGTGGTCAGATGCTTAAGCGGAAATACCGTATCTGATGGCAATTCAATGGCACCATCTGCATCACCAAAAAACCGGGCCTCACCATAGCCGGCAAACAGATTAGCAAAGCCTTCATAGGATTTTTTACCATCAAAACTGGAATCTTCATTGATATTGAATGAAAAACTATCGCCCTTATCCGATTCCCATACATCATAAACCGAAATAAACTCTGTTGACTGACCCTCGGTTAGCAGAAAATTAATGGCGTATTTTTCGGTCGAATGCCACCCGTCACACCCTTTTGATAATGAATAGAATGTTTTTCCATTCACGCTTTCCAATGATGAACTTGGCGTGTTTTCCCACAAGTCCAGATTATAAACGGCTTCATAGGATACCATATCCGCATAATCATCTGCCTGAACCGGAACAGATGCTAATATAAAACAACCAACAAGTACCCGGCAATTCACCATAAAAACCCTTTCATCTTTTCACGTTAAATCATGCTTATGCGACTAACATAGGTCAATATTATGATCTGACTATCTTTCATCACAAAGCTGATCTATAAAGCAGGATATGACTACTAAACCATCACTTGTTTCTGATAACAAGACTCTTGCTGATATTTGCACCCGATTTGCCGGTTATTCCCATATTGCCGTGGATACAGAGTTTCTGCGGGAAACAACTTATTATTCCAAATTATGTCTGATCCAGATGGCATCCGCTGATGAAGCGGTGGCTATTGATCCTCTGGCAGAGGGTATTGATCTTACCCCGTTTTACTCGCTACTGTCTCACCCTGATGTGGTGAAGGTCTTTCATGCCGGCAAACAGGATTTTGAAATTTTCTTTCATCAGATGGAAGCCCTGCCCGCACCCATTTATGACACACAGATAGCAGCAATGGTTTGCGGTCTGGGGGATCAGGTGGGTTATGACAGACTTGTTCAATCCTTATTGGGTATTCAAATTGATAAATCTTCCCAGTTTACGGACTGGTCACAGCGTCCCCTTTCACAAAAACAGTATCAATATGCGCTGGATGATGTCATCCATCTGGAACGTGCCTATACACTTATCACCGAACAGATCAAAGATGCCGGAAGAGAAACATGGCTCATTGAGGAGATGCAGCAATTATCCCAGCCAACACAATATCTCGTCGATCTAGATCAGGTCTGGACACGCATAAAGCACCGCATCAACAAACCGCAAGGGCTGAACCGTTTAAAGCATCTGGGACGCTGGCGTGAAGAAATAGCCCAGCACCGTAACAAACCCAGACAACGCATTGCCAAAGATGACATGCTGGTCAGTATTGTTCAGCAAAACCCGCGCTCATTAGACGACCTTGCCCGAGTTCGGGGCGTCAATCCAAATATCGTCAAACAGTCAGGCAGTAATATTTTAGCCGCATTAGCCGCCGCTGACCGTGAAGATAAGTCACTATGGCCGCAACCAGCCCCAAGACCGGCTAAACCGGCCCCGCAAGCCATGACGGATTTGATGAAAGTATTATTAAAACATTGTGCAGAAGATATTGATGTCGCAAGTCGGCTTATTGCAAACAATCAGGATATAGAACAATTAGCCCGTGGCCGGACAGATCATGTCAAAGCTATGCAGGGCTGGCGCTATGATGTCTTTGGTCAATGGGCTGAAAAACTGCTGGAAGGAAAGATTGCCCTATCGGCAAATGGCGCCAGCACCGTCATTATTCCAAGGAAACTATCCTAGTTTTATTTTATAAGGCAGGCTTCGGTTAGCACTGATCACGCGTCTTTTGACAAGGTCGCCACTTCCGATCAGATGGTCGGCAATAGTAAAGGTGAAGCCTGTTTCAGATGGCGTAATCTGTACCTGTTCAAGCAGTTCAGGAATGCCGCCGCTGAATGTCATCAGCAGGCGTAATAATAATCCCGTTGATCTGGCATATTTTCGATCAACATGCGGGATAAATGCGAGAAAATCCCTATTTTTTGGCATATTTCCTTCATAGCGGGTATATAGCACCGCTGCCATCCAAACCCGTTCCATATGACTTATCCCGACCACGGAAAGGCCAAGCATTTTTTCTAAGGCCAGCCGGGAACGATGATCAGGATGTTCAAGCCATGCCAGATCACAGAGATAACAGCAGGCACGCACCAGACGCTGATAGGATGGCGGTAAATGTGCCATGAACATATCCATGATCCGTGCGATATGCTTTCCCTGACCTGAAAACCGCATGGTCATTGCCGCGTATTCCTTGACACCATCAATCAGAGGGTCACCCTGCCGCGAATGAAGCTCAAGTCGTTCTGAAAGGATACCTTCACGCACACCAAAGGCAGAAAAAATTATCTGACTTGGTCTGACAATATCAATCAGGATGCGGGTGATACGGATGGCTTGTACCATGCTGGATCGTCGCGCACTGGGAATACCATACATATTTCCATCACAAGCATCTATTTCATCCATCATTTCATGCAACTGACCCAAGGATATAGATAACCCGTGGACGATATCAAGGCGTGGTTTCAACTGGTAACTAAATGCGGTAGCGATAGCACGCCAGACACCACCAACCGCATAAAATCGCTGACCAGCCATATTTTCCAGCCATGGAACAGACTGCAGTGAGGACATAATATTGTCTTCATCATTATTAATCAGATAACCACAAGGCACGCTAGCGGCCTGATCAGAATGAATAACTTTTCCTGATGACACCGGAATAAGTTCAAGGCTACCACCACCTAGATCAGCAACCAGACCAGCTGGGTCAAGAAATCCGGAACAGACACCAAGTGCCGATAAAGTGGCTTCTTCCTTGCCGGAAATAACACGGACACGGGCATCGAGGATGGTTTCCACTTGGGTGATAAAGTAAGCACTGTTATGCGCTCTGCGGACAGCTTCTGTTGCAAAAACTTCAAGCGCGTCAACGTGACTTGCATCAACAATCGCTTTGAAGCGTTGAAGCGCACGAAAAGCTTGCGTCATCTGTTTTTCGCCCATATTGCCGCTTCGCCCCACCTCTTCACCCAGGCGGCAAACCTCCCTTTCGTTGAACTGCGGATGCGGCAAACGACCATCTGACCGATAGATCACAAGGCGAATGGAATTCGAACCGATATCAATCAAACCTATTCGCGGGGCATCTTTCGGCAAGTCAGATACCGATACAGATGTCTGTGAGAGATGCGAGTGGTGAGAGGGTTCTATCGCATCACTGGACATATTACTGATCTTTCCCCATATGACGGGCAGCATCATCTAGGGCTGACCCACGACCGGACAGACTGGGATTAGTCATAAAAAAGTGATGGGCTGAAAATGATTTTTCTCCAGCATTGGGATGACGAATATAGCGGCCATCTAATTGTAGCAGCCAGCTATTCATCGTATCTTTTATGTTTGCCATCATAATCTGATCAAGAATTTGCCGATGCACGGTCGGGTTTTCGATAGGCATAAAAACCTCAACCCGGCGATCAAGATTTCGCGGCATCAAATCGGCTGATGCGATATACACCTTTGCCCGGGGTGAAGGCAGGCCAACACCATTTGCAAATACATATATCCGGGCATGTTCCAGAAACCGTCCAATAAGCGACCGTACCTTAATATGCTCTGAAAGCCCTTCAACACCCGGACGTAAACAGCAAATGCCACGCACAATCAGTTCTATCGGGACTCCTGCTTGCGACGCTTTGTAAAGAAGTTCAATAGATTGGCGGTCGACCAGCGAATTAACCTTGATCCATATACCAGATGGCCTGCCTGCTTTAGCCGCTTCTATTTCTGCTTCTACTGATGCAACAAAATGATCACGCGCGGTAACCGGAGCAAAAATCATCTTATTCAGCTTCAGCGGTTTTACATAAGATGTCATGTAATTGAAAATCCGGACAATATCGTAACAAATATCGGAATCACAGGTAAAAAAGGATAAATCCGTATATATCTTTGCCTTTGACGGGTGGTAATTACCCGTTCCACAATGGGCATAACTGCGAAGACCATTTTCTTCTTGCCGGACAACAAGAGATAATTTGGCATGGGTTTTCAGATCAACAAATCCGTAAACAACCTGAACCCCCGCCCTTTCCAGATCACGGGCAAGGCGGATATTTACCTCTTCATCAAATCTGGCCTTGATTTCAACCAGTGCCGTCACAGACTTACCCTGTTCAGCGGCGGAAATAAGTGCCCTTACGATGGGAGAATCTGGCTGAGTGCGATAAAGAGTCTGGCGAATAGAAACAACTTTCGGGTCTTCCGCTGCCTGACGCAAAAACTGAAGAACAACATCAAAGCTTTCATAGGGATGATGAACAAGAATATCCTTTGCCCGAATGGCAGCAAAACAGTCACCGCCAAAATCCCTGATCCGTTCCGGGAAACGGGCAGAATATGATGGAAACCGTAACTGATCATTGCCCGCGTTACAAATCTGGCTCAAATCGGATAAATCAATCATCCCACCAACATAGAACCGGTCTTCTTCCAATACTTTAAGTTCATCAGCCAGCACGTCAATAAGCGGGCTGGACTGATCCGCTGATAATTGCAGCGCAATCACGTTTCCACGCCTTCTGGCTCTTAATGCGTTTTCAAATGTTGTCACCAGATCTTCGGCTTCTTCGTCATATTCGATTTCGGAATCGCGCAAAACTCTGAACAGGACATGATCCATCAATTCATGATGTGGAAAAATTTCATCCAGATTAAGCAGGATGGCATCTTCAAGGGTGATAAAACGATCATCTTCACCGGGCAGACGGCAAAACCGCCTGATCACCGGTGACAACATGATCAGTGCCGTTTTATGCCTATTCTTGGCTTCTTTCAGATCAAGAAACATACCCAGCCCTTCATTGGCAATAAAGGGGAAAGGATGGGCAGGATCAAGCGTCTGGGGCGTGATAATCTGCATCACTTCATTGAAAATAAATGTTTTTACATGTGCTTTATCAGCATCATCAAGCTGATCAGGGCTGACAATGGTTACACCATGACCGGATAGATTTTCAAAAAGCCCCGGCAGAATAACCTGTTGCTGTTCCAGAAGGTGCCGGATGCGATTATCAATTTCTTTCAATTGGCGTTGCGGGGAAACAAAACTATTGTAATAGTCAAGCTTGCTTCCACGGGTTACCAGATGCTTCAATCCCGCCACGCGAACCATAAAAAACTCATCCAGATTACTGGCAGATATCGCCAGAAAACGTAATCGTTCCAGTAAAGGATGATTCGTATTGCCAGCTTCGGCCAGAACACGTTCATTAAAAGCAAGCCAGGACAGCTCACGATTAATCAGGTTAAACTCTTCCTCGATTTCCAGTGGCGGGATAGGCAGCGTTTGGGAAAGCGCATTAGGTGATGAACCAATGGTATCTTCATCTGTCACCATCAGCTCATTATGGTCATGTTTTTTCTTATCATTTTGCATATCTGTCATCCATCTTTTCTAATATCAATTCCATGAAACAGCAACCCAATACGCGCTTTGTTAACCCCGATATCACGCCACAAGGGCTGATGATCAGATAATTGTTCTATCATTTTTGTTCATAGCATTGGCATTACACTCATGATATAACAGTTTCATGACACGATCAGATCACTCTTCTGCCAACAATCCCATCATAGCGCCTTCTATTCTGGCGGCTGATTTTGCTCATCTGGCCGATAATGTGCGTGAAGTGACAGCCGCCGGTGCAGACTGGATACATCTTGACGTGATGGATGGACATTTCGTGCCTAATATTTCTTTTGGGGCACCAATTATTGCCGCGTTGCGGCCAGTCACCGACCTGCCATTTGATTGCCACCTGATGATTGCGCCGGCTGAACCCTTTCTTGCCGATTTTGCAAAAGCTGGTGCAGACCGGATCATTGTTCATGCAGAAGCCACCCAGCATCTGGACAGGGCTCTTCAGATGGTTGCTGATCTGGGATGCAAGGCGGGGGTTGCCCTTAATCCTGCCACCCCGATTGATGCGGTCAGCCATGTTCTGGATCGTGTTGATCTGGTGCTGATAATGACCGTCAATCCGGGTTTCGGAGGACAATCCTTTCTTCCATCTATGTTACCCAAAATCACGTCAATGCGTGCCATGATTGGTGATCGCAACATCAGGATAGAAGTTGATGGCGGTATAAATGCGGATACAGCTAAACAGGCCATAGCGGCAGGGGCAGATATTCTGGTTGCGGGTTCATCAGTATTTTCAGGGTCACCTGATCAATGGTCAGCCCATATCGCGGCGTTACGCGGTTAGAATTCTGTTGTTTTTCAAAAATTAATATACATCAAAAATCGATTGCCAAGTTTAATCTTTCTCGCTCATAATCATATGATAATAAGCAGGTGGAGGTGTCATGTTAAGCGAAAGCCAAAAAGCCTTTTTCTGGGAACATGGCTATATTGTTGTTGAAGATGCGATTAACCCGGAGCAGCTACAACAGCTGAAAAGCACATTTACCAGCTGGGTTGAAGAAAGCCGTCAACATGAATCAGCATATGGAACATTGTCAGATGGGCGGCCACGATTTGACGTAGAACAAGGCCATCAGGCCGATCAACCTGCTCTTCGCCGGGTCAGTTCACCTGAAGAAATATCCCCGCATTATTATCAGGTCATGGCTGATAGTGGCGTCACCGATGCCGTGGCCGAATTGATTGGCCCTGATGTCAAATTACATCATTCCAAGATAAACTCAAAACTGCCGCAGTCATCAACGGTTGTTAAATGGCATCAGGATTTTCCTTTTACTCCGCATAGTAATGATGATCTCATCACGGCATTATTGATGGTCGATGACGTGACCATGGAAAATGGCCCATTAGAAGTATGGCCCGGCACCCATAAAGGCGATATTCATAGCTTATGGCATGATGGCCGATTTACTGGTGCGGTAGATGATCAGATCACATCCGAAGCATTGAAACATAGAGTATATTGCACCGGAAAAGCCGGAAGTGTATGTCTGATGCACACACGGCTTCTGCATGGTTCAGCGCAAAATCAATCACAAGCCCCGCGAACGTTGTATATCATGGTTTATAGTGCCGCTGATGCTGCACCATTAACGCCGTCACCTGTTCCGTCAGAACATATGGGGATGCTGGTGCGCGGGTCGGATAAAGGCCAGATCAGGTCTGTTCCGTTTCATGTGGAAAAACCGGAATTACCTAAAGGGGCGTCTTTCTTTGTCCAGCAGAAAGAACACGGAAGAAGCCATGCTTGATGCCGCATCGCCATCATCATCTTATGATGCGATCATAATCGGGGGTGGTCATAATGGGCTTGTTTGCGCCAATTATCTGGCACGGGCAGGAAAAAAAGTGGCCGTGCTGGAACGCCGGCATATTATAGGCGGGGCGGCAGTCACCGAAGAAATAGCAGATGGATTCAGGGCATCTATCTATTCCTATCTGATGAGTCTATTGCATCCCCGCATTATCAATGATTTTGAGTTACGCAAACATGGGCTGGAAGTTCTGCCCTGTTCGGACATGGTATCGCCGCTTGGTGGTGAGGATTATATTCTATTTTCGGATAATATTGCCAAAACGCAAGCGTCCTTTTCCCGATTTTCCAAAAAGGATGCAGAGATATACCCCGCTTTTGATGCCTATTTAAATGAAGCGGCAAATATCGTCCGCAAATTATTATGGGAGACACCAATTGATCCATCAAAACGGAACTGGAAAACGTTTCGTGATGGGGCATCCCTGTTATGGCGGCACCGCAAGATTGGCAATAAAATGTATCGCATTGTCGATATGATGACGATGAGCGCATATGATTTTCTGAAAGAATGGTTCGAAGATGACCGCATCATGGCTGTTATTGCCTATTATGCCTCTATTGGTACATTTGCCGGCCCTAAATCACCGGGTTCCGCCTATGTAATCATGCATCATGTGATGGGGGAACATGAAGGAGCTGGCGGCTGGGGATTCATCAAGGGTGGCATGGGGAAAATCACCGAAGCACTGGCAAATTACGGACGTGAGAATGGTGTCGATATCATTACGAATGCGGAAATTGCAGAAATTAACGTGTCTGGCAATAAAGTCCATTCTGTTATCACCACCGATGGACGTGATTTTAAAGCATCTGTGGTAGCGTCTAACCTGTCGGCCAAAGCCATGTATCTCAACCTGATAGATGATAAGCATCTTCCTGATGAGGTGTTACGAGAGATCAAGGGATATCGTACCATGTCAACCGCGTTCAAGATGAATGTGGCTTGCGAAAGACCCCCACAATATAGCATGCTTCCCAAATTACGGGCTGATGGTGTTCTGGGAAATTTCGACTATCCCACCTATATGCATCTGGCACCGGATATTGATTTTCTGGAACGGGCATATGATGATGCCAAATATGGCTGGTATTCCAGCGATCCTTTCATGACGCCTGTTTGCCCAACGATTGTTGATGATACGCTGGCACCGCCGGGAAAACATGTGGTGAATTTCTTTGGTGGTCATGCGCCTTACACCCTGAAAGACGGTGACTGGAAAAAAGAAAAAGACCAGTTCAAGAAAAATATTTTCAAACAGATAGAAACCTATGCCCCCGGATTTTCCGATGATGTGATTGAAGCACAATTGCTGGTTGCCCCGGATATCGAGGCGAATGTTGGCCTGCCTATGGGGCATATTTTCCACGGTGAATTGAGTCCCGACCAGCTGTTCTTCCAAAGGCCCATATCAGGATTTGCTGATTACCGCACCCCGATCAAGGGGCTATATGTATGCGGATCATCCATGCATCCGGGCGGCGGTGTTTCGGGCATTCCCGGTCATAACGCCGCGCGGGAAATTTTGCGTGATCAGCGCAAATGGTTTAGCTAGGCAATCAGGAATTAGAATTATAAGCACCGCCATCAATAAGCAGATTCTGTCCAACCAGATATCCTGATGCGGCACTGCACAGAAAGGCACATGCCTGCCCGAATTCGTTGGTTTCACCCAGCCGGCGGGTCGGATTAGATGCTTCGGCAGCGGCACGGATATCTTCTACTTCCTTACCATCACGTTTAGCCGCCGCCGCAAACAGACTGTTGATACGATCAGTATTAAACTGGCCGGGCAATAATCCGTTAATGGTGACATTATGCTGTGCGACCTGCCGCGACAGGCCTGCAACAAATCCGGTAAGTCCTGCCCGCGCACCATTGGATAAACCAAGATGAGGGATAGGGTTTTTGACAGAACCGGATGTAATATTGACAATCCGCCCAAAGCGCTGGGCAATCATGGGGTCAATCACGGCTTTAATCATTTCAATAGGTGTGATCATATTGGCATTCACCGCGTTAACCCAGTCATCACGTTCCCAGTCACGAAAATCGCCCGGTGGCGGCCCGCCGGCATTATTGATCAGGATATCAACACTTCTATCAGCCGCCCCTAGCACCTTGGCGCGACCTTCGGGCGTGGTAATATCAGCCGCAACAGCCGTCACATTAACGCCATGAGTGTTCCTGATCATATCAGCGGAGGCATTTAGCGTATCCGGATTGATCCCATTCATGATCAGATCAACCCCATTAGCGGCAAGTTCATTTGCACAACCCAGACCAAGCCCCCGACTTGATGCGCAAACAATAGCCAGCTTACCTTTGATCCCCAAATCCATAGCGATTCCTTTCTTTATATATCCAATTAAAATAATGTTGGTTGCATATCAGTCAGAATTTTTCGCACCATATTAACGGTTACCTTTTTCTTTTCTGTTATGCTTATTGCATCCAGTGCATCAATAATCATATTAGCCGCACCAAAACTGCGTTCCATGCGCTTTACGATATAGCTAATCATCTCATCGTCAAGCGCCATGCCCCTATCATCGGATAGTTTGCGTAACAAATGTTCAAGCAGGTTATCATCTGGTGCGGTGATCTGCGCTGTATTGATAGCCGCCAGCCGTGATGCCACATCTGCCAGTCGCCATGGCATAGATGCCGGCGCCTCTTTAGCCAGAATCAATAATGAGCCATTGCTTCCGGTAAATCGGTTTAACAGATGAAAACATATCTCATCCGGCCAGTTGGGGCCGCATTCCAGTTCATCCAGCACATATGATTTATCCGGGTCAATATCCTCAATTCCTTCAGAAATGGACGTAATATCAATAGCTTGTGATGCTTCTTTCCAGATAGTAGCCAGATGCGTTTTTCCGCAATTCGGTTCACCATGAATGATGACTGCCCTGATCACCCCCGGCCATTCAGGCCAGCGATCTATCCAGTCTGCCGCCATAGCATTACACGCCCCAATCATGAACTGGCTGCGGTCATAATTCTGAGCCGATGGAAAATCCAGAGTGATTTGTTGACCTGACATGAACAGACGTTCCTTTACGCGTTTATATGCTATATGAATGCTAGTTTTGCTTGATGAGCAAAAACCCACCGACAGATGTATCCGGATTTGGCTCAATCCGAAAGCCTATTTGTTCTAGGGCATAATCCATAGCTTCGGATGATCCGTTCAGGGTGACATCCATCACCGCCATATCAGCAGATAATAACCGTAATTCCAACTGTTCTACCGGTGACAAATCTTTAAGATTTGCCAGTAACGCAAACCATTCCTCCAGAGAAATAATTTCCACCGATAGGCGCAGCATATTCTGGGCATTCAGATCAACGAGATTTACCTCACGCCAGACCTGTTCGATATTTGCAATCATATCCTGACCAAGCGTATTCAGATATGACGGCAGATCCGTGCTGTTGGTCATAGGAAGCCGCGTTTCTTCAAGGGCAGCCAGCTGTTGACCATTCCTGTTATAAAGCCCGCCTGTCACCGCCAGTTCAAGACCAGCGGATGAAATCGTCACCCGTGCCGTTGTTAACAATACCATTGACACCTGATCCAGTTGAGCGGCTTTTGCAATAACCGTTTCCCGGTCGGCAATGATCCCCTGTCCGGTAATGCTTCGTTCAAGCACTAGCCCGGATGGAATAGATAGCCGTACCAGACCATTATGATCAGGCAATATGCGTTCAAGAGTATTTTTCCATGGATTAGGCTGTTTCCACAGATTGGCACGATCACCTGAAATGAAAACTGGTAAAAGCATGATCCGGTCAGAAATCAGTTCTGCATAGGCGATATTATTTTCCCTGAATAATTGCCGCACCAATTGACGATCAAAACAATAATCCAGATCAGCAATGTATCGGCTGGACAGGACGGTTTCGTTTTGCACGCGGGTAAAAAGCAGCAAATCATTTGGTTCCGTTTCCATTAATGGTTTTATGTTCTGGCCAGAAATGACCAGCCGGTTGATCAATATTTGCCATGCCGTATCGAGGGCTGTATCGGTGGCCTGCTTTCTGGCCAGATTACCGGTAGCCGCTTCTGCTTCTGCATGATGATTTTTGATGAGAAATGCATCAGATTCGCAAGCTTCATCCGCGAAGGCTGGAACAGATAACGCTATGATCCATAGCAATAGGCTGATAATGATGCCGTTTGATGTTTTCTCTTTGACCGACATTTAGATACCTTCTATGACTAATTTAAATTTCTTCATCTGATGGAGGGTAACATATCTGACACGCGGAAAACAGCAGGCATGACATATCGTGATGCCGGCGTTGATATAGATGCCGGAGATGCGCTGGTCAATCGGATTTCAAGTGATGCTAAACGGACAAGGCGCGCCGGGGCAGATGGGTCACTTGGCGGATTTGGCGCGTTGTTTGATCTCAAGGCCGCCGGATTCACAGACCCTATTCTCGTTGCTGCAACAGACGGGGTCGGCACCAAGCTTGAGCTGGCCAGACAGGCAAAGCAATATCGCGGGCTTGGCATTGATCTGGTGGCTATGTGTGCCAATGATATTCTGGCACAAGGTGCGGCGCCGCTATTTTTTCTTGATTACTATGCAACCGGTGCGCTGGATAGCGATCAGGCGGCAGATGTGATTGCTGGTATTGCTGATGGATGCCTGCTGGCGGGCGCGGCTTTAATTGGTGGTGAAACAGCAGAAATGCCCGGTGTCTATCCGACCGGCGGCTTTGATCTGGCCGGGTTTTGTGTTGGTGCGGCCGAACGCGGAAAACTGCTTGATCCAAGCAATACCTCTGCCGGACAGGTAGCTATTGCCATTGCATCAAGCGGGGTACATTCCAATGGCTATTCTCTGGTTCGCCGGATACTGGATCGCGCCGGATTAACCCCATCTGATCAGGCACCATTTGCGCCGGATAAAACCATTGCCGATATCTTTCTGGAACCAACAACGATCTATACACAGGCAGTGATGCCATTGATCCGTGATGATATGGTCACATCGATTGCCCATATTACCGGTGGTGGACTGGTAGAAAATCCTCAACGGGTCTTTGCCCCTGATCTGGCACTGGATATCGATATGCACAGCTGGATATTACCATCCCTGTTTACATGGATGCAGGAAATTGGCCAGATTGATGACCATGAATTGATGCGCACGTTTAATTGCGGAATTGGCATGATTGTGACGGTTGCATCCGATTCTAGTGATAAAGCGGTAGATATCATCACCGCCGCCGGTTATTCGGCATGGCCTATTGGGACGCTGATTGACCGTAAAGATGGGTCATCGGTGCAATTCACCCATCTGGATGACTGGCAGAAAGCATAAATGATGCTCAGGCTTGCGGTTCTGATATCCGGACGCGGCAGTAATATGCAGGCGTTAATCGATTACATATCACAAGCTGATGTTCCCGCCCATATTGAAGCGGTTCTGGCAGATAATCCGGCAAAAGGACTGGATTATGCCGCCGCCGCTAATATACGGACTATTGCTATCAATAAAACAGACTTTGAAAACAAAGCTGCTTTTGAACAGGCGCTAGCCAGACAGATTGATCAGTTAAATATTGATATGATTTGTCTGGCAGGATTTATGTCTGTGCTATCTGCCGCATTCTGTCAGCGTTATCACGGCAAGATCATCAATATTCATCCTTCTCTTCTGCCAGAATATAAAGGCCTTCATACGCATGAACGCGCCATTGCTGATCAGGCAAAACAGCATGGATGCAGTGTACATATCGTCACCCCAGAAATCGATGGAGGTGCCGTGCTAGCGCAAAAATCAGTGCCGGTTTATGCGGATGATACGGCAGATATGCTGGCGGCAAGGGTGCTTCAGGCGGAACACATCATCTATCCCATGGTGGTGGGAGCATTAGCAACAGGATTACTGACATTTGATATTACTGATGATCACATCACCCCCATCTTCACGTCCGGCATTTTACCGGGTATCATTGGTGATGAAAGGAATATGCCGTGGCCATCAGAATAAAAAAATATTTTGTTGATACCTTAATGGTATATTTTTAGGTGCAAAATCTGTTGAGTTTGATACATTGTCACATAAATAATTAAGGGGGTTTTTATGGATACTTCTAATCTGGGCAGTCAGGAAAAACAGCATCTCGAAATATATAAAGGCTTTATGGGCTTTATGCGTAATAGCGCCATTGTGGTTGCTATTATCCTCATCCTGATGGCGTATTTCCTGCTTTAACCGTTAAAGCCATGATTATTAAAAAAGGGGGCAATATGCCCCCTTTTTCTATTTCTTAGCGAACGGAATTAGCCAACAATTTCATTGGCGGCAAAAAAGAAATCAATTTCAATTTTTGCATTTTCCAGACTGTCAGAACCGTGAACCGAATTCGCTTCGATGCTTTCTGCAAAATCTTTGCGGATGGTACCTTCATCAGCATCTGCCGGATTGGTGGCACCCATAATTTCACGATTGCGGGCAACTGCATTTTCACCTTCCAGTACCTGAACAACAACAGGGCCGGAAATCATGAAAGATACCAGATCATTAAAAAAGGGGCGTTCTTTGTGCACAGCATAAAACCCTTCGGCCTGATCGCGGGTCATATGAATACGCTTTTGCGCAACGACACGCAAACCGCCTTCTTCTAGTCTGGCGATAACAGCACCTGTCAGGTTGCGGCGTGTAGCATCTGGCTTGATAATTGAAAACGTACGTTCGAGTGCCATGGATTATCCTTTCAATGAATGTAAACGGGAATTAATCTGTGCCTTATAGAAAAGCCTATCGGCAAAGGCAAGATAATTAACCGAAGGGCTAGAATTTTTTAACCCAGCCCTTCTGATCATCCTGTTCAAAATAGCTTAAATCATGATTATGGTCGCGCCATGATTTCCATGCAGACCGCGCTGATGCAAGGCTTTCATCATTACGCCCATCAAAAACGATAAACATCCGTCCAGATGATACAGACAGGGTTTTATCCGATGGCATCTGGCCTGCTACATAAAACCGGAAGATATCCGCATCATGCCAATCCGATTCAGCATCTGTAATCCATATCGGACAATGATCCATATCCCACTCATCATGGTCTTGCCCGATGATCATATGAGGCAACCAGCTATCAGGTTTCTGTGTCCAGATAGACTGGCTTAGATCATCATGGATATCTTCAGGAGCAATGATTTCTGCTTTGTTGCCGCTATCGCGCGTCTTTTGCAATAACGGCGGCAAAACGTCCTGCACCGGCCGTGATTGCAATTGATAGAATGCGATCTGCGCCACGCCTGTCCCCTATTTGGCCGCAAGCGGATAATGTTCGGCCAGATGGGTTAACAGTTTGACACCATATCCCGTGCCGCCAGCTGGTGTTGTTGGCTTTGCTTTATCTGACCAAGCCATGCCGGCAATATCCAGATGCGCCCAAGGCGTGTTATCTTCAACAAACCGTTCCAGAAAACACGCGGCGGTAATAGAACCGCCATAGCGGCCACCAATATTTTTCATATCGGCAATTTTTGATTTGATCAGCTTATGATAGTCTTCTCCCAATGGCATCCGCCAGGTATGTTCCCCGGTTGCGGAAGCAGAATGTTCAATCGCCTTTGCCAGATCATCCTGATTGGAAAATAATCCTGATTGCACCATTCCCAATGACACCAGAATAGCACCGGTTAATGTGGCCAGATCAACCATGGCAGCAGGCTTGAATTGCTTCTGGGCATAGGTCATAACATCCGCCAGCACCAGACGACCTTCAGCATCTGTATTGATGATTTCAACCGTCTGACCAGACATTGACGTAACAACATCACCGGGCTTTATAGCCTTACCATCAGGCATATTTTCAACAAGTCCGACTAACCCGACCACATTACGTTTAATGCCTGCCCCAGCGATAGCGCGCATAGCCCCGACAACAGCGGCAGAACCGCCCATATCCCATTTCATATCTTCCATGCCGCCAGCTGGTTTGATGGATATGCCGCCGGTATCAAAACATACCCCTTTACCAATCAACGCTAATGGGGCTTCTGTGCCGCCACCATTCCACCGCATCACCACCATGCGCGATTCACGCGCACTGCCCTGACCAACAGATAATAACAGCTTCATGCCCAGTTCATCCATTTGCGTTTCGTCAAGAATGGAAACGTCAATACCAGCATCAGCCAGTGCCTTGCATCGATCAGCGTATTCTGCCGGATAAAGAACATTAGACGGCTCACTTACCAGATCACGGGCGAGAAAAACCCCTTCAGCTATTCCCGCATATCGCTGGTAAGCACTAGTTGCGGCATCCTTATCATCAACAGCAATATTCAGGTTAGATATGACTGGCGTTGCTGCCTTGCCTTTGGTGAAATACCGGGAAAAATGATATCCGGCCAGATGAGCGCCATGGGCAACACTGGCCAGCCATTCTGCTGGCATGTCTGACACAAGCAATGTAGCATGTTTCAGATGTGACCGGCCAAGTGCAGAAGCAATATGACCGCCAAGATGTTCAGTTGCTGTGCCAAGATCAGCTGCCGCGCCTTGACCCACAAGGATAACCGTTCCTTCGGCGGCACGAATAACTATATCATCACCTGCACCTGCTTTAAAATCAGCTTCAGCCATGGCGCGTGTGATAGCACCATTCAGGTTCTTATCCAGACTTTGCCCAGCAGCATCCAGTACAGCGGAACCATTTTTCCCCGATGCCAGTAATATAATAGGGTAGGCTGGCGTATCATGCTTTGTGGTAAATTCAATAATTATTCGAGAGCTCATAAAAAAATCCTTACTTATTTGGGTTGTTTTTTGATAAGTTGGCTACTGATAATATTGTGGATAGTTTGCAAAATTGCAACGGCAAGATCATATCGCGCCATCTCATCCCTTTTAACTTAAGGTTTACTAAGCAGAATGGTACTCACCTGGTATATTTTTCGGCAATGTTTTGTGACATTGATTATGACCAGTCTAGCCATTATTGGAATCGTCTGGCTAGGCCAGACCCTGCGCCTGGTCGAGTTACTGGTTAATAAGGGCGCATTATTCATTGATTTTGTAAATGTGACTATGGCGGCTATTCCTTTCTGGTTGCTCATTATTCTTCCTATCAGTGCCACCATATCGACCACTATTGTTCTGTCCCGTATGCAACAGGATAAAGAACTGATTGCCATGACCGCGGCAGGCATTTCACCATTGCGCATAGGATCAGGCCCGATGTTGATGGGCGGTGTCATTACCCTTTTCTTGATACTGAATTCTGCATTTATTATACCCATGACATATAGCTATTATAAAACGGTCATGGCAAATCTTCGCGCGGCGGCTCCGATTGTTGTATTACAGGCTGGTGTTTTTACCGATATAAACAAAGGCCTGACAATTTATATTAACGAAAAGGAAAGCGAAAACGTATTTCAGGATATTTTTATCCATGATGAACGTAATCCTGATGCCACGATTGAAATTCATGCCGAAAAGGCCACGGTTTCTATCAATGATCAGGCGCCTATTATGTATCTATTTAACGGGATTAGAACAGAATTTACGGACACATCCAAAAAAGCTGTTATTCTGGAATTTGATACCTATCAGCTAAATATTATTGAAAGCACATCAGCTGTTGAAAACCGACCAAAGGATTACAACGAAATGTCAATCCCGGCACTGCTATTTTCTGATATCGGATCAGGGCAGTATAAAAGAGAAATGCGTGCCGAAGGCCATTTTCGCATCACTGCACCATTAATTGGTCTATCTTTGATCATGATGGTATTGATGGTCTTTATGCGAAGCCGATATCAGCGTTCCCAGTACTGGAAACAAATCAGTATAATTACCTTTCTGACCCTGATCACAGAAGTGGCTCTTATCACTTCACGCAGTTTGACTGTTGAAATACCGTCGCTTTTCCCTTTGATGTATCTTGTTGCCCTGTTGCCATTGTTCATTTGCTATATCCTGATCTGGCAACCATGGATAAGAAAGGCGCAACCGGTATGAATCGTTTTGGATGGTCGCGCATTTTGTTCATGTATCTGTTTAAGCATGTGCTGATTCATGTTCTGCTAACTTGGATCATACTTGCTCTGGTGGTAAATCTTATTGATACGGCCGAATTATTACGGCGCAGTGCAAATAAAGAAGCCATATCCTCAGTCACAGCTATCACCATGGCTTTTTTGAAATTTCCGTCTAGCCTGCCTTTTCTGTTGCCTTTTGCCGTTATGTTCGGGGCCTTGATCAGTTTTCATAAATTAAGCCATAAGAATGAAATTATCGTGGCCCGGTCAGCAGGATTACCCGTTAGCAAAATCATCATAGGCCCCGTGATATGTGCCATTATGCTTAGCCTGATCATGATGTTTGTGATTGATCCTATTTCGTCAGCGACCAATAATCGTTTTGCCGCGTTAGAAGAACAGAATTTTGGCTCAACCGGACGAAATTTATCTGTATCAACCGAAGGAATATGGCTTAAGGACAGCTTTTCAGGGCAGAATATTATCATCAATGGAAGCCGGTTAAACCCATCCAAGCTGATCATGGAAAATGGGGAACTCTATCGTTTTGATAAAGACAACACCTGGGTTTCCCATTATCTGCCTGACCGGTTATGGTTTGAAAATAACCGATGGCAACTCGAAGGTGGGCGTATCCTGCTCAATGACGGAACGATTATTGCGCTGGATAGCATATCATTTCCATCTTCACTGAATGCCGCTGATCTGACTAGTTCCAATAAAAAGCCGGAAACCATTTCGCTCATCAAGTTATGGAGTTATATAGATGTGTTGGAAGATGCAGGTCTGAATAGTTTAGGGCATAGATCATATTTCTATTACCAGATATCCCTGCCTATTGTGCTCATCGGCATGATTATGATTGCTGGCCATCACGGACTGACCTACAAAGGACGCAGAAAACGGCTAAGTGTTATCATGATAGCGATGATTTCTGCCCTTGGTTTTTATCTGTTCAAGGATATTATGTATGTGTTTGGAACATCTGGCCGACTGCCGCCCATTATTGCCGGATTAGCACCCGGATGTATTGTTACCCTGATCGGTTTTGGATCATTAATGAAAGCAGACCAGAACGCATAAATGACCAGAAGGCTAAATATAGGAAGACAAATGCCAAGATTTTTTCCATTTACCAAAGCATTACTTATCAGCATTATCATGCTGTCCCTTTCTACCATGACAGGGTTAGCAACAACCATTGAAGTCATTGCAACGGTTGATGGTGTTCCTATCACCAGCCATGAGCTGAATGAACGTCGCAATATGCTGGTAAAAACCACCGGCCTTACCCTGACCGCCGAAAACGAAGCGCAAATCAACAGAGATGTTTTGCAGATGCTGATTGATGATCAGATCAAGATTAGCGAAGGCACTAAATTGCTTGGCAACCAGATGCAGATGGTTGAACAAAGTGCGGATCAATTGATTGACCAGACCTTTTCACAATATGGCGAAAATCCGGATGATATCCTGCGTGAACTTAACATTCCACGAACCATCATCCGCCATAAATTCAAAGCTGATATTCTTTGGTCGAGCATTATCAATAATCGGTTTGAAGGCCAATTTGCCAATGCCAGAGCAGAAGCAGAAACAGAACGCAACCAGCTTGAACAGAATCTGAGTGAGCCGCATATCAATCTGGATGAAATTGTTTTGCTTCCTGAACCGGGCAGAAATTATGCCGCTACCATAAATCTGGCAAATCAGATGGTAGCCGCTATGCGCAAAGGGGCAGATTTTAGCAGAATTGCACAACAATATTCGGCATCTGGAAGCGCCCAGACAGGGGGTAATATTGGGTGGATACTGGTGAAATCTCTTGATCAAGACTTAGCAGAAGCCATCATGTCGCTTCAACTTGGTGATATCTCAGACCCGTTAGATCGTGATGGCGCAATCCTGATTTACAGGCTTAGTGGTAAGCGCGATAATGGGATGGCTGATCCGATGGAAACACAAATTTCATTGGTTCGTCTGCTTTACCCTCTGAATACGGATGATGACGCCACCCGACTGGAAGCGGCGGCACAAATCAAAAGAGACACCAAAGATATTGCATCATGTAATGACCTTGAAAAACTGCATGTCGCATATGGCTCTGACCTCGTATTCCATCTGGGGATATTGCCACTTTATAGTCTGGCACCTGATTTGCGGGACATGATTGCCCCCCTTGATAAGGGGATCATCAGCGATGTTGTTGCCTATAAAGAAGGCATAGCGGCGTTTATGGTCTGTGATAAAAAAGCCCCGCAATTAGAACTGCCTGATCTTGATACCCTTGAATTAAATGTAAAAAACCGTTACTTTTCATTGCTTTCCGCCCGTTATCTCAATCAATTGCGGCGTGAAGCGGTGATTGATATCCGGAAAAGTTATTGATGAAGCCGCCGGCCGTTTTTGTAACCCCCGGTGAACCTGCCGGTATTGGTGCAGAATGCCTGATCAAAGCTGTTGATCAGGGTCAGCAAAATCTGATCACAATGGATGATCCTGATCGACTGGCCAGATTAGCCGCTTCAGGTGGTTATCAACTTGATATGACCGTTATTGATGATATCGCTGCCATACCGGATCCGGTATCAGAACCGCGTTCCCATCAGCTGATGGTAATACCGATTACATGGCCAGATGCTATTATCGCCGGACAACCATCCGCGGCAAATGCCCCGCAAGTTATTCATGCTATTCGTGATGCTGTGACCATGGTGCAATCCGGACTGGTTGATGCCCTTGTCACTAACCCCATCCAGAAACTGACACTTCACGACGCCGGGTTCAGCTATCCCGGGCATACCGAATATCTGGCATCACTTGATGACCAGAACGACATTCATCCCGTGATGATGCTGGTCAATCCGGTGTTGCGTGTGGTGCCGCTGACCATTCATATGCCGCTAAAGGACATTTTCGCACATATAACGTCTGAACATATTATCCGTACAGTCCGGATCATGGCGCAAAGCCTGATATCTGATTTCGGGATACAAACGCCTCATATTGCTGTTGCCGGGCTTAACCCCCATGCTGGTGAAAATGGCATGTTAGGCAACGAAGAACAGGTGATCATTGCCCCGGCTATCACATCGTTACAGGCGGAAGGATTGGATGTTACCGGCCCCTATTCTGCCGATACCCTGTTTTTTGATGACAAGCATGACAGTTATGATGCGGTGCTTGCCATGTATCATGATCAGGCTTTGATTCCGGTTAAAACCCTTGATTTTCATCATGGAGTCAACGCGACGCTGGGGTTAAGCTTTATCAGAACATCCCCTGATCACGGTACGGCACTTGATCAGGCCGGACAGTTCACGGCCAGACCTGATAGCTTAATCGCTGCCATTGAACTGGCACAATTTATGGCAAACCAACGCGAGAACAGCATCAATCGCCAGACCGGATTATCATCATGACGGTTGAATCTGATATCGCGGCCCTGCCACCATTGAAAGATATCATCCGCGAATATAAATTGGATGCAAGACGTAAACTTGGGCAGAACTTCCTTCTTGATCTCAATCTAACCGGACGGATTGCACGCGAAGCCATGATTAACCCTGATCAAACCGTGGTTGAAATTGGCCCTGGCCCCGGCGGGTTGACCCGCGCCATTTTAATGGCCGGTGCAAAACAGGTCATTGCCATTGAAAAAGACAGCCGTGCTATTGCCGCCCTCCAGCCCCTGGTCGAAGCCAGCCGTGGCAGGTTACAGATTATTGAAGCCGATGCTCTTAATATATCTGTTCATGAATTAGGTCAGGCTGATCAGCCCAAACAGATTATTGCTAATCTGCCTTACAACATAGCAACCCCGCTTCTGATCGGATGGCTTAATCATATCAGCCATTTTTCATCACTGACATTGATGTTCCAGCGTGAGGTAGCCGAGCGCATTGCCGCCAGCCCTAATACTGGCGCATTTGGGCGGTTAAGTATTATCTGTCAATGGCTTACCGAAACAAGACATTGTTTTGATATACCCCCATCGGCCTTTGTCCCGCCACCTAAAGTCACGTCAAGTGTTGTCAGATTACTGCCCCGGCAAACACCTTTATTTCCGGCAAAACAGGATACCTTACAACATGTGGCCAAGACGGCCTTTAACCAACGGCGAAAAATGCTCCGCGCATCATTAAAAGCATTAGGCGGTCAGGATTTGCTTGATCAGGCGGGGATTAATGGCGAAAACCGGCCGGAACAACTCACTATCGCGGATTTCTGTGCCATTTCCAATGCGCTGGATAACCAAACCGGTTAATAGCCGGCCTGCAGGTTCCTTACAAAATCGGTCAAACCATGCTGACGATGCCGGCGGCGGCGTTCTGCCATCAGGATCGCCTTAATCTGTTTCACGGATTCTTCCAGATCATGATTAACGATAATATAATCATATTCGGGAAAATGGCTTAACTCATCTGCTGCTTTTGACATGCGTTTTGCCACTTCGTGGTCAGTATCCTGATTGCGTTTTTTCAGCCGGATTTCCAGTTCCCTATATGATGGTGGCAAAATAAAAACCGATACCAGATCATCGCCAGCTGTTGCTTTCAATGACTGCGTCCCCTGCCAGTCAATATCAAACAGGATATCAGCCCCCTGTCCCAGTTTTTCCATGACCTGACCGGCAGGCGTGCCGTAATAATGATCAAACACCTTGGCATATTCCAGAAACCGGTTTTCATTTATCATAATCTGAAAATCTTCGGGGGTGACGAACTGATAATCCTTGCCTTCCACTTCACCGGGGCGACGCTTCCGGCTCGTTGCTGAAATAGATAACGATAAATTGTCATCACTTTCCAGCAAGCGGCGGGAAATTGAGGATTTTCCCGCGCCTGACGGCGATGAAAGCACCAGCATCAACCCCCGACGGCGAATAGGATCATCTTGTGAAATATGTTCTATGGTCATTATGCTATATCCGACAACATCAATTATGCCCTAATCTACACATCCCTTGTGGCTGAAACAATGGCATATTATTGATTGTTTCTGCTGTTTTTCCATAACTGGATATTGGCCTTATGCTCTTCATAGGTTTTGGCAAAACGGTGGCCACCTTTTCCATCAGCCACAAAGTAGTAATAGTCAGATGACTCAGGGTGAACAACCGCACGGAAACTGGCCAGTCCCGGATTAGCGATAGGAGTTTTGGGCAAGGCTTTTATGACATAGGTATTCCAGGGGGAGTCATGCTTGAGGTGCTTATGCAAATGGTCATAGGAAACACCAGCCTGATCCAGCCCATAAATAACTGTCGGGTCAGATTGCAGTCGCATCCCTTTTCTAAGGCGATTGATAAAAACCGATGCCACCAATCCTCTTTCACCGGATATGCCCGTTTCCTTTTCTACTATTGACGCCAGAATAATAGCCTCATCAATATCTTTTAAAATATGATCAGCCGCCCGTTCTGCCCATATTTCTGCAAATTGTATTTCATGCGATTGTTGCATCCGACTGATGATATCGTTGCGGTCTGTATGACGTAAGAAAAAATAGGTTTCGGGTAGCATACTGCCTTCATCCGGCACGGATACAATCTGACCATCCAGACGGGGATCAGCGTTCAGCATGGCAGTAATTTGTGTAGAGGTGAGCCCTTCAGGGATGGTGATGCTGTGCTGTATCGCTTTACCTTCATGGATAATGGTCATCGCATCAGACAGGTTAACACCCTTTGGAAACAGATACTCCCCTGCCCTGGGGCTGTAATCACGGCCACGCCGCCACTTTTCTATCTGATACACAAAAGGATGATGAATGATACCAATCTGGTTCAACCGCTGGCTAATCGCAACCGTACCATCACCACGCCGGATTTCTAGAACGATATCATCTGTCTGCTGTGAGGGGCGGGTCAATATCGTACTCACCCAGATGAAAAGGATAGCCGTAAGAAAGGCACTAAAAATTAACAGGAACACGCATAGTTTTATGACCCGGCGATATCCCCAGAATGAAGGCTTTACGGTTTGTGATGTTGAAATGCTATCTGGCTGTTTCCCCGTCACGTCAAGGTCAATCCAGCTGGCCGACAATGAGTGACGCATTAGTGCCGCCAAAACCAAAAGAATTAGATAAAGCATTGCGGACAGGTTTATCCTGTGCTTCATGCGGCACCAGATTAATGGCACCAATGTCATCAGATGGATCATCCAGATTGAGTGTTGGCGGCAATTTACCATCTCTAACAGACAGAATGGAATAAATCGCTTCAATAGCACCAGCAGCACCCAGCAAATGGCCTGTCGCGCTTTTGGTCGAGGACATATTTATATTTGCCTTATCACCATTATACAGCTTAGAAACTGCATTCAGTTCAATCATATCACCCAGTGGTGTTGAGGTTCCATGGGCATTGATATAATCAATCTGATCAATAGAAAGGCCAGCATCACGCAATGCCGCGGACATAGAACGGAAACCACCATCGCCGTCTTCTGCCGGGGCCGTAATATGGTAAGCGTCACCAGAAAGCCCGTAGCCCTTCACTTCAGCGTATATTTTAGCCCCACGCGCTTTGGCGTGTTCGTATTCTTCAAGGACTAATACGCCAGCCCCTTCACCCATGACAAAGCCGTCACGATCCTTATCCCATGGGCGTGATGCTTTTTGCGGTGTATCGTTATAACTGGATGATAATGCTTTTAAAGCACTGAACCCGGCAAGACCTAGCCGGCATACCGCCGCTTCGGCCCCGCCAGCAACCATAACATCGGCATCACCATATTTGATTAGCCGTGATGCATCACCAATGGCATGGGCGCCAGTGGAACATGCTGTCACAACAGCATGATTAGGGCCTTTCAGATTATGTCTGATGGAAACCTGACCGGAGATCAGATTAATCAGTGAAGATGGGATGAAAAACGGGCTGATCCGGCGTGGCCCCCTCTCATTCAAGAGGATGCTGGCTTCATAGATGGTAGATAATCCACCAATTCCCGACCCGATCATAACGCCGGTGCGAAAGGATTTATCTTCGCTATCAGCCACCCAGCCGGAATCGGCCAGCGCCTGATTAGCCGCAATAATACCGTAAGATACAAAATCATCCAGCTTACGGCGATCTTTAGCATCAAGAAGATCATTAAGATCAATGGCGTTTTCGCGATCATCAGAAATGGGAATACGCCCTGCAATCTGGCAGGGCAAATCCGATACATCGAATTCTGTAATATTTGCCAGACCTGATTTGGAAGATAGAATAGCGTTCCAGTTCGTATCAACGCCATACCCCAGAGGAGTAATCATTCCCAGGCCGGTGATGACCACACGCCTCATCTTGAAATGCCTGTTAGCAAATCGTGATTAGGCAGATGCACTATCGACAAAATCCACAGCATTTTTAATGGTCTGAATTTTCTCGGCAGCGGTATCTGGAATTTCAATATTGAATTCTTCTTCAAAGGCAAGAACAAGTTCAACAGTATCAAGGCTATCTGCCCCAAGATCGTCAACAAAATTGGCAGTTTCGGTTACCTTGTCGTCATCAACCCCAAGATGATCAACAACGATGGATTTAATACGGTCAAAAGTGTCGCTCATGGATGTCTCCCAAAAGATTAGATGGCCTGATTAGACCTAAAAGATGGCCGATTATTTATCATATCCCTTATGTGAAAACCAGCCTTAATGTTAAAATAGTATAATGGCCAAAAAAGAATTATTCCAGCCATTTTATATCGTCACGATTTCCATTGCTGATCATGTGATCAGAGCATGGCCATTCCGCCATTGACATGGATTGTAGCGCCGGTGACATAACCTGCTTCCGGACTGGCTAAATACACAACGGCGGCGGCGATATCCTGCACCTGCCCCATTGCACCAGCAGGCACTTTCTTTATCAGTTCGGCTTTCTGTTCATCGGTCAGGGCGTCTGTCATTGCTGTCTGGATAAACCCGGGAGCCACCACATTAGCTGTTACCCCGCGTGAAGCAACTTCAAGGGCGAGTGATTTGGTAAATCCAGTCATGCCAGCCTTTGAAGCCGCGTAATTTGTCTGTCCGGGATTGCCCGTATAACCCACAATAGATGATATCTGGATAATTCGCCCCCATCTGGCTTTCATCATCCCGCGCAAAACCGCCCTGCTTAGTCGCATGACTGAGGTCAGATTGATATCAAGTACCGTTTGCCAGTCTTCGTCTTTCATCCGCATCAGCAATCCATCGCGTGTCAGACCGGCATTATTAACCAGTATATCGACCCCGCCGATCTGATCCTCTGCTTGTTCTAGCAAATATTTAGCTGCATCAGGATCACTCAGATCAGCAGGAATAACAGCCGCGCATTGGTCAGCAGATAGCGTTAGCCCATTTGCCACGTCCTCTAATACCTGCTTTCGCGTGCCTGTCAGGATAACATTGGCACCACGCAACGCTAATGCTTGCGCGATTTCTGAACCAATGCCGCCGCTTGCCCCGGTTACAAGTGCTGTTTTGCCGCTTAGGTCAAACATGGTGAAGACTCCTTATGCTTTGTCAATCATGATAATACGGAAACCGCTTTATCCATATCATCAGCCGTATCAATATTAAAGGCTTCGACGTCTGGTAGCGTGCGCTTAACCAGCCCTGTCAGCACCTTTCCTGTTCCTAGTTCGATAAATCGGGTCACGCCATGTTCTGCCATACTGATCAGGGATTCGCGCCAGCGCACCCGTCCTGTTACCTGCCGCACCAGTAAATCACGCAATATACTGGGGTCATCTTCGGGTTTCGCGTTAACGTTAGTCACAACAGGCAATGCCGGAATATGAAGTGTTGTTTCAGCCAGTATTTCCGCCATGGCATCCGCCGCTGGCGCCATCAGGCCACAATGAAATGGCGCACTGACCGGTAATAGCATGGCACGCCTGACCCCAGCATCCTTTGCTGCTGTAATGGCTTGATTGACAGCATCAGCCGACCCACTGATCACCACCTGACCAACACTATTATCATTTGCAATCTCAACAAGTCCGTCAATGCTGGCAAGGATTTGTTCCACCTGTTCAATATCAACTCCTAGCAATGCGGCCATGGCGCCTTCGCCCGCGGGAACAGCGGCCTGCATGGCATCTCCACGATGACGAAGCAATTTAGCCGCAATATCGGTATCAAACACATGGACGGCTGTCATGGCAGAATATTCACCCAGTGAATGGCCAGCAACATAATCGGCCATCTGATCAATGGATTTACCCATGGCATTTTCGAGCGAACGAACAGTAGCAACAGCGGTTGCCATCAAGGCTGGCTGTGCATTTCTGGTCAGTTTTAATTCATCATCGGAACCTTCTGTCATGATGCTTAACAAACCGCCGCCCAGTGCGGCATCAACCTGTTCAACGGTTTGTCTGGCAACCGAACATGCCGCCATCAATGATGCCCCCATGCCAACTGTCTGTGACCCCTGACCGGGAAAAAGAAAGGCTGTTTTTGTCATATGATCCTGTCCATTCTTGCTGATGTGGTGATATATCCGGAAAGACTAAAAACCATAACAAATTAACTATGCTCCGGCAAATATTCTCTTGGTCAGAATAGCGTTAGCAACTGCTAACAGCCTGATCTCGCCTTGCCCACTTGTTTCCATCACATATCCCCATAGATAGGGTTGAAGGAGATATGATGAAAACACTGCGTGTGATATTGGGTGACCAGCTAAGCGACGGTATCGCCACCCTCAAGGATATAGGGGAAACAGATATTATTCTCATGGCGGAAGTCATGGATGAAGCCAGCTATGTGCGGCATCATAAGAAAAAACTAACCTTTGTCTTTTCTGCCATGCGGCATTTTGCCGACAGATTGCGCGAACAAGGACATGAAGTGGTTTATGTTACCCTTGATGACCCTGATAATAGCCATTCCATCCGGGGTGAAGTAAAACGCCATATCGCCCTGCTTCAACCGGATCAGATCGCTATTACTCTGGCCAGTGAATATCGCCTGACTGAAGATATCCGTTCATGGCAGGATATGTGTTCCGTTCCTGTACATTGTTATGATGATGACCGTTTCCTTGCCAGTCATCAGATGTTCGCGGCATGGGCAGAAGGCCGAAAATCGCTCCGCATGGAATATTTTTACAGAGATATGCGACGACAGCATCAGGTTTTAATGGATGGTGATAAACCCGCTGGCGGTGAATGGAATTATGATAGCGAAAACAGAGCCCCGCCAAAAGAAGGGTTAACCCCACCGCCGCCAACACAATACAAAACTGATCAGATCACCATGGCAGTGATGGACATGGTAGAACGCCGTTTTCCGGATCATATGGGATCAACCGACGGGTTTTTCTTTGCTGTTACCCGCCCCGATGCGCTTAAGGTTCTGGATGATTTTATCCGTGAACGGCTGCCAGATTTTGGCACATATCAGGATGCTATGTTGCAGGATGAACCATGGATGTATCATGCCCATATCGGGCTTTATCTGAACATTGGACTGCTATCACCGATGGAATGTATCAGGGCAGCAGAACATGCATGGCTGAATGGCACCGCACCGCTTAACGCCGTGGAGGGATTTATCAGACAAATTCTGGGATGGCGAGAATATGTGCGCGGGATTTACTGGTTGAGAATGCCCGAATATGCCGTATCCAATCATCTGAATGCCAAACGCCCCCTGCCTGATTTTTACTGGACTGCAGACACCGATATGAATTGCATGCGTATTTCGGTTCAGAACACAAAAGATCATGCCTATGCCCATCACATACAGCGCTTGATGGTACTGGGTAATTTTGCCCTGCTGGCCGGAATAGACCCGGCAGAGGTTAATGCATGGTATCTGGCGGTTTATGCCGATGCTTATGAATGGGTGGAAATGCCAAATGTCAGCGGAATGACGCTTTATGCCGATGGTGGTGATCTAGCCAGTAAGCCCTATGCCGCCAGCGGTGCCTATATCAACCGCATGTCCGATTATTGCAAGGGCTGTGCGTATAAGGTCAAAGAGAAACTGGGCAAAAATGCCTGCCCCTTTAATTATCTCTACTGGGACTTTCTGATCCGTAACGCGCCCCATCTTTCAGGTAATCCGCGCATGGGTATGCCTTATCGTAATCTGGCCCGGATGGATGATGACCGCAAAGCGCAAATATCAAAGGAAAGTCAGGATTTTCTCAATCATTTATCCTAATCTATTGGGCAAATATCATCTTATTGTCCACAATATCTGTTTAAGCTAAGCAGAGCTTATCAGGATAAAAAGCATAAAGAGGAAAGAAATGGCGACCCGTACGGGATTCGAACCCGTGTTGTCGGCGTGAAAGGCCGATGTCCTAGGCCTCTAGACGAACGGGTCATAAAGGCAAGCACATGCTTACACTAAACCTATGGCGCAAATCAAGTGAATAAATCAAACAAATTGCAGATCAGTGATAATCATTTGCGCCCGATCCTCACCACGGAACCGATTCCGGTTAATTCTGCCAATAATATTGGCTTTTCGTCCATCCTGCATGCACAATAATGCCGCCCCCAGAGGCGTGCCAGCGACCCGAAAGGCAACAGCATCTATCTGTCCGAGCCCGTCATCAAGCCTAAACCCATAGTGTTCTTCTGATTTACCCATGCGGCGCAGTGATGTGACCCTGACACCGGAGGCATGGAACAGAGGTTGCGGAAAGCCGGTTCCAAATGGCCCTATCCGATCTAGCCAGTCCAGCAAAGTTTCATTTGCCAGACTAAGCGGGATATCAGCATCCACATGCCATTCACGATGCGGCGGCTGATTAGCCAGTTCGGTTTCTGCCCGATGATTGATAAAAGCACGAAAATCATCAAATTGTGCCATATCCAGACTAAATCCGGCGGCCATGTCATGACCGCCACCTGCCAGCAAATAGCCTTTCTGTTTAGCCGCAATAATAGCCGCGCCTAATCGCATTCCTGCAACAGACCGGCCTGACCCCTTACCAATTTTGCGGCCATCAGCATCTGTTGAAACGCTAATCACGCAAGCCGGTTTGTTCAGCGCATCTTTCAGCCGGCCGGCCGATATGCCGATGACGCCTTCGTGCCAGCCGTCACCCGCCACACATATAACCGCATCTGTCTGATTTTCTGCCTCTGCCAGAGCCGCGGCCGTTGTTTCACGTTCAACCGTCTGGCGTTTGATATTCAGCTGATCCAGCATCGTTGCCAATTCCAGTGCCTGTTGCGGATCATCTGTGGTCAGCAGGGAAACCCCAAGATCAGATTGACCAAAGCGGCCCGCGGCATTGATCCGTGGCCCCAGAACAAAGCCTAGCGATTGCGTATCTGGCGGAGCATTAAGACGCCCGATATCTGCCAGCACCCGCAAACCTGCCCGATTGCGTTTAGCCATAATCTTTAGTCCCGTGCGAACAAAAGCACGATTTAAACCAGCCAGCGGAACAACATCAGCAACCGTGGCCAGCCCGACCAGATCAATTGCTGCCATCATATCCGGTTCTGTTTTGTCATTTGCCGCAAACCAGTCACGCTGGCGCAATTCCCGTATCAGCGCAACAATCAGCATAAACACAACCCCGGCCGCCGCCATATAACCAAGACCGCTATTATCATCCAGCCTGTTCGGGTTAACCACCGCGACAGCTGGCGGCAGATCAACACCCGGCAAATGATGATCAATGATAATGACATCTACCCCTGCTTCAACCGTGGCGGCAATCGGTTCATGGGCGGTCACCCCGCAATCCACGGTTACAATCAATTGACAGCCCTTTTCCTTCAACCCCAACAGTGCCGGTAAATTAGGCCCATAGCCTTCCGTGAAACGATGCGGAATATGATAGGAAACAGCCAGCCCAAGATGCTGCAAACACTGATAGAGAATTCCTGTTGAGCTGGCACCATCAACATCATAATCCCCAAAAATCCCAACAGGTTCACCGGCAATGACGGCATCTGCCAGACGTGCCACCGCGATATCCATATCAGCCAATTGAGACGGGTCAGGCATCAGATCCCGTATCTTCGGGTCAAGCCATTGTTCCAGATCGGCTTTGGTAATTCCGCGCATAGCCAGAATATGCGCCAAGGGGTGCGGCATCCCTGATGCGTCTATCAATCCATCCTTGATATGCTGGGGAGGATGCGAGAATACCCAATGGGCACCTGTGGCAGAAAGCGAGGAAGAAACGCCATGATTTGCAGTTTCCGTCATATCAGATCAATCTTGGCCTATCGCCAGAATAACCGGTTCTGCCAGAATTGCGGGTAATTGCGCCAATTGTTCAGATGCCGCAGCGATGGCTTGCGGGGCTGTTTCATGAGTGGTTAGAATAACAGGAACGTCACCATTTTCACCATCATTAGAACGTCCGGATTGCATCAGGCTTTCAACGGAAATGGCATGATCTTTTAAAATAGTCGTGATATCGGCAAGCACTCCCGGCCGGTCATAAACTTTCAGGCGGATAAAAAATCGGCCCTGTTTTTGCGGCGTGGTGCGTGAAGGAGCGGCGGCCAGTTGATCCGCTGGCACTCCGAAAAATGGTGTTACCCGTCCAACCGCCAGATCAATGATATCCGATAAAACAGCAGACGCCGTTGCCCCGGCGCCTGCACCCGGGCCAATGGCTGTGACGGCGCCAATAGGCTCACCCGTAAATGTGACGGCATTAAGCGGCCCGTCGATTTTGGCAAGCTGGTGTTCAAGCGGTAATATCACCGGCCGAACACGCATGAGAACCTGACCATCTTCTGTCTGTTCCGCTTCGGCCAGAAGCCTGATGGTACAACCCAGATTTCTGGCGTTTTCCATATCCGTCATGGTGATTGACCTTACGCCTGTCATATCAACCGCATCAATAGACGGGGCAGTGCCAAAACCGATCGCCCCAAGCAGAGCCAGTTTATGGCCAGCATCAACCCCATCAATGTCAAAGCCGGGATCAGCTTCCGCGTAACCAAGCCTCTGGGCTTCAGCCAGAACATCATCAAAATCACGTTGCTGATGCTGCATCGTTGATAAAATATAATTACAGGTGCCATTCAGAATACCCGTAATCCGGTTAATCCGATTACCAGACAGGCTTTCGCGCAATGTTTTCAGCACAGGTATGCCACCTGCCACGGATGCTTCGGCGGCCAGCATTACCCCGGCCTTTTCTGCCTTTTCTGCCAGCATATAGCCATGATGGGCTAACAGGGCTTTATTAGCGGTGATGACATGCTTGCCCTGGGCGATGGCAGATTCAACCAGATCAAGGGCAACCCCTTCGGAACCGCCGATCAGTTCAATTACAACATCGACATTTTCCAGACTAGCCAGATCAAGCGGGTTATCACAAAACTGGATATCCTGCATGGGAAACCCGCGGTCTGTTTTGGCATTCCGCGCTGATACTGCGGTTACTTTCAGCGGCCGCCCTGCCTGTTTCTGAAAATGGTCATGATTGGCGATGATCTGTCGTGCAACCTCAGCCCCGACGGTACCTAGGCCGGCAATGCCCAACTGTAATGTATTTACCATTATTTTATTTCCTGTCTTTTGTCCTGTCACTTATTTGGTCACTTATTTGGTCACTGGGATGATTGATACCATCATTGATGTCAACGCAGTTATAATCTGACATGTTGATATGGTCAAAACATGTCACATTGATTCCAAAAATTAATGGGTCACTTCGTCGGCGATGATGCGTATAGATACCACATTTGCGGCAAAAATAATGTTCTGCGGCTAATGTGTTGAATTGGTATAGAGATAACATATCCGCGCCTTTTTCGACGCGGAATTGATCTTCGGCAATGCCTGCTGAAGGTGCCCAGCGTCGACGGCAAAATGAACAATCACAACGTCTGGCCGATGTGAAATCCATATCTGCCGGCACCGATATTTTCACCGCACCGCAATGGCATGTCCCAAAAAGTCGTTTATCACTGTTCATCATCACCATACTGCCTTTTATCTTATGGGAAGGCAATATCGCTATTTCGCTAGATGATGGAGATTTTTCCAGAAAATAAAAAAGCAGGACCAAAGCCCTGCTTTTGAAAACATAAAATGCTTGCGTTTAACGCTTTGAGAACTGGAAGCTCCGGCGGGCTTTCGCACGGCCATATTTTTTCCGTTCCACAACACGGCTATCACGGGTAAGAAAACCGCCCGCTTTCAATACCGGACGAAGCCCCGGTTCAAACCGGATCATCGCATGGCTGATACCATGACGAACCGCGCCAGCCTGACCGGACAGACCACCACCCTTAACCGTGGCAATAACGTCAAACTCACCTGTGCGAGCAGCCGTTTCAAATGGCTGTGCCAGCATCATCTGTAACACGGGACGGGCAAAATATTCGCTGATATCCTTGCCATTAACGCTGATCTTTCCAGACCCACGCTTAAGCCATACCCGCGCCGATGATTCTTTCCGGCGACCTGTTGCATAGGAACGGCCATGTTCATCAATTTTTGGCTCAACATCAGCAGGGCTTTCTGTTGCTGTGCCAGCATCGGTGTTCTTTAGAGCTTCAAGCGCGGCCATGCCTTCAGGCTGATCTGCCGGTGCGGAAGCGTTTTCGATTTGGTTTTCATCAGCCATGATCTATCTCGCTGTATTTTTAGGGTTCATCGCAGCAACATCCAGTTTTTGCGGTTGTTGTGCGTCATGGGGATGCTGATCACCAGCATAGACATGCAGATGCTTCATGCAACGACGACCAAGTGGCCCACGCGGAATCATGCGTTCAACCGCTTTGGTAATCACACGCTCAGGAAAACGGCCATCCAGCAGTTTATCAGCGGTGCGGGATTTAATCCCACCCGGATATCCAGTATGCCAGTAATAGGTTTTCTGTGTACGCTTATTGCCTTTCAGCAGAACTTTTTCTGCATTAACAACAATAACATTATCGCCGCAATCCATGTTGGGGGTGTAGCTAGGCTTATGCTTACCGCGCAGACGGGTCGCGATAAGTGAGGCCAGACGCCCCAATACCAGACCTTCTGCATCAACAACGCACCAGCCCTTTTGAATATCGGCAGGAGTTGCCGAAAAGGTTTTAAATTTAGACATGCTGTATCAACCTTATGTGTTAAACTGTGGCGAGTTATAATCATCATCAGCCGTAGTGTCAACGCATAATATCCATGTATTCTATATAAATATATTATATTTCAACAGGTTATACATACGGTTATATTTTACCACATAAATTCCCTGCTAGATAACCTGATTTGGCCGGAAACGGTCATTGCCCTTGGGGATGGAATCAGGCTAAGAATAGATAGCATATACTGCATTATTAAGGCCTGATATGATTTTACTCATTGATAATTACGACAGTTTTACATGGAATTTGTGGCACTTTCTGTCTGATCTTGGCGCAGAAGTGAAGACCATTCGTAATGATGAATATAGTGTAGATGACGTCATGGCAATGAAACCTGATGGTATTGTCCTTTCTCCGGGCCCGGCAACCCCTGATAAAGCCGGCATATGCATGGATGTCATCCATCAGGCAAGCGGGCATATCCCCATTCTGGGGGTGTGTCTTGGCCATCAGGCTATCGGGGCGGCCTTTGGTGGTCAGATAAATCGTATTGACCCGCCCGTACATGGCAAACTGTCATATGTAACGCACCATGGTCAGAGTATTTTTAGCGGATGTGATACGCGTTTTGCCGTGTCACGATATCATTCACTGATTGTGGATGCGGATAGCTTGCCGGATTGTCTGGATATCATTGCCAGCACCGACGCTGGTATTATCATGGCGCTTCAACACAAAACCCACCCTACTTTTGGCGTTCAGTTTCACCCGGAATCCATTGCTTCAGAAAACGGCTACCGGATTCTGGCAAATTTTCTGCATCTGACCGGATTAACCCAGCCCGCAAGCAACGACCATATTGCACGGCTGGAAGAACAATTGCTTCACCTGTCGCAAACGCATCCGGAACATATCCATGACTGATGACACCATATTACATGACAAGCGGATGAGAGCATTTCCATGAAAGCATTATTAGGCAAACTTGTACGGCAAAACCTATCCCAGGCTGACATGCAACAATGCTTTGCCATCATGCTGCGTGGCGAAGCAAGTCCCGAACAGATTGCCGGATTTATCAGTGCCCTTGCTACCAGAGGGGAGTCGGCCGAGGATGTTATCATTGGCGTCACCGAATTGATGAAACACGCCACCATTATCGCCGCCCCCGACCATGCCATGGATATTGTGGGCACCGGCGGGGACGGGATTGGCACATGGAATATCTCAACCGCCGCCAGTTTTGTTGTTGCAGGGGCAGGCTTTCCTGTCGCCAAACATGGCAATGTAGCGGTATCGTCAAAAAGTGGCGCGGCAGAAGTGCTTTCCCAGTTAGGCATAAATCTGGACGCTGATATGACACATGTTCAGGCTGCCCTTGATGAAATCGGCATCTGTTTTCTAATGGCACCGCGGCATCATTCTGTTATGCGGCATGTTGGCCCTGTTAGGGCGGCACTTGGGTTCCGGTCGATATTCAATATGATGGGGCCATTATCAAATCCGGCCGAGGTTAAGCGGTTTATGATGGGGGTATTTTCATCCGAACTGCTGGAACCCTATGCTCATGCCATGCTTGGGCTCGGGGTAACACATGCTCTTGTTGTTCATGGCTCTGACGGTCTTGATGAAGTCACAACAACAGGGGAAACACATGCCATGCTTATCCGTGATGGCAAAGCAACAAGCATGACCTTGCACCCATCTGATATTGGCCTGCCTGTGGCCAATATTGCTGATCTGGTAGGCGGAACCCCCGATGAAAACGCGGCGGCCATGCGGGCTATTTTTAGCGGCACCGAAAATGCCTATCGCGACATTGTTATTTTCAATGCAGCGGCCGCTTTATTCGGGGCAGGCCATGTAGATAACCTCATTAAAGGCCGTGATATTGCCGTTGAATCCATGGAAAGCGGCGCCGCTTTGACAAAACTTGACCAGCTAGTTGCGGTAACTAATCGGGAAGATGAAAAATGAGTGATGTGCTTAAAACAATCATTGCTGACAAAGCCATTGAAGTGACAGAACTGAAAGCCAGTCCCGACAGCCATTCCCTTGCGGCAAAAGCGGCAGATATGCCCCCTGCCAGAGGCTTTGCTAATGCTTTACGCAAATCTTCCGCTCAGGGCTATGGCCTTATTGCCGAGTTCAAACGCGCTTCTCCTTCCCGTGGATTGATTAACCCAGATGCTGACCCGGCTAATATCGCCCAATCCTATGAAGCCGGTGGGGCAACCTGTTTATCCGTGCTGACCGACCAGAAATATTTTCACGGGCATATCAATGATATGATAGCGGCTAAATCGGCAACATTGATGCCAGTCTTGCGCAAAGATTTCATGATTGATCCTATCCAGATCATAGAAGCCAGAGCCCATGGTGCCGATTGTATTCTGCTTATCATGTCTGCCCTGAGCGACAGCCATGCCGCCGAACTTGAGGCTTGCGCCATGGAATATGGGCTTGATGTCTTGATCGAAACACATGATGGTGAAGAAATAGAACGTGCGCTTAATCTGCAATCACCGATGATCGGGATTAATAACCGCAATTTGCGATCTATGACTACTGATCTTGCTGTTGGCGAAGACTTGATGACGATGATACCCGACGACCGAATTGCCATTGCAGAAAGCGGCCTGAAGTCCAGTGATGATCTGGCTCGCATGGCGCGGGCAGGTGCAAGATGCTTTCTGATCGGTGAGTTTCTGATGGAACAGGATGATATAGCTACCGCTGTCAGTAGCCTGCTGTCCTATCCCCTACCCGTTAACTGGAAAGATATGGCATGAGCCAGCTGACGCATTTCAATAAGCATGGCCAGCCACAGATGGTCGATGTAACAGAAAAAGCCATGACCAGTCGCACGGCCATAGCAGAAGGATTTATTACCATGGCCGCTGACACATTGCGGCTGATCCGGGATAAAGGCCACAAAAAGGGTGATGTTCTGAGCATTGCGCAACTCGCCGGCATTATGGCGGCCAAGAAAACAGATGCGCTTATTCCGTTATGCCATCCTCTGGCGTTGAGTCATGTTTCTGTCACACTGGATGTCGGGGATGATCGTGTTCATATCACCGCTGAATGTCGTCTAACAGGCCAGACAGGTGTTGAAATGGAAGCACTGACCGCTGTTTCTGTTGCCGCGCTTACTGTCTATGACATGGTAAAGGCGGTTGATAAATCCATGGTGATAGGCGGCATACGCCTTCTAGAAAAATCTGGTGGCAAATCAGGACATTTCAAGGCCGATGACTAAACCGCTTATCCCTGTAAGTGATGCTGTTAGCCGCATTACCGATGCCATGCCGCTTATGGGCGACGAATATGTGGATTTGCTTCAGGCAAATGGCCGTATCATGGCAGAAGATGTTTCTGCTGGTCTGACCAATCCGCCAGCTGATCAATCTGCTATGGATGGCTTTGCCGTATGTGCCCAGGATATCAAAGATCTGCCAGTGACACTCCGGCTTATAGGGGAAAGTGCGGCTGGTCATCCGTGGCCAGATGCCCTGACACCCGGAACAACCATCCGGATTTCCACTGGTGCCAATTTACCAGATGGGGCGGATAGCATAGTCATTCAGGAAAATACCAGACTCATCAGCCCATCTGATCATAACAACAAAGACAAATCAGATAGCATAAATGTTGAAATCACAGAGCCGGTGACACCGGGCCGCTTCATCCGCCGGAAAGGACAGGATTTTCATAAAGATGATCTTTTGGTCACTGCTGGAACAAAACTGGATGGGCGTATGATCGGATTACTGGCAGCTGGCGGCCATCATCTATTGAAGGTGCGGAAAAAGCCAGTCATTGTCATTGGTGCAACCGGAAGTGAATTGCTCCAGCCCGGACAACAGCCTAATGATACCCTGAACCCGGCACAGATCATTTCTAGCAACACTGTTATGATAGCCACTATGGTTCAGACTATAGGCGGGGAACCTGTTACCTTACCGCCCATTGCCGATCATCAAGATGCTCTTGATGCCGCCTTATCCCGGCTTCCAGATGCTGATTTGCTTATTCTTACCGGCGGTGCATCAGTAGGCAAACATGATCTGGTGTCTGCCCGAATGAAGAATAGGGATACCCTTGATTTCTGGCGCATTGCCATGCGACCCGGCAAGCCAATGATTTTTGGTCATATGGATATGGCAACAGGCCTGATACCGTTTCTGGGTTTACCGGGGAATCCGGTATCCGCCGGCATATGCACCATGATTTTTGTTCGCGCCGCCATTCATGCCATGCTCGGCTTACCAACAGATATATCACCGCGAAAAGCCATACTCGCCAGCACCGTGCCTGCTAATGACGAACGTGAAGAATATATGCGCGGCATGATCAGCCATGATGACACAAAAGGGCGGGATATCTTTACCCCATTGACGTCACAGGATAGCGGCAAGCTAATGGATTTTGCTCATGCCAATGCGCTTATGATCAGACCTGCTCATGCAGGGGTCATGAATAAAGGCGATATCGTGGATATAATTGCGCTTTAATAGCCCCAGTCACATTAACCAGCAGATAAAGCAAGTGGCTTGACTTATTGTACAAAACATGAACAAATAGGGATCATATAGGTATCATATACGCTAAATTTATGATTTACCTGATGATGCGATATGACCGGACAGGAAAAGCATATGCTGACAAAAAAACAACGTGATATGCTCACACTCATTATTCATCATGTCGAAGAATATGGCATTGCACCCAGTTTTGAAGAATTATGTGAAGCCGCTGGCCTAAAATCGAAATCCGGCATCCACCGTCTTATGTCTGCTCTGGAAGAACGCGGCTATATCGCCAGACTTCATAACCGTGCGCGTGCGGTTGATATCCTCCGCCATCCTGATGGGTCACCTTATACGCATCAACCTTCCCTTTCTGTCATCGAACAGTCCCCTCATGATCAGGTTTCAGCGCCAGTAATGGAACCGACTAGCCCGGTGGTTGAAATCCCCTTACTGGGCAAGATTGCCGCCGGAACACCGATTGCCGCTATTTCTGATGCTTCCAATACCATGCCGGTTCCCGAATATATGTTGGGGCGCGGGGAATATTTTGCCCTAACAATCGAAGGCGATTCCATGATTGATGCTGGCATTATGGATGGTGATACGGTGCTGATTGAAAAAGGCGATACCGCGCAAAATGGCGATATTGTTGTTGCCCTGCTTGAAGAAGAAGACGAAGCTACCTTAAAACGTCTGCGCCGCAAATCATACAGTATTGCTCTTGAACCTGCTAATAGTAAGTATGAAACGCGCATCTTTGGCCCTGATCAGGTAAAAATTCAGGGCACATTGAAAGCACTCATTCGGCAGTATTGACCTGCTTTATGGTCAATTCAGAATGATGATCACCAACGCCACGGGCTTGTCCATAGATAAGCATACCACCCCGCCGGACAAGATCATCACGGTCAAGCAATAGACTGCCATCACGGCATGGATAGCTGGCATTAACCAGTGCCAGCACGATATCTGCTTTCTGACAGGCTGTGGTTAAATCTGACCGCGCCCATACCATGGCAAAAATCTGCCCATCTGCAGTGGTAATATAACAGCTTTCCTGTTGGCAGAAGACATTGGCCCGGCCGTGTTGATCCATATTATTATCTGCGGCCAGATAATCTCTCACATAGATGGATTCTGACCGGCCAAATGGCTGGGTCAGAACCCGGACGGCAAATCCATGTGTTTTGGACGTGCTGGTCAACACATGTCCATCTGCACTCATCACAGCCAGAACAGGTTTACCATAATCGAGAAGCATTCCGGCGACAGGACGGGGTTCCATCCACCATAGGGAGCCAGCAATAATCAATATCATCACGCTTGCCATGCGCCATATGCCCGGCGCGATACCGAGGGTCAGTATTGCAACCGCAAGCAAAAAGGTAACAGGGGCAGAGGGCGGAAAGATAGCCAGTCTGGCCCCATCCCAGGATGAAATATATTCAGCGATATGAGACAGGCTGATAATATCGGCATTCATAAAGAATAGCGGTATTGATTCTGCCCCAACAGGGGACAATACTAGCGACGCAACACCCATGGGCATGATCAGCAATCCCATCAATGGCATACCGATCATATTTGCCAGCACTGACCATGACGTGGTGATGCCAAAATGATATAGCGCAAATGGCATGGATGCGAGTGATGCAATCATTGATGATAACGCAATAGCCATAAAATACGACCATAACCGTTGATACCATGCGCGTGGTTTTGGCACTTGTCGCTTCAGCCATAAATTCCATGCTACAACTAGCGCAAACACTGCCGAAAATGACATCTGGAACGCAGGACCAAACAGGCTTGATGGCGAGAATATGAGAATGATAATCGCCGCAACAGCAACATGATGCAGGGTAATACCGCGACGTGACATGAATACTGCAACCAAGGCTAATCCTAGCATGATGAATGCCCGGAGCGCACTGACAGGAACACCGGCAAAGATCAGATAAAACAGACAAAGAGGCAAAGCCGTCATGGCACTGACACGGAAAGAGGACACGCGACTGGCAAAAACCGGATTTAATCCCATCACCACCCGCACTAATACCATGATGATTCCGCAAACCAGCATCATATGAAGTCCGGATATGGCCAGCAGATGCGCCAGACCTGCCCCACGCCATGATTCCCGCAAATCCGACGGAATAGATGCGCGCAAGCCCGGTAATAAAGCAGAAGTAATGGGTGCCGCCCAGTCCTTATCCATGGCTGCAAAGAGTTTTTCCTGAAATGCGCGGCGCATGCGGGCAAAATGATAGGTGCCTTTATCATCGATGGCTTTAACAGAACGGACAAAACCACCAGCAATAATATGTTGCCGCAAGGCGTGTTCGGTAAAATCAAACCCGCCCGGAAGCAATTGCGGCAAAAGCGGCTGAAAATCTACTTCTGCCGTGATCTGATATCCGGGATAAAGAGGTTTGATATCTGACGGAACAATCAGCCTGATCAAATGGTTTCCCGTTATTTTATGCAAAGGGTCATCAGGGATAAGATGTGCCTTGATTTGCTGGCGGTCATTTCTATAAGGCTGGCTTTCGGTAATGATCAGTGTCACCATCTGGGGCTGATCCGGCAGCATAACCGGTGATGGTAAACTCAACCGGTCATAAATCATTACGCCTGTACCCATCATGATCAGGGCAAGGATGGCAGTAATCTTACCTAGCCGTAACCAGCCATAATAAGACAAAAGGATAGCTATGCCGCCACCTAGCAGAGCTATTATTGATATCATCCCGCCAAGCAAGTGATCCATACCCGTGATCATATGTGTAAGCAGGATACTATCCGTCATCAACTGACCAATCATGATCCCAGCGCCTAAAAGCAAGGCTGTGATTAATGACCAGCCTGACCGAAACCGAAAACGGTCTGGCAATGGGTCTTCCTGCCACTGTGTTTCAGGGACATCAGCTGTCTTGGCTGGAGATTTTTCTTCAGGCGTGTTATGTGTCATGACTTCATTATGAACCATAAAGGTTAATATTTTATGAGCGTGATCACACGATTTGCCCCTTCACCAACAGGATTTCTTCATATCGGTGGCGCACGGACGGCATTATTCAATTATCTGTTTGCACGACATCACGGCGGCACCTATCTGCTGAGGGTAGAAGATACCGACCGCGCACGATCAACCGATGAGGCCATTGCCGCTATTCATGATGGCTTGAACTGGCTTGATCTGGCTGGTGACCAAGACCCCGTATATCAGTTCAGCCGTATGGAAAGGCACGCGGATATTGCCCATCAATTGCTGGAAAAAGGGCTCGCCTATCGCTGCTACCTCACCCCGGAAGAATTATCCCAGATGCGTGAGGAAGCAAGAAAAATTGGCTATCCTATCCGCTCGCCATGGCGTGAAAAGACAGCAGCAGAAGCACCTGACGCGCCATATGTCGTGCGACTGAAAATGCCTGAAAGCGGCTCAACCACCATTCCCGATGCGGTACAGGGTGAGGTGACGGTACAGCACCAACAGCTGGATGATCTGGTCATGTTGCGTAGCGATGGCACCCCGACCTATATGCTGGCGGTGGTGGTGGATGACCATGATATGGGGGTGACGCACATTATTCGTGGTGATGATCATCTCAATAATGCGTTCCGGCAACAGAAAATTATTGCGGCGATGGACTGGCCACAACCGGTTTATGCTCATATCCCGCTTATCCACGGGGCAGATGGTGCCAAATTATCCAAACGCCACGGTGCCCTTTCTGTAACAGCCTATCGAGATATGGGGTTCCTGCCCGAAGCGGTAAATAATTATCTGTTGCGGCTAGGGTGGAGTCATGGTGATGATGAAATGATTAGCCGTGATCAGGCCATAGAATGGTTTGATCTTGGCGGTATTGGAAAATCACCTGCCCGCTTTGATTCTGATAAACTCACTGCCCTGAACAGCCAGTATATAGCACAGATGCCAGATGAAGATGTTATTCGTCTGATTGCCCCCGAACCATTATCAGATGATGTTGAAACCAGACTCCGCCAACTGGTGCCTGCCCTGAAAGAACGGGCAAATCTGATAACCGATTTATCTGAAATGGCTCATTTTGCCCTTATTTCCTCACCGCCAGCCATTGATGACGATGCCAAGCCATTACTGGATGCTGATATGCTGGAACGGCTCCAACGCTTGGCTAGAGATTATCCGGAAGGACTTAACCATCTTGATCAAGTGAAAACATGGTTTTCAGACTGGCTGACCAAACAGGGATTAAAGATGCGTGATGTCGGCCCGGGGCTAAGGGTTGCGTTGACAGGAAAACGTCAGGCACCAGATATTGCCCTGCTATTAACCATTTTAGGACAGAAACAAATTGTTATCCGCCTCGACAATGTTTGCAATAAGTCGATCTAGGTTATATAATCATACTGCATATAAATCCCTAACCTTTGGTTTAATATAATGAAAAACAGAATAGTAACGGTTACAGACAGTGAAACAAACAAAACCATAGAACTTCCCGTCATGGAAGGTACTGTCGGCAACCCTGTCATTGACATAAGAAAGCTGCAAACCGAACTGGGATATTTTACATTTGATCCGGGTTTCATGGCTACTGCGTCATGTAAATCACGACTAACCTATATCGATGGTGATAAAGGCCAGTTAATGCATGGCGGATACAGCATTGATGAATTGGCAGAAAAAAGTGATTTTCTGGAAGTCTGCTATCTATTGTTACATGGCAATTTGCCCAACCGTGACGAAAAAGATGAATTTGATCATGCCATTACCCATCACACGATGGTCCATGAACAGATTAACAGCTTTTTCCGTGGCTTTCGGCGGGATGCCCATCCCATGGCAATCCTATGCGGGGTGACAGGGGCGTTATCTGCTTTCTATCATGATTCTACCGATATCAGTGATCCCATTCAGCGCATGGTGGCATCACGGCGGCTGATTGCAAAAATGCCTACATTGGCCGCGATGGCATTTAAATACTCTAATGGTCAACCTTTCAACTATCCCAAAAATAACCTGACCTATGCTGAAAATTTCCTGCATATGTGTTTTGCTGTTCCGACCGAAGATTATGTTATCAATCCGGTTCTGGCCTCGGCTATGGATAAAATCCTTATTCTTCATGCAGACCATGAACAAAATGCCTCTACCTCAACTGTCCGGCTTGCCGGATCATCTGGCGCCAATCCCTTTGCCTGTATTGCGGCCGGAATAGCTGCGCTATGGGGGCCTGCACATGGCGGCGCTAACGAAGCCGTTCTCGATATGCTGGCTGAAATTGGCGACCCATCGAACATACCCGAATATATTAATCGTGCCCGTGATAAAAATGACCCCTTCCGTCTATTTGGATTTGGGCATAGGGTTTATAAAAACTTTGATCCTCGCGCCAAAGTCATGCGTGAAGAATGTCATAAAGTGCTTAACCAACTTGGTATTCAGAATGATCCTCTGCTTGCCATTGCACTTGAGCTTGAAGAAATTGCTCTCAAAGACAGCTACTTCATTGAGAAAAAGTTATATCCAAATGTTGATTTTTACTCTGGCATTATCCTGAAAGCTATGGGGTTCCCTACCTCAATGTTTACCGTATTATTTGCCGTCGCACGAACAGTCGGCTGGGTATCCCAATGGAAAGAAATGATCGAAGACCCTATGCAGCGCATTGGTCGTCCACGCCAACTTTATACCGGCCCTGAACCTAAATCTTATACATCCATTTCAGACAGAGATTAATCGCCGGTTTTGCTATCGGACAAGCTGGACAAAATAGCCTGCGCCGCTGAGGTGCCGAAACTCTGGTCACCACGTCTTGCTATGACTTTTTGCATCGACTGATGGATTTTCTGTCCTTGGTCAGGATGCGCAAAGCCGTTTATCACCGCATCAACAAGTGCCTTAGCCGTTACCTTCCGCCAAAGAAGTAATGGGTAAAGTGTTGATTTTGTAACAACATTAGCTAGAACAATCTGATCCAGATCAGCCAGCAGCCAGCCTATAAACATGGAAAACCAGTCTGGTTTATAGACCACAACCCCCTGTAATCCCGTCATTGCCGCTTCTAACGTCACAGTGCCTGAACAGATAATGCCGACATCACCGGCGGCTAATGCTGTCATGGTCTGGCTGTCACCCGCCACACATCTGATATCTTTGTGGTCACCCAACATCTCTTTTATTCTGGGGGCAACATGCGATGATACCGGTAAAATCGTCGTAAGATCAGGATAAAGGGCTTTCAGCTGTTGCTGGGCTTCTAGCATGACTGGCATCAGCTGTTTGATCTCACTCTTGCGGCTGCCGGGCAATAGCACAAGAACATTGGTGTCCGGACTTATTTTTAAAACGTTACGCGCAGTGGCTTTCGCTGGAATATCCCGCTCAAACAAGGGATGACCCACATATTCAGCTACCCCACCATATGGGGTAAAATAGGGTGGTTCAAAAGGAAAAAGGCATAACAGTTTATCCATCACGGTAGCAAAAGGTTTGGTCCGCCACTTACCCCAGCACCATACGGTTGGGGCAACCAGATGAATGATCGGGGCGTGCCAGCCATGTTTTGCCATCCGTTTTTTAAGCCGCTTGGCAAACCGCAAGGAAAACCCCTTGCTATCAATGGTCACGATAGCATCTGGACGACGTCTGATAATTTCATCAATCAAATGATCTGCCAGTCGGGATAGGCGCGGGATTGCTTTTAATATCTGCGTCATTCCGATAATGGTAAACTCATGTGATGGGGCAATGCTATCCAGCCCTTCGGCTATCATATCATCCCCGCCGACACCAAAAAAACGGACCTTATCCCGCAAGGCTTCCATCACCGATTTACCTAACCGGTCTGCTGATGGCTCACCTGCCAGAATAAAACATTGATAAGCCACATTCACCCCGTCAAGCCGAATAGCGACATCTTTAGTCGCCTGGCTGTTGCCAGGCATTCATCCCGATCAGCCAGAATAACACCGCCTGCTTCAACCACAACCATTGTCACCCCGTTTTCAGCTGCCAGCGTCAGGGTTTCTGTTCCTATAACCGGTGGATCAAGACGTTTATTCTGTCCATGTTTGGACATTTTAACCAGAATAGGCGGCAGAAAATCCGGTGACATATAATCCCCTGCCCGACATATCATAGCGTTTGTCCCCTCTGCGGCCTCTATCGCCAGAACACGTTGCTGCTGAACAATGACAGCCTGCCCTACATCACAATCCCCCAGAGCATCAAGAACAGCCACGGCCTTTTCTATACTGGCTTGTTGTTTCTTGGTTGGCGCTTTTCCGGCTATCACACCTGCCGAAGCAAATATATCGGGAAGAATCTGATGAAGGTCAGCCATATGAAGATCATAACCAGCAAGGAAGTCTGCAATCAGTTGAAGAGCATTATTATCACTTGTTGATAGGGCTTTAAATGCCAGTTTGGCACCTGTCAGATCAGGCTTGATTTGCATCAAACTTGGTCTGATGAATTTTCCAGTCATGATGATCTGCCGGCAGCCAGCATCTTTGAAAGCCGTGATAATTCGACTGGCCGCCCCTAATCTGATGGTAATATCAGCCATGGGTAGGACAGCATCAGCCATACCATCAATAGCAATTACAAATGGCGTATATCCACTAGCCCGCAATTGGCTGGTCAGGATAACTGGCATATCACCTGCCGCCGCAAGGATACCAATGATGTTATCAGGATTTCCCATTTCGATTGACCTGCATGATGGGTCTCTTTTCGCTTGCGGTGATAAAATCCAGCATAACCTTAACGTCCTTATCACCAGCATAAGTATTATGTGCGCGGGCAACACGATCATCGAAACTGCCCTCACCCCTGAATAAATCTTTGAATGCGGCACGAATCTGCCTGATGCTTTCCCGACTATATCCACTTCGTTCAAGCCCGATCACATTGATTCCATCCAGATAGCATTTATTACCATCAACCCTGCTAAATGGGATCACGTCATGTTCTACTTTTGACATGCCCCCTATGATCGTATTTTTACCAACACGAACAAATGGATGAACACCAACCATAGCCCCGATATAGCACCGTTCACCAATATGAACATGACCGCCAATCTGAACATGATTGGCCATAATAACATGATCACCGATGACACTATCATGCCCGATATGTGAGCCGACCATAAACATTCCATGCGAACCAATTTGCGTTGTCATATCACCGACTGCTGTTCCCGGATGCATGGTCACATGCTCCCTGATCAGATTATGGTCACCTATGACCAGTGTTGAGGCTTCACCTTCATAACGTAAATGCTGGGGGGCCATACCAAGAACCGCATAGGAAAATATCTGATTACTTGCCCCTATTTCCGTATGGCCATCAATAATAACAGACGGGTGAAGAACACAATGATCACCGATACGAACATGTTCACCGATAGAACAGAACGCACCGATAGAAATGTTTTCACCAATTTCAGCACCATCAGCAATAATGGCAGTAGGATGAATATAGGATGGCATGGGTATCTCTATTTTCCGGGCTCAACCAGCATGGCCGAAAAACTAGCAGAGGCTACTTTTTTTCCATCATTAATCGCTTCGGCTTCGAATTTATGTAGTGTTGATCTGCCGCCCGTGCGTCTGACATGGCATTCCAACAGATCACCCGGACGTGACGGGGCGCGGAAGCGGGCGTTTTCAATCGTGGTGAAATAAACATGCATATCATCTTCCAGATCAGATTTTTCTTCATGGGCGACCATAACGCCTGCGGTCTGTGCCATGGCTTCTATGATCAGCACCCCCGGCATAATGGGATGCCCCGGAAAATGGCCTGATAAATGTGGCTCGGTGCTGGTAATGGCCTTGATACCAATCGCGGCTACACCGGGGTCAATGATCCTGACTCTATCAATCAGCAAAAACGGATGACGATGGGGAATCAGTTTCAAAATATCATGATGGTGCAATATCATTTCATCAGCAGACATAACTATTCCTTTCTAGCTTTAGATTTCAATTCACGCGCCAATCGGCGTAATCCCGCTACCTGCAATCGATAATCAGCCATAGGAACAGCAGGGAACCCGCCCATAACATGACCATTGCCTATATCTTTTGTAATGCCTGACCGGCTTGCAAACAGGTTTCCAGCTCCTATGGTTATATGACTTGCAATCCCGACTTCGGGGCCGAAAATATTTCGCTCGCCGATCACAACTGATCCGGCAATGCCTACCTTACCACAGATAATGTTCCCGTTACCAATTTGAACATTATGCGCAATGTGGCACTGGTTGTCCGTCATCACATGCTGACCAATAACCGTATCATCCAGCATGCCACGATCAATAGTGTTCAAACTACCAATATGGGAATGATCCCCTATGATCACTTTACCAATATGCGGAACAAGCCGGTTCCGGCCATCACTGCTTATCCCGAACCCGTAATTCCCAATCACTGACCCGGAACAAATCTGAACATGATCACCGATAACGGCATGTTCGATATGCACATGCGGCATAACCAAAACATGCTTGCCGATAATAACATCATCACCAATAACCGTGCCTGATTTGATGATACTATTGTCACCAATCCGGACATTGCTGCCAATTTCAACAAATGCGTCAATCTGAACATGATCACCAATGATGGCGTCTGATGCCACTGATGACATGGGATGAATATATCCCGTTGATTTAGCCTTTGGATAAAGCTGTTCCATCACATAGGCAAAACGGTCTTTGGGGCGATCAACAAGGATAATAGCAGGCGGATTTTTCCGCCTTGTTTTCGCTTCATCAGGAATGTGATCCAGCGTGTCTTTCGTGGTAAGGCAGGTCACACCCTGTTCATCAGCAAGCCTGAGGAAAGCATTAGTATTTTCTGCAAAACATATTGCCCCATGACTGGCATGTTCCAGCGTGGTCGCATGGGTGATCATCTGATCTGGCGATCCGCTGGATAATTCACCAGATGTTAATGCCACCGCATCGGCAATTGACATGGGATGATCTGATAATCTGATATGCGGGCTATGTTCGGTCATTAATTATCCTTATTGGTAAAGGTAACCGTCATATCCTTTGTTCGCTCATTCAACCGTAGCAAAGCCGTGTCAGAAATATCGATGGATAAATCATAAAGCACAACATTCTGTTTCTGTATCACCAGCGTATAGCCATTTTCTTTGCTAATATCGGCAATGATCTGATAAAGCAGTTTTCGCAACTGATCATTGGCCTGTTGCAAGGATAAATCAAATTCCCGCCTTTGGCGTTGCAGTTTTTGCTGTAATGATGCGACCTTATCCTGAAACTGCTTTAGCCGGCGATTAAACTCGGTTTCATCCAGAATTTGCCGTTGCGCTTCTAATTCCTGTTCTTCCGAACGAAGCGCTTGTTGCTGTTCTTCTGTTGAGGCTAGGAATTTCTGATTTTCCTCATCAATGATAGCACGGATTTTCTTGATAGCCATCGATTGTTCCAACACCCCATTAATATCTATGACAGCAATTTTGACAGGATTTTCCCCTGTATCCTGCGCTATTGATGGCATCGTCATGACCGCGGATACCATGCCAGATATGATCATCCCCAGCAGAATAACTCCACATAGATATCGCATCTGATTTACTATCCCGTGCCTCATTAGAAATGGCCCCCGATACTAAACTGGAATTCCTGCGTTTTATCATAACTCTGATCCGTTAACGGAATTGACCAGAAGAACGATAACGGGCCAATGGCCGTGTCCCAGAATAATCCATATCCCAAAGAAGAACGCACATCATTATCATCGGCGCCGGTAACGCCTGTCGGATAGTCTGTTCCCCATAAAGACCCAAAATCATAGAACACCGTCCAGCGCATGCCAAGGTCTGGATCAAGCCCATAACTCGAAATAACGTTAATCGTGCCAGCATAATATTGATTACCGCCAACAACGGAATCATCACCAGCATCACGCGGCCCGATGCCATCACGATCAAAGCCACGCACGGTTTTACCGCCTATGACAAAGCGGTTAGATCGCGAAACATTTTCACCCAGTCCATCAACAACACCAATTTCACCTCCAACACCTATCACAAACCGCTTAAAATTAAATGGCATAAAATACTGTGCTTCCAGAACTGATTTCAGATATTGAACATCCCCGCCTATCCCGGCAATGCTGTTTGAAGCACGCCAATAATATCCTTCTCTTGGATCAAAACGGTTATCTCTTTTATCCTGACGCAAAGTATAGCTTATTTCAGAAATTAATTGCGCGCCTTCATCACCACTGGTTGATAGTGCTGTTGTTGACGTTGTTGTGGTTTGCGTTTCAGCCAGTAAATAACCGTAATTATGATAGTAATTATTGTTTGCACTAAACCCAACGGTGGTTTCTACACCCTGCTTTTCCAGTGTGACATCACTATATTTTTCTTCTTCCCGGAACAGATCAAAGCTACCGCGAAGGTTTCTGTCAAAAACATATGGCTCTGTGATCCCTGCCCTGAAATTAGATTTACTGCCCGAAACGGATATATTTGCCCTGACCCCGCGCCCAGAACCAAGAAAATTACTTTCTTCTATTCCAATCTGAAATGACCCTTCATCAACAGATGAATAGCCGAACCCAAGCGTGAAATTTCCGGTTGCCGTTTCTTCTACCGCAACCTCAACAATAGATTGATCAGAACTTGACCCCGGCAAAACCCGGCTGGTTACATTTGAAAAATATCCAAGATTACGAATATTCCGAATAGAATTGGTCAGTTTAAGCTGGTTAAAACTATCGCCTTCTACCAGTTCAAATTGACGCCTGATCACACGGTCAAGCGTTCTATCATTGGCAACAATCCGGATTTCTTCCACAAAATTGCGCTCTGAGCGATCAACATTAATGGTCAATGCCAATGTGGCATTTTCTTCGTCCAGGTCAAAATCAGGTTCGACATTAACAAAAGCAAATCCAAACTCACCTAGTTTATCCGTGATTCTTGTTAAGGTATCATCCATGTAACGCACATCATATACGTCACCTACCTTAAGGGTAGATTCGGCTAGAAGGATATCGTTATTGACGCTTTCAATTTCAGATTTAATCACAACATCCGACACGGTATATTGTTTGCCTTCATCAACGTGAAAGGTCAGAACAAAGCCACTTCGGTCAGGCAGCAATTCACCCGATGACCGGAGAATGGAAAAATTGGCATAGCCATTCTGTAAATAGAATTGGCGCAACTTCTGTTCATCCAGAGCCAGACGCGCAGGGTCATATTTATCGTTTGATGATAGAAAAATATACCATTTGCGTTCTCTTGATGCGATGATATTGCGCAAAGCCCGATCACTGAATTGTTGATTGCCAATGAATTTGATCTTGCTAATCTTAATCAATGGCCCTTCGTTGACTTCAAACACCAGATCAACTCTTTTATCAGGTAATTCAATGATTTTTGGTTCAATTTTTGCGGCATAGCGCCCACTCTGGCGATAGATTTCCATCAATGTCGCCTTGCCTTCAAGTGCAATATTGCGGGTAAATACCCGCCTTGGTCTGATATTGAGGATTTCAAGAAGCTGTTCGTCTTTTAATACGTCATTACCTTCGATATTGACACGGTTGATGATAGGATTTTCATCCACAGTCACAATCAATCGATCATTATCAAGACGCAATTGCACATCATGAAATAGATCAGTTGCAAAAAGAGAAGTAATGATCCCGTTCAATTCGACAGGTGAGATATCATCCCCCACCTGCACAGGCATATAGGATTTGACGGTTGAAGGGCTAACACGCTTTGCTCCTTCAATGACAATTTCGGAAATAGTAACGTCTTGCGCCTGAGCAATGGCTACATTCATCACAAACATCATGCCCACGGAATAAAGGATAATTAATCTGCTCAAAACGAATTTCATTATGTTCTCCACCAATGCCTTTTTTATTATAGGATAAATGCTGGCTTTTTCATAGGATTAACCATTCTATCAGTGATGATCATCAAGATTAACACGGTGACGTCACCCAGCTTATCACATCAAAAAAGGTAAACATGAGAATAAGGGTCAACAGAAAGGCTATACCCAGACGCATGACCCATTCCTGATATTTTGGTGATAATGGTCGCCGCATCACGGCTTCCAGCCCGAAAAACATCAGATGCCCGCCATCCAGTGCCGGAACCGGCATCAGATTGATAAAACCAAGGTTAATGGATAAGGCGGCAATCAGGATAAGAAACTGAATAAATCCTCTTTCATCAAGGGCATTTTGCGCCGCCTCACCGGTGATTTCTGCAATCTTTACAGGGCCTCCCATCTCACCTTTATTGGCCTGACCGGTAATGAGTCGCCCCAAACCACGCAACATAGCCAGTGACAGAGTATAGCTTTCTTCTATTGCCGCCATAATGGATGCCCCGAAACCCAATGATCTGATTTCTCCACTACGGCTGATGACACCGAGCTGGCCATATTCCGCGCCGCGACATTCATCAAAGATTCTGGCTGGCGTCACCGGAACATCGCTTACGTTGCCATCACGATTAACCGAAAAGATCAGCTCACGCCCCGGATTTTCTGCAACATACATGCGTAAATCGTTAAAATCATCAATGGCATATCCGTTCACGCTGACAATGCGATCCCCTATTTCCAGCCCTGCCTGTTCTGCTGCGCTACCTTCAACCAACTCATCTATCACTGGTGGAGTAAAGGCCTTGCCCATCATCATAAAAACGATGGCGAATATGGATATACCAAGAATGAAATTGGCAATTGGTCCCATGGAAACAATAAACGCACGACTAGCCAGTGATGCCGCCATGAAACTTCCTTCTTCCTTGGCCGCATTCGCATCAGGTATTCCGGACGGGTCTTTATCCCCGCGCATACGCACATATCCCCCTAATGGGATGGCAGAAAACCGCCAACGTGTTCCATAGCGGTCATTCCAGCCAAATAATTCCTGTCCAAACCCAATGGAAAACACCTCAACATAGACACCAGACCGGCGTGCCGCCCAGAAATGGCCGTATTCATGAATGAATACAATCACGGTGAGAACGAATAAAAACCCAAAGAGAAAAACAAGTGTATCTAACATGATTTATTTTCTTTCCTTTAGCCATGTTGTTATGCATGCCTTAGTTTCCATATCCACTGCAAGGACATCATCAAGATGATTGAGAGATGCTGATGGGATAGATGATAAAGCATGATCAATAGAGGCTACAATATCCTTAAAACCGATCTGATGATCAAGAAATGCAGCTACCGCCACTTCATTCGCCGCATTCAAGATGGCCGGAGCAAGACCACCCGACCGCCATGCCTGCCGCGCCAGATTAACCGCTGGAAACCGGTCATGATCCAGAGCAATAAAGTCAAACTGGCCGATGGCAGTAAGATCAATGCTGTCTGTTGCCCATGGCAGACGATCCGGCCAGGCTAACACATAAGATAATGGCACGCGCATATCAGCAGGGCCAAGCTGAGCCAGCATGCTACCATCAGCATAATTGACCAGCCCATGAATAATCGATTGCGGGTGAACCACAACTTTTACCCTGTCTTCTGGCAGATCAAAAAGCACACAGGCTTCAATCACCTCAAGGCCTTTATTCATCATTGTTGCCGAATCAATACTGATCTTTTTTCCCATATTCCAGTTAGGATGACGTAAAGCCTGACTTGCGGTGGCCTCAGCCAGTTCTTGCTGACTGGCATGAAGGAACGGCCCACCTGATGCTGTCAGGGTAATGCTGTTAATCGCTTGCTGATGCTGATGTGCCCAAACCTGAAAAATCGCATTATGTTCGGAATCTGTTGGCAGGATAGTGCCGCCATTTATCCGGCAGGTATCCATCACGATAGCCCCTGCCGCAACCAGCGATTCCTTATTTGCTATCGCACAGGTGCCGCCATGTTCCAGCACTTTCAGACTAGGCAATAATCCGGCCACACCACTAATCCCGTTCACAGTCAGGTCACTATTTTCTGCAAGCAGATCAAGCAGGGCTTCCATCCCCTGATGGATATGACAATCCCCTCCAGTTAGACGGGCTTTTAATTGGCTATATCCTTCTGTACCTGTCAGGACAACATGCGCGGGTTGGTGACGTTCCGCCAGATCAGCCAGCGCATCTATATTTGTATGGGCGGCTAGAATATTAACAGAATAATGATCCGGATAACGGGCAATAAGATCAAGGACAGATGTTCCAATAGAACCGGTTGCCCCCAATATATTGACTGTCTTAGCGGTCATTCCTGTCACATCAGTCATGGTCATCCCAGCCATCCCATGGACAGGAGAAAATAAAGCATGGGAATAGTTAATAGAGAGCCATCAAAACGGTCAAGCAAACCGCCATGACCGGGTAAAATCCAGCCAATATCCTTTAATTCATGACTACGTTTATACCAGGATTCCAGTAAATCACCAGCAATGGCCATGATACCCAGGGCTAAACCAAATAGAGCTAATGTTATATCTTGCCCATTCAGATAGAGGTAAATCAGTATGGGAACCGGGCTGAAAGCCATGCCGCCGATAGCACCACTCCATGTTTTGGCCGGACTAATAGCAGGCCATAACTTGGCACCACCAATCTTGCGGCCAACCAGATATCCCATTGTATCAACCAGTGCCACGGTGATCAGGCCGATGACAAGCCAGACGCCGCCCTGATCCATTCGCCAGAAAGCGATGAGTGATAACCCAAGCACCGATAGCAATAACATCATAATCAGCCCGGATAAATGGCGAAAGGCGAATAACCCAACAAAGAAAATCGCCAGAGCCATAAATGTTCCCGCCATATAAATAGCGGCAGGTTGTGGATCATAAAAGCCAACCCAGAGCGATAACCCCGATGGCAAGGCAATAGCGGTGATAATGACAATGCCGATATCCTTACGACCAACCCTAGCGGAAAAGGCTAGCTCCGCTGACATCAAAAGCACACATCCAAGCGCAAGCCATAATGCTATCATGCCGCCTGACCATAAAATGATGAGAAGCGGAAGCAGGCAACAGGCGGTTATCAATCTGATGGAAGTTTCTTTTTGGAACATCCCCATGCTTTCTCATAGCCGGATAGCCCAGCCACCATTACTCTACTAGCTGATATATCTGGATTTATGATCATTATGCACAGCATCAGTTCCAAACCGCCGCTCACGCAAAGCATATTCATCTAATGCCTGATCCAAATCATTGCCACTGAAATCAGGCCATAATACAGGCATGAACATCAATTCTGCATAGGCGATATCCCATAGCATAAAATTGGACAGGCGTTTTTCGTTGCTTGTTCTGATCAGCAAATCCACCGGCGGTAATTCAGCGGTATAGAGATGCTGCTTGATGGTTTGCTGGTCAATATCAGCGATATCCAAATCCCCGGCCGCTATTTTTGACATCATAGACTGTGCCGCCAATACCAGATCGGCCTGCCCACCGTAATTCAGCGCAACCGTTAAATTGATCCCAGTGTTAGCAGTAGAAAGTTCAACCAGTTCAATCACTTTTTTCTGGATATTTAGAGGAAATCCGGACAAATCACCTATTGTTCTCAGCCGGACATTTTTATCTATCAATGCCTTGCCCTTACGATCCAGAAAATATCGGAAAACCCCAAGGATATCTTTGACTTCTCTGGCAGGACGTGACCAGTTTTCCGTTGAAAAAGCAAAAAGTGTTAACCACGGAATATCTTTCTTAGAAGCATGTTCTATAATCTGTTCAACAGCCACGGAACCCTGCATATGACCTGATCGTAGAGGCAATCCATGCTGTTTTGCCCAGCGGCGATTGCCATCCATGATAATAGCCAGATGATGGGGAATAGATAATGCCATTAATCGATCATACTATACTGTCTTGATATCTTTTTCTTTATTAGCGAGCATCTGATCAACCTTGCCAACATGGTCATCTGTCAGTTTCTGCACTTTCGCTTCCAGACCATGGCGTTCATCTTCACCATAATCACCATCTTTTTCCCCTTTACGCACCTGTTCAATAGTATCACGGCGTACATTTCTGATGGATACACGAGCGGCTTCCGCATATTTTCCCGCTACTTTGGCCAGTTCTTCCCGCCGTTCAGCAGATAGATCAGGCACAGGAATGCGTATCAAAGTTCCTTCGGCTTGTGGGTTAAGGCCAAGATCAGATTCTCTAATCGCCTTTTCAACCGCCGGTGTCATGGAAGCATCCCAGACTTGCACGGTTAGCAATCGGGGTTCCGGAACAGAAATATTGCCCACCTGATTAATAGGCATGCGGGAGCCATAAGCATCAACGCTGATAGGTTCAAGCATACCAGCGGATGCCCGGCCTGTTCTTAACCCCTGAAATTCTGTTTCTAATGCAGAAACAGCACCTTGCATGCGTCTCTGGGCATCATCCATATCAAAGCTCATAAGTCTAATCTCCTTGCTGATCGGTGATAAGCGTAAATTTATCTTCATGCCGCAAGACACGATCAAAGCTGCCCTGCTTTTCAATCGAAAAGACAATCATGGGAATAGAGTTTTCTCGCGCCAATGAAATCGCCGACGCATCCATAACCGCTAAATCCCGCGATAATACATCTTTATATGTCAATTGTGGATGATGTATGGCATTCGGGTCTTTTTCGGGATCCGCCGAATATACCCCATCAACACGCGTCCCTTTTAGGATAAGGTCGCAATTCATTTCCGTGGCTCTTAGGGCGGCGGCGGTATCAGTCGTAAAGAATGGATTGCCTGTTCCGGCCGCAAAGATCACAACACGGCCTTTTTCGATATGCCGTTTTGCCCGGCGACGAATATATGGTTCACACACAGCACTAATCGGCAAAGCTGATAAGACGCGAGTATCAACCGATAAATCTTCAAGCGCGTTTTGCATAGCCAGCGCGTTCATGACGGTTGCCAGCATGCCCATATAGTCACCAGTAGCTCTTTCCATGCCAGATGCCGCACCGGAAATACCGCGAAAGATATTGCCCCCACCAATGACCAGACAAATTTCAATATTCTGATCAATAACATGTTTGATTTCTTCAGCCACACGCGTAACCATGGCCGGATCAATACCGTAACTGCGCTCCCCCATGAGCGATTCACCAGATATCTTTAACAGGACACGTTGGTATTTATGAGATGGGGCTGTATCCGGCATAGCAAATCCTATCTTAATGCGTGAGAGTTATATACACTCACACATTAGATTAGCGCATTTTACCGCATTAAGGCCAGACGAATTTCAGCTTTCTAGCTGGGCGGCAACTTCAGCGGCAAAATCGGTTTCTTCTTTTTCAATTCCTTCGCCCAGATTGAAGCGAATGAATGATGTCAGGGTAATGGGTGTTCCTGCATCTTTGGCAGCATTTTCAATGACTTTGCTAACCACAGTTTCCCCATCAATGACAAAAATCTGTTCCAGCAGAACGACTTCTTTCATGAATTTCTTCATGCGGCCTTCTACCATTTTTTCTGCAATATCAGCAGGCTTGCCAGACTGGATGGCCTGATCAACCAGAAGTTTGCGTTCACGCGCAACATATTCCGGATCAAGGTCTGCTTCACTCAGACTAGCGGGGGCAGTAGCGGCAATATGCATAGCAATCTGACGGCCTAGCTGTTCCAGTACACTGGCATCAGCGGCAGATTCAAGCCCAACAAGAACGCCAATCTTACCCATGCCATCAGCAACGGCATTGTGGATATAAGATACCACAACACCCTGATCAACCGATAGCTTGGCTATCCGGCGGATAGACATGTTTTCACCAATTTTGGCAATTTTGTTTGTTAGCTCATCAGCAACAGAATGGCTTGTGCCCGTGTAAGGCATATCCATCAGCGCATCAATACTGTCACAGTTTGTTCCAATATCAGCCAGCGAACGAACAAAGCCCTGAAACTCTTCATTCCGCGAAACAAAATCCGTTTCCGAGTTTACTTCGATAACAGCACCAACAGCCCCGGCTGTTTTTACTGCTACCAGACCTTCGCTAGCCACACGACTGGCTTTCTTAGCGGCGGCGGCAAGGCCTTTTTTCCGCAACCAGTCAATGGCCGCTTCCATATCGCCATTTGTTTCATCAAGTGCTTTTTTGCAGTCCATCATTCCGGCACCGGTAGATGTGCGGAGGTCTTTAACCATTTGAGACGTAATCGCCATTATTCCATCCTCATTATAAGGTTATATCGTCATAAAACATTGTTTTAACCCCTGCCATCAGCGGCAGGGATTAATGATAAACACTAGCCTTAACTTGCTGCTTCTTCGCTGGCTTCAGGCTGTTCAGCCGGTGCTGCATCGGCCTGAGCTTCGGCCTGAGCTTCGACAGGGGCTTCAGCAGGAGCGGCAGGTTCTTCGCTGGCTATGGTTTCTTCCATAGGAGCAACCTCTTCACCGACATCAGTTCCGGAACGGATCATTTCGGTTTTCAGCCCTTCGATTACTGACCCGGCAACCAGATCACAATAAAGGCTAATTGCCCGCAACGCATCATCATTGCCAGGGATAACATAATCAACACCATCCGGATCAGCGTTACTGTCAACAACAGCAACAACCGGAATATTCAGAACGTTAGCTTCTTTTACAGCAATGTCCTCTTTATTTGTATCAATGATGAATAACAGATCAGGTAGCCCGCCCATTTCTTTGATACCGCCAAGCGTTTTTTCCAGCTTATCGCGTTCACGTGTCAATGTCAGGGTTTCTTTCTTGGTCAGGGCATTGACCTCTTCGCCGCTTAGGCGTTCATCCATTTCACGCAGACGGCGGATGGATTGTGATACGGTGGACCAGTTGGTCAGCATGCCACCAAGCCAGCGGTGATTAACATAATACTGCCCGCAAGATTTAGCCGCTTCGGCAACAACTTCAGAAGCCGAAGGTTTTGTTCCTACAAACAGAACGCGACCGCCATTTGATGCCACCTGACTGATAGCTTCAAGAGCCTGATAAAGCATAGGCACGGTCTGTTGAAGATTAAGAATATGGATATTATTGCGATCACCAAAGATGAATGGTTTCATCTTGGGGTTCCATCGACGGGTATGGTGTCCAAAATGGACTCCAGCTTCAAGCAGCTGGCGCATGGTAAAACTAGGCATTGGCATAATGATGCTCCTTTTCCGGTTTAGCCTCCATGAAGGGTGAGGGAAAAGAATGACCTATATTTTGGTCAAACCTGATCCACCGGAGGGCAATACAACGCGCATTGCCACCTTCATGTGTGAATTCCAGTCAAATACTGGTAGCCATTAACTAACGGTTTGCCAGCAGGTTTGCAAGTCTTTTTCACAAATTAAAGGGGAACAGATGCCAGCACCAATTACAGGAAAATATTTTCAACCGAAACCACGCCATCAAGGGATTTAATATGCTGGCGAAACCCCTGACTCAGTTTATAGGAACCGGGAAGTTCCAGCACAACTTCATGGGTCTGGACATGCATTTTCAAGAGCAGTTTCTGCTTTCCATCACCATCCCTTTTAAGTCCGCTGGCAATACCTGAAAAAGCCGTGTCATCCATGACATGCACCACCATTGCCATGGTTTTCGTGCTAATGGCTTGATCAAGAGGAAGGACTTCCCTTGCGAGCAGTTTCATCCGGTCATCTTCCCGTCTGGCATCAGCCCTGACGTAAATAGGTTCGTTTTCAATCAGATATTCTTCGGCATTAGCCAGCACATCACTGAAAAGGGTGATATCAATCATGCCAGTCGGGTCAGTCATCTGAACAAAGGCAAAACGATTATTATTCTGTGAGGTTCTGATCTGTTTAGCATAAAGCATGCCGGCAAAGTGAACTGGCGTTGTTTCGTTATCACTAACTTTCTCATCAACCTGGCTGGCAAAAGTGATATTAAGCGGCTTGAGCTGATCCATATATTCATCCAGCGGGTGGGCACTAAGATAAAGCCCCAGTGCTTCCATTTCATAAGCCAGCTTTGTTTTCGATTCCCATTCCTTCCTATGCTCAAGCGGGATATTAAGCTCCACGCCTTCAACAGAATTAAACAAATTATCCTGTGCGGTTTCCGCTTCTTTTCTGGCTATCTGTGCAAAGGAAAGAATGCGATCAATAGCATCAAACATGGTTGATCTGGTATGTCCAAAATCATCCAACGCCCCTGCCTTGATCAGGTTTTCCAGCATTCTGCGGTTAAGATTAGCCGCACCGCGACTGGCAAAATCTTCAAGACTGGTGAAACGTCCATGCTGGTTACGTTCATCAACCAGTGCTTTCATCACATCAAAACCAACATTCCGGATAGCGCCTAACCCATAACGAATACCTTCACCAGCCTGATGGGGTTCAACAGTAAAAATGGCTTCAGAATGATTTACACACGGGGCTAGCATAGCCAGATTGTGGTGATGGCAATCTTGCCGGAATACCGCCAGTTTATCCGTGTTGCCAATATCCATGGTCATCAGGGCGGCAAGAAACTCCGCGGTGTAATGTCTTTTGAGCCATGCTGTCTGCCATGCAATCAGCGCATAGGCGGCGGCATGGGATTTGTTAAACCCATAACCGGCAAAGGCACTGATCTGATCAAAAATCTGACCGGCAAGCCCTTCATCAATATTGTTATCTGCCGCACCAGATACAAATTCCCCACGCTGGGCAATCATTTCTGCTTCGATTTTCTTACCCATTGCGCGCCGCAAAATATCGGCTTTCCCCAGACTATATCCCGATAGCACCTGAGCCGCTCTTTGCACCTGTTCCTGATAGATCATGATGCCATATGTTTCTTCTAGCACCGGTTCCAGCAAAGGATGCATGTAACTGACTTCTTCGCGGCCATGCTTGCGGGCAATATATTTCGGAATATTTTCCATTGGCCCCGGGCGGTATAATGCCACCACCGCGATAATATCCTCGAAACGGTCAGGTTTCAGACCTTTCAGCACTTCACGCATACCACTTGATTCAAGCTGGAACAGGCCAACCGCCTCGCCTTCGCCAAGCATGGCAAACGTATCATCACATGTCAGCGGAATATCACCAAGCTGCAGATCAACCCCTTTGCGTTTGATCAGATCAATGGCCTGTTGCAGAACGGTCAGCGTTTTCAATCCCAGAAAATCAAACTTGACCAGCCCTGCATCTTCGACAGATTTCATATTGAACTGGGTGACCGGCAATTCAGATGCCGGATCACGGGTTAATGGCACCAGCTCTGCCAGTGGGCGATCACCAATCACCAGCCCCGCCGCATGTGTCGACCAGTGCCGCAACAACCCTTCAATCTGTTTTGAAATATTGACCAGATTCTGAATATCCTGATCACTTTCGACAGCAACCTTCAGGTCTTTTTCTGTTTTTAATGCTTCGGATAATTTGACAGGTTTCGCCGGATTACTTGGCACCAGTTTGGCGATCCGGTCGACCTGCCCATATGGCATACCAAGCACACGGCCAGCATCGCGCAAAGCGGCACGCGCCTGCAAACTACCAAAGGTGATAATCTGTGCTACCCTGTCATCACCATATTTCTGCTGAACATAACTAATGACCTCTTCGCGGCGATCACGGCAGAAATCAATATCAAAATCCGGCATGGAAATACGTTCAGGGTTCAGGAAGCGTTCGAATAATAATCCCCAGCGAATAGGATCAAGGTCGGTTATCCCCAACGCATACCCGACCAGCGATCCTGCCCCGGACCCGCGGCCGGGGCCTACGGGGATATTCTGTTCTTTTGCCCAGTTGATAAAATCCGCCACAATCAGAAAATATCCGGCAAACCCCATCTGGGTTATGATATCCAGTTCCAGATCAAGTCTGTCTGTATATGATTTTGTCATTGTCGCGGGGTCTGCTTCGGCATATGCCGCATGACCGGTATTTGTTCTGATCTGTTCTAGCCGGTTGTTCAGCCCTCTATGGGACAGATTGCGCAGCCATTCTTTTTCGTCACTGCCATCTGGTGTTGCAAAAGGCGGTAATAACGGTTTCTTTTTCTTAACCGCAAACGCACAACGGCGGGCAATATGGGCGGTATTTGCAATCGCTTCCGGAAGATCAGAAAACAGCATTCTCATCTCACGATCAGATTTAAAGTAATGCTCATCTGTTTCATGCCGCCGGTCATCATGAAATAATGTCTTGCTTTGCCATATGCAAAGCAGAACATTATGGGCATCTGCATCGCCCTTTGTTGCAAAATAACAATCATTAGTAGCGACAATCGGAACATGATTAGCATAGGCCATATCCAGCAATTGCGGTTCAATCATGGCTTCGCGTTCGGTGTTGTGGCGCTGTATTTCCACATAAAGTCTATCCGGAAACATTGCCATCAGGCGGGTCAGACGGCGTCTGGCCAGATCAGCCCTATTTTCTGCCAGTGGTGCAGGAATAAATCCGTCTTTCGCCCCGCCTGTCAGCACAATCAATCCAGCGGAATGCTTTTCTAAATCGGCTAGTGATATAAACGGGTCATGTTCCCCGGATAATAACGCCTGTGACATCATCACCGATAGATTCATCCAGCCATCTTCATTCTGAACCAGCAAGACCACTTCACCCGCTGTTTCGTCAGTCAGCTCATCTTTGATCATGACCTGCGCACCGATAATTGGCTGGATACCAGCTTTCAATGCTGCATCAGAAAACTCAAGCGCACCATAATTATTAAAGCTATCCGTGAGTGCCAGCGCGGGCTGATTCATCTTTGCCGCCTTTTCAACTAACGGCTTTATAGGCAGCATCCCTTCGGCCAGCGAGTAGGATGAATGCACACGCAAATGAATAAATGGCAAAGACATGATAATAGTATCACCCATTCCGCTTAACGGGGGCAAGCAGACAATCATTTTGGTTCAGAAACCGACAGCTATCGAACAAAGAAAACCCCTATTCGACCAGTTCACCCTTGCGAATCGTCAACACTCTATCAAGAGATTTTGCCAATTCCATATTATGGGTGACAACAAGCGCGGCCGTACCTGTTGACCGTAATACCGCCACCAGATGCCTGAATACATCTGCCGCGGTTTCCGGATCAAGATTGCCTGTCGGCTCATCCGCTAAAAGCAATGATGGCACATTGGCCACGGCTCGCGCAATAGCGACCCTTTGCTGTTCTCCACCAGATAACTGGCCGGGGCGGTGATGACGGCGTTCCATCAAACCAATCATGTCAAGCAATTGGTCGGCACGTTCTTCTGCTACATGGCGCTGAAGCCTGTTCATAATCTGTGGGATTACAATATTTTCAAGTGCCGAAAACTCAGGCAGGAGCCGGTGAAACTGAAACACAAAACCCAGCGCATCCCGTCTTAGGGCCGATATCTGCTTATCATTCAGTCGATGGGTGGCTTTGCCGGCAATGGTAACCAGTCCGCTATCAGGTTTTTCCAGAATGCCCGCGATATTCAGCAAAGTGGTTTTACCAGACCCGCTAGGCCCGACTAATGCCACCAGTTCCCCTTTTGCTATGTTGACCGTCACATCATTGAGCACCTGTATCACACGATCACCCTGATGAAAGGCCTTGGAAACCCCGTTCATGATCAATACCGGCTGATCATGATCCGTCTTTGCATCATTATCTTTCATCATCGCATCATCCATAACGAAGCGCTTCTGCCGGGGCGATTCTTGACGCGCGCCATGCTGGATAAACCGAGGATAAAAAGGACAGGGCAATCGCCATCAGGATCACATTCAAAACTTCATAAGGGTCGACCTTGGCTGGCAAGGTGGAAAGAAAATAGATTTCGGCGGCAAATAATTCTGTTCCTGTCAGACGTTCCAGCACATTCTTGATGCTATCGATATTCCAGCAAAACCCAAGCCCAAGCAACGTGCCGATCACGGTTCCTACCAGACCGATACTTGACCCTGTCATCATGAATACACGCATGATAGACCCTTTTGTTGCCCCCATGGCCCGCAATACGGCAATATCATCATTCTTGGAACGCACCAGCATTATCATTGATGAAATGATGTTAAACGCTGCCACCAGAATAATCAGCGACAGAATGATGAACATGACATTGCGTTCAACATTAAGGGCTGTCAGAAAGCTTTTGTTTCTTTCACGCCAATCATAAACCCGCTTATCCGTCCCGATAGTCTGTGACAGATTGGTATTGATAACAGACGTCATATCCTCATCACGTGCATAAATTTCGAGGGCAGTCACCCTGTTATTCATGGCAAAGAATGATTGCGCATCAGCCAGTGGCATAAAAATAAATGCCTTGTCATATTCATGCATGCCCACATTGAATACACCAGCAATTTCAAATCGCCTGCGTTCGGGGATAGTGCCAAAAGCGGTTTTTTTGCCATATGGTGATAACAGCGATAACGTATCGCCAGCCTTCACGCCTAAGGTACGCGCCAGTTCATGACCGATAAGAATAGACCCGTTTTTCTTTATGCCCTCAATGCTTTCTTCATCTAGCGCATCCCATAAAGGCTTGCGTGCCGCCAGATCTTCCCAGCGTACCCCGCGCACAACAGCACCTGCGGCATATCCCTGATTGCTGGCCATCACCTGACCTTCAATTTGTGGTGTCACCGCCATAATCCCGGGAATTCCGGCAATGCGGCCGGCAAGGGTATCAAATTGCGTTATCCCCTGCGGGCCATTCGCGTATACGACCAGATGACCATTCAAGCCCAGAATACGGCCAACCAGTTCTGCCCTGAACCCATTCATGACCGACATTACAATGATAAGTGTGGCAACGCCGAGGGTTATTCCCAGAAGCGAAAACCAGGCAATAACGGAAATAAATCCCTCTGACCGCCTTGAACGGATATACCGCAAGGCCAGCATGCGTTCGAGATGACCAAAAGCACTACTCATATTTTGTTTTGCCCCAGATGACCGAGATGACCGAGATGATCCAGAACCGCCTGACAGGCGGCATCTGGCGACATTTCATCGCTAGCTCCGGTCTTTCTGATTTTGAACTCTACCATGCCGTCTTTCATGCCGCGTGGCCCAATAATAATCTGATAGGGGATACCAATCAGATCCATGGCATTTAGTTTTGCACCCGGGCTATCTGAACTATCATCCAGCAACACATCATGACCTGCTGATTGTAACTGGCCATAAAGTTGTTCGGATACGCGATCACAATCATCATGACCCGGTTTCAGGTTTACAATGACGGCATCAAACGGGGCAACGGATTGTGGCCAGATAATGCCTTTATCATCATGACTGGCTTCAATGATCCCACCAACAAGACGGGAAACACCAATCCCGTAAGACCCCATATGCACATCACATTGTTTGCCGGTTTCATCAGCAACACTAGCCCCCATTGGCCCGGAATATTTAGATCCGAAATAAAATATATGTCCGACTTCTATCCCGCGTGTTGTCATCAGCTGATCTGATGGCACAGGGCAGGTCGCCGCATCATATTTTTCATCTGTTACCGCGTAAAGTTCGGTGAACCGGTCAACAATCGGCTGAAGGTCGGCACCATAATCCACCTCACCAGCATCTAGGCGGTAATCCAGCCAGTCTTTATGACAAAAGACTTCACTTTCCCCCGTATCGGCAAGGATGACGAACTCATGGCTCATATCACCGCCGATAGGGCCGGTATCGGCTTCCATCGGAATAGCTGTTAACCCAAGCCGTTTGAACGTCAACAGATAGGATACAAACATTTTATTGTATTCTATGCGCGCGGCTTCGGCATCAATGGCGAAAGAATAAGCATCTTTCATCAGAAACTCACGGCCACGCATAATACCAAATCGCGGACGCACCTCATCCCGGAACTTCCACTGAATGTGGTACAGATTTAACGGCAACGCGCGATAGCTTTTCACATGTGACCGGAAAATATCTGTGATCTGTTCTTCGTTTGTTGGCCCGAACAGCATATCCCGATCATGGCGATCCTTGATCCGTAACATTTCCTGACCATAATCATCATATCGTCCGGATTCCTGCCATAACTCAGCGGGTTGTATTGTTGGCATCAGCACTTCGATGGCACCAGCGCGATTTTGTTCTTCCCTGACGATCTGTTCTATTTTGCGCATGACTTTCAGCCCCAGCGGTAGCCAGCTGTAAATTCCTGCACTGGATTGTTGTATCATCCCTGCCCGAAGCATTAACCGGTGGGATACAATCTGTGCTTCCTTTGGCGTTTCGCGGAGGGTCGGGATAAAATATTGGCTTAAACGCATGATGCTTTCCTTATCATCTCAATTCTTATGGGCAGATTATCTTTACCGTTTCATTCTGATTGTTACAACAAAACTGGCGGGACGGCAAAGCATGGCCTATCTCTATCATCAAATAACTCATCAATCATGGTATCGGTCACCTGTTCCAGACATTGATGTGACCAGATAGGATTCTGATCCTTATCTATGACTGCTGCTCTCACGCCTTCTGCAAAATCCGGATATGCGGTTATTCGCATGGCCAAGCAATAATCCAGTAATAAGGCAGAAATATATCCATCAGATGGGTTTTTTCCGGCCAGCAGACGGTGCGTTGCTTTCAATGATAATGGACAACGCTTTGTTAGCGCCTGATAAAGCGGCGTGGCCAGCACATGATCAGACGCGGCAGCAAGATCACGGATCTCTTCAAGCCGGTCATGGGACAATATATCATTAATCCAGTCCAGATGCGGCATAAGTCGATCAGCGGTAGCATCATCTCTGGCAAAAGATGCCAGAATGTCATCGATATCATCCTGATCAGACATCGCTATGATAGCGGCCTCAAGCGCTGGTAAATCTTCGTGTGGGATATAGAAATCCATTAAACCTGAGCTGATCATATCACCATGACCAATACGGGTACCGGTAAGCCCTATATAAAGCCCGATACGCCCGGTTGCCCGCCTTAAAAAAAGGGAGGCCGCCACATCGGGAAATAACCCGATCCCCGTTTCAGGCATGGTAAAATCTATCTTGTCAGTCACCACCGGATGTGAGGCATGAAAAAGAAGACCAGCCCCACCCCCCATAGTCAGCCCATTGGCCAGACAGATCACTGGTTTGGGGAATCCCGCAATTACCATATCCATGCTGTATTCAGCTTCGAAATAATCCGGCATATCCGGTATGGGGTGGGTCATCATCTGTAACGCTTCACGAATATCACCACCAGCACAGAATGCCCGTCCTTCAGCCGCGCATATGATCACCTGCATCACCGCCTGATCATGCCACCATGTTTCAAGCGTTTTCCTAATCTGATGACACATGGCCGTGGTCAGGGCGTGCAGAGCCTTTGGCCGGTTTAGTTTAATCCGCCCAGTCCGGCCAATGATATCAATATCCAGATATTCTGTTTTGTCATTCATTTCTGATCTATACGCCATATCCATGGCCTTGAGAAGATACATGTAGAAAAGAAACCATCAAAATGCGACTTAATGCCATTACATATCATGATTTCCTTCTGTCTATTTTGATCCTCATAAGATAATACAATTTGCACCAAACCATAGCTATGTTTATATAATTATCATGACTAGACAAAATCATCTTATGCCCGGCTTTCCCATTTCACGGTTGCGGCGTGGCAGAATGCATATGTTCAGCCAGTCGCTTTTGACGGAAAACAGCATTCAGCCAAATGACCTGATCTGGCCTGTCTTTGTAACAGAAGGCCAGAATGTGATTGAACCTATTGATGCCCTGCCCGGCGTTGACCGCATCAGCCTTGATATTCTCGGCCAGAAAGCAAAAGATGCTTATCAGCTTGGCATTCCGGCAATTGCTATTTTCCCTCGTATTGATCCTGCCCTGAAAGATGATGACGGAACAAATGCCCTAGCCAGTGACAATCTGGTATGCCGGGCTATTTCAGCGATTAAATCGGCCGAACCGGAAATGGGTGTTGTTGTTGATATCGCCCTTGATCCCTTTACCACCCATGGTCATGATGGCATCATCAGGAATGGTATGGTTGATAATGATGCCAGTCTGGATATTCTGATAAAGCAGGCGATCAATTATGCCCAAAGCGGTGCTGATATTGTTGCCCCATCAGATATGATGGATGGACGCATTGGTGCCATTCGTGCAGGTCTGGATGATGCATCCTTTCCTCATGTGATGATCATGTCATATGCGGCAAAATATGCATCTGCCTTATATGCTCCGTTCCGGGCGGCGGTAAGTGCGAATACCCTATCCGATATCAAGGATAAAACCAGCTATCAGATGAATCCGGCCAATAGTGATGAAGCCATGCGTGAAATTGCACTCGATATAAAAGAGGGTGCCGATTTTATCATGATAAAACCGGGAATGCCGTATCTGGATATCATCCGCCAGACAACAGATCAGTTTAATATCCCCGTGTTTGCCTATCAGGTTAGTGGGGAATATCAGATGATTCAAAACCTTGCCAGCACCCTGCCTCAGGACAAACAGACCGCCCTAATTATGGAAATGCTGATCAGTTTCAAACGCGCAGGCTGTACCGGTATTTTGAGTTATTACGCTTATCAGGTTGCCGAACAGTTGAATGAAAACTAATCTAATTCCAACACCAACATGAAGAAGATAGAAATATGACTGTAACACCAGAAGCTATCCGCCAAGCACATCAAGCCATGAAAGATGCGGTTATCCGCACCCCTAGCGTCTATTCACCCGCTCTATCCACGATGACAGATGCCGATATCTGGCTTAAGCTGGAAAATCAGCAAATCACCTCATCTTTCAAGGCAAGAGGGGCTTTCACACGGATGAGTGCCATGTCCGCCGAAGAAGCAAAGCGCGGCGTGATCACCATGTCTGCTGGCAATCATGCTCAGGCCGTTGCTTATCATGCCAAACAGATGGGCATGCCAGCCGTCATTGTCATGCCATCACAGACCCCATTTGCAAAAATTAACCGCACCCGCGCATGGGGAGCAGAGGTTATTCTGGAAGGCCGTAATCTGAACGAATGCGAAGGGGTCGTAGCAAAGGTGATTGCCGAACGTGGTATGACGTTAATTCATCCTTATAATGATGAGCTGGTAATGACCGGTCAGGGTTCGGTTGGGCTGGAAATGCTTGCTGATAATCCCGAACTGGACACAATCGTCGTGCCTATTGGCGGCGGCGGCTTGATATCCGGCATTGCCATTGCCGCACGCGATATCAAGCCTGATATCCGCATTATCGGTGTTGAAGCCGAATTATGGCCAACCATGACCGATATGGTGGCTGGTGCGGATATTCGTGGTGGCGGGGAAACGCTGGCAGAAGGCATTGCCGTGAAAAAACCGGGGGAATTGACGATGCCGGTTGTCCGTGATCTGGTGGATGAGATATTGCTGGTGAGCGAAGTGATGATTGAACAGGCCGTCGGTATTCTGGTCGAACAGCAACGGCTGGTATCTGAAGGCGCAGGGGCCGCCGGAGTAGCGGCAATGATGCAATACCCCGACCATTTCAAAGGCCGTAAATGCGGGGTTGTGATATGTGGCGGCAATATTGACCCGCGTTTGCTTTCTGCTGTTCTGACACGCAATATGGCACGCGATGGCCGCATTGCCCGTCTCAGGATTGATATTACAGATGAACCGGGCATGCTGGCCGGCATATCCAGCGCTATCAGCAGTTGTAAGGCAAATATCATTGAAATTTTCCACCAGCGCATGTTTCAGGATGTTCCGCCAAAACTGGCAAAAATTGATGCCGTGATTGAAACCCGCGGCGGTGATCATCTGCAAGAAATTGTTCAGGCAATCAGGGATAAAGGGTTTTCCGTTACCATATTATCCGATATGTCATCATGATCTGGGGTGGGGATGAATAACAGAAACGATATCACTTTCACTGATCCGCTCGTGATGCGCATCACGCGCCCATCTCCTTGTTCATATCTGACAGGACGGGTGGAACAGCGACTTGCCGCCGATATCTCATCCCAGCCGGACAATCACGATGATCTGGCAAAGGCCGGTTTTAGACGTGTAGAAAACTGGGTATACCGACCCATTTGTGCCCATTGTAACGCCTGTAAGCCTTTGCGGATACCATCAGGCAATATCACAGAAGGCAAACTAGACCTGACCAAGAGCCAGCGACGGATCATCAGGAAAAATGCCCATATCACCCGCGACTTGCTACATAATATCTGTTTTGATGAACATTATGCGCTGTTTCAGACTTATCTGGAAAGCCGGCATAGTGATGGCCAGATGGCAGATATGGATAAAAACAGCTATGCCGCCATGATCACATCCAGTCCTATTGATACGGTACTCATCGAATACAGAGATCAGGGTGGTCTATATGGTGTGATGCTGGTTGATATTCAGGATGACGGGCTTTCGCTTGTTTATAGTTTCTTTGATCCGGACAAACAGCATCTTTCCCCCGGCAGTTTCATGATCATGGATTGTGCAGCGGTGGCATATCATATGGGTTTGCCTTATGTGTATCTGGGCTATTACATAGCCGCATCACATAAGATGAATTACAAATCCAAATTCAAACCCGCTGAAATACTGTCTAACGGAATATGGATGCCGCTATCAGAAGCAAATGATAGCGAACAATATTAGACGCATCAGGTAAATCGGGGCGGCTTAGGGAACCCGACGGGAACCATCCGGCCAGCACCACCCCGCTTGCCAACCCATGGGGTGATATCTTTTTCCGTCCGCGTCCGGCCACCAGATTGCATCCAGCTTAATCCATCTGCTTGACTAAAGCTGGTCACATCGGCCAGCCAGGCATCTTTATAGCGCTGTAAAATAACCCCTCTACCTTTTGCCATCACCGGTATCTCATCTGCGTTAATAACCAGTAATTTGCGGTTACTACCAACACATGCTACCTGATCACCAGCAATAACATGAGCCGCAATCATGCGGGCTTTATCCATGACAGTCATAACCTGACGGCCAGTTTTTGTCTGGGCTACCAGTTGATCTATTTCTGTTATAAACCCATGACCCGACGATGATGCCAGCAAGACCTTGCCAGATGTTGCCACCATCATCGAAACAACTGGCGTATCGGCCGGAATATCAACCATGAGGGCAAGAGGTTCACCAAAACCGCGACCACCGGGCAATTTATCAATGGATATCGTATAAAAACGCCCATTTTCAAGGCCGATAATCAGACGATCTGTGCTATCGGCATGAAGATGGAATTTCGGTGCATCGCCTTCACGGAAACGAATATCGGCATCTGCCTCGATACGGCCTTTCATGCTTCTAATCCAGCCATTTTCGGAACAGACAATTGTAACCGGTTCTTTTTCTACAAGCATATCCGCCGGATCACTATCCAGCACTGGCTGGGGTTCAATCCGTGTCATCCGTTGATCTGTTTTGACAAACGCACTTCGCATGGTCTTTATGCTTGCTGTGATGACGTTCCTTTGGCGATTTTCATCAGCCATCATATCATTGAGATCAGCTTCTTCGGCTTTCAGATCATCGCGTTCTTTCCTCAATTCCATTTCTTCCAGTTTACGAAGTGACCGCAAACGCATATCAAGAATGGCATTTGCCTGATTTTCATTAAGGGCAAATCGTTCCATCAACCGTGGTCTGGGGTGATCCTCTTCACGGATAATGGCTATGACTTCATCCAGATTCAGATAAACAACCAGATACCCTTCCAGCACTTCCAGTCGTGAGGCAATCTTGCCCAAACGGTGCAAAGACCGGCGGCGCAATACCACCAGTTGATGATCAATCCATGCCAGCAAGGCATCCCTGATAGACATGACCCCCGGCGTTCCTGTCCGGTCAAGCACATTCAGGTTAAGCCCAATGCGGTATTCGAGATCAGTCATCCGAAACAGATTTTCCATGAGCAGATTGGGATCAATTCGCCGCGATTTAGGTTCAATAACCAGACGGATATCTTCGGCGGATTCATCCATTATATCGGCAATAAATGGCAGTTTCTTGGCTTGCATCAGTTCAGCCATTTTTTCAATTAATCTGGCTTTCTGAACCTGATACGGGATAGCGGTAATAACAATTTTCCAGCCACCACCCTTTTCGGTTTCACATTCCCATGCCGCCCGCAGACGAAACGCCCCGCGGCCTGTAGCATAGGCTTCAGCCATTTGTTCTGGGGCTTCGATTAGCACCCCACCAGTCGGAAAATCAGGGCCTTTGATAAAATCCAGCATCTTGGCATGGGTTGCATTCGGATATTTGATCAGATGCAGGGATGCGTCAATTAATTCAATGACATTATGTGGCGGAATGGAAGTCGCCATCCCCACCGCGATCCCTTGCGCCCCATTAGCCAGAAGATTAGGAAATGCCGCTGGCAGAATGACCGGCTCTTCCCCTTCACCATCATAGGTCTGACGGAAGTCAACTGCATCTTCGTCAATTCCTTCAAGCAGTAGCTGGGCAACCAGTGTCATGCGCGCTTCGGTATAACGCATGGCGGCGGCATTATCGCCATCGATATTACCAAAATTACCCTGTCCATCAACAAGCGGGTAACGCATCGCAAACTCTTGCGCCAGTCTGACCATGGCATCATAAATGGCGGCATCACCATGAGGGTGAAACTTACCCATGACATCACCCACCACACGCGCCGATTTTTTAAACCCCTGCCCCGGATCAAGCCGCAATAGCCGCATGGCATAAAGCAGACGGCGATGAACCGGTTTCAAGCCATCACGCACATCTGGCAATGACCGCGAGGTAATGGTTGAAAGCGCATAAGCAAGGTAACGCTGACTTAATTCAGATGAGAAATCCGTTTTGATTAATTCATTTTCAGCCATGCTACCCTTTATCCTTTTCCAGCAGAGGGGTCATCAATTACCGTGTTTGCTGGCATATCCTGTCCAAATTGCATCACTACCATATCCTGTAATCTCTGCCTTGCTTCTGCCATGGGTTGATGATGCACACCGAAAATCTGCCGGGCAATAAAATGTCCGGTCATACGAATACCATTGATTATATCTTCTTCAAGTGATTTTGATGCTCCACCAAGAAAACCCGGTAAAACAAGTAAACGGGGGATATGTTCACCAGCCGCATCGGACGTCACCGCCGCCCCGCTTCGCGGACTGACATAATGCAATCCTTCGGTCGCCCCACTAACCGCACAACGTTGTAATTCCAGCCCGAAACCGGCAACAGCTAATAAACCAATTTCCCATCGGATATAGGCGGCAAGCCAGAGTGGCGTTTCCACATCAGATGATAGCAATCCTATCATGGCTTCTGTTGCATCATAGACGGTTTCCACGGGTTCTCTTTCAGCAATAGCACCCTGAATTAACGCACAAATTGCCGTCAAAGCCATCAGGCGCATGCGGTCACCCATAATTCTAGCGGCATTAGCATCAATCAATTCGATGGTCATACTGCCCAGATGTTCATCCAGTCTGGCACGCCAGCTGACCGAAACCTGATTTCCCGGTTGCATAACTGGTCGCATTGTCCGTGATTGCCCACCCCTAACAAGGCCAACATATCGACCATTATGTTTTGTCATAACCTGCACAATAGCCGCATGTTCCCCGTGCGGACGACAGTCAATGATGATAGCGTTATCTGTCCATTCCGGCATGATCAGGCGTTGAAGTCTAAACCCCAATCCCTATATCGTGCTGGATCATCCAGCCAGTTTTTCCGGAATTTGACATGGGTAAACAGATGCACCCTGCGATCCAGCATTTTTTCTAATTCCTGCCTTGCGGCTTTACCGATACGGCCAATAGTTTTGCCGCCCTGCCCCAATATAATCCCGCGATGGCCTTCTCTTGCTACATAAATCGAACAGCGGACTTCCGCGCTTCCATCTTCGCGTTCTATCCATTGTTCCGTTTCTACGGTAAGCTGATAGGGCAATTCTTCATGCAGATTAAGAAACAATTTTTCACGAACAATTTCTGCCGCCAGTAGCCGTTGCGGCAAATCTGACAAATCATCAGGATCATAAAGATAGGGGCTTTCCGGCATCTGCGTTGCCAGCCATGCCAGAATATCATCAGTTCCTTTTGCTTTTTCAGCCGATACCATGAAAATTTTTGAAAAATCATACATATCGGATAACTCGCTTGTCCGCTTCATCACATGTTCCGGCGTAGTCAGGTCAATCTTGTTGAGGATCAGACCGACCTTAACCTGTTTTTCCTTTATGCTTTCCAGAATGCGCAAGGTATCTTGATCTATGTGGGCGCGTGCCACATCATGAACCAGCATGATGACGTCACTATCCCCTGCCCCCTGCCACGCGGCACTAACCATGGCACGATCAAGACGCCGCTTAGGTTGGAAAATACCGGGAGTATCAACAAAAATAATCTGACTATCATCTTTCATCGCAATGCCGCGAATACAGCTTCTAGTCGTCTGAACTTTTGGTGTGACAATAGAAACTTTCTGTCCAATCATGGTATTCATCAAGGTTGATTTGCCTGCATTAGGGGCACCAATAAGGGATACGAAACCTGCTTTAGTCATTGGGTTTGATCTTTCCTTGATATTGACCGGGGTGATGATGATGATTTGCTTGGCACATCGTGTTCAGCATGTTGGTCAAGCCATGCCTTTGCCGCCTGTTGTTCTGCCATCCGGCGTGACCGGCCACTTGCAACAACTGAATGCTGATCAAGGGTAACCGTAACGGTAAATTCCGGCATATGATCAGGGCCTTTGCGGTCTGTCACCATATAGACAGGCAATATAGCAAAATATTTCAGCCCATATTCCTGCAACAGGGATTTAGCATCTTTTTCCACCAGATCACTTTTAGCCAGCTTATCCTGCCATAGCGACAGCACAACACGTCTGGCATCCTGATAACCCCCATCACACCAGATAGCACCTATGAGTGCTTCCAGCGCATCTGCCAGCACCTTATCATTATTGGCAAGGTCTGTGTTTTCCTGAACAATTAGCGCATCACCCAGAGATAATGATCGGGCCAGTTCAGCCATGGTGACATTATCAACACAATCATGATAAAGACGGGTTAGCACGCCCTCACGCTCATCAGCAACTTGCGTGAACAGGGTATCGGCAATGATCAGATTAATGACCCGATCACCCAGAAATTCCAGACGCTGGTTGTTAATACCATGATTGGATTTTCCCGTTGTTTTGGCTAAAACGCTGGGATGCGTCATGGCTTCAATCAGTAATGTGCTATCAGCAAAATGATGATTGATCTTATGTTCCAGTGCTTTCTGCGCGATAAGAATCCGTTCGGGTAATGCTGGCCGTGTTCTGCCCATCTAGTCTATACCCATTCCGATACGACTAAAACGAATGGCAAATGGCCATTTCCAGATTTCCCATAAATGGGCAGACCCATTGTGAGAGAAAAACAGGAACTCGGCCCGACCGATCAGATTTTTTTCCGGCACATTACCAACAGACATCCGGCTATCATTTGATCTGTCCCTATTATCACCCATAAAGAAATAATGACCGTCTTCTACCAGAAACTCTCTGGTATTATTCGACAGCGGGTAAGGTTTATCCATGCGTTCAAAAATCACATATTCACGGCCATTGGGAAGCGTTTCGATATAGGCCTGAACCGCCGGGTCAGATGCTGCCGGATCAGATGGATCAAGGCTATGTTCCACCCGTGGCATCTTCTGGCCGTTGATATAAAGCACACTATCGATGACCTGAATGCGATCACCGGGTTTACCCACCAGCCGTTTGATATAGTCAACACCTTCGTTACCCGGACGTCTGAACACCACAACATCACCATATTCTGGTTCCCCACGCCAAACCCTATCCTTGATGGGGATAACACCAAAAGGAAAGGAATAGCGCGAATAGCCATAGGAATATTTAGAAACAAACAGATAATCCCCGACCCGCAAGGTAGGGATCATTGACCCTGATGGAATACTGAATGGTTCAAACAGAAACGACCGGAACAGAACAGCAATGACAATTGCCCAGAATATCGTCTTGGTAAAATCAAACCATGATGATGATTTCTTTTCCATCACTGCCTCTTTCCTATCTGTTCACTTCATCTATAACAGCATCTATTCCATAATGCATCATGGTGTTATGGCGCAGAAAACACTACAAAAGCAAGTGCCAAGCCTGACTCGTCAGATAATGAGATATCGATTTGCCAGTTTCTGTCTGTCTTTTTATTAACCGCGGCAAGGGCAGAACCATGTAAAATCACTTTCGGGGCACCGGCCTGATCTGGCAGAATTTCAATATCATTAAGGGAAATAACCGCCTGTCTGTCAGCATTTATCGCTTTCCAGACCGCTTCTTTTGCGGCAAACCGGCTAGCTAGAAAATCCATTCTGCGCCGACCCCGCCGCATGGCTTCTTCCTGTTCGGCCAGCGTATAGATACGTTCGAGAAACCGTTCACCCAGACGGTTACAGCTCGCTTCGATCCGGTCAGTTGCCGTAATATCTGTCCCTGTACCGATAATCATTTATGACGCGCTTCATCCATTAGCCGCCGCATCTCAATAATGGCAGGTTTCAATCCCATCATCACCGCTTCACCAATAAGAAAATGACCAATATTTAGTTCGACCACTTCGGGCAATGCCGCAATTGGCATCACATTATCAAACCGTAAGCCATGGCCAGCATGACATTCAAGCCCCATGGACTGGCCTAAGGATGCGGCGGCCTTAATGCGATCATATTCAGCGTCGCGATCAATACCGGCAGGCAGATCAGAATATTGCCCGGTATGCAGTTCAATAATATCTGCCCCCAGGTCAGCTGATGCCCTGATCTGATCAGGATGAGCTTCGATAAAGAGGGAAATCCGAATACCGGCATCTTTCAGTTTTACCAGAATAGGTTCAAGCCGCCGTCTTAGCCCCAGCACATCAAGACCGCCTTCGGTAGTCACTTCTTCACGTTTTTCAGGTACGATACATGCCGCGTTTGGTTGCGTTGCCAATGCAATGTCACACATTTCATCCGTGGCTGCCATTTCCAGATTTAAAGGCAGGGATATGGCAGACATCAATGCCGACAGATCATGTTCACGAATATGCCGGCGGTCTTCCCGCAAATGTGCCGTGATCCCGTCAGCACCTGCTTCTTCGGCCAGCAATGCTGCCTTTACCGGATCAGGATGATTACCACCCCGCGCATTCCGGATGGTTGCCACATGATCAATATTTACCCCAAGCCGTAAGTTGGGTGACTGGCTAGATGGAGTGGCCATGCTGGTCATATCTTTTCCCTTTCAACACTTTCAACAAACTGATTAGATCGCATCGCTGCCAGAATAGCATTTAAATGCCGGATATGCGTGACTTCGACATCAAGCTGAAAACGGAAAAAATCCGCTGATCGCTCACGCAGATGAATATTGCTGATATTGCCTTCATACTGACTGATCAGTTTGGTTATGGAAGCAAGGCTACCCGGTTCATTCAGTAATACGACAATCAGGCGTCCGGTTACCCGCGACGGGCCATCTTTATTCCATTCAATTTCAAGCCATAATTCCGGCATATTATTAAATTTTTCCAGAACAGAACAATCAACTCTATGAACAGTAATCCCCTTGCCCGTGGTGATAATGCCCACAATATGTTCACCCGGCAAAGGATAACAACAATTCCCGTGATGAACAGCCATACCCTGAACCAGCCCTTTGATATCAAAAGCTGCATTCTGTTTTGCCTTATCTCCTGATTTATCCCGTTTAGACACCGACCGTAATTCCGGATCAAGCTTTGCCAGCACATCAATGGTTTTGACGGTTCCTTCACCAATCAGGGCATACAGATATTCCACGGTTTCAGCTTCAAAACTGATCAGACATGGCTTCAGCATATCATCGGACAGGTCTATATTATTTTTCCGGCAATCCTTTTCCAGTAAGGCCCGGCCAAGACGCGAAAACTCCGCTTCTTTTTTCTGGCGGATAAAGCGGCGTAATGCTGATCTGGCGCGCCCTGTGACCATAAAATCTTCCCATTCCGCATTCGGGAAAGCATCGGGGCTGGTTATAATTTCAACCTGATCACCATTGGAAAGCGTGGTTGCCAATTGCCGGTGCTTGTGATTAATGCGCACGCCAACACAAGTATTGCCAATATCGGAATGGACAGCATAAGCAAAATCGATAGCCGTCGCATCACGCGGCAAAGCGATTAAGCGGCCTTTAGGGGTGAAACAGAACACCTGATCGCTATACATTTCCAGTTGCGTGTTTTCTAGAAACTCTTCTGATGTATCTGCATTTTTAAGAATATCGATTAAATCCTTTATCCAGTTAAACTCATTAACAACGGATGGGTTTATCTGCGTTTTACCAGATTTGTAACGCCAATGGGCAGCGACACCATCTTCGGCAACATGGTGCATATTTTCTGTGCGGATTTGTACTTCGATCTTTTTCTTGAACGGCCCTATGATACAGGTATGTAAAGACTGGTATTTATTCATTTTCGGGGTGGAAATATAGTCTTTGAACCGCCCCATTACCGTCTGATAATGGGTATGCAGGATGCCAAGGGCGCGATAACAGGCCGGAATATCATCAACAATAATCCGGAATGCCATAACATCCGATAATTCTTCCATATCGACTTTCTTAATTTCCGTTTTCCGCCAAATGGAATAGAGCGTTTTGGTGCGTCCGGTGACTTGGCTTGATAACCCGTCCTTGATGAGCAGGTCATGTAACTCGACTTTGATCTTTTCAATGATGTCTTTTGAACTTTCCGTTAGCTTTTCCAGATGCGAATGCAGGGATTGCCTCTGGTTTTCATGCAAAACCTGAAATGAGATATCCTCAAGCTCATGCTGAAAACTGGATAACCCGATGCGTTCGGCCAGTGGGGCAAAAATATTTAAGGTTTCAAGTGCAATCCGGTTACGTTTTTCTTTTACAGGAATACCAAAAATCGTTCGCATATTATGCATGCGGTCAGCCAGTTTTACCAATAGCACACGAATATCTTTACTCATGGCCAGAACAAGCTTGCTAAGGTTTTCTGATTGCTTGTGATCTCCTTGCATTTCCATCTGGGTTAGTTTTGTAACACCATTGACCAGATTGGCAATTTCTTCTGAAAACAGGGTTTTAATATCATCCAGCGTAACATGTGTATCTTCAACCACATCATGCAATAACGCGGTCACAATCGTGGACGGGTCGAGATGCATATCGGCAAGGATGGATGCAACTTCTACCGGGTGGGTATAATAGGGGTCACCTGATGATCTGGTCTGCCCCAGATGCGATTCTTTGCAAAAGTCATAAGCACGCAAGATCAAATCCGGATCAAGGTGGGGATAATACGGCTTGATCCGATCAATGAGATGTTCGGCAGTTATTATCGGTACAACAGAATCCATCATATTAGAATCGCATGCAAATGCTCATTATGCCAAGCAAAAAGCGAATATTTATGAAAAATCATTTTATCTGCCTATGACAGACAGGAATACCAGTTTTCGGCTGTCAGGTTTAAGCGTCTTCTTCTGCGCTCAGGTCACTGTCGCCAAATCCACCTTCATCGGCAAAACTACCTTCATCAGCAGAAAACATATGATCCGCCTCTGGTTCAGTTGATATGGCATCATCAGCCATAGCCGTTTCCAGATGCATCCCGCTATCATCAGCAATCTGATCTGTTCCATCATTGGAATAAGCAGAGATATCATCCTTGGCAATGCTTGCCGCTTCATCGTTGGACGTCTGTTCTTCTTCGCGGCGGCTGATCTGCTGAAGACTTTTGATCAGGTCTTCCTGAATGTCTTCGGTAGAAATAGTTTCTGCCGCAATCTCACGCAGAGCCACGACCGGGTTTTTGTCATTATCACGATCAACGGTTAACGGGTCACCTGATGAAATCCCGCGAGCACGCTGTGCTGCGGTAAGAACAAGATCGAAACGGTTGCTAATTTTTTCAATGCAATCTTCAACGGTGACGCGGGCCATGCTTTTTACTCCATATATTGGGGAAATTGGGTTATAATCAATTTATCAGAAAATTACAATAGCTGAAGTCAATCAACCTTCAGGCTTTCCTATGGAAATAACTACTCATCGCCGGCGCATTATTCAGGTCTGATATTCTGATCATCAAGTTCTGATATCAAGACAGCAAGCGTTTGTTTTGTAACCGGATGTACCCAGGCAGGTTCAAGATCACGCAAGGGATAAAGCACAAAGGCACGTTGATGCATTCGCGGATGTGGCAATACCGGATTATCAGCCCTGATCTGGCCAGCAAAATCAACGATATCAATATCTATAACACGCGCTTCGTTTCTTTCCATGCGCACCCGTCCCATTTCAGTTTCGACGGCATGAATAGCGGTTATCAGCTGTTCCGGGGTCAGAGTGGTTTCTATTGCAACAACCGCGTTATAGAACCATGGCTGGTCAGATACCGGCACGGGTTCGGTGCGATACCATGGCGATATATTCAGGACGGTAAGCCCGGTATTCTGCACCAGCAGGTCAATCGCCGCAAGACATCCAGATTTGGGATTATCATGCCCCGATATTGACAAATTAGCCCCGATACCTAAATATGCTCTGATAGTAGTATCCATTATATTTAATTTTATATTGCTGTCAGGTGTGATGATTGCCTGATTTAATTTTGAGTTGCAACCTTATTATCGTTGAACACATTTTTTACATCTCCTTTTCCATGAAATTCAAAGAAAGAATAACAATGCTTAATATCAAACCTGATCAGAGATTTGCCGCATTTATTGACGGCTCCAATTTTCATGCCAGCACAAAGGCCTTACAATTTGATGTCGATTTCGAAAAATTATTGCAGGCATTACGTCAAACCGGCCATCTGGTGCGTGCCTATTATTATACGGCACTTCCTGATAATAATGAATACTCTCCTATCAAACGCATCGCCGACTGGCTTGATTATAATGGCTATACGGTAGTATCAAAGCCTTGGCGTGATTTTACCAATAGCGAAACTGGCCAGCGCCGGATAAAAGGCAATATGGATATGGAACTGGCACTGGATATGATCAAGATTGCCAATCATGTCGAGCATGTCGTTCTGTTTTCAGGTGATGGTGATTTCTGCCGTCTTTTGCATGAAGTGCAGGATAAAGGCGTTAGCGTAACGGTTATTTCCAGCCATAAACTGGTTGCTGATACCTTACGCCGACAGGCAGATGATTTCATTGAAATTAACCAAATCCGCCATCTGATCGAACGCGATGCTCAATCGCAGAACAGTCAGGAAAATTACTATGATGACCATTATGATATAAATACAGATCACAGCACTGGTGAAGCGGAAGTCATCAGCAGGTCCAGCTAAATGTCATTAAACCCCCCACAAGATTGCCAACTTTGCCCCAGACTGGTTGCCTTTCGTCACCTTCAGCAGGAAAAATTTCCGGATTGGTATAACGCGCCCGTGCATGGGTTTGGCGCATGGGATGCCAAGGTTGCCATTATCGGGCTTGCCCCCGGATTGCGTGGGGCAAACCGGACAGGGCGACCATTTACCGGGGATTTTGCTGGTAATTTATTATATCAGATGATGCTGACCCATGGCTGGGCATCGGGCCAGTTTGATCCTGATGGTGATGATGATCTGGAATTGCATGGGGCGCGTGTCATTAATGCCGTGCGCTGTTTGCCCCCGCAAAACAAACCCCTCCCCATCGAAGTCAAAACCTGTCGCCAGTTTCTGGTTAAAGAACTGGCACAAATGACATCGATAAGGGTTTTTCTCACCCTTGGCCAGATTGCCCATGTGACGTTGCTGGATATGCTCGGTTTGCGGCGGCGTGATTATGGTTTCCGTCATGGGGGTGAATGGCAACTGGATGACGGCAGGATGATTGTTTCATCCTATCATTGTTCCCGCTATAACACCCAGACGCGGCGCCTTACCGAAGATATGTTTAGCAATATCTTCACACGCATCAATCAGATTATAGATCACCCTTGAGGACTCTTGCTTTCTGGCGATCCCAGTCGCGGCGTTTGATTGCTTCACGTTTATCGTGTTTTTTCCGGCCTTTGGCTAATCCTAGTGACACTTTGGCTATACCCCGATCATTGAAATAGATGCTCAGTGGCACTACTGTCATACCATCACGATTGATATGGCCAAGCAGACGGTTCTGTTCTTTTTTCTTCAGCAATAGATAACGGATACGCTTGGGTTGATGATTATCACGCGCCCCATCATATTCGGGAATATTGGCATTGATTAGAACTAAGCGGCCATTTTCTTCACCGGCATAAGCTTCCGCAATGCTGGCACGACCTAGCCGCAAGGATTTAACCTCACTGCCAAAAAGAACAAGTCCGGCCTCAATCGTTTCAATGATATCATAATCATGGCGCGCCTTGCGATTTTCCGCAACACGTCCCACAGATATATGAGAGGCCATTTTGATCCCCTATATCCCTAACTGATTAACTCAAGCTGTTGCATCACCTGTTTGATGGTCTGTTTTGAGGCATCTGAAATAGACGTCATGGGCAGACGCATATCCGCGCTTCCCATTCCTAACAGACTAGCCGCATATTTCACCGGCCCCGGACTTGTTTCACAGAACATCGCACTATGAAGCGGCATTAATCTGGCATTTATCGCCATCGCTTCAGCGATATCACCCTTATCCCATGCGGCATGCATATCAGATAACAGACGCGGGGCAATATTAGCTGTTACAGAAATACATCCATGGCCACCGGCAGCACGAAACGGCAAGGCTGTTCCATCTTCGCCAGATAGCAGGCTGAATCCTGATCCGATAGCATTTGCCAGCATGGTCGGTCTTGATAAATCCTGAGAGCTATCCTTGACGCCGGTAATATTATCATGTTCGGCTAGTGCAACCATGGTATCAATATCCATGCTGACCACTGAACGCCCCGGAATATCATAGATCACAACAGGCACATCAGATGCATCGGCAACAGCCTCATAATGACGCATCAGGCCATTCTGGGTTGGTTTATTGTAATATGGGGTCACAACAAGAACCGCATCTGCCCCGGCCTGACTTGCATGACGAACAAAATCAACCGCTTCTGCAGTTGCATTTGATCCGGCACCCGCAATGACCGGCACACGGCCAGCGGCTTCATCAATACATAATTCCACGACCTGTTTATGTTCATCATGGCTAAGGGTTGGCGACTCACCTGTCGTACCAACAGGGATAAGACCATTTGTGCCCTGATCAATTTGCCAGGATACCAGTTTTCGAAATGCGGCTTCATCAACAACACCATTTGAAAATGGCGTCACCAAAGCAACATATGAACCCCGAAATAATGGATCGCCTGTCATCATTGTCTTATATCCCATAGAGTGAAGTGATAATCAGGAGCGACAATAAAACTAACCGCGCCATACTTCAAGGTTTCGTTTTCATGAAGAAAGATTTAGACTATCATGATATCTGTTGCCAGATCAGAATATGCCAGAAAGACACCATCAGGACAAAAGCATGAAATTACCAACCTATCCAGACCTTGAAGAAGCGGTTAAACGAACAGCTCCGCATATTGTGCAAACCCCTTTGCTGGAATCACCACTGCTTAACCAGCTAGTGGGTGGCCGCGTTCTTGTTAAAGCAGAACCATTACAGAAAACCGGATCATTCAAGTTTCGCGGGGCAATCAATGCCATATGGAATCTGTCTGATGATGTCACCCATGTCGTTGCCTATTCATCTGGCAATCATGCCGCTGCTGTCGCTGCTGCTGCTTCATCTCGCGGCATGCTAGCCACCATTATCATGCCAGAAGACGCACCAGCCATGAAAGTGGCCAATACAAAAGCATTTGGCGGTCAGGTTGTTACATATGATCGTTACAGCGAAAGCCGTGAGGATATAGGGGCGGCCATTGCCAAAGAACAGGGCGCAACATTAATTCCACCATTTGAATATCTGCCAGTTATTGCGGGACAAGGCACCATAGGGATTGAAATTGCCCATCGTCTAAAAGACCAGAGTATTACCCCAGATCAGTTAATCTGTTGCACCGGAGGAGGTGGTTTGCTGGCTGGCATCAGCATTGGCATTCATCATCATTTTCTGGACATTGATATCATTGCCGCGGAACCAGATGGATTTGATGATTTTAAGCGATCACTAGAACAAGGTAAGCGGGTTAGTAATGATCCCGACGCGCGATCTATCTGTGATTCCATTATTACCGCCATGCCGGGGGAAATGACCTTTGCTATCAACAGGGAACATGTCAGCAAAGCGGTAAGTGTTAGTGATGATGAAGCATTAATGGCAATGGCAAGAGCATGGCAATATCTTAAATGTGTGGCTGAACCGGGTGGTGCTGTTGCATTAGCCGCTATCCTATCAGGAAAAATCGAGGCCAAGGACAAAACAAGCGTCGTCATTATTTCAGGTGGAAATGTTGATCAGGCTATGTTTGCCCGCGCCCTTGCCTTTGCGCCATGATCCTTCCCCTTTGTGGAAGATCAGGTTAACCGCGGCCTCTGTATCCGGCAACGCCCTGTTCGGGAATCCAGACACCTTCTGGGGGCGTCCCATATTGCCAGAATACATCTATCGGCATTCCGCCACGCGGATACCAGTAGCCGCCAATCCGGAACCAGTGTGGTTCTAGCAGTTCTGTTATACGTTTACCGATACCAACAGTGCATGCTTCATGAAAATCCTGATGATTGCGGAAACTGTTCAGGTATATTTTAAGGGATTTGGATTCCACCATCCATTGATTAGGGATATAGTCAATCATAAGATGGGCAAAATCGGGCTGAGCGGTCACCGGACAGAGTGAAGTAAACTCAGGCTGGGTAAAACGCGCCACAAACATGGTATCAGGATGCGGATTAGGCACCCGGTCAAGCACGGCTTCTTCGGGTGATTGCGGAAGCGATGACGGTTTGCCCAAATGGGTCAGATTATCCATATGTTTATCTCCTCATACCAGTATATTCATGGCTATTCATGCAAATGCGATTGCATGCCGTTGGGGTTTTTGGCCATCAAGCTAATTTCAACCGGCCCGGCTTTTTCAAATATCAGAGTAATGGCGTAACGTTGATCCATGTTAATCGGTTCTTTGAGCTTCATGAACATAAGATGATATCCACCCGGCTTAAGCATGGTATGTTCGCCTGCCGGCAAAACCAGACCATCCACTAATGGCCGCATCTTCATGACGTTATTGACCATTTTCATTTCATGGATTTCTGACTTGCCTGCAAAATCAGCTTCAACACCGATTAACCGGTCATCGCTATCTGCCTGATTATCTATCATGACATAACCGCCAGTCACAGGTTTGTTTCCGGTCGTTGCCTTGATCCAAGGATCATGCAAGATCAGATCACCAATCCTGATTTCATCAGCATGCGCGTTTGCCATTATGCCTGAACATATCAGCGTTAAAAATGCTATCAATCGTATTTTCATCAGCCTTGTACCATAAATAGAGTCTTTATTGATGAGCTATCTACTCAATTTGCCATTTATCCTGCTAGGATAACAACAAGATCAGCCAGATTAGTACCACTTGCACCCGGTCGAAACAAGCCTTCCATCTGATCTAATATTGTCCATGCATCATGATGCCTCAGGGCATATTCTGCGGCCACTTTATCCAGCGGCATCTGGCTATTGAGAATGGCGCCAGCAGCATCCGTTGGCCCATCTCTGCCATCAGTTCCAGCGGCCAGAATAAGCCATGGCATATTCTTATCCTGCATGGCTAGCGCAAAGGCAAGAGCCAGTTCTTGTGACCGGCCACCCCGACCATGATCTGCCGGTAATGTTACTACCGTTTCCCCCCCGGTGATCCCGATCACCGGCTGTTTTCTGCTGTTGACGGCTGATATCGTCGCCTCTGCCAGACGCCTGCCCATCTGGCTGGCTTCACCCGACAGCCTTGGATAATCTGTTATCAGCGGCAGGGGGGAAGCGTCATCATCATGATTTTCGGCAAAAACCGAAGATATGACTCCGGTGTGTATCATTTGTCTATTGCTAGCGAGAATGTGACTTTTGACATGCTCAAATACCGGATCATCTGGCAATAATGGAGCCAGCATAGCATCTTTAGCAAGCTGATCCGCCAAAACGGGCATAAATGGCAAATCATTCAGACCAAGGCTATCTATAACAGCCAGATGTTCGGATAATGACATTGGATTGGCAGCCATGATACCGCTTGCGATAGATGATAGCTGATCATTATCAACATCGGATATGATCAGCTGAGTCACTTGCGCCGGTGCTGTCATCCGCGCCATACGTCCACCCTTGATTTGAGATACCAGACGCCGGACGGCGTTAATCTGGTGAATATCACCGCCACTAGCCAATAGGCGTTCATTCAAAATGATTTTATCCGCAAGCGTTAATGGCGGCTGGGGATTTACCATCAGCGCTGACGCACCCCCACTTAACAGCACCAGCATATGATCATCATCAGCAAGGGACTGGCATAATGCTGACGCCCTTTGCCCTGCCATAAGACTGTTATGATCTGGCACCGGATGGGCAGATGAAATCAATGGCCATGATAGGCTATTATGCTGATCCATCATGGCGGTATCGGATTGATCACTATATGGCGCGATAATAAGCGCTTTATCAGGATCAACCTGCACCCCGCATCGATATGCAGATTGCGCCATGCCAATCGCCGCCTTGCCAACCGCCAGCACCGCAGAGATATTTGCTACATTCATCTGTGATAACGCTTGCCTGACAACATGATCAGGTTGACCTGTTGCAACGACCTTATCATAAATAGCAATAGCTATTTGTCGCCAATCTGCTGACATGGTGTTAGCGTTGATTTTGTTTGAGCATCCTTGCCATGGCAACAATGTTTTCTGCCATTCGGGTTGATGCCGCATCAATCATCTGTCCTTCATACATAACCGCGCCTGCACCTGCTTCTTCTGATGCTTCTAACGCGCGGATCATGGCCTCAGCTCGGGCAATGCTATCGGCGTCCGGGGTAAATATATCATTAGCCAGCGCAATCTGGGACGGATGAATAGCCCATTTTCCTGCCATGCCTAACGCCCGTGCCCGCTTTGCGACCACTATATAGCCATCCGGGTCATTAAAATCACCATATGCACTATCCATGGGAACAACTCCGTTGGAATGACAGGCGGCAACCATAGCCGATAGGGGATAATGCCAGATATCCCCCGGATAATCGGGGATTGCCCCACCAATGGAAATTGTGGGCGAACGAATAGTCGCGGCATAATCACCTGCCCCAAAATGTAAGGCTTCTAATCGCAAATTGCCAATATAACGATTATAACCAGCGATATCATTAATTGCCATGACACCTGCCGCGCTTTCTATCAGACCTTCCATGGTGATGATCCTGTCTAACCCAACCGCACGGCACGTCTGGGTGATCATGACATCCGCGGCATAGAGATCATCACGGCATCCTACTTTAGGAATAATGAATGTATCAATATGGCGACCAGCTTCTTTTATCAGCGTGGTTATATCTTCGGTTGTCCATGCGGTATCCAGTCCATTAACGCGAACAGATACGGATTTGCCAGCCCCGCGCCAGTCATTGGATTTTAACGCCTCAATCGCAAGATGACGTGCCTCGGCCTTGGCATTGGGCGCAACCGAATCTTCCAGATCAAGAAACACCGCATCAGCATCAGATGCCGCCGCCTTTGCCATCATTTTTGCTGAAGACGCCGGACTAGATAACAGACAACGCCGCAACCGTGAGCTAGGGGCAGGAATAGAAAGATGTGACATGAACATGATCCCGTCATGATGGAGTGAGTTTTTATTATGACAGGATCAATGATCCTATGGCAAGTTTTACCAGCCCGTTATATTAATAATTCGTTGCGCCATAGCCGCATGTTCAGCCAGAGATTGTACCGGCAAATCATCCGGCCGAAATGCCCCCCATGATGCAATTTCATCATCTGCTTCTACCGAAGGATTCACCGGATATTCGTAATTGGTGCTTGCATATATCCGTTGCGCCGCAGGTTCTGATAACCATTCCAGAAAAGTGACAGCCGCATCATATTTTTCGCTGGAAGCAAGAATACCGGCACCGGTAATATTCACATGCTGACCCCGATCACCATCACCCTGATTAAGAAATAGGATTTTAACGGATTTTGCCCATTCCTGCTGTTCAGTGTTTTTCAGATTGAATTTCATCAACCCGTAATAATAGGTGTTCATCAGGGCAATATCACAAAGACCGGCGTGAATAGCATTGGCCTGCGCTCTGTCATTGCCTTGTGGTTTCCGGGCCATATTGGCCACTAGCCCCTTAGTCCATTCTTGTGCCGCCTCCGGCCCATTATGAGCAACCAGCGACGCCAGTAACGCACGGTTATAGGGATGGCTTCCCTTTCGCGTGCAGATACGCCCACGCCACTCTGGTTTCGCCAGGTCTTCCACCCGTTTCAATGCGTTGGCATCCACCCGTTCGATAGAAACGACAGCGACCCGCGCCCGGGTCGATAATCCAAACCAGTGATGATCCGTATCACGCCATTTGGCCGGGATATTTGCCCTCAGCAAAGGGGAATCCACCGCCGCTAATACCCCCAGATCATCTATTTCCGATAGCCGTGAGATATCAACCGTCAAAACAATATCTGCTGGCGTGTTCTCACCTTCGGCTTTCAATCTTTGCGCCATACCATCAGAAAGATGAAGCACTTTGAAATTTATGCCAGTTTTTGCCGTATAAGCATCAAGCAGAGGCTGTATTAATTGCGGGCTCCGCGATGAATAGATATTCAGCGTGTCGGCTTTTGCAGTCTGGGCCAGACCATTGCCGCCCGTGATGAAAGCAATAACCAGTACCATGACCAGAGATAGCCGGATACCGCTTTTCCGAAAGTAGGATTTCAACATTGAAGTTATCATTTTTTCCACCATCATATAAGGGTTTATATAGAAACATTTTCAATAAAAACAGTAAATATCACACGCTTTTCCTGATTATGATATTGCGAATAGTTCTCATTACTAATATCAAACGATCGACACGTCAAGTTTTAAATCAGAATGATCTTTTCTGTTGCATTAATCGATATGTTAGAAAATAAAGCCGGGCTGGAAATTCTGTGGTGCTAATTCAAAACTGTCAAACACAAAGCCGGGAGACGTCACACAAGACACCAGCACAAAATCATCCCGCGCCGAAGCTGTTTGCCAATGCCCTGCTTTAACGGTGAGTTGTGGCACTTCGCCTGCTGCCAGATCCATGCCAATGGTGAGCTGTTTTACATCTGGGTTTTCATCTGTTTCACTTGCTGGCGCAATATGGGAAAAGGTCAGCGAGCCACCAGCTATCCATGACCATACTTCGTCCGCATCCAGCACCCGATGCCAATGTGATGTTTCCCCCTTTTTGAGGAGAAAGTAAATCGCTGTCATGGTGCCACGAATTTCACCATCAGCACGATTATTGAAAGTTTCCCGATACCAGCCTCCTTCCGGATGTGGCTGGAGATCAAGGTTAGTGATAATTTCTTCTGCAGTGATAGACATATTCGTACTCTTATTGGTTTGTTATATTATATGATCTGAAAGAGCGATGCTACAAGCCCTCTCATGCAAAAAAGGGCATTTTAATGGTCAAGAACTTGTAAGCATATCCAGACAGAAAAATGTTATTGCGCCTGATGATACCGCAAGTAAAGTATTGCCGCGCCACAGCATTAACCCGATTGTCACCGCAAAAGCCGGAAGCCGTGCTAGCAGGGATGAACTGGCCACAAGCCCGGATGGATGCACCACAACAAGCATCATGACCCCGCATACCATAGCATAGGCAACAGCATTGATCCATTTCATGAACAAGCTTTCCGGTGAGATATGATTGGCCAGCAATACACCAAGAACCCGCCAGATATCGGTAGCAATAAATGCCAGTAAAATGAGCATCCATAAATATAATGACTGATCATTCATGACTGGATATCTCTAGCTTGCCTGCGTTTTTGCCGAACCTGTCTGGCCGCATAAAGACGCGGTAACATGACCAGCGTTCCCCCAACTATGCCAGCGGTAAGAATAGCCCATTCCCCTATGACCGGATAAAGTAGCGGTGCCAAACTGCCACCAACCACGCCAGCATAACGAAAAAGCTGTATTCTGATTTTGGCTACCATCATCAAAATATAAAGTGGTGTCGTAAAAACGATAGCCTTTAGCAACATGGGCGGCACGATATCAACCAGATAGAACCCTAATAACGTCCCCATCATACCAATGACAAATAAGGGCAGGGCAAAGGCCGTAAAATATATAATCATGGCGCGATCCGCCACTTTACCACGCACTACGGAAAGCTGTATCCATGTGGTGATAGCCAGAAAATGCATCAGAAGGATCTGTTTGATAATGGCCGTCCCATGCCGGCGAAACCCGATCAGATCAACCGAAGAAACCACCATCAGCATCATCCGCATATTAGCCAGTGCAACCGCCATGAAAATCACCGCCGCCGACGCCCCGGCCAGATACAGACTTGCCATCGCCACCTGTCCCGGCATTCCCCAGACCAGCGCACTGGTCGCCAGCGCTTCTTTGAGCCCGAACCCGGCCTCACGCGCGATAGCGGAAAATCCTACCATGGAAAAAAACAGCCCCAAACCCGGCACCTGACAGAGATCACGGATAGCAAGCCACGCTACCTGTTTCGGATCATCAAGCGGGGCAAAGCGGTCATGCTGGGCTGATTGTGATTGGTCTTGATCCATTATGTAGTCTTACTCGCATGCTTTTTGGTGGTCAAGATATCCATCAAAACACAAGAACCGTTATCCCGGGCTTGTCGAATGGGTCGAAGCAGATTAATCTTTCAGTGGATAATATAACGATAGAATATTTATGAGGGAAGCCAGATGGCGGCAATGCAGTATCAGGATATTTATAATCAGTGGAAACAGGACCCGCAGGCTTTCTGGATGAAGGCGGCAGAACAGATTGACTGGTTCACGGCACCGACCACATGCTTTGACGGGGAAAACCATCTATCCGGTCGGTGGTTTCCTGATGCGATCACAAACACATGCTATAATGCTGTCGACAGGCATGTCTTAGCCGGACGCGGCGATCAGCCCGCATTGATTTATGATAGCCCCATTACCTCCTCATCCAGACAGATCAGCTATGCGGAATTGCTGGATGACGTGGAAACACTGGCGGCGGTGCTGGCAAAGCGCGGCGTAACAAAAGGTGACCGTGTCATCATCTACATGCCCATGGTACCAGAAGCCGTCATCGCCATGCTAGCCGTGGCGCGACTTGGTGCCATTCATTCAGTTGTGTTTGGCGGTTTTGCCCCGGCAGAACTTGCTATCCGGATTAATGATGCCACCCCTAAAGCCATCATATCTGCCACCTGCGGCATTGAGCCATCAGGCGTTATTGCCTATAAACCTTTACTTGATCAGGCCATTGAACAGGCTAGGCATAAGCCGGATATCTGTCTGATACTGGCAAGAGAACAGCAGAATTGCGATTTGATTGATGGGCGCGATTTTGATTACGCCAGTGAAATGGCAGATGCCCGCACCGCCGGAAGTAAACAGGAATGTGTACCGGTCAAGGCCACTGATCCGCTTTATATTCTCTATACCTCTGGCACCACCGGTCAGCCTAAGGGCGTCGTCCGTGATAATGGCGGGCATATGGCCGCGCTGATCTGGACGATGGATCATATCTATGGGATGCGCCCGGGGGAGGTATTCTGGGCGGCATCAGATGTGGGCTGGGTGGTGGGCCATAGCTATATCTGTTATGCGCCGCTATTATTTGGTTGCAGCAGCATCATTTATGAAGGCAAGCCCGTTGGCACACCAGATGCAGGCGCATTCTGGCGGGTGATTAGCACCTATCAGGTTTCAGCGCTATTTACCGCCCCCACGGCGTTTCGGGCAATCCGCAAGGTTGACCCCCAAGGTGATCTGATCAGTGATTATGATCTCAGCGGCTTTCGGGCATTGTTCCTCGCCGGAGAGCGGACAGACCCAGATACTCTGCACTGGGCCATAGAAAAGCTGAATGTGCCGGTGATTGACCACTGGTGGCAAACCGAAACCGGCTGGACGATTGCCGGCAATCCGCTAGGGCTTGGTCTGGTTGAAGTGCCCCCCGGATCATCCGGCCGACCCATGCCGGGCTATGATGTGCAGGTGCTGGATGATGAAGGTCAGCCGGTGGAACATGGCACACTTGGCAATATTGTGGTGAAACTGCCCCTGCCGCCATCATGCCTGACCACATTATGGGGCGCGGATGACCGGTTTCATGAAGCCTATCTGCACACTTTTCCCGGCTATTATATGACATCCGATGCGGGCATGATTGATGCCGATGGCAATGTGTTCATCATGGCGCGCACCGATGATATTATTAATGTGGCAGGCCACCGGCTTTCAACAGGCGGGATGGAAGAAGTCATCACCAGTCACCCCGATATTGCCGAATGCGCGGTGGTGGGCGCGGCTGATCAGCTGAAAGGCCAGTTGCCCGTCGGGTTTTATGTCATCAATGATGGCGTCGAAAAAACTCCGGATATGCTGGAAGCCGAATTAGTCCAGCTGGTGCGGAAACAGATTGGTGCCGTGGCGGCGTTTAAAACAGCGGTAGTCGTCAAACGTCTGCCGAAAACGCGATCAGGCAAGATTCTGCGGGGAACCATGCAGAAGATTATCGATGGGGAGCCGTATAATATGCCAGCCACTATTGATGATCCGGCCATTCTGGATGAAATCACCACCGCGTTAAGAGATCGGCACTTGCTGGGTTGAGCCTTTATTCCGTTAGATTAAGAATTTATTAATCTATTATTGATATTGTTTTTTCCGTCTAAAAACATGGAGAAAACAATGTCAGACAGTTATTCATTAAGGCTGAACCGGTTTGCTGGGCGTGTTACCACGGTTTTAAACGCCCTAGCCATCTTTGTGATAATATTGGCGTTTATTGCGCTTGCTATCTTATCATTGCTGTTTCTTCTTATGTTAAACGAATATCCGCATTCACCTTTACATAGTTCTGACATTGCTCTGGTTATTCCGGCAATGATTTTTCTTGGTTATCTTTTATTTTTAATCGGGATTTTGTCTCAGATTATTCTTATCCAGTCACATCTGGAAGCGATCCGCAAGCTTTTGGAAAAAAATAGTTCGGTCGATAAAAGACCGCCAGATCTTAACAGATTTTAGCACGGGTTTACCGCTTTAACTTACCAATAAAAACATCTCACTAAAAGATTTTGAGTATTATAGCACTCAAAATTGTATAATCAGTGGCATGCCTTGCCCAGCGCCTTTAGCCGCCAGTAATTATAGGGAAGCGGGGTAATAAATCCGGCAAAGAGCATGAACGGAATAACCCACCAGGTCAGCTTGGCGCCGCCGGTTAGCATGACATCGGTCAGATTCATCGCCGCTTCCATCGAAATCATGGAAATCAGCGACATGCCAATAGCGGTTTTAAAGGCCAGATTCAATGCCATCTGTCGCGCCAGAATGATAGTTTCCAGAATGATTGAGGTGACCAGCCCGTTAAAAATGGCCAGCGTCATGATAGCCAACACAGGCCAGTCAATGCCCATAAACTGAAAATACGCAATCGTTCCGAAATCACCGATAGAACACCCAAGCAAACACCATGATGTGTTATAGGATGCTGTTTTCCATGTATGTCTGCATTGCCAGTTGATGGCTAAATGCATTGCGATTGATGCCATATTGACCTCCTGATTGAAGCACTCTAAACTCTCCTGTAACTGGAAAGGCAAGAAAAAAGGAAAGCAAAAACATGAATATCGGTAAAGCGGCCAGCCTATCGGGGTTAACGGTCAAAACCGTTCGCTATTACAGTGATATTGGCGTGATCAGACCACATATCAATCCTGATAGCGGATACCGGGATTTTTCGGAAAATGATGTGGCGAAGCTTCAATTTGTTGGTAAAGCCAGAAAGTTCAATTTCAGCATTGACGAATGCCGGGAATTGCTGGCGCTTTATGAAAATAAGGACAGGCCAAGCAAAGAGGTAAAATCCCTCACCATGGAAAAAATTGCCGAAATCGATAAGCATCTGAAGGAATTGCAAAGCCTGAAAGATCAGCTGAATAGGCTGGCAACGGCCTGTCAGGGGGATGACAGACCGGACTGCCCCATCCTTGATGCGCTGTCTGATCACATCGGCGAGTGATGAAGATAAGAATAAGGATAGGGATAGGGATAGGCTTTATCTGGTTCGGGGTGGTTGGCCTGATAAATAATATATAAATCAATGCGTTAACATTTTTTGAGTATTATAATACTCAAAATCACCACAATCAGAGGGTGGTGATAAAGATTTTATAATGCTAGTGGTCGCCTATTATTGACACCCTAATTACTTTCAAATATCTTTAGTGTGCAGCATTGCCCCATACTACAACTCATAGGTGGCATGTGAACAGGCTTGAGTTTATGACTGTACGACTTCTGACAACATCAATGGGAATATTACTGTTGATGCTTTTTTGCAGTTTTTCAGCATTTGCAGAAAATCTCGCTAGTTCTCTGGAAAAAAAGAACGCCTATGCTTGTGCTGTGAAAAAAAGTATGGACCTGAACCCTTTTCCATACCTT